>JAILZP010000066.1 GCA_023512435.1 Peptococcaceae bacterium | reverse complement strand
TTTTAACTTGAACATTACCAATCCTTTGCCTCTCCCCGGTGAAGCATGGTATAAGTTGTATCATCAAGGCACATCCAAGTTCACGGTGCGGGCGGATATTTATATCGACCAGGAAGAACTGATGGAAAAGGTGCAATCGCCCAATGGATTCACATTTAAACACCTTGGGGATTACTACAAGGAAAAGGATTTTAAGCTGCGCCCCGACCTTCCTTCCGGACTCTGATACAGGGCAATCAGGGGTCAGGCCGGACATTGCCGCCGCCCAGGACCATCTCAGAAAACCTGGGCAGCCAGGTAAAATGGGACGCAATGCCTCATGGGTTAACAGATAGCAGAAAAAAAGGTGGAGAGTGTCATGCGTAAAAACTCTTTATATCGCTTTTGGTTTTTGTATGCTGCTGTTTACTGCAGGCTGCGGCGGACCGGAAAGGCCGCCGCGCCGCAGGCAGACGCAGGGGGAGCCAAAGAAGCGGCCAAGGGGCTTGTTGACCCTTGCAAGCTGCTGACCAAGGCCGAGGCCGCCCTGGTCAAGCAGGTAAAGGAGCCTGAATTGAAAGACACCAAGAATCCGCTGGGGCAAAAGATGTGCCTTTATTTACCCGTGGCGGAAAAGTGTCCAATTCGGAAGTAGTCGGACCAGCCTCGCAATATTGGGTTAATAATTAAAACTTATTTTGGAGCCCATATTTGAAGCTGATTTTCAGGATGGCTCCTATGGCTTTGTCGGTAAACTCCAGAGCTTCAGTTTCCCTTTGCCCTGCTACCCAAGATTACGGGGCTCTGACTTTTACCCCGGTGGGTCTATACTCCCACTGAACGAACCCAGCCCTGGCTGGGCATACGGTTGCTCTCCAGCAGAGCCCTATCCTCCTGGCAGGTAAGAGCCATCTATAGCTTAACCGGTTTTTCTGGGAATATCCATTTACATTACACAAAATAATTTACACTCCATGAGGCGGCGCAACGAATCCATTGCAGCCGCCTCAAACTATTTCTTCTAACTGTTCAGAACCCCGTCAATGCCGATCTGCCGCCATAACTGCCGGAGAACCCATGTTCCACCCAAGGGACGGCTGCTGACAAATTTCAGATCAATGAAAGCGGGGCAGCCTCAAGCCACCCCCTGCTATCCTCTGAAGAACACAAGATAATTTACACTCCTAATTTTGGGGGTTATGGTTTTTTGGGTATTTTAGGCTTTTTGGGCGGTCTAACTTGTTTTGGCGGACGTTTCCTTATTCTAGGTGGAAAAAAGCAAAAACCCACGCTTATCCCTCCATTTTTTGTTGGTCCTTTACCCTTTATTTTGCTTCCCAGCTATTTACAAGAGTTGGCATTATGCCGCTTTCATTCTTTAGTGCGGATACTTTCTTGCGATCCCTTGTTGCTTTTAGGGCTATTTTCACAATAAACATTTGCTTACCTGACTTAATCAATCCATCCTGATCGGTTTCAACTGGTATTATTCTTTCGTAATCACGTACTTCAGCTAAAACGACATGGCAGGTGTCTCCCGGCATTATGCCAGGGATCTCTACGATGCCTGCAAATTCCATGGTCTCCTGATAAAAATGGATGATCCCATCGTATGAATCAATTTTTGAACACCAGCCAGACGTATAATGTTTATCATTTTCCTTTTCAGCCGGTGCTTCAAAAGTTTTTGTATTTTTGTCCGTCTCCTTTTTAGAGGAATACGATACTGTCTGAACGCGTTTAAATTGTGATATCCAGCTGGCAAAGTCGTTAAAAGTTCTGACATCGCTTTTCCTGTTGCCCCTGTCTTCTTCTTTTTTGTCTTCCTTGCCGCCTTCCTTTTGACCCTCATCTTTTTTTCTGTCGGCTTTTTTGCCCACATGAGGGTGCTTGTAGAAAAAGCTTTTCTCAACTATTCCTTTTACCAGCACCTTGTCGGCAAAAACCGTATACTCTTTAATTTCCACGTCAAATTTTTCACCGATCACATGCGACATTGGGGGTTTTACATTAAACCGGGTTTCAAACAATAACTGGGAGCTGCCTTGACCAACAAGAAATTCGTCTTCCAAAGGCACTGACTTAATCATGTCAACAACCTCCATTAAAAATATTTCCTCCCAGCAATCTATAATTTAGATTTACTGGTATTTATTACATACTATTTTTTCTGGTGGTAATATGTTACACGATTACTTCATTTTGTAACCACTGGCATTTTCATTCATATTATGTAGTAGCTGGTTCTTTAATGAAAGGGGTGAGTTTATGATTATTACCCTCATTATTCTTTTGTTTACAGCATTATTAGGTATGGTCCTTTTTGCATTGATCAAACCTGAACCTGCTGACACATATGAGTCTGTTTTTAATTTATCTGAAGATGTGCCACAGCGAGGTCAATACGAATGTATAATACAGAAGCAACACTTACATTAACAATATTTTTTATTACCATATTATTTTTAGTTTGGAGACCCAGGGGGCTCAATGAATCAATCCCGGCTTCGGTTGGAGCTGTGGCAATACTATTATTGGGAGCAGTAAACCTTATAGATATTTATAATATATTGGGTATAGTGACTGGGGCGTCAATTACTATTATTTCTACAATAGTCATGTCGATTGTTTTGGACAGCGTTAACTTTTTTCGTTGGACTGCTTACAATCTTATTTTAAAGGCCAAAGGCTCGGGTATTGCCCTGTACTGGTATGTTTTGTTACTTTGTTTTTTGATGACCATCTTTTTTAACAATGATGGAAGCATTCTCATTACTACTCCTATAATTATTGAGATTGTCAGTTTGTTAAATTTAAAACCTCACCAGAAAATACCTTATTTGCTCAGTGGCGCACTTATAGCCACAGCGGCCAGCGCGCCTGTTGGCGTAAGCAACCTGGCAAATCTGATTGCTTTGAAGATTGTCAACCTCGACCTGGTTACCTATGCCAAAATTATGTTTATTCCATCAATGGTAGGTATTGTCAGCACAAGCCTGCTTCTTTTTATTTATTTTAGAAAGGATATTCCGAAAAAAATAGACTACTTTCCAAAAGCAAATATTCCGATACCAATATACAGAATTAAAAAAATGGAGCACCCTTTATCGCATAAAAACAACAATTCATACAAATCAATTGACTGGACAATGTTTAAAATATACATGACAATTATAGTAATAGTCAGGGGGGGCTTTTTTGTATTGTCTTGTTATAACATTCCAATTGAAATTGTTGCCATTTTGGGAGCTATGGTAATTATCCTGCTCAGATGGTACAGACAGGGTACCGGACCGTACGACGTTATTAAAAAAACACCATGGCACGTTCTCATCTTTGCCTTGGGAATGTATATTATTGTATACGGATTGCATGTTACTGGATTTACTTTACTAATTATTGATGGATTACGTGATGCTGTTGCCAGCAACCATTACAATGCCATTTTGATTATCGGGCTGCTTCTCACTGTGATGTCTAATTTATTTAATAACCTGCCTTCAGTAATGCTAGGAACTTTAACTATAACGAAAATGGGCCTGGACGAACATACGCTGCATTTAGCTTATTTTGCCAACATTTTGGGAAGTGATATCGGTTCCTTAATAATGCCGATGGGAACCCTTGCCACACTAATCTGGATGTTTATTTTGAAGGAAAACAAAATACACGTATCCTGGCGCCATTATCTCAGCATAACAACAATAACTATTCCAATAGGCTTGTTCGTTAGTCTGCTGGTCCTTTACCTTTGGTCAGCAATTATATATTAAACTGTCGTATAATGCAGGGGAGTGGTTAATTTGCAAGACTATCTTCAGTGCTGCCACGGAAAGTTTTTGCACATAGAGATCTCCGGAGGAAAAAATCTGGATGGAATTCTTATTGATTCCGGTCCGGACACTGCCGTGCTTTATGACGGTCAAAAATTCTTTTATTTGTCATTGAACCATATACAGAGATTTAAAAAAGGACAGGATCTTAATTCTGATTTTGAAGGCCCCTCTGGTATTTGCCCTATTGATACCATAAACAAGGGTATTTCCTTCAGACAAACTATTGAGAACGCCAAAGGACTGTTCATTGAACTCTATGTTACGGGGAATCAGACAATTCACGGGTATATTGAAAACATTTTCAGTGATTACTTATTGTTCAACTCTCATTTTTTTAAAACTATGATTATTCCTACTGAACATTTAAAATGGCTGTCCATACAAAACAGAAATCAAACTTTTTTCACATTAAACAAAAAAGACATGCTTGTTCATTCATTTTTGAGTATCTCTGCCTCATCTGAATTTAATATGCAATTAAGTAAACTAAAAGGAAATATTGTTATTTTTAATATGGGCACCGATCAAAATCAGATGGGTTTATTGAAAAAAATTGAAGGCTGTTTTGCAGAGTTGATATTGGCCGATGAAAAATCAATTATCCATAACATCAAACACATTAAAACAGTACATTTGCCATGAAGGGACTGTTTTGTCAACATGAGGCGGCGGCAGCGAATCCGCTGCCGCCAGTTAATATGGAAGACATTAGTAATGTCTTTTTTATTTTCATTTGTTTTTGAACCCTTGTTGGTATGGTTAAACCTTTATAAGCCAATAGAATGGAAACATATTTATTCGTTCCCCATTTTTAATGGGTATATTCTTAAAATGGCTTTTAGAAAAAATAATTCAAAAGCAAGTAAACTACCGGTTGCGGCCTGATGAGATTCATCCCTCCGCCGCGTGACATTATTTCCTGCCCAGATCTTCAACTTTCTTCCCGGCATCAGGGTAAAACAGCGGCTCACCAAATTTATCCTTTCCGAATTCCCCTATAATTTTCTGAGTTTCCTGGCTGATCATATATTCCGCGAAGGCTTTCGCCCCCGATCCGTTTACTTTGGGGAATTTTTCGGGGTTGACCTGCATTACGTGATAGATGTTGAGCAAAGCCTTGTCTCCCTGACAAACTACGACCAGCTTCAGGTTTTTCTTCTGGGCAAGGTAGGTCGCCCTGTCGGTGAGGGTGTAGCCCAGTTTTTCATTGGCTATGTTCAGCGTCTGGCCCATCCCGCTGCCCGTTTCCTGATACCATTTCTGTCCCTTCGGTGTCACCTGGGCGGCTTTCCAGATGGACAGCTCCTGCTTGTGGGTGCCGGATTCGTCACCCCTGGAGACGAATATTGCGCCCTTTTCGGCAATCTTCCTGAAAACCTCCACGCTGTCTTTGGCCTGTTTCACCCCCGCCGGGTCGCTTTCCGGGCCGGCAATGATGAAGTCATTGTGCATTACCAGATTGTAGTTGACCACCGCGCCCGAGTCAACAAGCGGCTTTTCCGCACTCATGGCGTGGGTCAGCAATACGTCGGCTTCGCCTTTCTCTCCCATTTTAAGCGCCTGGCCGGTCCCCACGGCAATGGGCTTGACCCTGTAGCCGGTTTTCTTTTCAAAATCCGGGATGAGCACATCCAGCAAGCCGCTGTCCTGGGTGCTGGTGGTGGTGGCCAGAATAACATCTTTTACCGCCGGCGGCTTTGCCGCCTCCTGGGGAGCTTTTTCAGCTTTGTTCTGGCACCCTGCAAGAGCCAGTACAAACAAGACAACCGCCGTAAAAATCAGTCTTCTTTTCCGGATTTCCATTTTTGCCTCCTTTCCGCCATAACAAATAAACCAGGCCTCATTTAATGAAAAACGGCCTGGTCAGTAAAACGGTTTAACCATGAAACATCTCTCCTTTCCGCAACGGGAGGCATGCCGGTTTCCCGGCACACCCTGTCGGTCTGGAGCCATAACGTCTGTCGTCTGCAGGCCGCCCAGACTCGGAGAAGCACTTAAAATTATACTTTGCAAAGCCTATTCTGCAAAAAAAAGAAAAATCCTCTTATTCTTTGGCGCAGGGCGCCGCCGACTTGCGCGCCCAGGCACGGTTCTGACCTTTGTATAAAACAGGCCCAACCGGGCATTTATAGATGAAATATGAATCTTGACGGTTGGGCGGAGGTCGGTATGAGCGAGTATCTTCAAAGCGGCGAGTACAAACAGGAGGTTTTAAAAGGGCTGATCAGGGATTTGCACGGCGGGAGGAGTTTTGAGGAGGTTAAGCGGGAATTCGGCGAGCTGGTGAAGGACGTCGACGCTTCTGAAATAGCCGACATGGAGCAGCGGCTCATCGAGGAAGGGATGGACCCGGAAGAGATTAAAAAATTGTGCGATGTTCACGCCGCCCTGTTCAGGGAGACCCTGTCCGGGCGGGAGCGGCCGGAACTGATCCCGGACCACCCGCTGCACGCCCTGAAGCATGAGAACGAGGAAGCAAGGAAGCTGCTGGCCGGAATGGAGAGCGATATTGAAAAACTTTTCCGGGCCCCCGGCGGGGAGGCGCCCGGCCCGGCCGGATCCCTGCGCGAAAAGGCAAGCCTTTTCAGCAGCCGCCTGGACACACATTTCAGCAAGAAAGAGAATATATTTTTTCCCTACCTGGAGAGGCGCAATATCACCGGGCCGCCTTCCGTGATGTGGTCCGTGGACGACGAAATCCGGGACATGACCAAAGACTTCGCAAACCTCGTCGACCGCCTCGCACACGAGAAGGCCGGCGGCCTCCTGCACGAGATAAAAGACTGCTTTACCAGGTTAAAGGACAAGTCGGAAGAAATGTTCTTCAAGGAAGAGGAAATCCTGTCGCCCATGATGGAAAACGTGCTGACGGACCAGGAATGGGAAGAAATAAAGGAACAGTGGGACGAATTCGGATCAATTCACACCGGGTCCGGACAGGACATCCGGCAGCCGGCCGGTGTTTCCAAGGATACCGCGTCAGCCGCGCAGGGCGGCCGCCTGCTGGAACTGGACACCGGCAGGCTGACCCCGGAGCAGGTCAACTCCGTTTTAACAAACCTGCCCGTAGACATAACCTTCGTGGACGAGAACGACCGGGTGGCATACTTTTCCCAGGGCAGGGAAAGAATTTTCACCAGGACCAGGGCCATTATCGGCCGAAAGGTGCAGAACTGCCACCCTCCGGCAAGCGTTCACGTGGTGGAAAAAATACTCAATGATTTCAAGTCCGGCAGGCACAGCACGGCCCAATTCTGGCTGGAGCTGAACGGCAGGTTCATCCACATCCGGTATGTGGCTTTAAGGGACGGAAACGGCAAATACATGGGCACCATGGAAGTGAGCCAGGACCTGACCGATCTCAGGGCCCTCCAGGGAGAACGCAGGCTGCTCCAGTACAGCGACTGAAGAGTATTGACGGGACCCGGCCTCCAACTGAAACCGCCTGAGAAATGGCGGTTTCCCTTTTATCTCCGCTGAAATCAAAAAAAGATATTTACATAACGTTCCCGGCGGGGTTATTATTTATTATGTAGGACGGCCTAAAGCCGGCGAAAAGGGAAGAACAGAGAAACGGTAGGAATAGGACGGCGGTTTTTCGGCATACGTTAAATGCGAACCGCATTCGGCGTTTGCCACGGTCTGCCCGCAAATCCTTTAACTCCTACGGGAGCTTTTTTATTTTTCAAGCGAGGAGGACGGTAGGACAATGAAGAGAAACAAGGGGATCGTGTTGACACTGGCGCTGGTGTTGGCGTTGCTGGCCGCGGCGGGCTGTTCGTCATCGCCGCCGGCCAAGGACAACAGCCCGAAGCAGCCGGTTGAGCTGAAGCTGGCGCACTTTTTCCCGGCCACCCACCCCGCCGAGACGCAACTGGTGCAGCCCTGGGCGAAAGCTATCGGTGAAGCGACCCAAGGCAGGGTAAAAATCACCAGTTACCCCGGCCAGACTCTGCTCCAGGCAGACGCCGTTTACGACGGGGTTGTAAATGGAATCGCCGATATCGGCCTATCCTGCTTCTCATACACCAGGGGGCGCTTCCCGGTGCTGGAGGCCTTTGAACTGCCGGGGATCACGTACAACAGCTCAAAAGCGGCCAGCCAGACGGCCTGGGAGGGCGTCAGGCAGTTAAACCCCAAGGAGATCCAGGACACCAAGCTGTTGATGGTTTTTTGCACCGGACCCGGGGACCTGTTCACCAAGGTGCCGGTCAACAACCTCAACGACCTGAAAGGGCTCGACATCAGGGCCACCGGGCTGAGCGCCAAGACGCTCAAGACCCTGGGAGCAAACCCGGTGGCCATGCCCCAGTCGGATGCCTACGAGGCCCTGTCCAAGGGAGTGGTCAAGGGGAACCTGTCCCCCGTCGAAGTGCTGAAGGGTTGGAAACATGCCGAGGTCACCAGTTATTTAACCAGAACCCCTTTCCTGTACAATACCCTGTTTTTCGTCACCATGAACCTCAATAAGTGGAGCTCACTGCCTCCCGAAACCCAAAAGGCTATTGAAGAAGTTAATGACAGGTTCTTCAAAGAGGTTGCCGCCGGCCTGTGGGACAGGCAGAACGAAGAGGCTTTGAAGTGGGCGGTGGAAGAGAAGGGCATGAAAGTAATCAACCTTCCGAAAGAGGAAGCGGACCAATGGATTAAACTGGTCAAACCCATCCAGGACGAGTTTGTGAACAGCATGAACGCGAAGGGGCTCAACGGCCAGGAAATCCTGGACACAGTCAAAAAGCTTTCGGAAAAGTACAACCGGCAATAAAAAACCAGGGGGGCACTGAAGGCATTGGATAAGATTACAAACCTGGTTACCGGGCTGAGCAGGCTGCTTGACAGGATGGCCGGTTTCTGCATGGTGTCCATAATGTTGATCGTGGTGGCCAATATTCTGCTCCGGGTTTTCCTCAAGCGGCCCGTCCTGGGCGCCTATGAATACGTCTGTTTTTTAACGGCCGCGCTGATCGGCCTGGCCCTGGCAAACTGCGCCCTTCAGAAGGGCCATATTGCCGTCGGCGTCCTGGTGGACCGGCTGGGAGAAAAGACACAGGCGGTAATCGACACTTTTATAAACGCTGTTTCACTTTTGTTCTGGGGGCTGTCCGCCTGGTACATATGCAAGTATGCCAACAACTTGTTGAAAAACGGGGTGGTCTCCCCGACCACCCAGACCCCGTTTTATCCCTTCCTGTACCTTATCGCCTTCGGCCTGCTGGCGCTCTGCCTGGTCCTGCTGGTGAGGCTGGCCGACTCCATTAAAAAGGCGGCAATCGACAGATGAGTGCACTCCTTGCAGGCTTAACCGGGATACTGGTCTTCGTGGCGCTCCTGGCCCTGAGGATGCCCATCGCTTTCGCCATGGCCATTGTAGGCTTTGCCGGGTTCAGCATCCTGACCTCGCCGGCCGCCGCCTTCAACATGGTGGCCAAGGAGGTCTTCGCCACCTTTTCGTCATATTCGCTCAGCGTTATCGCCATGTTCGTCTGGATGGGCTTCCTGGCCTACTACTCCGGAATCGGATCCAGGCTGTACATTTTCGCTTACAGGATGATCGGGCACTATCCCGGGGGGCTGGCCATAGCCACCCAGGCTGCCTGCGCCATATTCGGCGCCATATGCGGGTCCAACACCGCCACGGCGGCCACCATGGGCGCCATCGCCCTGCCGGAGATGAAAAAATACAAATACGACCCCTCTCTAGCCACAGCCAGCGTCGCCGCCGGAGGGGTCCTGGGCATTCTGATACCCCCCAGCGTGATCATGGTTGTTTACGGCATAGCCACGGAACAGTCCATCGGCAAGCTTTTCATCGCCGGCATCGGACCGGGGGTTCTCCTCATGCTGTTGTACATGGCGGCCATCCACATACTCACCCTGCGCAACCCGGCCCTGGGGCCGGGCGGCCCCCCGGCCGGCGGGGGGGGGGGGGGCGCGGCGCGCGGCGGGGGGCGGGGGGGGGGTTTTTTTTTTTTTTTTTTATACATGGGCGGCCGGTTTTGCCGGTGGTT
>JAILZP010000002.1 GCA_023512435.1 Peptococcaceae bacterium | reverse complement strand
GACAGTTCGGTTACCGCCGCCCTTTTGCTAGAACAGGGTTATGAAGTGATCGGGGTGACCATGCAGATCTGGGACCCGAAAGTCACCGAGGTGGGCGGGGATCACGTGGGCTGCTGCTCCCTGGCCGCCGTGGAGGACGCCAGAAGCGTGGCCCACCGTCTGGGCATACCCCACTACGTTATGAACTTCCGGCAGACCTTCGAAAAAAAGGTCATCGACTACTTTGTCCGGGAATACTTGACCGGCAGGACGCCAAACCCCTGCATCGCCTGCAACCGGCACGTGAAATTCGCGTCCCTGCTGCGAAAGGCGCTGGCCCTGGGAGCCGATTGCGTGGCCACCGGCCATTACGCCAGGCTGTACCGTGACGGGGCTTTAAACAGGTTTATGATCAGGAGGTCGGCCGACAGGAAAAAGGACCAGACCTACGTCCTTTACGGCATGACCCAGGACCAGATCGCCCGCACCCTGATGCCGCTGGGGGACTACACCAAGGATCAGGTGCGCCGGATGGCGGCCCACCGGGGCCTGGCCACGGCGGACAAGCCCGAGAGCCAGGAAATCTGCTTTGTGCCGGATGACGACTACACCCGGTTTATCGCCCAAAGGGCCGGCGGGGAGGTAAAACCCGGCCCGTTCCTGGACAAGGAGGGCAATGTGCTGGGGACCCACCGGGGGATTCCCTTCTATACCATAGGGCAGCGCCGGGGCCTGGGCATAGCGGCCGGGTACAGGCTGTACGTGGTGGACATAGATCCGGACCGGAACGCGGTGGTGCTGGGGACCGAAGAAGACCTGCTGGCCTCCGGGCTGGAGGCTGCGGACAACAACTTCATCCCCTTCGACGACCTCGCCGGCCCCCTGCGGGTGGAAGCCCAGATCCGCTACAACGGGCGGCCGGAGCAAGCGTTAATCTCCCCCCTGGGGGGCGGCCGGGTGAGGGTGGTTTTCAGCCGGCCCCAGAGGGCGGTCACCCCGGGCCAGGCGGTGGTCTACTACCAGGGCGACCTGCTGGTGGGCGGGGGAACCATCGACCGCAGGCTGTGATGCGCCAGGTCCGGCTGATCGCGGCGGGTCTCAGTGGAAAATTTCCATATTGCCAAAAAGGACATGTCCTTGTATAATATTTCTCAAGGTGATGACAAGAATGGTTGCTTTTAGGCCGCCACCGGCCTGAAATTAGAGAAGCCAGCATTTCGACAGGGTTAGGCCATAGTGACAAATTGCAAATATAGCGCATAACAGGTATCAGCGTATAATTTCCGGGGATTTTTACTTGCCAGGCGATTGATTGGAAAGAACCGCCTTTAACTAAATAGGTTGGTTGCGGTTGGCCCCTGCGGGGGTTTCAAGAACGGATTACCAGGGTGGGTAGTCAATGGAGGCTGCCCTATTTTTATGCATTGAAGGGATGGTGGTTAAAGAAGTTTTTTGAAGTGAAAAAAGAAAGACATGCATGGGAGAGGTGACAGGGGATTGAATGACTCTAGAAGGTATTTTTTTGTGTTGCTGGGCTTTGCCCTGCTAATCGCCTTTTACTTTATGCCTGAACTAAAGCCCGCAGTAGATCCGATGGGGAAGGAGTTTCAGCTGTCACAGGCGGGCAAGGCGGCCATCGGGCTGTTTCTTATGGCGGGGGTGTGGTGGGTATTTGAGGTTATACCCATCGGTGTCACCAGTATCGCCATTGGGGTATTCCAGCCTTTGTTCGGCATCCGCCCGGCCAAGGATGCCATGAAGGATTTTATGGACCCGACGGTTATGTTTATCCTGGGATCTTTGCTTGTGGGTTTGGCATTCACCAAGGCCGGTATAACCCGGAGAATCGCCTACAAGATGCTGGCGGTGGTGGGTGAAGACACCCGGAAAATTTTGCTTGGGGTATTCGTGATTACCGCGGCCCTTACCCACCTGATGGCCCATACCGCGGTGGCGGCCACAATGTTTCCGATTATGATGGCCATACTTGCCCTCTATGGCGAGGGAAGTAAAGTCACCAAATTTGGCAAGGCCATGTTCATAGGCATGGCCTACACCGCCGGGGCCGGCAGCATGGCCACCCTGATGGGCGGGGCGCGCAACCCGGCGGCGGTGGGATTCTTCACTGAGTTCACGGGCAAGGAAGTGTCGTTCATCGCCTTTTCCGAGCACCTGCTGCCTTTTGCCTGGGTATCCGTGTTTGTAATCTGGCTGATGCTGATTACGGTGTTAAAGCCCGAAAAAGACAGGATAGACGGAATCAAGGAAAAAGCGAGGGAACTTTACGCCGGCCTGGGGCCGATGAGCAGGCAGGAAATCACGGTATTGGTTCTTGTGGCGGCGGCGCTTTCGGTGCTGGTACTGCAATCCTTCATACCCGCGCTTAAATCCCTGGACCGGTCTATTCCCCTGCTGGTGGCGGGGCTGGTGTTCTTTATACTGAACATATTAAAAGTGGAGGATTTGGAAAAAAACATACCCTGGAACATTATGCTGCTTTTCAGCGGCGCCATGAGCATCGGCTTCGCCTTGTGGAAGACCGGGGCGGCGGAATGGATTGCGGTTAATTTTATATCTCTGCTGCAAAACGCCCCGTGGGTGATATTTGTAATGGGTATTTCTCTTTTGGTGATGTTGTTGACCAATTTTATCATGAACGTGGCCGCCATATCCATTGTTCTGCCTGTGGCTCTGGTGATAGCCAGGTACCTGGGAGTGAACCCCGAGCTGATCCTCTACTCCTCGGTGGCCATGGCGGCCATGCCGATGCTCCTGCTCATAGGGGCCGCCCCGAACGCTATTGCCTACGAGTCTAAACAGTTCACCACCGGGGAGTTCTTTAAGTACGGCATCCTTGGCAGCATACTGATGCTGGCCCTGTTGCTGGTGATGATGTTTACCTACTGGCCGCTCATCGGCATGAGCCCGCTGATCAGGTAACAGACCGTTCATTCCGGGAAGGTTTTATATCCGGGATGCGGTTCTGCCGGGACAGGTGTCTAAAAAAACAAAAAAATACTGGGTATTTTTCGGTTGGCCTCGTCGGAGGTTTCAAGGTTGATTACTGGGGTGGGTAATCTTAAGGGATGCCCGCCCTTTTTATATGTCCCGAGAAATAAGGTCGTCCGGTGCGGGGGGATGGTTTTGTACTTCAGGATCGTGTCCGTAAGGTACAGGGGAAAGCAATACCGGTATTTGAGATTTATGAAATGCTTTCGTCTGGGAAAAAAGGTAAAGCAGATGGAACTTGTAAACCTTGCCAATTTAAGCCGGACCTCCCCGGAGAATGCTGAAAAGATGCTGGGTGAGCTGAAGGATATGCTTTCCCTTTGCAATTCCCTTTCCCGCTATACCAGCGGCAGCGCCAGGTTATCTTTTATAATTTCCCTGGAGATGGCCTTCCGGCCCAAAAAGGACTGCCCGATCCCTATAAAGCGGACCATTTACAACAACGAAACGGGAAAAAAGATTTGTGCGGAGCGAAATCGGGAAACACTTTTCGCAATGATCCAAAAACATCATATTGAGGAAGATGGAAGTACATATTACATTTTTTGGATCAACCGAATAAAAGCCTTAAAAGGCACGCGGTCTGCTTATATTATTGCCAACGGTTTTTCAGGCTTATATACAACTGCGGGATCGGCCGGGAAGATAGAATTGTGACGGGCAGCGGACAGTATAGTTGGCTGGGGTTGTGTTCGATATCGGATGAATATGGCTGGATGTGGACACCCGTATTAAATTATTTCTTGAAAGGGGAGGACTATATGGACGTGAGTATTCAGGTATGGCTGGCGACCTCGGTTTTTTTAATTTCATATGCGATTATTGTTTCGGAGAAAATCCACAGAACCACGGTTGCCCTGGTGGGCGCGGCTGTCATGGTTTTGACCGGGATTCTGTCCGTCGGGGGGGCGGTGAAAGCCATTGACTTTAATACTATCGGCCTGCTGGTGGGGATGATGGTTATCGTTGGCATAACCAGGCAGACCGGTGTTTTTGAATACCTGGCCATCAAGTCGGCCAAACAGTCGAACGGCCAGCCCCTGAAAATAATGACTGCCCTTGCCCTGGTGACGGCCGTCCTTTCCGCTTTGCTGGACAACGTCACAACGGTCCTTCTGATCGTCCCGGTAACCTTTGCCATAGCCAAAAAGCTGGAAGTAAGCCCGATACCGTTTCTCATCGTCGAAATTATAGCCTCCAATATAGGCGGCACCGCCACCCTCATCGGCGACCCGCCGAACATTATGATCGGCAGCGCAACGGGGCTGGGCTTTTTGGATTTTGTGATAAACCTTACTCCGGTGGTGGCGGTTGTCTACGTGCTGACCGTCTTTATCCTGGTTGTTGTCTACAGGAAGCAGTTGGTGACCACCCCGGAACTGCAAAAAAATATAATGAACCTGAATGAACAGGACGAGATAAAAGACCCCGTACTTTTGAAAAAATCCTTGTTTGTCCTGTTTTTGACCATTGCGGGTTTCGCTCTTCACCAGTTTGTTCACCTGGAATCATCGGTGATTGCCCTGAGCGGGGCCAGCCTGCTGTTGCTTCTTTCCCGGCAGGACCCCGGACATGCTTTGCATGCTGTTGAATGGCCTGTAATATTCTTTTTCGCCGGTTTGTTCATTATTGTGGGGGCGCTGGAGCATGTGGGGGTGATTGAGGCTCTGGCCGGTTATTCCCTGGAGGTGACCGGAGGAGATGTTGCTTCCACGGGTTTGCTCATCCTCTGGATTGCCGCCGTCGCATCCTCCTTTGTCGACAACATTCCTTTCGTGGCCACCATGATTCCCCTCATTCAAGACATGGGCAGGATCGGAAATTTGGAAAACATAAATTTCCTCTGGTGGTCGCTGTCCCTGGGCGCCTGCCTGGGAGGCAACGGTACAATCATAGGGGCCTCGGCGAACGTTGTGGTGATCGGGATGGCGGAGAAAAGAGGAACGAGTATCAGCTTTCTTGGCTTTATGAAAATAGCATTTCCCTTGATGCTGATGTCGATAGTCATATGCACGGGTTATCTCCTGGCCTGGTATTATTTACCCGTCTTTGCCGCGCTGGCGGGCACGTCGGCCATTGCCCTGGTTCTGGCCGTGGTCCTCAAGGCGATAAACAATCGCATGGAGAAGGGGGGGCGGACGGTCCGTCCGCCAGAGAACAGATAAATGCGCGGCGGCACTTGCGATCATCCGGTACCGGCGCCGGAAGGCGCATTTTTCTTGTTTAATCCGGTTATACTATTCAGCATGAATAATCGGGAGGCGGTAATTTTTGTTTTGCCCTGTGTGCGGAGGGAAGGCCACCGGCAAGGTAGGCATGGACCAGTATTACTGCTGGGACTGCTGTGTTGAATTCCGGATCGGCAAGGAAGGCGTCCAGGTTTACGAGCTGGCCGAGGACGGAAGCCTGGTGGCTTTCGACCCGCATAATAAATCTCTTTATTAATAAAATGATGAAATAGCGGAAGTGGGGGCGGATTCCTCACTTTTCTTCTTTGAACGGCCAAGGGCGGCTGAAGTACGAACCGGCAGGTGGATGACTTGCCCTGGTGGAATAACAGAGGCAAATACAGAAAGGCATTGGCCGGCCTCCTGATCATACTCTCTTTATACGGAGTGTTCCTCGTCCGGGGGATCATCGTGTCGTTCCTGCTGGCCGGGGTGATCTTCTACCTCTTCAATCCCCTGGTGGACAGGCTGGAAAGCAGGGGGACCGGCCGGACCTGGGCCATTCTCCTGGTATACGCGGCGGCCGCCATAATTGCCGCCGCCGCCGCTCTCTACGGGGTCCCCCGCATGGTGGGGCAGCTGAACGGCCTGGTGGAAGCAGTCCCGGCCTATGCCGGACAGGTCCAGAAGATCAGCCGGGACATCGAGTCCCGCTACGCCAGGGCCGGCCTGCCCGACGAAATAAGAAGGATTATTGACGACCGGATCGGCTGGCTGGAGCAGAGGGTGCTGGGACTGGTGAGCCGGGCCATGTCGGGCATCGTGGGAGTGCTGGAACAGATTCTCAGCATACTGCTGGCCCCGGTGCTGGCCTTTTACCTGCTCAGGGATTTCTGCCGCTTCAAGGAGGACTTTTTTTCCCTGGTCCCGCACCGCTGGCAGGCCGACGCGGTCATCCTGGCCGGTGAGATAAACCGGGTGCTGGACAGCTATATCAGGGGGTACCTGCTTGTCTGCGTCATTGTTGGGACTCTCACCGGCCTGGCCATGTTCCTCCTCGGCGTGGAGTTCCCCCTGGTGCTGGGGGTGTTTGCCGGCCTGACCGAGCTGATTCCCTATTTCGGCCCCTTCATCGGGGCCCTGCCGGCGGTTTCCCTGGCCCTGCTGAAGTCCAAGTGGCTGGCCCTGAAGGTGGTGCTGGCGTTTTTAATCATCCAGCAACTGGAGGGCAGCGTCATTTCCCCCAAGGTGCTGGGGGACAGGGTGGGCCTGCACCCCCTGGCGGTTATCCTGGCCCTGCTGGTGGCCGGGAAAATATCCGGGCTCCCGGGCATGCTCCTGGCGGTGCCGGCGGCGGCAATACTGAAGATACTGATTGCCTTCGCCTGGCGAAGGCTTTGAGAAAAATGTCCGGCTGTTTGCCCTGGACCCCTTATCAATCCTTGACACTGTATGATTGTATTTGTATAATTATACCGCATAAAATAATAAATGGAAAAATAAGGAAGTATATTGTTTGGGGTGAATCAGTTGAAAGGCAAGATAGTAACCGGGAGCCAGATCAGGGAAAGTTTTCTAAAATTTTTCGAGGCCAGGGGGCACCAGATACTGCCCAGCTCCTCGCTTATTCCCGGCAACGACCCGAGCCTCCTGTGGACGGCGGCGGGCATGGTTCCCTTCAAACCATATTTTACCGGGGCGGCAAAACCTCCCACCCGCCGGGTGACCACCTGCCAGAAGTGCCTGCGCACCCCGGACATCGACTCGGTGGGGCGGACCGCCAGGCACCATACTTTTTTTGAGATGCTGGGAAACTTTTCCTTCGGGGATTACTTTAAAAAGGAAGCCATCCCCTGGGCCTGGGAGTATGTCACCAGGCACCTCGGCCTGCCCGCGGACCGGCTGTGGATCACCATCTACCTGGACGACGACGAGGCCTTTGAAATCTGGCACAGGGACGTGGGTATCAGGCCGGACCGCATAGTCCGGATGGACAAGGACACCAACTTCTGGGAAATCGGGGTGGGCCCCTGCGGGCCCTGTTCTGAAATATACGTGGACCTGGGCGAGGCCAGGGGCTGCGGGAAGGAAGGATGCGGCGTGGGCTGCGACTGCGACCGCTTCCTGGAGATATGGAACCTGGTCTTTATCCAGTTTTTCAGGGATGAACAGGGAGTGTACACTCCCCTGGAAAACAAGGGCATTGACACCGGCATGGGACTTGAGAGGGTGGCCTCCGTGGTCCAGGAGGTGCCCACCAACTTTGACAGCGACATCTTCAGGGAAATCATGGACTTCACCGCGGACCAGGCGGGGGTCGTCTACGGCCGGGACAGGGGGGCCGACCTGGCCCTCAAGGTAATCGCCGACCACTGCCGGGCGGTTACCTTCGCCGTGTCCGACGGGGCGCTTCCCTCCAACGAGGGCAGGGGATACGTGATCCGGAGGCTTTTGCGGAGGGCGGTGCGCTTCGGGCGGACCCTGGGCATAGAACGGCCCTTCCTGTACCAGGTGGCCGGCGCCGTGATCCGCCAGATGGCGGACGCCTACCCGGACCTCGCGGAAAACAGGAACCGCGTGATGAATGTCATCCGCACCGAGGAGGAAAGATTCGGGGAGACCCTGGCCCAGGGGACCGAGATGCTGAACCGGATGATAGCCGGGGCCAAGGAGCAGGGCATTTTTGAAATAAGCGGACGGGACGCCTTCAGGCTGTACGACACCTACGGCTTCCCCCTGGAGCTGACGGTGGAAATGGCCGGTGAGCAGGGGCTGAGCGTCAACGAGGACGGGTTCGCCAAGGCCATGGAGGAGCAGCGGCAGCGGGCCCGCAGCGCCCGCCAGGAGACCGAGTACATATCCGAAAGGGATGTGCTATACCGGTCCGTCAGGGACCGGCTGGGTGAAACCCGGTTTGTGGGGTATACCGACCTGGAGGCCGGATCGAAGGTTCTTTTCCTGGTCAAGGAGGGGGCTGAGGCCGACAGGGCCGCGGCGGGAGAAGAGGTCGAGATAGTCCTGGACGTCACCCCCTGCTACGCCGAGGCGGGCGGCCAGGTTACCGACCACGCCAGGATAACCGCCTCCACCGGCCTGGAGGTGGACGTGTACGAGGTATTCAAGCCGGTGGAGGGGGTCCACGTGCACCGGGGCAAGGTGCGCAGCGGCGTGATTGCCAAAGGGGACCAGGTGGTGGTGCGGGTGGACCGGGAAAGGCGCAGGGCCGTGGCCAGGAACCACTCGGCCACCCACCTCCTGCACAAAGCCCTTAAGGAAATCCTGGGAGACCACGTGAACCAGGCCGGCTCCCTGGTGGAGCCCGACCGGCTGCGCTTCGACTTCACCCACTACACCGCCGTTTCCCGGGAGGAACTGCGCAGGATCGAGGAGCTGGTAAACAGGGAGGTCCTTTCCAATCTGAAGGTGGAGGTTGCGGAAATGCCCCTGGAAGAGGCCAGGGCCCTGGGAGCCGCCGCCCTTTTCGGAGAAAAATACGGCGACGTGGTGCGGGTGGTGAAGATGGGGGACTTCAGCCTGGAACTGTGCGGGGGGACCCATGTCGGTTCCACCGCGGAGGTGGGCATGTTCAAATTGCTGGGAGAGAGTTCGGTGGGAGCGGGGCTGCGCCGGGTGGAGGCGGTGACCGGGGAAAGCGCCCTGAAATACATAAACGCCAGGGAAGACCAGCTTCTTGAAATCGCCCGCATCGCCAGGGCCATGCCCCACGAGGTGGTGCAGAGGGTGGAAGGCCTGGTGCGGGAAGTCAGGGAACTGGAAAGCGAGGCCGAGGGGCTTAGAGCGAAACTGGCCCGTTACGAGGTGCAAAGCCTGCTGGAGAAGGCCAGGGACCTGAAAGGCGCCAGGTTCCTGTCCGCCAGGGTGTCTTCCCCCGACATGGACAGCCTGCGGGCCATGACCGACCTGATCCGGGACCGCCTGGGGTCGGCCGTGGTGGTGCTGGGAAGCGTGGCCGGGGAGAAGGTGAACCTGGTGGCCGCGGTTACACCCGACCTGGTCCGGCGGGGGCTGCACGCCGGGAAGCTGGTGAAAGAGATAGCGGCCGCGGTTGGCGGCGGAGGAGGCGGCAAGCCCGAGATGGCCCAGGCCGGGGGGAAGGACCCTGCCCGCCTGCAGGAGGCCCTGGACATGGCCTACAAGGTGGCCATGGGGCAGTTCAGGGAATAGAAGGTGAAATTTATCGCCGTTACTAAATGGTGAATTAACAGGAAAACTATGAAAGAGGACGAATATGAATTATAAATAGGGTTATATTCTTATTTTAAGGGGGGTGCATGCCGTGACCAGGGATCGGGACCATATGGAAGAAACAATGATGTTCAACGTGCAGGCAGAAGAAGTAAACCAGGCCAGGGATATTCTCTTCGAAGTTTATGCGGCCCTGAAACAGAAGGGTTATAATCCCATCAATCAGCTCGTGGGCTATCTCCTGTCCGGTGACCCCGCCTACATCACCAGTTACAACAACGCCAGGAGCCTGGTCAGGCGGCTGGAAAGGGATGAACTGCTGGAGGAATTGCTCAAAAACTACCTTGAATCCAAGCCCTGCGGATAAAGCAGGGTTTATTTCAGCCATAAGCTAGCAACTAGCTGCTAGCGGCTAGCAGCTGGAAGCCAGCAGCTAATGACGTGGTGAAAGCGCATTGGAGTACAGAACGCTCGGCCGGACCGGGATCAGGGTGTCCCGGCTTTGTTTCGGGTCCCTGACGGTGGGACCGCTGCAGGCCAACCTGCCTGTTAAGGAAGGGGCAAAAATAATCAGGCGCGCCCTTGATGCCGGGGTCAATTTCATAGACACGGCGGAGTTATACGGCAACTATGAGTACATCAGGGAAGGCACGGCCGGCCGGTCCGGCAGCGTGGTATTGGCCTCCAAGTCTTACGCCTACACCGGCGAAGGCATGCGGTGCAGCATCGAAAAGGCTCTCCGGGAGACAGGGAGGGATTACATAGATATATTCCTGCTTCACGAACAGGAAAATGAGCTTACCATCAGGGGCCACTGGGAAGCCGTGGAGGAACTGCTGAAGGCGAAACAGAAGGGGACCGTAAGGGCGGTGGGGATATCCACCCACTCGGTCCGGGGGGTGCGGGCTGCGGCGGCGGTGCCGGAATTTGACGTCATTCACCCATTAATCAACATGAAGGGCATAGGGATCAGGGACGGTTCGGTGGAGGACATGAAAGCGGCCATAGCCGGGGCCTTCCGTGCCGGAAAGGGGCTGTACGGCATGAAAGCCCTGGGGGGAGGAGCCCTGATCAGCGTAAAGGAAAAGGCCCTGGCCTTCGCCCTCTCCGTACCGGGCCTGGCGTCCCTGGCGGTGGGCATGCAGAGCCCGGAGGAAGTGGACTGCAATGTAGCCCTGTTTGAGGGAAGGCCTGTGGCCCCGGAGGTTGAACTGGCCGTTTCCCGGAAGGACAGGAGGCTTCACATAGAGGACTGGTGCAGCGGGTGCGGCCGGTGCGCCGAGAGGTGCAGCCAGGGGGCGATTTCCCTGGTGGCCGGGAAGGCTTTTGCGGACCGGTCCCTGTGCCGCCTGTGCGGATACTGCGCCGCAGCCTGCCGGGACATGTGCATAAAAATAATCTGAAAACCGGGAATCGGAAACCGGCGGCCGGGGGATTATAAGAAAGCCGGGAAGCAGTATTTTAAGGGAATGAAAGCAGCGTTTCAGAATATAATTTATAGGGCGTTTTTTCCCGGCCCCCGGATTATAGTTTCCCGGCTCTCAAAGTGTACGGTGAGGATATGCGCGTAATGGGCCTGGATCTCGGAGACAAAACCATCGGCGTGGCGGTGAGCGATCCCATGGGCTGGACCGCCCAGGCTGTGGAGGTCATCCGCCGGGGAGAGAATAAAGCCGGGGAAATCCGGAGGCTGAAAGAATTAATTGAACATTACGGGGTGGAAATGATCATTCTGGGGCTGCCCCGGAATATGAACGGCACGCTGGGTGATCGCGGCCGGAAGGCCGTTGAGTATGCGGGCATGATCAGGCAAGAGCTGGGGCTGCCGGTGGAGATGTGGGACGAGAGGCTTAGCACCGTTTCAGCCGAAAGGATACTTCTGGATGCCGGTATGAGCAGGGCCAAAAGAAAAAAAAATATTGACAAGATGGCAGCGGCGGTGATACTTCAGGGATACCTTGATTCCAGGGGAAGAAAGTCCCCGGCGGACTGAGACGGCTTTTCTTGACAATCATATGCCGAAAGGATAAAATATCTTCAACTTTTTTGATTAGAGGTGAGCAAGTTGCCGCACCACGGCCATGATGACGGATGCAACTGCGGGGAATGCGAAGAGGTGATCACGCTTATCGACGATAACGGGGAGGAAAAGGACTTTACCGTAATAGATATAATAGAACTGGACGGTTCCGAGTACGCTATCCTGCTTCCTGTCGATGAAGAGGAGTCCGATGAGGCCATAATCCTGAAATTTGCCCAGGATGAAGAAGGAAACGAGATCTTGGTGGATATTGAAGATGACGAGGAATGGGAAAAGGTGGCCGATACCTGGGAGGAAATGATGGCCCGGGAAGATTCCTGATCGGTTTTTTAAATTCAGGATTTATCGAAACACGGAGTCTGAATTATATTAAGTCGGTAAATGGAAAAACTGTTCTTTTCCTTGCCGGCTTTTATTGTCGCAACAGCTTTCTGGCGGGGGCGCCGCCTTCAGTCAGGGGGAAGGCGACTTGAGAATAAAGCCCAATTTTAAAATAGCGGTATTGGCGTTATCTATTGCCTGCTTCGGAGTCCTGGCCTGCCTCGGGGTGGCGGCGGCCGTTGAGCCGGAAAGGGTTATTTCCGGAGTGTCGGTTCTGGGCTGCGACCTGTCGGGGCTGACAAGGGAAATGGGTGAGGACAGGCTGGAGCGGCTGGAAAAGAAAATTATTCAGGCCTCTCCCCTGGTTCTCCGGTACGGAAAAAAGACTTGGCGGCTTCAGCCGGAAAAGATAGGGCTGATTATGGACCGGGAAAAGGTGCTGGACGAGGCCTTCAGGGTCGGCCGCCGGGGGTCTGTTTTACAGCGGTTTGATGAATGGCGGCGGGCCAGGAACCAGGGCGTGCGGATTCCGTTGTACGTGAAGATGGACGAGGCCAGGCTGGAAAATGAAATCAGGTCCATTGCCGGTGAAATCACCGCTCCGCCCAGGGATGCCCGGTTGAAGATAAATCCCGACGAGACAGTGGAGGTGGTTCCCTCCCGGGACGGTATGACGGTTGACCTGGACAAAGTGTACCGGGACATCCAGGATTATTTTAGAAACTATGGATCAGTTTCTGGAATCGATCTGTCCCTGGTCAGGGCAAGGCCCCAAAAAACCACCCGGGATGTTCTCAACATGGGGGTCAATGCCCTTTTGGCTTCCTACACCACCACCTTCGACCCCAATGATGCCGGGAGATCATACAATATCGGGGTGGCCGCCGGGGCCCTGGACGGGCAGTTAATCCCTCCGGGGGAGATCTTTTCCTTCAACGGGGCGGTGGGACCCCGCAGTTTAGAAGCCGGCTACAAGAACGCCAAGGTAATCATCAATAACGAATTTGTGGACGGCCTGGGCGGGGGTGTCTGCCAGGTCAGCAGCACCCTATACAACGCCGTTCTGCTTGCAAATCTCGAAATTCTGGAGCGCAGCAGCCACTCCCTGCCGGTGTTCTACGTTCCGGCCGGGCGGGACGCCACGGTGTCATTCGACCAGATAGATTTTCTTTTCAAGAATTCCACTCCCATGTACATATACCTTAAAACCCTGGCCGGCCCCGGCAGGCTCACCGTCAAAATATACGGAAACTCAAGCTGCCGCCGGGAGGTGACCATCAGGACCAGGGTAGTGGAAACCATTCCCTTCAAGGAAATTTATCAGCAGGACCCGGCCTTGAAACAGGGTGAAGCCAGGGTAATAAAGAAGGGTATTCCCGGGATGAAGGTTATTGCCGAGCGGGTGGTGCTGGAAAACGGGTCCTACAGGGTGGAAAGCCTGCCCGACAGCTTCTACCGGCCGGTGGACCAGATCGTCCTGGCCGGGCCCGGGCCTGTTCCGGCCGGGGGGAGTTCCTCGCCGGCCGGAGCGGAGACCAATCCGGCGCCGGTCCAGGCCGGGCAGGAATCCGGCAGCGGCGGTCCGGCGCCGGGAGGCCCTTCCGGAACGGGCGGCGCTTCTGAAAATCCGGGACAGATCCCTTCCGGGTCCATAGTCCCTCCCTCGCCTCCAAAAAAGGAAAACCCGCCTTAGAGGCGAGTTTTCCCGGCCTTGGTCAAAGCCTTACGCAAAAGCGTCGTTTAGACCGTTCCGAGTTCCCGTAACTCCGGCAAGCGCCACGAGGCCTTCTGTGTCTGAAGACACATCGTTTGGTGGCCTGTTTTTATTTTGCCCCAAAAATCAATTTTATTTATGTTAATTTATGGCAATAATGACTACCGGCAAATGTCTTTCCATGGGGAGTGCCGTTGGCCTTCCGGCGGGTTGTACCTCCATCTAATAGTATGTATAATGTTTAAAAAAAGCAGGCAGGAAACATGTACCGGAGGATTAACAGACCAACATTTTTATTTTTTGTCCTTTTTGTGCTGGCATTATTTTCTTCACTGGCCGTCCTGTACTGGAGAGCCCTTCTTACGCCGGTTGATTACGGAAGGCAGGTCCGGGAGGTCAGCGTGAACATACCGGAAAATTCAAGCTGCTCCGGGATAGGTGAAATCCTGTACAGAAACGGTCTGGTCAGGGGCCCGGACCTGGTCCCTTTTTACGCCCGCCTGAAGGGTGTGGACCAGAAGCTCAAGCCCGGCCGCTACCTGTTCAAGACCGGCCAGTCCCTGCCCGAAATCGTGGCCTCCCTGGAGGCCGGACCCAGGGACGTGGTGATTTTTACAGTCCCCGAGGGGTTCAGCCTCAACCAACTGACCGACCTCCTGGTGCAGAAGGGACTGGTGGACGGGAACAGGTTCCGGGAAGTCCTTGCCCACCCCCGGAACTTCAGGCACCAGTTTTTAAAGAAGATTCCCCCCGGGGCGGGGATGGAAGGCTACTTATTCCCCGACACCTACCACGCCGGCTACCAGACCGGTGAGGAACAGATTGTCTCCATCATGCTGGACAGGTTTGAGGCCGAGATAAAGAGCCTGGACTACGAGAGGAAGGCCGGGGAACTGAACCTGACGCTGCACCAGGCGGTTACCATAGCCTCCATGATCGAAGGGGAAGCCGCCGTTGACGAGGAAAGGCCGGTAATCGCCGGCGTAATCTACAACAGGCTCCGCCTGGGCATGCCCCTGCAGATAGACGCCACGGTAAAGTATGCCCTGGGCGGGCAAAAGAAAAAAATTTACTACAAAGACCTGGAAGTGGACTCGCCCTACAACACGTACAGGGTGGCCGGTCTGCCTCCCGGTCCCATCAATTCGCCGGGCCGGGCGTCCCTTCTGGCGGCTGTGAATCCCGCCGTGACGGACTATCTCTATTACGTGGCCAGGCCCGACGGGACCCACGCATTTTCGTCAAGCCTGGAAGAACATAATAACAACAAGCTGAAATACCAGCGGTAAAACCGGGCTGGGGCCGGTGATTATCAAACAGTCAGGAGGTTTTAGCCCGGAAGTGAAAAAACCGGAATTGCTGGCTCCGGCCGGGAACATGGAAAAACTAAAGGCGGCGGTGGTGTACGGGGCTGACGCCGTATACCTGGGCGGCCCGCGGTACGGGCTGCGGATGGGGGCCGAAAACTTCACCCTCCGGGAATTGCCGGAGGCGGTGGATTACGCCCGCCGGTACGGTGTGAAGGTGTACGTGACGGTGAACATTTTCGCCCATAACCGGGACTTCCGGGGTTTGGGGGAATACCTGCTCATGCTGCGGGAGGCGGGCGCCGACGGGGTCATCGTGGCCGATCCCGGGGTTTTCAGCCTGGTGCGGTCCGTGACCCCCGAGCTGAAGGTTCACCTGAGCACCCAGGCCAACACCGTCAATGCGGCGGCGGCCGCTTTCTGGGAAGCTCAGGGGGCGTCCAGGATAGTGCTGGCCAGGGAACTCTCCCTGGAGGAAATCCGGGAAATCAGGGATCGGGTCCGGGCGGAACTGGAGGTCTTCGTCCACGGGGCGATGTGCATTTCATATTCGGGGCGCTGCCTGCTGAGCATGTACGTGACCGGCCGGGACGCCAATCTGGGGGACTGCGCCCAGCCCTGCCGGTGGCGCTACGCGCTGATGGAGGAAAAAAGGCCGGGCCAGTATTTCCCGGTCCTGGAGGACAGCCGGGGCACATACATACTGAGCTCCCGGGACATGTGCCTGCTGTCCCGCCTGCCGGAACTGGCGGCGGCCGGGGTGGACAGCTTCAAGATCGAGGGCCGGGTCAAAAGCGTTCACTATGTGTCCACGGTGGTTAAAGTCTACCGGGAGGCCATCGACAGGCTGATGGAGGACCCGGGCGGTTATCAGGCGGACCCCCGGTGGTGGGACGAACTGGGCAAGGTAAGCAACCGCGACTATACCACCGGGTTTCTGTCCGGCGGTGCCACCCTGGCGGGGCACGGCGACGTGGAGGGCATCTACAGGAGGAACTGCACCTTTGTGGGGCTGGTCAAGGGATTCCACCCGGACGGGAAATTGCTGGAGGTGGAGCAGCGCAACCGCTTTTTCCGGGGGGAGACCCTGGAGGTGCTGATTCCCGGCCGCCCCAACGGCATGCTTAAGGTGGAAGCCATGATTGACCGGGAGGGCCGCCCCTTGGACGAGGCGCCCCATCCCCGCCAGACGGTATTTATCCCGGCGGAGGGTCCGCTTCCGGAATTTAGTCTCCTGAGGAGACTGGAATGAAAGCAAGGATTGGGGATTAGGGATTGGGAGGGTGGGCGGTTTAAAGCAAGGTATTCCCGGCCATGCTATTATCAGAATATGTCAAGAGGCTGGGATGAATGGAAAGGATAAAGGTAAGGCTGGCGTGGACACTGACCATACTGGTCTTTTTTTTCATCCTGGCGGCCGCCCGCACCGGTTATATCCAGGTTCTCCGGGGAGAACACTACGCCAGGAAGGCCCTGGCCGGGGAAACCATAGGAGTGGCCCTGGAGGACTTTGCCCGGGGAAGAATACTTGACCGCCATTCAAGACCCCTCACCGGGTCATACAGCGCCAACAGGATCGTGGTGTTTCCGGATCTGCTGGAAAATCCGGACGCCACTGCCCTAAGCCTGTCAGCCGTCCTCGGCGCCGACTTTTTTACGGTCAGGAACATGCTGGCGGGGAAGAACCCCGTGGTCCTGCCTTTCAATCTGACCGGCGGCCAGCTGCGGCTTATCCGGGAATCGGGGTGGGAGGGGGTAGTGGCGGTGCCCTACAGCTTCCGCTACGGTCCCAGGCCCCTGGCGGCCCACGTGGTGGGGCACCTGGGAAAGATCAGGGACTTGCGCGAGCTTGAAGAACTCAACCGGTCCGGAAAAAAGGCCTACCGGCTTAGCGACTGGGTGGGCAGGCAGGGGCTGGAGCACTATTACGAGAATGAACTCAAGGGTATGTACGACTCCGGCTTTGCCGGCCTCTTTACGGACGCCCTGGGCAAACCCCTGCCCGGAAAGCAGGTCCTGGTGAACACCAGGCTGGGGGATTTCACCCGCAGCGACGTAATCACCACCATTGACGCGGATATACAGGAAATGGTGGAGAGAGTGATGGACAGGCATATCAAAAAGGGGGCGGTGGTGGTGATGGACAGGTCAACGGGAGATATCCTGGCCATGGCCTCCCGTCCCAACTATAACCCCGACCCGGCCGGGGGCGGCCTGGCTTCGGCAGCCGCAGAAAGCTTTGTCAACCAGGCGGTATCCCTGTTCCAGCCGGGATCCATCTTCAAGGTGGTGGTGGCCGCGGCCGCGCTTTCGGAGGGAACGGCCGGGCCGGATACCCTCTTTTTCTGCCGGGGTTCCCTGGAGAAGCCCGTCCGCTGCTGGAAGGAGGAGGGACACGGGCAGATCACCCTGGCGGAGGCCTTCGCCCAGTCCTGCAACCCGGTTTTTGTGAAGATCGGGCTGGAGTTGGGCCCGCACAGGCTGATCAGCTATGCCCGGTCCCTGGGCCTGGACAACCAGGGGATCATCGGCTACCCGGCGGCCGCCGACCGGCGCCAGGAACTGGACCTCATCGCGGGCCGGCACAACCTGGTTAACAGCAGTCTGGGCCAGGGTCCGGTCCTGGCCACCCCCGTACAGGTAACCGCCATGGTCAATACAGTGGCCAACGGCGGGATTTACCTGCAGCCCAGGCTGGTGATGGAAGTTCGCCCGGCAAGGGGAGATCCCCGCGGAATAAGGCCGGGAGATCCGGTGAGGGCGCTGTCCCCGGAAGTTGCCCGCCAGTTGGGAGAGATGATGGTGATGGTGACCAGGCGGGGGGTCGGGCAGAAAGCCTGGGCCTCCCCGGGAGGAACCGCGGGAAAAACCGGTTCGGCCGAGCTGGCGGACGGTGTTGAGTTTGTTAACGCCTGGTTTTCGGGGTACGGCCCCCTGGACAATCCCAGGTACACGGTAACCGTCCTGGTCCGGGAGGGGGTCAGCGGGGGTGAAACCGCCGCTCCCGTTTTCCGGGAAATAATGGAGGATCTTCTGGCGGGAAAAGACAGGTGACTCGCCCGAAATAGGGTGAGTATATCTTTTTTTCGCTGCCATTTGAATCGGGGTTGAGTTTAATTGACTGCCCAATGAAAGTATAGTAGGATAACAGTATGATTTTAGTAAGTACGGGAGTGTGGGTCATGAATGTAAAGGGCGATCAAATCCGTGCCCTGCGCGAGGAGCGCGGGTACACGCTGCAGGACATGGCCAGGCGGGCAAACCTTTCCCTCTCCTATCTCAGCGAAATTGAGAGGGGGTCCAAGCGGCCTTCATTAAAATCAATAGAAAAACTGGCGGCCGCCCTGAACGTATCAAAGGCCCAGCTTATCGAGGGAGACGTGACCGATACAGGCCTGTCCCTGGGAGACAAAATCCGCCTGATGAGGGGCGAAAAGAACCTTTCCCTGCAGGACCTGGCCGGCAAGGCCGGGATTTCCCTCTCGTACCTGAGCGAGATAGAGAGGGGGACGGTTTACCCCGCCCTCAACACTTTAAAAAGGATAGCCGAGGCGCTGGGCGTTCCTCCTTCCGCGGTCATGGGCCACGAAGGCTCCCTTGGCCACAAGCTCAAGGCGCTGCGGGAGGAATACGGGCTTACCCAGGCGCAGCTGGCCAACCTTGCCGGGGTTACCGCCGGCCTCATCGGCCAGATAGAGCAGGGAAAGGTGCAGCCTTCCTTAAAAACTCTGGAAAAACTGGCCGAGGTGATGGGGGTTTCTCCATGCTATTTCATCATGGAGCCCGGCGCGGTTGACCAGATGCTCAGCCTGATGAACCCGGAACTGCGCGAGCTGCTGATGCACCCCAATGTTCAGTCGGTGCTGAACATGATCTGCAACCTCAATGAAAAGGAACTCCAGTTTGTATTAAACTTTATTCAGCTGTTCAAGCGTTCCGACCTGAGCTGATTTGTGTTGACAAAAGCGTCAGCGTAATTATATTATAGTATCATAGAATACTAAATACTAGGGAAATGGTAATGGCAACTGTGGTTAAGGGCCTGTGTCAGGGATGCGGGATTTGCACCCAGGTGTGCCCCCGGGGGGCGATCAGGATAATAGCCAATGTGGCGGTAATCGACGGAGATATGTGTGACGACTGCGAGGAATGTGTTTTTGCCTGTCCCAACGGGTCAATCAGCGGGTAAAGAGAGGTGAGAGAAGATGCCCACATACGATTTTCGCTGCCAAAAGTGCGGGCACAGGTTCACGGTAATCACCGGGATCTCCGAACGCCACAAGGTGACCTGCCCGGAATGCGGGGCCGGGGAGGTGGAGCAGTTGATCACCGGCTGTTCCGTCCGATCCGGTCCGGCTTCGGGGTGCGGGTCCGGACGGGACCTCGGAAGCGCCGGATTCAGGGGCGGGTGAGGGGTTTAGCCAATGCGAGGCCGGTCCGGCCTTTCGTCCTTTAGCGGCAAAACGTCCTCAGACGCAAGTTGCGCTGTTTAAACAGCCGGGTTGCGCACCCACCGGATCTGGGTGGGTTTTTCTTTCAACGGGGCTAATTTGATGCGGGAGAGTCGTGTGCATGCACCAGATACTGTTTCACGCCGGGCCTTTCACCTTAAGGTCGTACGGACTGATGATGGCCCTGGGAATGGCCGGAGGCCTGGCCCTGGCCTGGCACCTGGCCGGAAAAAAGGGGAAATACCGGGAAGATATCCTCAATATGGCCGTTTATGTCCTGCTGGCCGGGCTGCTGGGAGCCAGGCTGTGGGAGGTTGCCTTTGACTGGCATTATTACGGGAGCCGCCTGGCGGAAATTCCCGCCCTGTGGCGGGGGGGCCTGTCGGTGCAGGGAGGCGTTGCCGGCGGCCTGCTGGCGGTCATTCTTTACACCCGGAAACACAGGGTTCCCTTCTGGGAATTCGGTGACATACTGGCCCCCGGCGTCATTTTGGGCCAGGCCGTGGGAAGGGTGGGCTGTTACCTTAACGGGTGCTGCTACGGTGTTCCCACGGACCGGGCCTGGGGGGTGGTGTATCCCCCCGGAACCGATGCGTATTTTGCTTACGGTACGACACCCCTTGTGCCCGCCGTTCTGTTCGAGTCGGCCTGGGACCTGGCGGTTATGGCGCTGCTTATCTTTTTTCTCTTCAGGAAGCCTTTTGACGGCTTTGTCACCACGCTGTACTTCTCCCTCTACGCCGCGGGCCGGATAGCGCTTGAATTTTACAGGGCGGACAGCCTGACCGTGTGGGGTCTTAAAGCGGCTCAGGTCACCTCCCTGGCCACTCTGCTGGCCGCCCTGGCCGTGATGTTTTATCTCTGGAGACGCGGGCGGCTTAACCCCTGATTTCTTTATTGCAGAAGTCTTTCGATTTCCGCAGGATTAAACCCCACCACCACATCATTGCCCACCTTTATTGTGGGGACGGCCAGCCGGCCCGTCCTCTGCACCATGTTATCCCGGGCCCTCTGGTCCCTGGCCACGTCAACCTCGGTGTATTTCACTCCCTTATGTGAAAGAAACTCTTTCACCGTCCGGCAGTGGGGTCATGTGGGGGTGGTGTAGACAACAACTTCCCTGTCCGCCATTATCGTGAACCTCCCGGTTTTTTTGATATTTTTACACCGGGGAATCATTTTATACGCCGCAGGCTACAAGGGGCAAAAAATTATAACCGCCGTGGGGCGGTTTTCTTTATCACGCGGGGTCCGCTGGTTCCGATCATCGCCTTAAACGGCGGCTTTTATTTGCAGCAGCAATTCAAGGAGAACAGGTAGTTCCATTTGGAAGCATGCTTAAGCTCGTCGGTGTATATCTCCGTAATTATGTTCCTGTACGGTAAAAATTCAAATCCGAACAATATTTTCCGGTACCGTTCGACTGCCGCCAGTTCTCCGAAAATAGCCCTGGTGATGCCGTCGCAATAGCTTTTAGGTCTTTCAAAGGCAGCTTCGGGGGCCCCGGGTATGTCCCGGCCAGTCACCTCCCAGTACAATTGTCTGAACAACTGAGAGTGCTTCCTTTCATCGTCCCTTATCGAAGAAATGATTTCCTTTTGGTCGGGGGGCGCCACGCCGATCAGATAATCATAAAACAATTCGTCTTCTCTTTCATCGCCGACAGACTCCACGATCAGGTTCAGCGCTTCCGGAAAGGCGTAAACGGGAACGTACCGGTATGTAGGGTAGTATTTGTAAACGGTGTACGGATAGCCCGGATAAGGCACCTGAATGGGATCAGGGCCGGCAGGGCGGGAAGAACCGTCTTTTTTGGCATTAACGGCATTCCCTTTATGTTTGTCAGTCATGTGGCACACTCCTTTGCCGTTTATTCTATTATACTGGCAGGTGCGGCCAGGGGTTCCGCGCGAAAGTTAAGTTAATTTATTTGAATTTGGCCTCGTGTTATAATATCATAGTACGTTTTTACCCGGAGGGTGTTATGGCTGCAACTATAAAGGACGTGGCAGATTTGGCCGGCGTCAACCCGTCAACGGTTTCAAGGGTGCTGAACAACGCCGGGCTGGCTGTCAAGGAAGAAACCCGGCAAAGAATAATGGAGGCTGTACGGATACTCAATTACAAGCCCAATGCGGTTGCCAGGAGCCTAAGGACAAGATTCACGCAACTTCTGGGAATGGTTATCCCTGATATCAGCAACCCTTTCTTTTCCATTTTGTTCAAGGGAGCCGAGGCGGCAGCTTCGGAAAAGGGCTTCAATATCATATTGGGCAATACCGATGATCAAAAAGCCAGGGAGGAGGCGCTGATTCAAGAACTGCGCGACAGGCAGGTGGATGGGCTTATCTTGGCTACCGCCCAAGTTGACGGAGCCTTGGAGAACATGTCCCTGGAGGGATACCCTTATGTGTTTGTAAACAGGCGCCCCCGGGAAACCGCCGGACGCTACGTAGTGGCCGATAATATCAAGGGGGCAAAGCTGGCCATTGATCATCTGGTAGCCCTGGGTCACACCAGGATCGCGCACATATCAGGCCCCTTGTATACCGATGTGGGCCTGGCCCGGCTGGAAGGGTATAGGCTGGCCCTGAAGGACCATGGCTTACCATTTTCTTTTGAAAACGTTGTGGAAAGCGAGCACAACGAAGAGGCCGGGTACTGGTCCGCATTGGAACTGTTCAGAAAAAGTCCGGAGGTAACCGCTATTTTTGCCGCTAATGACCCCATTGCAATAGGTGTGATGACAGCGGTTTATGAACGTGGCCTCGAAATACCAGGCGATATATCCCTGGTGGGTTATAACGATCTTCCCGTTGTTTCAAAGCTACGCCCGCCTCTTACTTCTGTTAGGCTGCCTCTGTTTGAAATGGGCTATAAAGCGGCCGAAATGTTGATTAAAATCATTTCTGGAGAACCGCTGGAACAGGACGGGATTGTTTTGGAACCCCGTTTGATGGTCAGGGAATCCACTGCCAGGATGAAAGGATGATACTAGAAATAAAAACCTTTCCTTATTAAGGGATTTACTAATTACTTTTCCGGGCTCCCTGGCCCGGCTTTTTTTATAATGGGGAACAGTTTTGCTTAAAAACAAACGTTTGCCTTTTGTTTAAAGAGAAATATGATGCTTATGGATTCATATCTTTCAAACAATGGAAAGGTGTCTAGAATAATAAGCAACTGAAAAATGTCAATAAGTGATCTTTTTTTAATTATTTATAAAGAAATCGATTGCGTTTATACTTCATTGGTTGTATAATTAACATAACATTCAATATGAAATATATGCCTGACAAATATTGAATTTTATGTATGTTACACAGCAGGAGGTGATGGATTGGTCAGGGTTGAAGTGAAGGCTCCGGGCCGGCTGGGTTACAGGTTGAAAAGCCAGAATCTTAAGGTTGAGCTGCCCGGGGAAAGTTCAACGCTGGCTGATTTGATTGAGGCTTTGTCTCATGGGCAAGGCGCCTGGATAAAAGACTTGCTTCTAGATCCAGACACTGGGTATCTTAGCGGGTCCTTGGTTATTTCCGTGGATGACAGGGTTGTGGTCCGACAAAGGCCGGAGGAAATTATTTTGAAGGATGGCAGTGTTGTCTGGTTGATAGTGGTTGTTGATGGCGGGTAAATCAAAATCTAATGTTCCGGGGAGGTTTTAATAATGCCGCAGGACAACTGGCCGATTCTTTACCCTCATTATGTTCCGGCCCCCTCCAGCTTTATCGAAATGATGAGGGGGGCCAAGAAGGCGGTGGAACAGTGTGCCGCCGTCAAGCCGGGAGAAAAGGTTGTTATATCCACCGATACCAACAAGCTGCGTATAGCCGAGGCATTGGCAGCGGCAACGGTGGCTGCCGGGGGTGTACCAGTGATTGTGGTCATCACCCCGCCCGGGGTGCACGGGGCGCAGCCGCCGGCTCCCGTGGTGGCGGCCTGCAGGGAGGCAGACGTGTTTTTCCTGCCCACTTCCTTTTCTCAAACCCATACCGATGCCCGTATCGAGGCCATTAAAAACGGTGCCCGGGGGGCCACCATGTGCGATGTCACCGAGGACGCGCTTTGCACCGGGGCCATCCTTGGGGATTTCGAGGAATGCGACCGGGTGGGAAGAAAGCTGGGCAGCATTTTGGCCAGGACCAGGGAGGTCAGGATAACAACGGAACGGGGCACCGACATCAGAGGCATAGTCAGTGGGCGGCCCGTTCAGTATGAAACCGGACTTTTTCGCGAACCAGGGCAGTTCGGAGCCTTCCCGGACAGCGAGATCAACATCTCTCCCATTGAGGGAACGGCCGAAGGGGTAATAGTAGCTGACGTCAGGGTCATGTCAGTAGGGGTTACCAGACAAGAACCCATTACGATCAAGGTAAAGGACGGCCTTATTGTGGGCATCGAGGGAGGATCCCTGGCGGAGGATTTCAATGAGGTGCTGGCCGCCTTGAAGGATGATACGGCGTATAACATAGCAGAGTTCGCCATCGGCCTGAATCCGGCCGCCAGGCTGTACTGCACCAACCTTGAGGACCTTGGGCGGCTGGGCAACGCCCACGTGGGGATTGGCAGCAATTACAGCATCGGCGGAAAGGTGAAAGCACCGTGCCACATTGACGCTATTTTCAAAGACGCAGTTATCGAGTTTGATGGTCGTGTAGTAGTGGACAAGGGTAAGGTGCTTGTTTAGCTATGTATGAAAAGTAGGTGGAACCAGTGAAAAAGGTAATATTTATTGAAGATCACGGTAATTTCACCAGCATGTGTTCCGGTTGCCGCCTGTGCGAATTGATGTGCGCCTTTGAGCACCACGGTGTGGGAAATGCCAGGCTGGCAAGGATTAAAGTTGTCAGCTTGAGACATGGGGTAAAGGTGCCGGTTGTTTGCCAGCAGTGCAGCGACGCTCCCTGCTCTGCAGCCTGTCCCACCGGCGCGCTGGCCAGGACCAGGGACGATGGGCCGGTAACGGTGAACCAGGGGCGGTGCATCGGTTGTGGTATCTGTGTAAATGTATGCCCGGTTGGCGGCATCAGCATGGACTGTAAGACTGGTGTTGCCGTAAAGTGCGATCTTTGCGGCGGAGAGCCACAGTGCGTAAAGTACTGCCCTTCAGGGGTACTTAAATTATCCACCGAGCAGCAATTGGCCAATATCAAGAGAAAGCGTTATGCCGACAGCCTTGCGGAATTAGGGCAAGATGTAAGCAGTAAAATGGGGGATGTTCCATGAATTATCGGGGAGGATACGCCGGACAGATACTGCGTATTGACTTGAGCACGGGTAAGGTTGAAAAGGTAATGACCCCTGTGCATTTGGCAACCGGGTTCATTGGCGGCCGGGGATTGTCTTCGTATTTTCTGTGGAAGGAAGTGGGCCCCGGGGTCAGTCCTTACGACCCGGAAAACCTGCTTATTTTTGCGGCCGGGCCGCTAAACGGCACCCCGCTGCCTTCTTCGGGCCGGCTTACCGTGGCCGCCAAATCACCGATGACGGGTATACTGGGCGATGCCAACGCCGGGGGGTATTGGGCGCCGGAACTCAAGTGGGCTGGCTATGACGGGATAATTATAAGGGGAAAGGCAGATCATCCGGTATACATTTGGATAGATGACGACAAGGTGACGATCAGGGAGGCTTTCCACCTGTGGGGGAAAACGGTTGAAGAAACCTGCCAGACAATAAAAGAGGAACTGGACGACGAGGATATTCGCATAGCCTGCATTGGACCGGGCGGGGAGAGGCTGGTCAGGTACGCCTGTGTGATCACCGATGGTGAGGGTGCTGCAGGGCGGTGCGGCATTGGTGCGGTAATGGGGTCCAAGATGTTGAAGGCAATTGCCGTACGGGGGACCCGGGGAGTCAGGATCGCGGATCCATCCGGCTTCAAAAAGGCCGTTGATCAGTACCTGGAAAATATTAAGAACGATGTGTGGCTGGAAAACCTCACCCAGTTCGGCACACCCAACCTGGTGGTGCACCGGCAGAAACTCGGTCTATGGGGGGCTAAAAACTTCCAGGACGACCTGCTGGACGACTGGGAAAACATTAGCCCTGAGAGGTTAACCGAGGGCCATCTGGTGCGTATCCTCGGTTGTTTGGGTTGTGTGGTCAGGTGCAGGCGTTACTCCAGGGCCAGCTTCGGCAAATACGGAACCTGCTACACCAAGGGGCCGGAATACGACACCATCAATGCGCTGGCGGCAAAAACAGGGATTACGGATTACAACGCCGTGATATACGCCCACCACGTCTGCGACCAACTGGGAATAGACGCCCAATCCGCCGGGTCCAGCATCGCTATGGCCATGGAGCTGTATGAGCGAGGAATTTTAAAGGACAATCAAGTCTCTGGCCTGGACATGAGATTTGGCAACTCTGAGGCTATGGTAGAGGCATTGTTTATGATTGCCCGCCGGGAAGGAATCGGGGACCTGCTGGCTGAGGGGTGCAAGGTGATGGGGGAACGGCTTGGCGCCGGATATTTCGCCGCCCACGTCAAGGGGCTGGAAATTGACGCCACCGACCCCAGAAGGTATGTCACCAGGGCACTGACCTACTCGGTGGCCACCAGGGGGTCTTGTCACCTCAGGGGGTATCCCTATATAGACGAGTTTATTACCAGGGAAGAGGCCGAAAAGTGGTTTGGTGAACCCGAAGTTTCCAATCTTGAAAGTTTGGCCGGCAAGGGTAAGATGATAGCCTGGAGCGAAGACTGGGTAACCCTGGCCGACCTGTTCGGAATATGCAAGTTTGCCTGGTACAGGTCGAGAAAGTTCAACAACCTTATTGTCAGGGGCGTTGAAATCGCAGGCAACGCCTTCAGGGCCGCCACCGGCCTCGAACTGGGCGGCGAGGACTTGCTTCGTTGCGGAGAGAGGGTTTACAACGTGGAACGTCTTTTTAACAATCTCCAGGGCATGGGCAGAAAGGACGATTTTCCGCCGGACCGCTTTTTCGAAGAGCCCCTTAAGAGAGGCCCTGGTAAGGGGATAAAACTCGACCGGGAAGACTACAATAAGGTGCTGGATGAATACTACCTGGCCAGGGGCTGGGATTCGCAGGGAGCACCTTCCCCGGAAAAGTTGCGACAACTGGGTCTTGATGGGATGTGAGCCTTAATCCGTGAAAAAGCGCCTTTTTTTCCAGGCCGAAAAGTGCATGTTTTGTGGAAACTGTGAACTGGCCTGCGCAACGCGCGACACCGGTGGGGACATAGTCAGGCTGGCGGGCCGGACAGAGTGGTCTTCCAGCAGGATAAGAGTGGAAGGGAGCGCTCTTTCTCCTGAAGCCTTCTTCTGCCACAGCTGCGAGTACCCCCTTTGCCTGGAGGCTTGTATTGGTGGGGCGCTAGAGCTTAGCGACGGGAGGGTTGTTTATAACCCCGGAAAGTGCGTGGCTTGCTGGTCCTGTGTAATGGCCTGTCCCTTCGGGGCGGTGAAGGCCGACCCTGGGAAGAAGGCTGTTGTCCGATGTGACGGGTGCGGGGAGTGGGAGCGCCCTGCCTGTGCTGAATCCTGCCCCACAGGGGCACTGTCCTTTCAGTCTCCTTCCAAATACCGGCAAGGCAGGGGAAATGTCCTGGCGGCAATGCTGAGGCCGGTTGCCATGGCCGGTGAGGGGTTTTATAAAACCAAGCGGGGGTGATGCGGACGTGGTTGAAAATCTGCACTGTAACACGGCTGGGGAGTGCGGCTTTGGTTTAACCGGGTACTGCTGCAATTTGTGTGCTGCGGGGCCATGCCGGATCACCCCCTTTGATCAGCCGGTTTCCCTTGGTAAATGCGGTTTTTCCCAGGAACAGAGGCTGATTGCTCAGTTTTTGATCCATCTGATGGTAGAATGGGCTTCAATACCTGCGGGAGTTGTGTCGGTGAGGGATGAGTATCTTGGCAGGGCCCTGTCCTGGATTGCATCCGGGCCCTGTGCCGTTATTGAGGAAGGGGCGAGGATGATCCTCGATTTTGCCTTGGCGGTAATTCATCTCCGTGCGGGGGATGCCGGGGCGGCCCCAGCCTTGTGCGAAGGCAGCCCAGTGGATAAAAAGGCGTATCTGGTTGATGAGGGACAATGTCCCGAAGAAGAAAAAATAATCGCCGGTATGGCCGGGGTTGGGATTCAGTTGATCCCGGTCAGCTCTGGGGATTTGATAAGCATCCCCGAAGGACAGAGGGCCTCCAACACAGTGTTGGTCCGGGGGGTAAGGTCCGGCCGGATCTCGGCTTTGTTCGGGTTGGCCGCCGGCGGCTTTGATGTGTGCGCTTCCCTGCCTCTCGGGTTGTTGGCCTGTCATGATCTGCGCGGGGTGTTCGAAAGACTGCTGACTGATTGCTATGGTGGGAGATTGACTGATTTTAGCGAATTTGCCCCTACCGGGAGGAAATGAGGTGATGGCATGTTCAGGGAATTCTTGATTGCCGGTAACGGCCCGGCTGGTTTATACGCTGCCCGGGTTTTGCGGCGCCTTAGCAGGGACAGAATCCTTGTGGTGTCATCTGAGTCCCACCCGGGTTATTCGAGGTGCTTGCTGCCCAATGTCCTGAAGGGCGAAAGAGAAGAGAAGGACATTGCTATGTTTGCGCAGGAATGGTACCAGCGCAACGGCATAGAGCTGCTGGCCGGGGTAAAGGTGTGCCGGGTGGATACCGCGAAAAAGACGGTCCTGACGGACAACGGCAGGGAGATAAGATACGGCAGGCTCCTCATCGCTACAGGGGCGGATCCCGTAATGCCCGGGATAAAGGGAATTACGGCCGAAGGTGTGTATGGCTTCAGGACAATCTTACACCTGCGCAGGATGATAAGGGACCTGGACAGGATTGACAGGGCGGTGATAATGGGTGGAGGATTTGTTGGTCTTAAAGTGGCCGAGGCCCTGACCCACCGTGGGATAAAGGTCTCGGTGATTGAAAAGCTGCCCCGTTTGCTGCCCAGGATGCTTGATGAGACAGCCGCAGGTTTGATCGAGAACCATCTGGCTCGAGCCGGCGTTGAGGTAATCACCGGACAGGGGATAATTGAAATTGCCCAAAAGAGCGGCAGGGTGTGCGGGGTGATCACCGAGGACGGCATTTTTATCGAATCCGGCCTGGTGGTGGTGGCCGTGGGGGTTGAGCCCAACGTGGATCTGGTCGGTGGGAGCAGGATAAAGTTAAAGAGGGGAATATTGGTTGACGATTTTATGCAGACTTCGGAAGCCTGTGTTTTTGCCGCCGGAGATGTGGCTGTGGCGGCGGATTATAAAGGCGGTACCTATTCGTATAATCCAATCTGGCCCAATGCCACCGCCCAGGCCAGGATTGCCGCCCTCAACATGCTGGGTTACCGCTTCCGGTACGAAGGAAATATTTCCAGAAATTCAGTTTCGTTGTTCAACCTGCCGGTGATGACCGGAGGCATTACCTGGGAAGAGGATGGCATGAGGCAGTTGGTGGAGGTATATCACAGTGAGAGAAATGTTTACCGTAAGGTGAACCTCTCACCGGACGGGTCGGTGTCAGGTTTTATGGCGGTGGGTGACTTGAGGGGTGTTCCCCAAATTTTTCGGGAAATAAGAAAACAGTCCCGCCGGGGTGACAAGTTGTACAGGGGCAGTGGAACTGCTGCGTTGATTGGAGGTTCGCTGAATGGATGCCAGTATTTTATTCAGCCCTATAAAAATTAATTTACTTGAACTGAAAAGCCGCGTGGTGTGCGGCCCGCTAACCACCAACTATGCCGAATTGGACGGCCGTGTCAACGACCGGCTTCTGGCCTACTACAGACGGAGGGCCGCCGGGGGAGCCGGGCTGGTCATTGTTGAGGGTTCGTTCATCTGCCAGGAAGGGAGAGGTTATATAAAACAGGTGGGAATCCACGATGACAGGATGATACCGGGTCTGACCAAGTTGGCGAGGGCTATCAAAGAGCAGGGCGCCAGGGCTTCCATACAGATTCAGCACTGCGGCAGGAGAACGGGATCAAAACTGACCGGTCTGCCTCCGCTGGCTCCCTCGGCAGTCCCTGTTTACCAGGGAGCCGAGGTGCCCCGGGAGATGACCGAGGATGATATACTGACCGCTATAAAACAGTTTGCGGCAGCAGCACGGAGAGCCAGGGAGGCCGGCTTTGACTCCGTGGATGTACACTCTGCCCATGGATACCTTCCGGCTGCTTTTCTTTCACCTCTGGCCAACCACCGCACTGACCGCTGGGGCGGGAGTTTTGAAAACCGCAGCCGCTTCCTGGTAGAGGTGGTTAAGGCCATTAAGGAGGAGGCGGGATGGGATTTCCCGGTCAGCGTCAAATTCAGCGCCGACGAGTACCTTGAGGGCGGAATAACTTTGACGGAATCCCAAGAGTTGGCTGAACTGCTGGAGAGAAATGGTGTGGATTTTCTGCAGGTGTCGGCGGGGGCGCCAGGCGGGAAAAACCTGGCGGATCTAAACAATCCCCACACCTTTATGAGGACACTACCCATGGGTACTTCCCCGGGCTGCCTGGTCTACCTGGCAAATGAAATAAAGAAAAAGGTCTCCATACCCGTTGTGGCCATCGGGCGACTTGCGGACCCGCCACTGGCAGAACGCGTGATCAAGGAGGGAAGGGCAGATCTGGTTTCGCTGGCGAGGGCCTTGCTGGCGGACCCTCAGTGGCCCGTAAAGGTCAAGGAGGGGCGGCTGAGTGACATAAGGCCGTGCATATCCTGCAATGACGGCTGTTACTCCAGGGTGCTCGCCCAGGAAGAAGTGACCTGTACGGTCAATCCGGAGGTGGGGCGAGAGTTCCTGGAGTTGAGCCGGCCTGCCGCTAATATTAAAAGCGTGGTGGTGGCCGGGGGCGGGCCGGCCGGAATGGAGGCGGCGCTGGTTGCAGCATCCCGCGGACACAGGGTGGTCCTGGTGGAAAAAGAAGAACAACTGGGTGGCCAGCTAAACGTTGCCCATGTTCCCCCCGACCGTGATGATATAAAAAAGCTCAGGGATTACCTTGCGGAACAGATGGAAAAAGTCGGGGTCAGGGTGATTACCGGGACTGCCCTCTCGGCTGGACTTCTTGATTCCCTATTGCCCGACGCGCTTATCGTGGCCACCGGATCTGTGCCGGTTGTTCCCAGATTTGCGGAGAAAGGCACCGGCGTTGTGACCGCTCACGACGTTCTGCGCGGCGGGCGTATAGATCTGGGAAGGCGGGTGTTGGTGGCCGGCGGGGGTTTGGTGGGCTGTGAGACCGCCGACTACCTGGCGGAACGCTGTGACCAGGTGATCCTTGTGGAAATGCTGGATGAAATTGCCCGGGATGCGTCAGCCGAGGAAAGGGATTTTTTGAAGAGGAAGCTTACGAAAAAGTCTGTTTCGGTGTTGACCGGGGCAAAGATAGTTCGCATTGAGGGAAACAGAGTGTCTGTTGAGCAGTCGGGGGTAGAGCTGGAATTTGAAGTGGACAGCATAGTGCTGGCGATGGGAAGCAGTTCCTGCCTGAGTGTTGAAGGGATGAACCTTTCGCCGGAGATGATCCGGATAAGTGCCGGGGGAAGGGAAGTAAGTGTTTATTTTGCCGGTGACTGTGAGCGGATTGGAAAAATCATCGACGCCGTACACCGGGGATTTGACGTGGCGGTCGGAATCTAGGACATCTATTATAAGGTGGGTGATGCCGAAAGTGTCTAAATAAAATAAGGTCAGAACATGAAGGGACAGTTGTTGGTTCAGAGAGGATTATTATTAAAAAAAAAGCAGGGGGGGTACTAAATGAAATTTAAAAGCCTGAAATTGTTGGCGGCAGTTTTAACCCTGGTTATGCTGTTAGTGGTGACGGCGGGCTGTTCCGGCAAGGGGAGCGGTGATGCTAAAACGGACACCAAGGCCGGCTCAGGAACTGGCAAGGATAAATTTTATTCATACGTAAGCAGCAACCCCGGCGGAACCTGGTACAACATGGTGGGTGGAGCAATCAATCTGTATAACGAAAAGATCCCCGGTGTCAAATTCTCAGTGGAGGCCAGCGGCGGTTCGGTGGAAAACGTAAGACGGGTTGCCAGCGGCGAGGCTGACTTTGGAATGGCTTACTCGTCACACATGTATGAGGCCTGGAACGGCAAGGGTAACTTCGAAGGAAAACCCAGTCAGGATATCCGCGCACTGTGCGAGGTGTATCGCAGTTCCCACTATTTTGTAACCCTGAAAAATAAAAACATCAAGTCCATGAAGGATCTGGAAGGCAAGAAGGTGGCACTGGGGGCCCCGGGGTCGGTTACCACCGACAACTCCCGGCGGGTGTTAGATGCCTTGGGCATCAAGGTGAACGGGGTTGAGCTTTCCTTTGGTGACGCGGCCCGGGCACTGCAGGACGGAAAGCTGGACGCCCTGGGGCAGGGCGGTGCTCCGGCGGCCGGAGTGGTGGAATTGGCCGCCTCCCAGGAGATATATATCATTCCCTTCAGTGACGAGGAGCTCGACAAGATTGTCAAGCTTGCCCCCTACTTTGAAAAAGGGATACTACCCGCAAACACTTACAAGGGACAGGATAAGGACGTTCCCACCTTCTATTTCAGCGTGTATAAAATCGCCAACAAAAAGGTTCCCGACGATGTGGTCTACAATGTTCTGAAGGCCACCTTCGATCCTGAAGGAAAGAAATACCTGTCCAACGTGCACCCGCAGTGGAAAGAACTTAAAAACAATCCGGAAGGACTCAAACAACTGGGTGTCCCGTATCACCCGGGGGCTGAAAAATTCTGGAAAGAGCAGGGCAAATAATCGCCCTGCCTTTCCACCTAAGCTTAGTAAGCGACATTAAAGGGGTGATTAGGTTTGCGCGAGCTAAGTGCAAAGCTGCAGGCACCTGTAAAATATATAGCCGCTGCATTTTCCCTGTTTTACCTCTACGTGTCGGGTGTTGGGCTGGTCTCGACGGAAGCCAACGTTGGGCTGTACCTGCTTTTTACCAACATGCTTTGCCTGATACTGTATCCCCTGTCCAAGAAGACACCGCACAACAAGCTTCTGGCAGTGGTGGACGGGATACTGGTTGTTCTGGGGACGGCATCCGTCATCTACTGGATTGCCCAGTACTCCGAGTATTCGGCCAAGCGGGTCGGCATGCCCAATGACCTGGACATGTTTTTCGGCGTGGTGATGATCCTTATATCCCTGGAAGTAACCCGCCGGGCACTGGGAAATGTGCTGGCCATCCTGGGTCTGGTTTTTGTGGTCCAGCTTTATTTCGGGCCTCACCTGCCCGGGTACTTCGCCCATAAAGGATTCAGCGTCACCCGCATCATCGAGTACAATTACTCCACCATGGAGGGTATCTTCGGCACCGTGGCTTCGGTCTTCGCCACCTATGTCATGCCCTTTCTGGTCTTCGGAGCTTTCCTCCAGAGAACCGGAGGAGGGGACTTTTTCATCGACCTGGCCCGGGCGCTGGCCGGTAGGATTTCCGGTGGCCCCGCCTTAATCGCCATCTGGTGCAGCTGCGCCTTCGGGATGATTTCCGGCAGCCCCATAGCCAATGTGATGTCTATAGGCAATTTCACCATCCCTATGATGAAAAATGCTGGTTACAAGCCGGAGTTTGCCGGAGCGGTGGAGGCAGCCGCCTCCACCGGGGGACAGTTCATGCCGCCGGTTATGGGGGCAGGGGCCTTTATTCTGGCCACTCTCACGGAAACCCCATACTCCGTGATTATGGTAATGGCCATCCTGCCGGCCCTGCTGTACTATCTGTCGCTGACCATGATGATTTATTTCAACGCTAAAAAGAATGGTCTGGTGGGCCTTAAAAAAGAAGAACTTCCCGTGGTTTCGGAAGTCATGCGCAGGGGATGGTATTACCTGTTCACAATTGTTGTGGCGGCGGTGCTGATTGTTGCCGGTTTCTCCGTTCCCATGGTCGCCTTCTGGGCTACAATCTTCGTGATCTTCTGCAGCATGCTGAGGAAAGACACCCGCCTTACCATGACCAAGTTCGTGGACACCCTGGAGGAGGCGGGCAAGGGGTCCATCATGGTGGGAGCCACCGCCGGGACGCTGGGACTGGTAATGGGAGGCATAACCCTGTCCGGCCTTGGGGTCAAATTTTCTGCGGCCATCCTGTCTCTGTCATTCGGCAGCATTTTCCTCAGCATCATCCTGATCGGCCTGATAGCCACCGTCATCGGCATGGGACTGCCCACCACGGCATCTTACATAGTGCTGGCCATTCTGGCGGCGCCCTCCCTTATCCAGATGGGGCTGCCTCCGGTTTTGGCCCACCTGCTCTGTTTCTGGCTTTCCATGACTTCCAATGTGACTCCCCCCGTATGCGTGGCGGCCTTCGCCGCCGCCAGCGTGGCCAAATCCGACCCCATGAAAACCGGGCTTCACGCCTGTGTTCTGGCGCTGTTCCTGTACTTGATGCCCTTCGCCTTCGCCTACGCGCCGCAGGTCACCATTTACGGGTACGGAATCGGCAAGGTGCTGGAGATTGTCACAAGCTACGGCATAGCCACAGTGGCCCTGGCGGCAGCCATCCAGGGCTGGCTTTTCCGGAACCTGAAAGTATTGGAACGGCTTGTTTTTCTGGCGGCAACCATTTTCCTGGCTATACCCAATGTGATCCTGGACCTTGTGGGTCTGGCCATTCTCGTTATGATATCGGCGTGGGTGTGCAGACGCCGCAGTGCCATTGCAGCTTGAGGAGGTGCGTTATATGAAGGACAAGGCAGTTTTGAACGAGTCAGACATACCGTTTTTCAGCGTCGACTGGGGACGGACCAAGGTGCTGGTGGGAAAGGGTTCCCCTGCAGCTTCGGATAGGGTTATGGTTAAAATCACCGAGTATCTTCCCGGCTATATACATGAAAAGCACGTTCATCCCGTCCAGGAGGAAATTATTTTTGTCCTGTCCGGGCGCGGCCTCACCGAAACCGCGGGCGGGAAGCGGGATATTAAGCCTGGAGATGTTGTTTTCATACCGGCTGGTCTGGAGCACGCCACATACAATCCGTACAAAGAAACTCTCAGGGCTGTTATTATCAAGTCGCCTCCGGACAACGACTAAGTCCTGCTGAAATCTTCATTGAATGTTAATGGAGCGCCGGTTCTTCAGTAAATAAACGTAGTGGGAACTGAATGGTTGGTGTACGGAGGTTTTGTAATGAAGCTTATATGCTTGTCCGACCTGCCCCTTAAAAAAATTGAAGGCAGGAATGGCTTGTATCAGAAAGATATAGTAGACAGGGGAACAGGCGCCTGCCATTTTACCTTCCACCTGTCACTGATGGAGGAAGGGGGCAATGGCTCCCTTCACAGTCACCCTCATTCAGAACATCTCTTAATGGTCCTGAAAGGTGAGCTGAAAGTCCGCAACCCAATTGAAGAGTGCAATGTCCCCGAAGGGTCGGCAGTGCTTATTTACCCTGGGGAAGAACATGAAATAATAAATGTCTTTCCCGGGCTTACGAAATATATTGTCGTTTACAGTCCTCCCAGGTGAGATTTAAATATTGCTTTTTGATTTAAACTTCAAGGACCGGGCAGTAGGGAGAGTGTTTTTCAAAGATGGCAAGGTATAAAATTTTGCTGACAGAGTCCATTTCCCAGGTCGGCATTGATCTTTTGCGGGGAAAGGGGGATGTGGTGGTAGCTCCCAGTCCCTCGGAGAGTGATGTCATCCCGTTTATAAAGGACGCGGACGCCCTGCTGGTGAGAAGCAGCAGGGTTACCTCCTCTATGATGGAGGCTGGCGAAAGGCTGAAAGTCATTGGCCGGCACGGTATAGGGACTGACAATATAGACCTGTCCGCGGCTACCCGGCTGGGAATTAAGGTTGTCAACACCCCCGATGCCAACACCAACGCCGTGGCTGAACACACAATCTGGGCAATTTTGCATTGTGCGCGAAATTTTAACAAGGCCGAGAAAGATTTTAGATCGGGTGTATTTTGCCGCGCCGGGTCATTGCCGGGGCTTGTTCAAAATTTGGGCTATTCCACCCTGGAGATATGCGGAAAAACCTTGGGGCTGGTGGGGATGGGGAGAATTGCCCGCAGGGTGGCCGGCATAGCCGCAAACTGTTTCCATATGCGTGTAAAATCCTATGATCCACTGGTTCCGGACAAAATTTTCGCCGCTCTAGGGGTAGAGCGGGTTTATACACTTGATGCCGCACTGGAAAGAGCGGACTTCATATCACTACACCTGCCTTATTCAAAAGGTGTTCATCATTTGATCGGTGAAAGGGAGCTTCTTTTAATCAAACCGGATGCATACCTGATAAACACATCAAGGGGCGGTATCATAGATGAAGAGGCGCTTTACAGGGCCCTAAAAGAGGGAAGGCTAGCCGGGGCCGCGCTGGATGTATTTGAAGAAGAGCCCCCGGCAAAAGACATGAAGCTTTTCGAATTGGACAACGTTCTTCTTACTCCCCATATGGCGGCCATGACTGACCTGGCGCTTCAAAACATGGCTGTGGATGTCGCGAACGGCATTCTGGATGTCCTGGAAAATCGTAATCCAAAGTACCTGGTTAATCCGGAAGTCGCCAACTTTTTGGAGGGCTTTTCCTAAGATTTCACCCTGTATTGAATAAAAGAGGGTGTCTACATGGGCGACTTTAAAACAATTGTATCTATAGTGAAAGGAACGGATATTAGAGAGGTTACCCGTGAGGCTGTTTCATTAATTGGGGTCATATACAGTTTTAATTAAACCAAATTTTGGCGTTGACTTGCCATCTACAACAGGAGCTACCACTAATCCTTTGTTAGTAGCTTCCCTATAGGAAAATTAGCGAAATAAAAAAATTTTGGAGAGAAAAAGTTTTTAATAGGGAATTGTACAAAGGATTTGCCCTACGAGGGATTTCATATTGAAGGGTGCCCTCCCCCCGGTTTCTATATAAAAAAATGCCAAAGGGGAGAAGAACATACTATATGATTGGTAAACTGTCATTATTTGCATTGGTTTTTTTCCTGAAGTTGAGTGGAAAGCTGATTGATTTACAGAGAAAGGAACGGTGACCCACTTGCAACGGGAAGCGAGACTGATTCAGGGCAACCAGGCCATAGCCGAGGGAGCGATCTATGCCGGGGCCAGGTTTTACGCCGGCTACCCGATCACCCCATCCTCCGAGATCGCCGAGGAATGCTCCCGGATCATGCCCGGGGTCGGGGGCATGTACATACAGATGGAAGATGAAATCGCCAGCATAGCCGCCGTGGTGGGGGCTTCCCTGGCCGGGGCCAAGGCCTTCACGGCCACCAGCGGGCCGGGGTTCTCCCTGATGCAGGAAAACCTGGGCCTGGCGGTGATGGGGGAAGTGCCCTGCGTGGTGATAAACGTGCAGCGGTCCGGCCCCAGCACCGGCCTGGCCACCAAGCCCGCCCAGTCGGACGTAATGCAGGTCCGCTGGGGCCGGCACGGGGACCAGAGCATCATCGCCCTGTCCCCCTCCTCGGTGAAGGAATGCTTTACCCTGACCGTGCAGGCCTTCAACCTGGCCGAGAGATTCAGAGTGCCGGTGATCCTGGCCGCCGACGAAATCGTGGCCCACATGCGGGAAAGCTTCACCGCCCCTGCCCCGGGAGAACTGGAGGTGGTGGACAGGAAAAAGCCCGCCTGCCCGCCCGGACAGTACAAACCCTTTGAAGCCGGCGAGGACGGCGTGGCCCCCCTGGCCGCCTACGGCAGCCGGTACGTGTTCCACGTGTCCAGCTCCATGCACGGCCCGGACGGGTACAGCAACAACAGCCCGGCCAACGCCGCCTGGCGGGTGGCCCAGCTGCACCGGAAGATCGAAACGCACAGGGACGAGATCGTAATGACCAGGAGCTATTACACCGGCGACGGCTGTGACGTGCTGTTGGTGGCCTTCGGGGCCGTCACCAGGGCGGCCCGGGCGGCGGCCCTGGAAGCCAGGAAACGCGGGGTCAAGGCCGGAGTGCTGCAGCTGATCACCCTCTGGCCCTTCCCCGACCTGGAGGTGGCCGTTTTGGGCGAGAACGCCCGGACCGTGGTGGTGCCCGAAATGAACTACGCCGGCCAGGTGGCGGGAGAGGTGCGCAAAGCCCTGGGTCCCGGCAAGGACATACGGAGAGTCAACAAATTCAACGGCCAGATCATCACCCCCAAGGACATACTGGAGGCCGTCATGTAATACCCCATTAGCCCTCAGGATTACCCCGGAGGGTTGTGATAAAGATATCCCAGCCCTTATTAAAAGAGAGGTGTTCCAGTTTGTCACACGCCACAGGCGTCAAGTACTTAAAGGACGGCGTGCTGCCGCACATGTGGTGCCCCGGCTGCGGCGCCGGCACCGTACTGGGGGCCATGCTGCGGGCCTTCGAAGAACTGGATTTCAAAAACGAGGAAACGGTGGTGGTAACCGGCATCGGCTGCTGGGGCAAGGCCGACGACTACCTGGTCACCAACGCCCTGCACACCACCCACGGCCGGGCCCTGGCCTTCGCCACCGGGATCAAGGCCTTCAACCCCAGACTCAACGTGGTGGTCCTGATGGGAGACGGAGACAGCGTAACCATCGGCGGCAACCACTTCATCCACGCCGCCAGGCGCAACATCGACCTCACCGCCATCGTGGTGAACAACATGAACTACGGCATGACCGGAGGGCAGGTATCCGGCACCACCCCCGCCGGCAAAATCACCAGCACCACCGTTTACGGCAACCCGGAAAGGGAATTCGACATCTGCGCCCTGGCAGACGCCGCCGGCGCCAACTACGTGGCCAGGGGCACCGCCTGCCACGGGTGGGAGCTGCAGAACAGCATAAAAGAAGCCCTGACCAAGAAAGGCTTCTCCCTGGTGGAAGCAATCAGCCCCTGCCCCACCCACTTCGGGCGCAACAACAACCTGAAACCGGCCCTGGAAATGATCCGGTGGCTTAAGGAAAAAGCCGTACCGGTGGAACAGTACGACCCGCTGGCCCATCCCAAAGAAGAAGGATATTTCCCCTTCGGCAGGCTGGTGGACCGGAACGCCCCGGACTTCAACACCAGGTACGAAGAGATCCGGGCCAGGGCCGCGCGGTCTTAAGGGAGGCGGCAAAGATGACGGAGAAAAAGGACAGGTATGAAGTGATCATGGCCGGATCGGGAGGACAGGGGTTGATCGTATCCGGCATCATGCTGGGCGAGGCGGCCATGCTGGAAGGCAAAAACGTGGTCCAGACCCAGTCCTACGGCATTGCCAGCCGGGGCGGCTTTTCCGCCGCCGAAGTGATCATGGACAGGGACGAAATAATTTTTCAGCAGGTGGAAAAACCCGACGTAGTCCTGGTCCTGACCGAAGAAGCCATGGAAAAATACCAGGACCTGGCCGGGTCCGGGATTCCCGTTTTTTACGACACCACGCTTTTAAAGCCCCGCACCGGAGAAAACTTCTACGGCTACCCCTTTACCGAATTGGCCGAAAAACTGGGCCACGTGGGCACGGCCAACATGATCGCCCTGGGCGTGATGAGCGCCGTTACCGGCCTGGTGGAATTGGAGAGCCTGGCCAGGGTGATCAACAAAAGATTTTCCGGGAAAACCGCCGAGATGAACCTCAAGGCGCTGCACACCGGCGCCGGCCTCATCGCCGGATGAGGCGGCACAAAGGAGTTGACGCGAAAAGCATGGAAGGACTGAACGGGAAAATGAAAGCCCCCTGCAGGGAGGCCTGCCCCGCGGGAGTTGACGTGCCCCGCTATGTAAGGTACATCAAGGAGGGCAAATTTGACCGGGCGCTGGCCGTAATCAGGGAAAGGATACCCTTTCCCGCGGCGTGCGCATACGCCTGCGTCCACCCCTGCGAATCGAAATGCGCCCGCCGGCAGTACGACGAACCGGTGGCCATCCGCATGCTGAAGCGGGCGGCCGTGGAAAAGGGCGGGGAAACGTGGAAGGCCGGAGTAAAGACAAGCCCGCCCACGGGCAAAAGGGTGGCCGTGGCCGGTGCCGGCCCCTGCGGCCTGACGGCGGCCTATTACCTGGCCGGGAAGGGCCACCGGGTCACCGTTTTCGAAGCCATGCCCCTGCCCGGCGGCATGCTGCGCTACGGCATTCCCGGATACCGCCTGCCCAAACGGGTATTGGACGAAGAAATCAGGGCTATTACCGGCCGGGGCGTGGAGATCAAAACCGGCGCCAGGGTGGAATCGGCGGAAAAACTTCTGCGGGAGGGATACGACGCCGTGCTTGCCGCCACCGGGGCCTGGCTGGGGCTGGGAATGGACCTTGAAGGCGGGTCCGTCCGGGCCGTGGACGGCATAACCTTCCTGCGGGCCGTGAACACCGGAGATCCCCCGCCGGTGGGCGAAAAAGTGCTGGTGGTGGGCGGCGGCAACACCGCCATAGACGCCGCCAGGTCCTCGGTGCGCCTGGGGGCCCGGGAAGTGGTGGTGCTGTACCGGCGCACCAGGGCGGAAATGCCGGCCGGCCCGGAAGAAGTCAGGGCCGCCCTGGAAGAAGGGGTCAGGTTTGAATTCCTGGCCGCCCCCAAAGCGGTGGACAAAGACAGGGTGATCTGCGTCAGGATGGCCCTGGGTGACCCCGACGAAAGCGGCAGGCCCCGCCCGGTCCCGGTGGAGGGAAGCGAGTTCGCCATCTGCTGCGACACCCTGATCGCCGCCGTGGGGCAGTCCGCCGACGCCCTGTCCCTGGGCCTGGAGAGCGGCGCCGGCGGCACCGTGAAGGTGGACCCGGACACCCTGGCCGCTTCCCTGCAAGGGGTGTTTGCCGGCGGCGACGCGGTGACAGGGCCGTCTTCCATCATCCAGGCCATCGCCCAGGGCCGCCGGGCGGCTTCATCCATAGACAGGTACCTGGGCGGAAACGGCGTCATAGATGAAAAGCCGGTACCGGACAACGGCGCCGGCCTGCGGGAGGAGGCCCCCAGGGGGACCGCCCGCCAGCAGGCCCCGGCCATACCTGCGGAAGAACGCAGGGGCGGTTTCCAGCCGGTGGAACAGGGCTACGACGACCTGGCCGCGGTCAGGGAAGCCCAGCGCTGCCTGTCCTGCGACCTCCGGCACTACCGCGTGGAAGTCAGTTTTTCCATCTGCAAGGAGTGCGGCTACTGCAAGGAAGTCTGCACCCTGGACGTGTTCAGGGTCTCCGGGTCCTTCAATCCATTAGGCCACAAGCCCATGGTGGCCGCCAACACCGAAAGGTGCGTGGGCTGCCTGAGGTGCCTGATGGTCTGCCCGGATTTCGCCATAAAAATTGAGGAGGCCGGCGGTTCCTGAACACTGGCGAATCAAACCGGCTGCTGTTCCATCCTCCGCCTGACCCGGCGAAAGAAATTTCTGCGGGGATGAAGGTAGAGATTTTTTTTGAAAGGAGAAGTCCAGCATGAAATTTGAGACCGCCAGGCGCATAGAGAAACTGCCGGTCTACCTGTTCGCCCGGCTGGACAAGATGATCCAGGAAAAGAGGGCCAGGGGTGTGGACGTGATCAACCTGGGCATCGGCGACCCCGACCTGCCCACCCCGGACTACATCATCGACGAGCTGTGCAGGGAGGCCAGGAACCCCCAAAACCACAGGTACTCCTCCTACTTCGGCATGCCGGCCTTCCGGCAGGCGGTGGCCCGGTGGTACAACAACAGGTTCGGGGTTGAACTTGACGGCAAAAGCGAAGTGGTCATGCTGATCGGGTCCAAGGAGGGAATCGGACACATTGCCTGGTGCTACATCAACCCCGGCGACATCGCCCTGGTTCCCGACCCCTGCTACCCGGTTTACGGCAACGGAGTGATCCTGGCCGGCGGTGAGCCCTACTGGATGCCCCTGAAGGCCGAAAACGGCTTCCTGCCCGACCTGGGCGCAATCCCCACAGACGTGGCCAAAAAGGCCAGGATGATGTTCCTGTGCTACCCCAACAACCCCACCGGCGCCATCGCCACCGGGGAGTTCTTCAAAGAGGCCATCGCCTTCGCCAGGGAGTATGAAATCCTGATCTGCCACGACATGGCGTACTGCGACATCGCATACGACGGATACAGGCCCCCCAGTTTTCTGCAGTTCCCCGGGGCCAAGGAAGTGGGCGTGGAGTTCGGTTCCGCCTCCAAGCCATACAACATGACCGGCTGGCGGATAGGCTGGTGCGCCGGAAACCCCGACGCGGTGGAAGCCCTTGGACGCCTCAAGAGCAACCTGGACACAGGCCAGTTCCAGGCCATCCAGATGGCTGCCGTGAAGGCCCTGCTGGCGGACCAGTCCTTCACCCGGAAAATGTGCGACATATACAAGGAGCGACGGGACATCTGCGTGGACGGCCTGAACGCCATGGGCTGGAACCTGGAGAAGCCCAAAGCCGCCTTTTACGTATGGGCCCCCGTTCCCGCCGGATACACCTCCGGGTCCTTTGCCGAGATGATCTTCGACAAGGCCGACGTGGTGGTCACCCCCGGCGCCGGGTACGGCCCAGTTGAGGGGGACGGCTACATCCGCATATCACTGACGGTGCCCACCGAACGCCTCAGGGAAGCCATCGAAAGAATCAAGAATAACGTGGGCAGGGTAACCTTCTAATCGCCCTGCAGCAAGCCTCTTTTGTCAGAAAACTGGAGACAGAATACAGAATAGACGACGTGGAGATGCCGTTATGACCAAAAAATTTTCCACAATCTGCCAACATTTAGGTGAGGAAAAAGGCGCTTTCTGCGACTCCGTTGTCCCCCCGCTGTTTGAGACGGTCAACTTTTACTTCAAGAATTTCCGGGAGGCCGCCGATTACTTTGCCGGATCAAAAACCGGCCGGTATTACTACACCCGGGTCCTGAACCCCACCACCGAGGTGCTGGAGAAAAAGCTGGCCGCCCTGGAGGGCGGGGAGGCTTGCAAGTGCTTCGCCTCCGGCATGGGTGCCATCGGGGCGGCCATCATGGGTACGGCCCGGGCCGGGGATCACGTGGTTTGTGTGGCTGCGGTTTACAAGAACACCCACCGCATTCTGACCGAAATCGCGCCCCGTTACAACATCAGCACCACCTTCATCAGCGGAAAGAGTATTGATGAGTTTGAGCGGGCCATCCGGCCCGAGACCAGGATTATCTACCTGGAGAGCCCCTCCAGCTCGAAATACTCGCTGCAGGACCTGGGAGCCGTGGCCGGACTGGCTAAAAGCAAGGGAATAATAACCATGATCGATAACACCTGCGCCACCCCCTTCAACCAGAACCCCCTGGCATTCGGGATTGACCTGGTTATCCATTCCGGCAGCAAATACCTGAACGGCCACGGTGACGTCCTGATGGGGGCGGTGATTGGGAGCAAGGACCTGGTCGGGGGGATAGCCGGGAAAGAGCACTACCTGATGGGCAACATCCTCCCGCCCTTCGAGTCCTGGCTGGTCCTGCGGGGCCTGCGGTCCTTCCCGGTGCGCATGGAACACTTCAACCGGGTGGGCCTGGAAATTGCCGAATTTCTCGAAGAACACCCGGCGGTGGCCAGAGTGTACTACCCAATGCTCGCTTCCCACCCCCAGCACCACCTGGCCCTCCGGCAGATGCGGGGCGCCGGGTCCCTGCTGGCTGTGGAGCTCAAGGGCGGGCCGGCCAAGGCCGCCCGGTTCATAGACAGCCTGCGGTACTTTAAAATAGCAGCCAGTTGGGGCGGCTACGAAAGCCTGGTCTGGTACCCGATGATCGCGAAGCCGGACGCCGGTCCGGAATATATGGACCTGCACGACGTCAACCCGTCCATGGTCAGAATCTTCATCGGTATGGAGGACATTGAAGACATCAAAGAGGACCTGGACCAGGCCCTGAGAAAGGATTAAAAGGATAAAAATCTATGCCGCGCACGCCGTTGTATAAATACCGCGCCGCAGCCCGTCATGGCTGCGGCGCTTTATGTGACAGGATTAAGGCTGTCTATTTCAAGACTCCCTTTTCCTTGTAGTACTTTTCGGCACCGGGGTGCAGCGGAATGGAAAAGCCGTTTGTGGCGGTCTTAAGATCAATGGTCTTGCCTTTTTCATGCACCTTGGCGATATCGTCCCGTTTCTCCACGATGGTCTTGATGATGTTGTAGACCGTTTCCTCCGGCAGGTCCGCCCGCACGCACAGGGTTGCCAGGGAGCCGGTGGTGGTCACGTCCTCGTCGATGCCCTTGTAGGTTCCCTTGGGAATGGTCACCGGATCCGAGAAGAAGGGGTACTTTTCCTTGATCTTCTTGATATTTTCGGGACTGATTGACAGTATCCGGACCTGGTGCTGGGTGCTTATGTCAATGATGGACGAGTTGGGCGCCCCGGCGTCAACCATGACGGCATCCACCTGGTCGTCCTTGAGGAGTTCCATGGACGGGCCGAAAGCCAGGTACTGGGGCTTGATGTCGTTCATGGTGAGGCCGTAAGACTCCAGCACGGCCTGCATGGCCAGCGGGCTGGAGCTGCCCTGGATGCCCACCGCCACCTTTTTGCCCTTCAGGTCGGCGTAGCTCTTAATCCCGGACTTTGTCTTGACCACAGTCTGGATGGTGTTCGGGTAGAGGGAGATCAGCCCGCGGATGTTCTCGACCTTTTTATCCTTGTACACTTCCTTGCCGTTGTACGCCCAGTCTGCAATCATGGACTCCACAAAAGCGATCTCGGTTTGATTCTGCCCAAGCAGGCGGGCGTTTTCAATGGAACCGCCGGTGGATTCGGCCGTCACGTTGAGGCCGATGCCGGCGTCGGTCAGGGTTTTGGCGATGGCGGTGCCCAGCGGATAGTAGGTGCCGCTGGTGGCTCCGGTGGAAATGGATATGTTCTTTTTCTGTGCAGCCTGCTGGCCTCCGCTTTTGTCCTTGCCGCCGCAGCCGGCTGCGGCCATGACAACCAGCATGAGGGCTGCGGCCATTGCCGCGCCGGTGATAATACGAAATTTCCTCACAACTCAACCTCCCATTCTTTTTTGGTGTCCGCCGCCCAGTCCGGGCCTCCCCTCCCTGTTTTCGCTCCCACCCCCGTTTCAGTTTGTAAAATTCAAAAGCGGCTGATCCAAGGGACCTCTTTTTCACTGTACCGGAAAATCATGTCCCGGCCGCAATCCCGCCCTTGCCGCCTAACCCCTGGCGGATGTACAGGAGGACCAGCAGGGCCAGTCCCAGCACGCTGGAGAGGTACTCGGGATATAGAAGAAGCCCGCCTGTGACCAGCAGCGCCAACCTTTCCAAAAGATTGCAATTTCTTCGCAGGTAGCCGGAGAAGGCCGCGCTGAAGGCTATCACCGCCAGCACCGAAGTCGCCGTAACAAATGCCACCTCCGTGGCGGGCGCTTTGCACAGAAGGGCCGGGAAGTAAACGAACAGGTACGGAATCAGGAAGGCCACGATCACGTTGCGGCTGGCGATGAAACCGCTGATCAGGGGGTTGGAATTGGCAATTCCGGCCGCGGTGTATGCCGCCAGGGCCACCGGCGGGGTTATGTCCGCAAACACGCCGAAATAGAACACGAACAGGTGGGCCGTCATCACCGGGACCCCCAGGGCCACCAGGGCCGGCGCGGCCACCGAGGCCTGCACGATGTAGTTGGCGGTGGTGGGCAGGGCCATGCCGAGGATCAACGAGGCCACCATGGTCAGGCCCAGGGCCAGGATTATTTTTCCCCCGGCCAGGGTGCCGATCATGTTGGAAAACTTTATTCCCAGCCCGGTCATGCTCACCGCGGACACGATCATCCCGGCGCAGGCGCAGGCCGCCACGATGCCGACGGAGGTCATACCGGCGTCCCGCAGGGCTTCGTAAAAGTCCGCGGGTTTCATCCGGGTGGACGCCCGCAGCATGCCGGCAAGGATCAAGAGGCCGATGCCCACGTATGCCGCCCGGGCCGGGCTGTAACCCAGCACCAGGGTGACGACCAGGGCCATAATGGGAAGAATGTAAATCCAGCCGTCCTTCAGGACATCCTTAAGGCCGGGCACTTCGTCTTCGGGCAGCCCCCGCATGTTGTTGCGGCAGGCCTCGAAGTGCACGTTCATGTAAATGCTGAAATAGTACAGAACGGCTGGAATGGCCGCGGCCGCGATGATCTGAAGGTATGGGATCTGGGTGAACTCGGACATGATGAAGGCCCCCGCCCCCATCACCGGCGGCATAATCTGCCCGCCGGTGGAAGCCCCGGCTTCCACCGCCGCGGCAAACTCAGGCCGGTAGCCCACCCTCTTCATCAAGGGAATGGTAAAGGTGCCCACGGTGGCCACGTTGGCGATGCTGCTCCCCGAAATGGTGCCCATCAGGCCGCTGCCGATGACCGCTATTTTGGCCGGGCCGCCCCTGGCCCGGCCGGCCAGGGAAACCGCAAAGTTGATGAAAAAGTTTCCGCCTCCGCTCTTCTCCAGAAAAGAACCGAACAGGACAAACAGAAACACTATGCTGACCACCACTCCCAGGGGAACCCCGAAAATGCCCTCAGTGGTCATGTACATCTGGTTGATTATCCGGCCGGCATCATAGCCCCGGTGCCCGAAGGTCCCCGGTATGTAGTCGCCGAAATAGCAATAAAGCAGGAAGACACTTGTCACAACCGGCAGCGGCCAGCCGATTGAACGGCGGGTGGCGTCCAGGACCAGCAGGATGCAGACGGCTCCGATCACAAGGTCAATGGTATTGGGGGCGCCCATCCGGGCCACCATCGCCTCGAAATTGAACAGCACATAGGCGCCCGTACTGAGCCCCCCCAGGGCCCAGAGGGCGTCCAGAAACCCTGTCTTTGAACCCTCTTTTTTGATCAGGGGATATTTCAGGAAGATAATCAACAAGCTGATCATCAACACCACGGCCCGCTGGATCATGGCCGTGAGAGGCAAGGCGATTGACGTTGTCAAAATAAAGGCCGACATGCCGACTGCGGCCGCGGCGATAACTATTCGAACAATTCTGTCCCTGTCCACCTGAACTCCTCCAATACTTGCATTTTCATGCCGGCTGTCTTTCTTCGGTTGAATTCTGGCCCCCTCTCAATGTGTGCCGGGGTTTGTCCCTGCCAAACCAACAGCCATTGATCAGCCGCTATTCATATATCGCATGGTGAACATCTATATTGTATAAAGAAATTATAATCCATCCAGACGGTTATTTCAAGCCCGCCGTTAAATAATGTCTTCTTTGTTGCGTAATAAAAACAAGCCCCCCCGCAAAAAATAACATTAAAAAGCGAAGGAGGGGCTGAAAAGGGTGAACCAGCACATCCACTGCATAGTCAACGACTGCCACTACTGGCAACAGGGGAACAAATGCGTCGCCAGCGAAATCCTGGTCTCCACCGACGCCTTCGGGGCCGGCAGGCCGGACCGCATTGACGCCGCCATGGCGGCCAAGCTAACCCCGGCCTCAGCGGGAAGCTGCATGGCCACCTGCTGTAAGACCTATGTCTCCAGGGGATCGGACGACGCCACGCTGGACGGGGTCAAAAGAATGTCATAATTTCTGAAGAAACCCGGCCGCAAGGCCGGGTTTCTTCATGTCCGGAAAAAAGTTGACAGGGAAAAGACGTAAAATGTAGAAATAGGTATATTATACCTATTTTTTCTTTGGGAGGAAAGCCGGTGACCGGCCAAAGGAGAAGGAACCGCCGTAATATACGGGGGACCGCCGAAAAAATGGCGCCTCTCTCTCTTCCGCTGGGGCTGCTTATTGCGGCGCACCTGCTTTCCGCCGGGACGGTGGAAATAACCCCGGCCCTCTATCCCCTGATCGGGTTTTTGCCCCACTTTGTGTTCGCCCTGGGGCTTTTTTTGAGTTACTGGTTCAACAACAGCCGGGTGTTTTTCTCTGCCCTGGCGGCGTCCCTCGGCTACCTTGCGCTGGCGGCTTCTCCCCAGGGCTGGTTTGGGACCCGTTTTTCAAAGGATGTTATCTATTTCGCGGTGTGCCTGTTGCTGCCGGTCAGCCTCCTTGTATTCTCCCGGGTCGGGGAAAAGGGCGTATTCACCTCCAGGGGGAGAGTGCGCTTTGTTTTCATCGCGGTCCAGGCCTTCCTGGCACTTTGGGCGGCGGGGGGAGGTCCCCGGTGGCTGGCGGGCCTCTTCAAGGCGGACATACTCCCGCTCAGCCCGCCCTCGCCCATCCCCGGAATTGCCATAGCAGCATTTCTTGTTTCCTTCCTTGCTTTTGCGGGCAGGCTGATGCTGACCGGATCCCCCGCGGAGGGCTGGTTTGCTGGTGCCCTGGTCTCTCTTGCCCTGGCGCTTCACCGGGGCGGAGAACTGTCCCCGGGAGTCTTCTTCTCGGCGGCAGGGGTCATGCTGACCTCGGCTGTAATCCAGGACTCGTACCGCAAGGCCTACCTCGACGAACTGACCGGACTGCCGGGACGCCGGGCCCTCCGGGAGGAAATGGCCAAGCTGGACGGCAGGTACACCATTGCCATGCTGGACATAGACTATTTTAAGAAATTTAATGACACCTTCGGTCATGATGTGGGGGACGAGGTGCTGAAATTCGTGGCCTCCCTGATCGGCGGAGTCTCCGGCGGAGGGAAAGCCTTCCGGTACGGCGGGGAGGAATTCACCATCCTCTTTCCCGGCCGGAGGCTGAACCAGGTGGTCCCCCACCTGGAGGAACTGAGGGAGGCCATTGCCCGCCGGCCGTTCACCATCCGGGGGAAAGACCGGCCGAAAAATAAGCCCGACCGGATCAGGCCGGGCAGCGGGTCCTCCACAAAGGTCCAAATTACGGTGAGCATAGGCGCGGCGGAGAGGACAGGACGCCTTAACACGGCCGAAGAGGTTATCCGGGCGGCCGACGAAGCCCTTTACCGGGCCAAGGAAAACGGTAGAAACCGCGTAAGCGTCTGACTCCCGCTTTTTTATCCACCCGGCGGACCGCCCCGTCCGGTTCCGCCGGGTGTTTTATTCATTTCACCTCACCGGCAGGAATCCACATCCGGAGGTAGAAAATATTTATTCAAATCGCACCTTATTTTAAAACCAAACCTCGCATATTGAAAGGGAGGGGTGAAAAATGCAAAAAGCAGCCAGGGACATGACAATGGAGCAGATTACCCATGCCTTTTGCACCTGGTGCAATTACCGCCGGTTTGTGGCAAGCAGTACCTACTGGGGGTGCGGCCTGGAAGAAAATAAAAAGGAAGAACTCTGCCTGCACAGGAAGGCCGTGCAGAAAGAAGAAAAAGCAAAGTAAACCTTCCAGGACCGGGGATTCAACCTATTCTGAAGACCGTCTTCCCCCGGGATTCAGAACCCGGAGTCCGGAATCAAAAAACGTCGGAGCCGCCCGCAAAGGCGGCCTTTTTATTTTACGCTGCGTTTCTCCCCAATCCCGGGGCCGCCGTGGCCCGCGATTCCGAACAGTCTGGCCATGGCCAGCAGGTCCAGCCTGTTGTGTTCTATAACCGGCCGGATAATCTCCGGGTCCCGCTGCCTAACGTAGCGGTGGTAGGTCTGGGGAATCAGGTGGCCGGGTATGTCCCCCTCCCGCCTGAAATTGAGCAGTCTCTCCTCCAGGGTGGCCAGCCGGCAGTCGGGCAGCACCCCCCCGAACTTCCTCCTGGCGTGGTAAAGCAGGTCCACGTGATGGTGGGGGTAGCTGTAAAACAGCCGGTGGGCCACGCTGCGCCCGTATATGTACTGGATGTCGAAGCGCTTTCCGTTGTACGAGACGATCACTTTGAACCGCTGGATGACTTCGTTGGCGGCCGCCAGCACGGCCTTTTCCTCCCTGTAGTGCCGGGCGAAGAACTGCCTTACCGCCATCCCGTCCCCGCTTTTGAAAAGAAGGCCGATCAGGAACAGGGGCTGGCTGGCCCAAAGCCCGGTGGTTTCAATGTCAAGGAAGACCACGTCTTCCGGGCCGAAGTATGAAAGCAGGTCCCAGTCCCCGGCCCCCAGGCCCCGCAGCCCCCTCACGTCGCACCCGTCCGCCAGTTCCATGACCCGGCGGGCGCAGTCCCCCCAGCGGGGGTGGTCCGTCAGGTCGCACACGCTGGAAAACCCCAGTTTCCTGAGCCTGGCCTCGTTGACCGGACCCACCCCCCTGACCAGCTTCAGGTCGGCCAGAACCGCCTCCCGGCCACCCCCGGGAAAAGGAAACCCGCCCGGCTCCGAGTCTTCCAGGAGAATATATTTTCCGAATGGTGAATTCTCCTCCCGCCCCCCGGGCGGAACCCACGTCTCCCGGAACGGCGCTGCCGGCTCCCCGGCCGGGGCAGGCCTTTCCGGGGCCGCGGTCCGGTTCTTTATTTCGTCAAGCCGCTGGAACAGGCTCATGGATTCACCTCCGGGAGATCATAATTTATGTTTCCAACTAATCTGGATTCTGAATTCCTGATTTCACCGCCACTTATGCGGTGCCGCCCGAAGGGCGGCTTTTTACCGCAGTGTCCTCAAGGCCTTCTTAAGACGCTCCCGGTCCGCCCCGCCCAATGTTACCGGACCGGCCGCCGCCGGGGGGCTGTACGGCCGGCCCAGCAGCAGGTGCAGGATCATCACGGCGGCCTCTTTATCCAGGGGCCGGTTGAAGTTGGAGCACTTGGGCGAGAATATGCAGGACGGACACCCGGCCTGGCACCGGCAGGACATAACGGCCTCCAGGACGGCTTCCAAAAGCCCCTCGGCCTCGTCGTACCCCTTTTCGCTGAAGCCCACCCCGCCGTGGCAGGCGTCGTGGATAAACACGGTGGCCCCCCCTGTCTGCCGGTGGTGTTCGGTGGAAAGGCCCCCCAGGTCGTTGCGGTCGCACATGGAAAAGAGGGGCAAAAGACCGATGGCGGCGTGCTCCACGGCGTGCAGCCCCCCCATCAGGTGCAGCCCGCGCTCCTTAACTTGGGCGGCCGCCTCCTCATCCAGGACCACCCAGGTGCCGGTGGTTTCCAGCACCCTTTCGGGCAGGTCCAGGCTGCCGCCCCCCAACACCTGGCCCGTCCTCTCGTGTTTCTTGACGTACCCGGTGACCCTGGTGGTGACCTTCAGCTGGCCGGTGTACAGCCGGTGCCCGTTGAGGTCCCTGGACCTGTCCACGGAGATGATTTCGGTTTTTTTATCCCGGCCGCACATGGTGTAGTAGTCCACGTCCTGCCGGTCCATCAGGGCCGCGCCGGCTTCCAGATCCAGTTCCCTGACGACGTATGTCTCCCCCTGGTGGGTGTAAACAGCCCCGGGATACACTTCGGACAGGGCGGCGCTTTCGTCGATTGCCTCCACCAGCCGGTTCCCCCGGCCGGCGTCCCTCAGGTGCACCAGGGAGGAAGAACTGGACCTGATATTGATCCTTTCCGCCGGGTAAACCTGGCCGTTGAAGTAGTACCCTCCCTCGGACCGGACCAGGTCGCCGTCCTCCTCCAGCAGGGACAGCAGGCCGGTGAAGGTTTCATTCCAGAGGGGGTAATCGTCGGGGGTCACGGGATACTCGTGGGCGGCGCACATTACGTGCCCCATCATAATATACGGGTTGCCCGGGTCAATCAGCGCCCTCTCGCTGGGACTGGCGAAAAGGGCCCCGGTGTTGCGCAAAAAGTACTGGTCTATGGGGGTTTCCACGGCCACGAAAATGACCAGGGCCTCTTTTCCGCCCCGCCCCACCCGGCCGGCCTGCTGCCAGGTGGAGGCGATGGTCCCCGGGAAGCCGGCAATGATGCAGACCTCCAGGTCCCCCACATCAATTCCCAGTTCCAGGGCGTTGGTGGAGATCACCCCCAGCAGGGTCCCTTTGAAAAGGGCTTCTTCAATTCTCCGGCGATCGGCGGCCAGGTAGCCCCCCCGGTAGGCCAGGACCCTGCCGGCAAACCTTGGGTCGCCGATGTTCCGCCGGGTGAACCGGAGAATCCTCTCGGTAACCTGGCGGGCCCTGGAAAAGGCGATGGTCCTGTACCGGCTCTGAACGCAGAGAGAGATCAGCCAGGACACCTCGCGGATGTACGGAGTGTGCGCCGGGGGCCGCCAGAGAACGAATTTCAAAGGCCCCCGGGGCGCCCCGTTGTCGTCCACCAGGTCCGCCGGGAGGCCGGTGAGCCGGCAGGCGTGTTCCCCGGGATTGGCAATGGTGGCCGAGCAGAGTATGAACCGGGGATCGGACCCGTAGTTCCGGCAGATCCGCCTCAGGCGCCTGATCACGTGGGCCACGTGGGTCCCGAAGACGCCCCGGTAATTGTGCAGCTCGTCTATGACCACGTACTTTAAATTGGAGAAAAACCGGTGCCATTTCAGGTGATTGGGCATGATCCCCCGGTGCAGCATGTCGGGGTTGGTGATTATAATATTCGCCCCGTCCCTCAAAGCGGCCTTCTCCCCGTCCGGGGTGTCCCCGTCGTACACCCCGAAGCCCAGCCGGAGATCGAAATCCTGCAGGCCTTCAAGCTGGTCCTGGCCCAGGGACTTGGTGGGGAAGAGATACAGGGCGGTCTGCCCGGGGTTTCTCAGCAGGGAGTCCAGCACCGGCAGGTTGTAGCACATGCTCTTTCCCGAGGCGGTGGGGGTGACCACGCAGATGCTCTTTCCCCGGCGCACCTTTTCAAGGGCGGTCACCTGGTGGGTGTAAAGCCTGTCGATGCCCCGCTTCCGCAGCACATCTTCAATCAGGGGATGCAGGGGATCGCCCGGCTGCCCGTATCTGGGCCCCCGGGGAGGCATTTTTTCCACGTGGACGATCTGGCCGCGGTACTGCGGATGGGACGTTATTTTTTCAAGCAGCTTTTCCAACGGAAAACACCTCGGCAATATTTTAAACCGAACCGTCCGCGCCCGACAGCTTCCCGATCAGTCTGGCGGCGTTGCCCCGCAGGACCGCCCCGGTGATTTCATCACCCAGGGAGAGTTCCAGTATTCTTTCCACGGTGCGGCACGGGTCCTCCATGATGATGGGGAAGTCGGACCCGTACAGCACTCTGCCGGGAAACTCCAGGATCAACTCCCGGACCGGCCCCGGGTCAATCCGGATTGAGCTGTTGCCCAGGGCCCAGGCCGTGTCCAGGTAGAGGTTGGGGTATTTCCTCATCAGCACCGCCACCTTGTCCAGCTCGTAGTGCCCCATGTGGGCCAGCTGCACCGTCATCCCGGGGTGCTCCTCCAGCACCCTCTCGAAGATGTCCATGCCCAGCCAGGGACCCGGGATGGGCGCGATGCTGGCGTGGGCCACCAGCGCCTTGCCCCTCTTTTCCAGGGCCCTGTAGATGGGGGTGAATTCCGGGGCGTCGGGCCTCATCCGGGCCACCAGGTAATGAATTTTAAGACCGTAAAAGCCGTACCCGTCCAGGGCATCCCCGATGACCCGGCCGAGGTCCGTATCGTGCGGGTGGACGCAACCGAAGGGCAGGTAGAAGGGGTTTTTCCGGCAAAACCCGCTGAGCCAGCGGTTTATCTCAGCGGAGACGTCGGGCTTGTGGGCGTAGACCAGCAGGAAGGCCCTCTCCACTCCCATGCCTTCAAGGTGTGCGGTGATCCGGCCTGGGCCCAGCCCCCCGTACGGCATCTCCATCCCGAATTTTTCGAACCACCGCCAGATGGCCTTGAACAGCCTGCCGGGAAAGAGGTGCACGTGGGCGTCCCAAATTCCGCGGGCGTTTTCCTCCAACCTTACCTGCACCCCCTGATATTGATCCGGACAAGTGTTTGCCGTCTGCCTCCATGGCCGCCTCATCCCCAAAAAAGTGAAACGCCCCGAAGGACCTTATTTTTTGATTAACTGCTCCCTTAACTCGTCGATATTCAACGGATTCAGGGGTTTGCAAATTATTTCGTTCACTCTGAGCTTTCTCAGGTTTTGGGACGAGGCCGCCTGCATAACCAACGCCGTATCGGAACCCCGGCCGGTTCCGGCCACGGCTATTATTTTTTCTCCGGTATTCAAAAGGCCCGCGTCTGTCGCCATCAGAACCATCTCGAAGCACACCTTGACCCCCTGGCTGAAACAGCGCAGCAGGTTGGCCATCACGGTGGCGGTGTTTGTCCCGTATAAATTGTCGGTATGGAACAGCATGGTCCCAAAATGAACTTCATGGCCCGCATCCCTTAAAATCTTTACCAGGTCCCGGGGGAATGGATTTTCTTTTCTTAAAAAGTCAAACTGGTGGGGTACAACGATCAACCTGACCCTCGTGTCCTTAAAGAATTCCATTGCTTTTCCCGCGGTGGCGCCGGTGGTCGAGGCCAGAACCAGTTTTTCAATTCCCAGGGCGATCAGCCTCTCCCGGGCCAACTTAAAAGTGGTCTCAGTGTTCTCAGGGCTGATACTCTCAAAATATACCACCCTGCTTTCCATTCCCGACTCCTCCTCATAAACGTGTGATACAGCCCCCAAGAGTTCCGCCGCTCTTTCAGTAAATTATTCTCTTTATTGCCATGGTTTCCTGCCCTGCAAAGCCTCCCCCGTCAAAAACCATTCCTTTCCGTACACAGGGGGACGTTCAAAAAGTTGCTTGACCGGCATTGCCGATATGTTTAAAATTAAGCCGGGGGTGGATAAAATGATTTGCGATCGCTGCAAGGAAACCATACCCGAGGGCGACGACGTGTTCGACCACTACGGAAAGAAGCTGTGCGAGGACTGCTACATAGGGGCGGTCCAGCCCCCAAGGCCCTGCGACCCCACGGCGGTGGACAGCGCCCGGTCCACCAGGTCCCTGCTGGGGCATACCGGCACAGACGGGCTGACGCCCCTTCAGAAAAGAATTTATGAACTGATCAAGGAGCGGGGAAAGATCACCCGGGAAGAGCTGATGAAAAGCTTCGACCTGCCCCAGTGGGAAATGGAAAAGCAGTTCGCGGTGCTGCGCCACTGCGAATTGATCCGCGGCACCAAGGAGGGCGCGGTCATATACCTGACCACCATGTAGCCGTTTCAAAATCCATCCGTGGGCCGTCCCGGATTCCGGCAGAATAAGGTCTTCAGAATCAGGTATATAATTAAACCGCCCGGGATCGTTGATCGCCGGGCGGTTCTTTCAGCTTATACAACCTGGTGGCGGCCTGGACATACGGTGTATGCATCCGGGCACTGAAGCGCATCTATCGGGCCCTTACCCGCTTTTCACCACTGCCTCCCCGGTCAGCACTTCCTTCCCCAGTTGGTTGGTGCAGACCGTTTCCAGCCGCACCTTCCGCCTTTCCTCGTCCGTTTCGACCACCCTTACGGTGGCCGTGACCGTGTCCCCTATTCTCACCGGGGCCAGGAACTTCAAGTACTGGGACAGGTAAATCGTGCCCAGGCCGGGCAGCTTTGTCCCCAGAACGGTGGAGATCAGGCCCGCAGTGAGCATTCCGTGGATTATCCTTCCTTTAAAAATGGTGTTTCTGGCATATTCCTCGTCCAGGTGGACGCTGTTGCAGTCGCCGGTAATTTTCGCGTATAAAGCGACGTCCTCTTCGGTGAATGTTTTGGAATAAGAGGCGCTGTCCCCTACTTTCACATGCATCTGGCTAACTCCCCGAATTAAGTTTTTTCAACACCCAGGCCATATTTTTGGCAAAATTGTCCAGGATGTCGTGGACCTCCCGGTCGTTCTCCGGGTCCCTGGCCCCGCCGGCGCCGGCGGTGGCCACGTTCCAGTAAGTGTTGCCCGGAATAATCATGTCGTTTATGTAGTACCACATCAGGAGCTGAGCGAAGGCCAGGTTGTGTCCGGCCCTCCTGGCCACCGTTATGGGCGCCCCCACCTTGCGGGAGAAAAATTTTCCGCTGAAGCGGGAGCTGAAGCCGGCCCGGTCCAGCAGCGCCATGAGCTGGGGAACTGCCGAGCTGTAGTAGACCGGTGAACCCACGATTATCCCGTCGGCTCCGTACATCTTGTCAAAGATATCCCCGAAGTCGTCGTCCTCCTGGATGCATTTCTTGGCTTCCCTGCAGCCGTAACAGCCCCGGCAGGGCTTGATGGTCTTTCCGGACAGGGATATGAACTCGGTCTCCATGCCCTCGGCGGCCAGTTTATCCAGGGTATAGCGCACGTAGTACTCGGAGTTGCTGTTCTTGCGCAGGCTGCCGCCTATCCCGATTACTTTCATTTTTTCTCACCTCTTTTATCACTGGACGGTACCAGTCCTTTGGTGATAAAACCGAAGACCGTCCCGGTAAACTCCCCGGGGGGCATTTTGCCTTCCCAGACCGGCCAGCGCATGGCGGTAAAGACGCTGATACCCATCAGGCAGTAGGCCAGGGCCTCGGGGTCGACCCGGGCGACCTCCCCCCTGTCCATGGCGGCCTTGAGCCTTTCCGCATACGCCTTGGCAAATGAAGCATAGTACCAGTACCACAGGTTCGGCTCCACCCCTTCGGCGTCCCTGATCAGCTTGTAGAGGTCCTTGTGCTTTAGAGTGAACTTGTAAAAAGCCTCTATGCCTGCCTTTTCCGCATCCACCCGGTTGGACACCTGGGCAATTTCCCTCTGGATGAAGGACCGCACCTCGTGGTGGAGGTGCTTTATTAATTCCACAAAAATGTCCTTCTTGCTTTTGAAGTAGAGGTAGAACGTTCCCTGCCCCACCCCGGCCCGGTTGGTGATATCCACTATTGACGCCTCGTAGTAGTTCTTCTCCCCGAAAACCTCCTCCGCCGCCTGCAGCAGCCGGTTGAAAGTGGCTTCCCCCCGCTTCGTCTTGGGCAGGGTGACGCCGGAATCTTCGGCCAGCCTGAGAAATTCCTCCGGATCTTGAAAATTCATGAGATTACTCCCTCTGCCTCAAATTTCCAGATTATTTTACCAGAAGCTGAGGCAGCTTTCAAGTATTCCGGAACTTGTCGAACTGGTCGCATGTCGCGGCCGTCCGCCTTAAAAACAGCCCCTACTTTCTTTCCTTCCACTTCGGGGCGGGATAAACCAGCTTGCCGGTGGCCAGTTTTTCCGGATAGACTATCTCCATCTTGCCCTTCTGCCACTGGATGGTGATCAGGTTTGTAAAACCCTGGTACTTTATTTCCCTGCTGGGGCTGAACTTCAGGGTCTGCCCCAGGGGAGAGGCGTACTCCGTAGCAGCCAAGGCCTTTTTCACCGCTTCCTTGTCGGTGGACCCGGCCTTTTTGATGGCCTCGGCCACCGTCATGATGTTCGTGTAGGCCAGGGGTGCCCAGTAGCTGCGGGGGGCTTCCCCGTACTTATTCTTATAGGCCTCTACGAATTTCTTGGAATTCGGGTCCGGCACGTCCGGAGTCCACAGCACGATGGCGGTCACGTACTCGCTTTCCGGCAGCTTGTTGAAACCCTCGGGCCAGCCAGGAACGTAGGCCAGGATGGTCCCGGGGTTGTAGTCAACCTCCTTGCACTGGGTAGTGATGGGTATGGCGTCCACCGGGTAGCCGATCCAGATAAAGGCGTCGCTGGGCAGGCCCTTGAGCTTGGTCAGCATGGGGGTGAAGTCAGGCGATCCGGATTTGAAAGGCTCGGAGGCCGTGATTTCCATGCCGGCCGGGAGCATCCCCTTCATTATGTCGGCGCTGCTTTTCCCGAACAGGCCGTCTTCGTAGGCCACGGCAACCTTTTTCACCCCGGTGAACTTCAAAAAGTCAACCAGGGCCTGCACGTTGTGGTATTCCCAGGGGTGGTAGTGGAAAAACCAGTCGGTTCCGGCAAAGGCGCTCTCCACCTTGGAGGAAGCCGCCCCCGTCCAGGCCATGACGGGCTGGTACTTCTTGGCCGGCTCGGCCAAGGCATAACCCACCGTGCTGGAAACCTCGCCCATCAGGATGTTGATTTTTTCCCTGTTCACCAGTTTTTCAAGGGCCGCCACCGCAGCAGTGGGGTCCTTGCTGTCCTCCACGACCAGCTCCACCTTGCGGCCCAAAAGGCCCTGGGCGTTGATTTCCTCGGCCGCCAGCAGGTAGGCGTTGCGCATTTCCTGGCCGGTGAACGCCGACGGGCCGCTCAGGGGCACCATCACCCCGAGCTTGATGGGTTCCTTGGCGGACTGGCCGCCGCACCCGGCCAGCAGCGCCATCACCAAAAGCACCGCCAGAAACACCGGAAATACCTTCTTTTTCACTTGGTTTACCCCCTGTCCTGATTTAAATTTTTTTATGGGACGAATTTAGTCACCCGGTTTAACAGCGCGTCAGCGGCGTACACTTCCCCGTTGGCCCCGCATGCTATGCCCTGGGGCGAGAAAAAGTTGCCGGAAGTGCCGCTGAAGGTTCCCCATTTTTCCACGAAGGCCCCGTTGGTGGTGAACTTCTGTATTCTATTGTTGGATGAATCGCTGACATAGACATAATTGTTGCTGTCTATACTTATACCGACAGGAAGGAAGAGATCTCCGTCCCCGTTCCCCCAGTTGTCAAGGGGATCTTCCGTGGGAACCCCGCCGTTCGTGCCCCACTTGGTTATAAAGGTCCCGTTCTTGTTGAACTTCTGCACCCTGTTGTTGATCCTGTCTACCACGTAAATATTGTCGCTTGAGTCCCTGGCAATAAAGCAGGGCTGCCTGAACTGGCCGTCCCCCATCCCTTCCGATCCCCAGCTGGTTACAAAGTTGCCGAGGGGGTCAAATTTCACAACCCTGTTATGGCCGGTATCGGCCACGAAAAAGTACCCGTCGCTGGTGCTGCAGACGCCCATGGGCTGACTCAAATTAAAGTACCCGAAATTAAACAGCCACGTCCCATCGGGGTTAAACACCTGGATCCGGTTGTTGCCGGTATCGGCTATGTAAATGTCGTCGTACCTGCTGTCATACCAGACCTGTTTGGGACAGGTGAATTGCCAGTAATAATATCCGTACGACCCGGGACCCCCGCCGCCGCTGTTGCCGCCCCACTTGGCCAACAGCGTGCCGTTGCTGTTAAATTTCTGGATCCTATGGTTGAAGCAGTCGGAAATATACACGTTGCCGCTGCTGTCCACCGCCGCCCCCACACACTCGGAAAAGACCCCGCCGGCCGTCCGTAGCGTGCCGATGTAACCGGACACCGAGGCATACGTTCCGTAATCCCGGTACTTAATAAGCTGGCTGTTGCCCGTGTCGGAGACAATGAAATAGCCGTTGCCCAGGGGCAATACCTGGCACGGATAACAGGGCTCCAGGCGGGAAATGCCCACGCTGGTCGAATACTGGTAAACATGGCTGCTGTTGTATTTTTTAATCTTGTGGTTATACGTGTCGGCTATGTAGACATCGCCATTGGTATCGATATTAACGCCCCTGGGGTGATAGAAAACGTAGCTGCCGTCTCCCTGGGCCCCGGTTCCGATCTGGGTGATGTAGTTGCCCCGAGTATCTAAAACCTGGACCCTGTTATTGTAAGTATCGCAGATATAGACTCGGTCACCCGACTGGCTCTGTTTAACGGCAATTCCCTGGGGAAGGCGGAACTGGCCGTTGCCCGTTCCCCTGCCGCCATACTGGTACAGGTAATTGCCGTTTTCATCGAACACCTCGATCCGGTCATTGAATTCGTCTACCACGTGGTACCTGTTCTGGCTGTCGATGCCGATTTCCCGGGGCAGGCCAAACTGCCCGTCGCCTGAACCGTATGAACCCCACGACCTGATGAAATTCCAGCTTGAATCAAATTTCTGGACCCGGTAATTGGCCGTATCGGCAACCAATATATTTCCCATGTTGTCGACGGCCACCCCGAACGGGGTATTAAACTGCCCGCTGCCAGAACCCAAGGTGCCGAACTTCCTTAATATACTCCCGTTCTGTTCCAGCTTGACGACCCTGTGGTTGCTCATGTCGGCCACATAGACTTTTCCTGCGGAATCCCTGGCAAGGGCGCACGGCGTGTTCAGGATAAGCCCCGTCCCCTCGCTGGCGGCGCCCCAGATCTGCGCCACCGTGTACGCCTGGGCAATTTGTACGAAAAGCAGCAACATGGCGGTGACAAGGACTGCAACCGCAAACAGTTTCTTTCCTGGTGGACCCTTTTTCCATATTAAACCGGACATTTTAACCTGCCCTCCCGGTTCGTGTATTGCGCTAAAGACCCCGGCCATTGCTTAACTCCTGAAGAATTCACTTTTTTAGGGACAGTTGCCTGAGATTCTTTTTCAGCACCTTGCCCACAGCGCTCTTGGGAAGGGCGTCGATGATTTCCACGTACCTGGGCACCTTATAGCGCCCCAACCTCTCCCCGGCAAACTTGACAATGTCGGCCGGGTCCGGCCTCTGGCCCGGCCGGGGAACCACGAAGGCCCTGCCCACCTCCCCCCAGGTGGGGTCCGGCACACCGATGACGGCCACCTCAGCCACCTGGGGATGGGCCGCGATGACCTTTTCCACCTCCACCGGGAACACGTTCTCCCCGCCGCTTATAAACATGTCCTTCTTCCGGTCCACGATGTAAAAGAATCCTTCCTCGTCCCGCACGGCTATGTCCCCGGTGTGCACCCACCCGTCCACCAGGGTGGCGGCGCTGGCTTCCGGGTTATTCCAGTAACCCGAGAAAACAACCGGGCCGCTCAGCAGGAGTTCCCCCATCTGTCCCGGGCCGGCCTCCGCTCCGCCCTCGTCCGCCACCCGGGCCCGGCAGTACAGGAAGGGCACGCCCACCGAATTCCACTTTTCCTTGATCTGGTTCATGCTCAGCCTCTGGAAGGGCATAAAGAGGTTGTTTGGCCCGCCCTCGGTGATGCCGTAACCCTGCATGAAGGGAATGTTCCTCTCCCAGTACGGCTCCATTACACTCCTGGGGCAGGGCGCCGCCCCGGACATCATGAATTTAAGCGATGTCAGATCGGCCCGCCGGAAGTACCCGGCCTGGCTCATCATCATGAACATGGTGGCGGCGGCAAAGAATAGGGAGCAGCGGTACTGGTCAATGATCTTCAGGGTCATTTCAGGGTCGAACTTCCTGCTGATGATCAGCGTTCCCCCGGCAAACAGGGTGGGCAGGGTCACTATGTTCCAGCCCCCGGTGTGAAACAGGGGAAGCACGTGGAAAATGGTGTCCGCGGGCCCCAGGTTCCAGGACAGGACCTCGCTGACCATGTTCCAGTAAACCGCGCGGTGGGAGATGACAGCCCCCTTGGGCAGGCCGGTGGTGCCCCCGGTGAAAAGGATCAGGTGCGGGTCCTCGATCTCCAGGGGCGCCCGGGCGGGATCGGTGTCGCTGCCGTCCCGCAGAACGGCGGAGTAGTCGGCGGTCCCGCCGGTGACTGTTTCGCCCCAGCCGATGGAGTGGGCAACCCCGGCCCCGTTGATGATCCGCCGGGCCCTTTCCTCGAAGAAATCCTCGTAGGCCAGGACGGCAATCCCGATCATTTTAACCAGGTCGACAATCTCTTCGTCCGCCAGCCTAAAGTTCAGGGGCACCAGAACCAGTCCCAGCTTCTGGGTGGCAAAGAAAAAGTCAAAGTACTCCGGGCAGTTGCGGGACAGGACGGCCACCCGGTCTCCCTTCCCCAGGCCCAGCCCGGCCCGGAGGTAGTTGGCCAGCCTGTTGGCCCTGGCATTCAGCTCCCGCCAGGTGTACCGCCTGCCGGTATCGGCGTCAGCAAGGGCCTCCCGGCCGGGGATCAGGGCCGCCATGCGGCCCGCCAGGTCGATAATCCATCCCCAGTCCTTCATATCACGTCACCCCTTCTTACAAACCAAGATAAGCCTTCCGTATTTTGCCGTCGGCCAGCAGTTCCGCGCTGGCGCCCCGGTGAACTATCCGGCCGTTTTCCATCACATACCCCCTTTCTGAAAACTTCAGGCTTTTCCAGACGTTCTGTTCAACCAGCAGCAGGGTGATGCCTTGTTTTTTTATCTCTCCCAAAGCGTCGAACACCACTTTCACCATGATGGGGGCCAGGCCCAGGCAGGGCTCATCGACCAGCAGGATTTTAGGCCTGGCCATCAGGGCCCTGGCGATGGCCAGCATCTGCTGCTCACCCCCGCTCAGGGTTCCGGCCTTCTGACCCAGCCTCTCCCCCAGCCGGGGAAAGAGGTGGATCACCCAGGCCATGGTCCTGTCCATTGCCTGCCAGGCCCCTGGCAGGTATGCCGCCCCCATTTCGATGTTTTCCCTCACCGTCAGATGGGGAAAAAGAAACCTGCCCTGGGGCACGTGGGACAGACCCATGCGTACTATGTCGGCCGGATCACGGCCGGATATATCCTCGCCGAACAGGGCAATCCTCCCTCCCGAGGGGCGCACCAGCCCGGAAATCATCCGTATCAGGGAGGTCTTTCCGGCCGCGTTGGCCCCGACCAGGGCCACCGCCTCCCCCTCCTCCAGGCTCAAGGACACGTCCCAGATCACCTGGACCGTCCCGTAGCGCAGGCTGACACCCTCAATGTCCAGAATGGCCAACGGTATCCCCCTCCCCTTCTTCGCCCAGGTAGGCGGCGATTACCAGGGGGTCCGACACGACCTCCCCGTAAGTTCCCTCGGCCAGGGTCCCTCCCTGGTGCATCACCACCACCCGGTCCGAAAGGTCCCTTACGGTCCGCATTACGTGCTCGATGACCAGGACGGCGGTGCCGGAATCCCGCACCTTCTTGATGATATTGATCACCTCGGCGGATTCCACCGGGGTCAGCCCCTCCATCATTTCATCCAGGAGCAGGAGTTCCGGGAAGGTGGCCAGGGCCCTGGCCAGTTCCATTTTCTTCAGCCCGGCGGCGGTAAGTTCCCCCGGCATGCTGTGGCACCTGTCCCCCAGTCCCACCATTTCGCAGGCTTCCCACGCGGTATCCTCGGGCCTTTTGCCGGATCTCCTGCCGCCAAATATGGCCCCCACCATTACATTCTGAAGCACGCTGATATTTTCAAAGGGCTGGATAATCTGAAAAGTCCGCCCTATTCCCATGCGGCAGCGGACATGGGGCGCCCTTCGGGTTATGTCAACCCCCTTGAACCGGATGGTGCCGGCATCCGGGTAATAGAGGCCGGATATAAGGTTGAAGGTAGTGGTCTTGCCGGCCCCGTTGGGCCCGATGAGTCCTACAATCTCACCCCGTTCAATCCGAAACCCCTGCCCTCTTACGGCCACCAAACCACCGAAGGATTTGGTCAGCCCTTCCGCTTCCAGCAGCACGCCTTATCACCCCCAGAAGGCCGTTCGGCATGAAAAGTATCACCAGGGCCAGGATCAGCCCGTAAATCACCGTATAGCCGTAGACTATGGCTGACTTGAGATATTCCTCCAGGATTTTCAGGACCACCGCCCCTATAACCGGGCCGGCGGTGGTGTATATCCCCCCGAAGACGGACATCACCAGGGCGGAAACCGACGTGTTGAGGCTAAAAGCCTCGTAGGGGATGATGTAGGTAACGTAGTGAATGTAAAAGGCGCCCATCAGGCTTGGAAAAACAGAACTGATCACAAAGGCCGCCAGTTTTGTTTTAACCGTGTCTATTCCGATCACCTCGGCCACCGCCTGCCTGGCCCGGATAGCCTGAAAGGCCAGGCCCCACCTGGATTTTTGCAACCCCAGGGAAACCGCCAGGCACAGGACGAAGATAACCGCCACCAGGTAGTAAGCCTCCACCCGGTTGCCCCCGAAGATAGCCGGCAGGGTGACCCCCACCGCCCCGCCGGTGAACTTTGCCTGGAGGGTGACGGTGCGGAGGACTTCGGCGAAGGCCAGGGTGGCGATGGCGAAGTACATGCCGTGAAGCCTCAGGGTGATTATCCCCAGTGCCAGGGCGGCCGCCCCCCCGGCCATCCCGGCCGCGATAAAACTCATCCACCAGCTGGCTCCCAGCAGGTTGCAGGAAAGGGCCGAAGCATAGGCCCCCAGCCCGAAAAAACCCGCGTGGGCCAGGGAAAGCTGGCCGGTACGGACCAGCAGGTCCCAGCTCAGGGCCATCACGGCCGACATCAGGACCAGGATTAAAATATGCAAAAGGTACGGGTCCACCGCCAGGGGTGCCAGCGCCAGGAACCCGGCGGCCAGCGACCCGAAAACAAGGACGGACCTCACTGGGCGAACCATTGACCCACCCCCCGAGAGCGGAAAACCAGAACCGCCAGGATAAGAATAAAAAATACCCCTTCAGACCAACCCGAACCGTGGGGCAAATATGTGCCCACCAGGGACTCGGCCACACCCAGGAGCAGGCTGGCCCAGATTACTCCGCCGATATTGCCCAGGCCGGCCATAACCACGATGCAGAAGGCCTTCAGGGTGAATTCAAGACCCACGGCGGGCTGGGCGTAAAGCACCATGCTCAGCATCACCCCGGCCATCCCGGCCAGGGCCGCCGACAGGCCGAAGGTGTACAGGTAGACCTTCTGGACCCTTATCCCCACCAGGCCGGCCCCGTCCCTGCTCTGGCTGACCGCCCGCATGGCCTTGCCGGTCCTGGTCCTGGTCAGCACCAGGTAAAGGACCACGATCATCAGAAAGGCTATGGTGAAAGTAATAAACCTGCCCATTCCGGCATTTACGCCGCCCAGGTGGAGGGTGACAGAACGGTAGACGCAGTTGATGGCCCGGGGATCGCCGGTCCAAAGGATAAGGGCCATGTTCTGAATAAAAACCGATATGCCGAAGGTGAGCAGCATCTGGTTTATCTCCGGGGCACCCAGCACATGCCTGATGGTGCAGCGGTAAACCGCGGCCCCCAGGGCAAAAAGGGCCAGCGCGGCCAAAGGCAGGCTCAACAAAGGGTCGACGCCAAAAAATACAAACAGGAATACACCCAGATAAGCCCCCAGCATGAGAAACTCGCCGTGGGCAAAGTTTACTATTTTCAGCACGCCCACCGACAGAGCCAGGCCGATGGAAGTCAGGGCGTAAAGTCCCGACCTCAGCATCCCGTTAACCAAGGCCTGAAAAAACACTTCCACGGCTGCACCGCCTCCCTTCCCTCAAGGCCTTCTTCCGATTTTTCACGCATCCCCGGGCGGTTCCCCCCAAAGAAGCGCCGTGGCCCCCCAGGTATAACCCGTTCCGGCCCCCGCCACCACCACCAGTTCGCCTTTTCCAATCTTTCCGCTGCGGGTGGCCTCATCCAGGATAATCAACTGGTCCCCCGCCTGCACGTGCCCGTAGTTTTCAAGGTAAAAGGTATTCTCCATGGACAGGTTGAATTCTTTCAGGATGGCCTCGTAAAACGACCGCTTCATGTGGGTGATGCCGATAAACCTGATGTCTTTTTCTTCAAACCCGCTGCGCACAGCCGCCAGGCTTATCACCCGGCGGAAATTGGCCAGCGACACCTTATCCAGCCTTTTTTTCATGTTTTCCGGATCCGGCACTTCGAAAAACCTGTCCTGCGGACCAATTTCACCGCTCCTGCCGCGGATTTTGGATCCGCCTTCACTCAAAAACACATCCAGGCTGAAGTCCCCGTCCGTAATCATGGCAGATGACAGAATACGGTTCTTCAAGCATCCTTTTCTGATCACGGCGGCGGCCCCGCCGTCGCTGAAATTGAACAGAAACCGCATCCTGTGGTCCTTGTAGTTCAACAACTCCGATTCCTTGCTGCCCATCACCACCAGCACGGTGTTAAGCTCAGGGTCGCCCAGGACCATTTCCCTGGCAAGTTTAAGCACCAGCGCCCCGCTGGCGCACAGTGCCATAACCTCAAAGGAAAAGGCCCTTTTGATCTTCAACCTCTGCTGGATATGGGCGCCCACCGGCCAGACATTGTAGTCCTTGTATTCACTTCCGAAGTAAACCAGGGCGTCGATTTCGGAAGGATCGATGTTTTTCATGGCCACTTCGGCCGCGGCCACCGCCATATCCGAAACATGCTGATCCTTTCCTGCTTTCGGTTTCCTGAGAATTCCGAACTTCTCCCTGATCACCTGTTCCGGAATGCCCGAGAGTTCCGCTATTTCCCCGCTGTCAATAAAAGTATCGGGGACATACACCCCTATACTTTCCACACCTACGGACACGTTGTTTGCCAACATAACACCCCCAACATGCGACCTGATTCAGGTTTTATATATTATTCTATTGCCAATGTTATAATCCTTCTGGCATAAAATAAAATTTTTAATTTTTTTTTATTGACAAAACCTGCCAGTACGGAAGATCCTGACCAGGAAGGACTTTGGACCGGGGACAAAAAATATCGTTGTAGATAAAAATTTGCGGGGGAAAAATGATGAAAAAAGATTTCAATTTTCCAAGCCACCCGGTTCGGGAAGGAGGTCCGCGGGATTGAAGGTATTTAACCGGGCCAAATACGTGAACTGCGACAAAACCGGTGACTGGATCCTGGAAACAAGGGCCGGGATCATCGACACCATTCACGAGATAGAGGTTATGCTGGTTGCCGACATGCGCAAGATGGAAATAGTAAAGGCCGAATCCAGCATTATAAGAGCTCCTTACAGGTTCTGCCGGGACATATGGGGCCGGGCGGCCGCCCTTGCCGGACAGGCCGTTGAAGGCAAGATCGGCGCCCGTGTGCGCAGCCTGGTGGGCGGCCCCGGCGGCTGCTACCAGCTTGAGGACCTCTGCCTGGAAGCCGTCAAGGCAATTAAGCAATGCACTTACGCCTTTACCGGGGGCGGCCGGGTTGACTTGCTGCGCAGCTTTGACGCCGCCCTGCGCGGCACCTGCCACGCCCACTGCCATTCCCTGGAAGAAAAAATAAAGGAATGCGCCGCACCTAACCTGGTAGTGGACTATACCGCCTTTACCAGGTAGTTCTGTCACGCCCGGGGATAGGTTGATTTTCGCGGGGACAAAATATCAGAGGTGATCGCAATGGATGACGGCACAGTTTACGACATCTGCGTGGTGGGCGGCGGGCCGGCCGGGCTCTCTGCGGCGGTGAACGCCCATGTGCGCAGGAAAAAGGTGATCGTTTTCGGAGGCCGGACCGGCCGCCCGAAAGTAAATCTTTCGCCGAAGGTGGACAACTACCTGGGGTTTCCCGGCATCAGCGGAAATGAGCTTTATGAAAAATTCAACCGGCACGTCGAGGAGTTCAAGATACCGGTAGTGCATCAAAAAATCCAGAACATAGGCCCCCTTGACGGCACATTCACGCTGCTGTCCAGGGACGGCAGCCTTTACCGGGGCAAATGCGTCATCCTGGCCACCGGGGTGACCGCGCACAACCTCCTGGCCGGCGAGGAGAAACTGGTCGGGCGGGGCGTAAGCTACTGCGCCACCTGCGACGGTCCCCTGTATCAAAACAAAACCGTCACCGTCATCGACTACACCGGGGAAGGCGCGGAAGAGACGAATTTTCTGGCGGAATTCTGCCGCAAGGTTTACTACCTTGGAATGGCCGGGCCGGCGGTGGAGTTTATAAAGGACAACGTGGAGGTTATTCTGAACGACAGGCCGGTGGAAATAAGCGGGGACGATACCGTCACCGCCCTGAAGACCCGGAACAGGACCCTGGAAACCGACGGCATCTTCATCTACAGGGAAACATACCCGCCGGGCGAAATCATCCCCGGGCTGGAGGTGGAGGAAGGTTACATCAAGGTGAACAGGAGGATGGAGACCGGCATGCCCGGAGTTTACGCCGCCGGCGACTGCACCGGGAAGCCCCACCAGGTGGCCAAATCGGTGGGAGAGGGGCAGACGGCCGCCCTTAACGCCGTGGCTTACCTGGACTCCCTGGAACTCTCCGGCCCCAGTAAGCCGTAGGCTGCAGGAATCAACCGCCGGAAGCCGGCCTCCAGTTCCGGCGTCCTTTTTCACCCCTTTGACTGCCGGAAAAAGAGGTATATAATATATAAATGGCCTGAAGAATTTTTCCGGTCCGGCTATAAACAGCCCGGCCCTCTTTTTTGACCGGTCAGGTACTTAAATATTCAGCGGGCAATTATTTATGATATACTTTAATTGATTTTCGCTAATACTATTTCGCAAGGAGAAACGGGATGCAACTGACTGAAGAGGAAAGGAAAGAAGCGGTGGAAAAAAGCCGGGAAATCCTGGCCCGGTACGACGGTTCCAGGGGAGGCCTGATCCCGGCCCTGCAGCAGATCCAGGACGTCCTGGGGTACGTGCCGGCCGAAGCCATGCGGGAAGCGGCCGGCCACTTCGGCATGCCGGCGGTGGACGTTTACGGGGTGGTCACCTTTTACAACCAGTTCCGCCTGACCCCCCCCGGCAGGCACCAGGTGAAGGTGTGCATGGGCACCGCCTGCCACATGAAGGGCGGCAACATAATCATGGAGTCCTGGGAAAGGGTTTTAAAAGTCAAGGTCGGTGAAACCACCCCGGACCGGGAATTCAGCCTGGAGAGGGTGGCCTGCGTGGGATGCTGCACCATGGCCCCGGTGGCCCTGGTAAACGAGACGGTACACGGCAAGATGACCCCCACCAAGGTGGACGGCCTCTACTTCTCCCACCAATTGGCCAATCAGCAAAAGAAAGAAGGCATGCCGGAGTGAACGCAAACAAAACAGCGGCCATGGTGCTGGATGAAATAAGGGCGGAGGCCCTTAGAAGCTGGGAACAGATGCGGCAAAAAACACTGATCGCGGTGGGAGCGGCCACCTGCGGGCGCGCGGTGGGCGCCCTGGAAGTAGCCGGGGTCTTCCGGGAAGAGATTGAACGCCTTAAGGTGGATGCCGCCGTCATCGAGGTGGGTTGCATGGGACACTGCTACGCCGAGCCCATGGCCTTTATCTTCAAGCCGGGTTTCCCCGGCATATGCTACGGTTACCTGAACGAAGGGCTGGCCGCCCGCCTGGTCCGGGATTTTCTGGTGGACGGGGACCCCTGCGTAGAGTTCGCCCTGGCGGCGGACGGGGTCAACGACTTTATCCCCACCTTCCAGGACTTCCCCAGGGGCCTGGTGGAACAAAAAATGGTCATGGAACACTGCGGCCTCATCGACCCGGAAAACATAGAACACTACCTGGCCGTGGGCGGTTACGGCGCCCTTGCCGCCGCCCTGGCAATGGACCCGGGCGAGGTCGCAAAACTGGTGAAGGCTTCGGGCCTGCGGGGCCGGGGGGGAGCCGGGTTCCCCACCGGCAGCAAGTGGGATCTGTGCAGGGCAGCCGGCGAAAAAACAAGGTACGTCATCTGCAACGCCGACGAGGGAGACCCCGGGGCCTTCATGGACCGCACCATCCTGGAGTCCAACCCCCACCTGGTGGTGGAGGGCCTGGCCATCGCGGCTTACGCCGTGGGGGCCGGAAAGGGCTACTTCTACATCCGGGCCGAGTACCCCCTGGCGGTGGAAAGGATCCGGAAAGCCCTGGATCAGGCCGGAAAATACGGAATACTGGGCAAATCGGTGCTGGGTACCGGGTTTGGCCTCGAGATAGAAGTTTTCCAGGGTTCCGGGGCCTTCGTGTGCGGGGAGGAAACCGCCCTCATCGCCTCCATGGAGGGAAAACCCGGACTGCCGAGGCACCGGCCCCCCTTCCCCTCCGAAGCCGGCCTCTTCGGCAAGCCCACGGTGATCAACAACGTCAAGACCCTTTCCTACGTGCCGTATATACTCAGGAACGGGGCGGATCGGTTCAAGGAAACCGGAACCCCGGGCAGCCCCGGCACGGCCATCTTTGCCCTGGCCGGCAAGCTGGTCAACACGGGCCTGACCGAAGTGCCCATGGGCACCACCTTAAGGCAAATCATCTACGACGTGGGCAGCGGCATCGCCGGAAACAGCAACTTCAAGGCCGTTCAGATCGGCGGCCCCTCAGGGGGCTGCCTGCCCGGCGAGACCCTGGACACCCCCATAGATTTCGACTCCCTGACCAGGGCCGGGGCCATGATGGGGTCCGGCGGCATAGTGGTGCTGGACGAAAACGACTGCATGGTGGAAATGGCCAGGTTCTTCCTGGACTTCACCCAGAAGGAGTCCTGCGGCAAGTGCACCTTCTGCCGGCTGGGCACCAGGCACATGCTGGGCATACTGGAGCGCATCACCAGGGGGGAAGGCCGGCCGGAGGACATGGACCTGCTCCTGGAACTGGCCGGGGACATCCGGGCCGGGTCGCTCTGCAGCCTGGGCAAAACGGCGCCCAACCCGGTCCTGAGCACGCTGAAGTACTTCCGGGACGAGTACGAGGCCCACATTTTCGAGAAGCGCTGCCCGGCCCTGATGTGCAAGGACCTCATCGCCTACTACATCCTGCCCCACAAGTGCGAGCGATCCTGCGACGCCTGCGTGGGCAGCTGCCCGGTGGAGGCCATCTACAGCAACGAGGACCGGATCAAGGTGATCAACCAGGAGAAGTGCGTCAAGTGCAACAGCTGCCTGGTGGCCTGCCCTCCCCAGTACAGGGCAGTGGTAAAAGTTTCGCCGCCTGACCTGGCGGCCGGGAAAGAGAAGGAGAACGATGAGCGGAAAAGTCAGGATAACCATTGACGGAAAGGCGATTGAAACCGCCGCCGGCGAAAAAATATTGTGGGCCGCCCTGGACAACGGCATTTACATCCCGCATCTCTGCTCCATCCGGGAAAACCACTCCCCCTTCGCCTCCTGCAGGCTGTGCTTCGTGGAGATCGAGGGGTACCCCGGCCCGGTGACCGCCTGCACCGAGGGGGCCGCCGAAGGAATGGCGGTCCGCACCCGCAGCGAAAGGGTGGATCGTCTGGTCAGAACAGGCTTCGAGATGATCATGTCCAACCACCGCACCGAATGCGGGGTCTGCCCCAAAAACCGCAGCTGCGCCCTGCAAAAAATCGCCAAAGAAAGGGGTTTGCGGCTTAAACCCGGGCGGCTGGAAAAGCTGGACCGGAACCTGCCGGTGGACGACACGGCGGAAAGTATAATCTACGATCCCAACAAGTGCGTGCTTTGCGGCCGCTGCGTGTGGACCTGCAAAAAAACCGGCTCCGGAACCCTGGGCTTTGCAAAACGGGGCTTTGACCGGATGGTAACCACCTTCCTGGAAGCCCCCCTGGGGGAGAGCGGCTGCAGCGGATGCAGCGCCTGCGCCGAAGCCTGCCCGGTGGGCGCCCTGGCTCTAAAACGATAGGGTCCTTTCTTTAACAAATTCTAAAAAATTTTATTTAATCGACATAATTTTTCATATTTCGCAGGCAAAAAGTGATAAAATTGCATAGAAAAAAGCGCTAAAGGCACACCCGCCGAAAGGCGGGGACGCAAAACCATGGGTCTAAGGCCGGAAGCTATGATCGCCAGGTTGCCGAAATAATAGCTTTATTAGCCTTTCTCCGCGGAGAAAGGCTTTTTTTTCCACCGATTATCCGGTAAAACATATATATTGTCAATTAGCCTGCTTATTTTAACAAAAAAGAGGAAAAATGTTTCAACAAAAGAGTATTTTTGATATCATCAAAAAAATTGCCTTTGGGGGTGATATTCCGTGAACATGCCCGGACTGTTGATTCGCATTGCAAGATTGAGAAGGCGGCTGTACGATACGGACAACCCTGAGAAAAGGCTTAAACTGAGCAGGGAACTTGACCGGCTGCTAAATGACTACTACCGGCTTAAAACCAACCCGATAGGCATATTTTAACGGCAGGCCAAAAATGACCTCCCTCAGGGGAGGCCATTTTTTCTTCACTTAATCCAGCTGCAGACAATCAGTTCCCCCACCGGCCCCCTTTTATCGGCCCTGGAATTGATGGGCCGGTTTGCCGTGAGGGATATTATCCCCCGGCGGTACCCGGCGTACAGCTCCCTGACAAAGGGGGTGTCGCTGTTGCTCAGCATAACCAGGCAGCCCCTCCCGGCCAGTTCGTCAAAGGTCCTGGAGAGTCTCTCGTGGTCCTTGGCGCTGAAGGACCGGTCCGTGAAGTCGGTGAAGCCGGATGTCCTGCTGACGGGGTAATAGGGGGGATCGAGGTAGACAAAATCCCCCGGGCGGGCATTTTCCAGCACCATCTCAAAATCTCCGGCCATCAGGACGGCCCGCTGCAAAACCCTGTTTGCCGCCAGGAGCGAGTCCACATCCAAAAACCTCGGGCGCTTGTACTTCCCGAAGGGAACATTGAACTCTCCCCTCCTGTTCACCCGGTACAGCCCGTTATAGCAGGTTTTGTTCAGGTAAATAAGCCTGGAGGCTCTCTGCACGTCCGTAAGGGTCCTGACATCCAGGGACCTTATTTGGTAATAATAATCCCTGTCGTTTTTGTGGCGGGAAAGGTCTTCAATCAACTGGTCCACCTTGTTCTGAATGACCAGGTACATGTTGATCAATTCCTCGTTGGAATCCGACAGAAACGAAACCGGCGGTATAAGGTGAAAAAACACCGCTCCCCCGCCCAGGAAGGGTTCGTGATAGGCGTTGAACCTGGCGGGGAAAAATTCCCTGTACCGGTCAATCAACTGCCGCTTGCCGCCGGCCCATTTTATCACCGGCTGGGCCCTGGGCGCCGGATCCTCCCTGTTCACACCGGTCCGCACAAAAAACCTCCTTTTTTCCCCAATCCCCAATTCCCAATATTTACAATATCTTGTCTATCTTTTTAAGGGTCTTAACATTGTTGCACACACTTACCAGCCACCGGACACCGGCCTTGAGCCGATCGGCGTCCTCCTTCAGGCAGCGTGTGAAATCCGCGGGGTCGAGGCCCGCTTCCTTAATCAGAAATTTGTTTTTCAGGATAAATTCCCTGAAGTTATCGGCATCGTAGCAGACCAGCCTGAACAGCTGCACTATCCTCCGGTCAAGGTTATCCTGGCCGGTGAACCTTATTAAACGCGGGATTTCTCTGAATGAAGCCTCCATCGCATCATACCGGGGCATGTCCTGCATCTCCATCCACTGTTCAACGGTCCACTCCCTGTTTTCGTTCAATCCCAGGCATTTTTCCCTGTCGAAGGCAATCCTGAACATTCCCGGCCCGACGATGTCAACCGGCGCCATGCGGCAGGACCAGGGCCGGTCTTCGTAAACGGCGCAGCCCTGACTGGTCAAAAACAGACATTTTAACCGGTCTTCCTCGTTCATTTTAAGGTACAGGACAGGAAACCTCATTCCCGGCGGCACAAGCTCGCAGGTGTATTTATTTATGAATTCCGCCGAGGGGATGCCCAGCCTTTTTCTCAGGCGGAGAATATCATAGGGGGTGAGATAAATGTTGATGTCCCTGCAGCACTGGCCGAAGCAGGAAAGTCCCCGGTGACAGTCAAACCTGAAACTGCCGCCGGCCCCGAAAATGCCCGGATCACGGCCGGGGTTTCCGCCGTTGAAGGCCATACGCCCGTTCTCCTTCCATGGTCCATTATTGCCGGCCGGTAAGACATGAAGGGGACCCTTTTCCTTTCAACAAGTAATACATTAATACACCTTAATGCAAAATGCAACCTTCATGAATTTTTTCCTTTTTCAAAAGCCTGAATGAAGACCGGCACAAGGTCCGGATCGAACTGCGTCCCGGCGCACCTTTTCAGTTCGGCCACCGCCTCTTCATGGGACATGGCCTTACGGTAGGGCCGGTCGGTGGTCATGGCGTCGTATGCGTCCACTATGGCCAGGATGCGGCACTCCAGCGGAATCTCTTCCCCTTTCAGCCCGATGGGATAGCCGTTGCCGTTCCACCACTCATGGTGCTTCAAGATCCAGTCGGCGATGTGGTCCATGCCGGGCGCCGTTTGGGCTATGCGATGCCCTATCTCGCAGTGCCGGTGCATTTCGGCGGCTTCCTCCAGGGTAAGCTGGCCGGGTTTGAAAAGGATGCGGTCCGAAACACCCACCTTTCCTATGTCGTGAAACTGGGCCAGAAGACGCAGGTCGGTGATGTTCTGCTCCGGCAATCCGATGCTCCTGGCCATAACCGTCACCAAATCCTGCAGTCTTTCGGCATGGCCCTCGGTGATAAAATCCCTGGCCTCCAGCGCCTTCATCAAGGTCTGCACGATGGCGCTGCGGGCGCTTTGGCTGCGGTGCAGCTTTTCCCGGTACATGCTGTTGTCGGCCTCTTTAAAGAGTTCGGCCGGGCTGACCCCCGGCTGTCCGCTTACGGAAAAGCCTATGGACATGCTCAAGGGCAGTCCGGGGTTTTTCTCGTTATACCTTGCCACGGCCGTCCTGATCCTGGCGCAGGCGCCTTCAACAACATCCCGGCCGCTGTCCGGAAGGAGGATCGCAAATTCGTCACCGCCTATCCTGGCGATCATGTCCCCTTCGCGAAAAGACTCCTTGATCACGGCCGCCGCCGCCGCCAGAAGGTCGTCCCCGCACTTGTGCCCCAGGGTATCGTTGACCAGTTTCAGGCCGTCGATGTCACATACTATTATCCCCAGCGGCTTGTGCCTCCTGCCCTCCAGGCGCCGCATTTCCTCCTCGAAATACGCCCTGTTGTAGGTCCCGGTGAGGGGATCGTGCAGGCTTAAATACTTAAGCTGCTGCTCCGCCCTCTTGCGGTCGGTGATGTCCCGGATTGACTCGATGGCCCCGACGACATTTCCGCGGCTGTCGTAAAGCGGCGAAGCCTTTACCCATATGTACGCTCCCCTGCCTTCAAAAAGCGACGGCACGAAAGCCTCGGTAAACAGGGTATCCCCCTTTCTTTCAATATTATCGTACAACGACGCTATTTCCCGGTCATCCGAGAAGATCAGGTCAATCAGGGCGGGCCTGGGCATACCGTAAAAAGGAACAGAATAGGCGCGATCGCCCAGGCCGACAATCTGGTCCTTGGGCACCCCGGTCATCTCCTCGATGGCCCTGTTCCAGGCAATTACTTTCTTCTCTATGTCCAGGGCAAAGGTGGGATCGGGCAGAAACTCGATTATGTCCTGAAGCTGCCGGTTGGCGGCGCGGAGCTTTTCTTCGGCCAGCTTGCGGTCGGTGATGTCCCGGGCCACCAGCAGGCCCACCCTCTCGCCGTTCAGGGTGAAAATATGGCAGCCGATCTCCAGGGGTATTTTATGCCCGCTTTTGGAAACGCAGGTTAATTCGAAGGTGCTCCTCCCCTGGACCAGGGCCGCCCTGGTGATTTCGTGAACCCGGTTCAGCTGGTCCCCAACCACGAGATCCAGGACCGTCAGGGTGAGGAATTCTTCCCTCCCGTACTCCAGCATTTTGCAGACAACGTCGTTTACCTCGATAACCCGCCCGAGCCTCTGGTCGTCCTTCACCTCGACCAGGATAATGCCGTCATTGGCATTATGAAACAGCTGGCGGTATTTATTCTCGCTCTCCCGCAGGGCCCGCTCGCTTTTCTGCAACTCCGCGAGCTTCTGCTTCAGTTCCTCCTCGGCCGCCATCAGCTCTTCGTTGGCGGCCTCCAGCTCTTCATTGAGGGCCTGCAGCTCCTCCCTCGCCCTTTTGCGCTCGGTGATATCGCTGTACATGACGTAGATGGCTGCCTGCCCGCCGCCGGGAGCGATGGGGTAGGCCAGTATGGACACGTCCACAAGGCTTCCGTCCTTGCGCTTTCTCACCGTCTCCATCTGGACCACTTCGCCGCCCAGGGCCCTCCGGGACACGTCCGTGGCCTGACCGGACAGTTCGGGCGGGACAATAAGTTCATTAACCCGGCGGCCCCTGACTTCCCCGGCGGAGTACTGAAAAATCTTTTCAAACCCCCTGTTGACCTGGACAAACCTGTCATTCCCGTCAATGATGGCGATCCCTTCCGGCGAATTGTCAAACAGCTCCTTAAAATATGCTTTCAGGAGATCATGCTCCGCTTTTTCCAGCTTGCGATCGGTGATGTCCCTGACAATGCCGCGGAAACCAATTCCGCGGCCTTCCGAATCCCTGATCAGGGACACGGAATTTTCAACGAACCTCTTTGAACCATCTTTTCGCAAAATTATGTAGTCGAACAGTTTAACCGGCTGCCCGGTTGTGTATATTTTATTAAACGTCCTGAAGACGGCTTCTTGTTTCTCCGGGGCGGTGTAACTCCTGTAGTTCATGCCTTTCAGTTCTCCGGGCGAGTATCCCCCTATCCGGCACAGTGAACGGTTGAAAAAGGTGAAGTTGCCCGCGAGATCAACCTCGTAATACCCGTCTTCAATTTCATCAAGCACCTCCCTTAACCTGGCCTCGCTTTTTTCTATTTCTTCGGCCGTCCTCTTCTGCCCGGGGTTGTCCACGGCCAGGCCCAAAACCGCCGGGCGGCCGTCAAATTTTACGCGGGAATGCCAGCCCCGCAGGTGGATCACTTCTCCCCGGCGTCCCACAGCCCGCCACTCCAGATTCACAGGATCGTCTCCGCCGGCCGGGAAGCGCAGTGACACGTCGTTTATCCGGGGCAGGTCCTCCTGGTGAACCAGTCCGGCAATGGGCATTCCGGCCAGTTCTTCCACCGAGTACCCGGTAATCCGGGCCATTGCCGGGTTACCCATGCGGAGGCTGGCGCCCTGGATCAGGTACGCGGGTATTGGCAATATTTTTAAGAAGTTCAAAAAATCGTCCATTGACATGCCGGGGCCCTCCTTTGCGCGGAAGCGTTGCAACCTGTGGTAATTTCGTCAAAAAATTTGAATATATTTTCTAATACAACATATTTCTCCCTAATCCTTTAATTTTTAAAAGATAAACAAAAAACCCGGCTTATGCCGGGTAAAGCCTGGCCCATCGTTCCTCCGGTCGCCGTGTCAATTTTTCTAGGGAAGCCCGTCTCATTCCGGATTCTGGATTCTGAATTCTGGATTCCGACAGAATAAGGACTTCAGAATGAGGTTTTTACCGGGGTTCTTCCCCTTTCAGCAGTATTTCCCCCACCCTGTCCATGATGCCCGCGTCCTCCACCTCTTCCCCGTCCGGCACCTTTGCCAGCGGGCCGAATCCAAAGCCGGCGGCCAGCTCCGTCAGCAGGACCTTTAAGGCTTTAATGCGCCTTTCGTAAAACTCCTCGTGGCCGGCCTCCCCCTCCGGGATGCCCAACTTGGCCCTCAACACCTCCGGACCATAGAGAAAAGGCATGATCATCCGGGCTATCCGGCTGTTTAACCAGCGTCCCGCCTGGAGGACGGTGTTGACATAGTGGATCAGCTCAAAATACTGGTCCGAACGCCGGTAATAGGCCGGGGCGTCCGAATCCTCAAGCCATTCCCGGAGAGTCCGGCGGCACGAGGAACCATGCCCGAGGCAGAAATTTTGCTTCTCCACCAAGAAGTACTTTTCTTCCTTTGTTCCATCCTCATTAAAACGGACCGCCCGGCCCACCGGGTATGTCCTGCAGTTCCTGGACCGCGCCGGGTAGATCCGGCATTTTCCCCCTTCCATGAGAAAAACGCAGGGCCCGTTTTCCACATGGGAAAGCTTGACATACGGCCACCGCGACTGCGGGTCGTCCTCCAGGGCACAGAAGTTTTCGATAAATTCCCTGCCGGTGATGCCGAGGTGCCGGGCCATGGATTCCACATCCCAGGGGTCCAGCACTATCTTGATGGTGTTGCAGCACCTGCCCATGCAGCGGTCGTCACAGGCAAAATTAAAGGAATCCTCCATCCCCATCTCCGCCGTTTCGCCGCTTTCCAGCCTGTCCACCAGATCGCGGTGCATTTTCAGGGTCATCTTTTGCCCTCCCGTTATATATAATCCGCCTGCCCTTGATTATTTCTATACCGGCCGGCCCATCCCCTTTTCCCGCCTGTATTGACCAAAAACATTTTGTAAGGTTATAATTTCCATTAGGGGGAACAGAATTTTAAATTTAGGAGAAAATGTATGGGCAGCCACAATTATCCTCCAGACCTGCGCATGCTCATAAACCGGCACGGGCACTTGTGCATAGGTTCGGCAATCGGGTACAGAGTCTGCAAGTTTGCCCTGAAACTTATTGACAAAGGGCCGGGGTTGACTGTCTACACAGGCAGCGGCGGCTGTCTCCAACATGCCATTGAAATTCTTACCGGCTGTTCCCGCGCAAAAGGTACCATTATCAGCATGGAAGACCAGGGCTGGGGGTTTTACGACCACACCTCGGGCGAGGGGTACCGCCTGAGCCTTAAGAGAGAAATCCTGCAAAAAAATTCCGGTGACAAGGAAAGTTTAATAGAAGCCCTCCTTACGCTGCCGGATAACGACATTTTCACCGTGGAAGCATTTGACCGTCCTGGCCCGGACTTTAACCCGGAAGTTCCGGAAACCGAACGGGAAGATCCCGTTAAAAGCCAGGCTTAAAACCGCTTCTTGCACCATTGGCATCCTCCCCGCCGCCTCCGCCGGCACTTCGCCCACACCCCGTCCTCGCGCTGTCAATCCCTAATTTTTAATGCCCATCGCCCATTCAAACCCATAGTGTAAATAATGGCAGTGTTTTACCTGTTTTTTCTTGTGTAATAATTAATTGCATATTATATTTATATAAAACAATATTTAAACTCAATATTAAACTGGAGCAGTAATCGTATGAAGGGTAAAACTGCCGACGTAATTAAAAAATTAAATGAGATATCCGCAGCAGATAAAGAAGGCCGAAACGGTGAACTGATTTCTTTTCTTGGCACACTGGATGAGATAATAGGCCTCCATTCGATCAAGGTGGCCGACTACGCCCTGATGACCGGCCGTGAGCTGAAACTCCCGGAAGAAAGTATAATAAACCTTTTCACGGCATCCCTTCTGCACGATATAGGAAAATTGTTTATCCCGCCCGAAATATTGTTAAAAACAGAAAGCCTTAACCATTGCGAACTTGATGTCATCCGCAGGCATCCCCAGACCGGCCGGAACATTCTCCGGAAAATAAAAGGCTACGCGCGTTATGCCGATATTGTCCTCTATCATCACGAATACTTTAATGGACGCGGTTATCCCGACGGGCTTTCCGGTGCGGACATCCCGCTTTTGTCCCGCATAATTGCAGTGGCCGACGCGTATGAAGCCATGACGTCCGAACGCCCATACAGAAAGGGATTTTCCCACCGTGAAGCGGTTACCAGGTTAAAAGCGGGCAGATCCACTCAATTCGACCCTGAAATAACCGATGTCTTTCTGATTGCCATAAGAAGAAACTCCAACACATGCATATTGAACAGTTAGACCAACCGGAATTCAATGAGCAGCAAATTAATATATTATCTTTTAATTCCTTAAAAAATCAAATTGTAACTATGAAAAATAAGTTTTAAAATATCATTGACAAATATGCTGTCATATTTTAGAATTAGCAAGTAATGGTCTTTTTATATGGATGAAGGGAGTGAAAACATGGCCTTTGAAGTTTATAAACCCAGGGGCGAAAGGCAAGAAAAAGCGCCCATAATATCTTTGTCAAAAACATCTATTGTTCTTAACAACGTAGCCAGAGAAAAACTGGGGACCTCGCGAATCGAGCTGGCATATGACAGGGGAAGTCATACCATTCGCATCCGCGGTGTAACCGAGGGCGGAATGGAAATAAAAAAGACAAAGGTATTCGGTAAAGGGTTTTTCAACCAGTTTGGGATTAACAAAAAAGGGAAATTTGAGGCTAGATACGAACCCTCCGAAAACGCCCTGTATGCAAGGATTTAAGGATTTAATAAACAAAACCCGCAGGATGCGGGTTTTGTTTATGATGAGTTTCTTAAATTGAGGTTGTGCCTGAGCATCCTGGACACCTGGGAGATGATGGTTTCCACCCCCACCACGTTGAACCCTCCCTCCGGGATGATTATGTCAGCGTGATGCTTGGAGGGTTCCACATACATCTCGTGCATGGGCTTGACGCTCCTGATGTACTGGCTGAATACCGCGCCAAGAGTCCGCCCCCGTTCCTCCAGGTCTCTCTTTATCCTCCTTATCAGCCTGATATCGGAGTCGGTCTGGACAAATACCTTTAAATCGAACAGATTCCTAAGTTCAGGGTAGTGAAGGATCAGTATTCCCTCCACCACAATGACATCCGCCGGGCCCACCGGGACCTTTTCCCTTTTCCGGGTGTGGGTGGTGAAGTCATACTGCGGGATCCTCCCCCGCCCGCCGGCCTTGAGGGCGGTCAAAATTTCCACCATCATGCCCACATCTATCGAGTCCGGATGATCGAAGTTGAGTTCCTTCCTATCCTTGAAGGGCACGTTACCCCTGTCTATGTAAAAGCAGTCCTGTTCGATCACCACCGCCCGGTCCAGAAACGCTCCGGCAACCGCTCTGGCCACCGTGGTCTTTCCAGACCCCGTACCCCCCGCAATGCCGACGATTATAGGCATCTCATCCCCCTCCCGCAGTATAAAATTCTATGAAGCCTGAATATACCCCTTTTCCGATCAATCAAAAATAAAACACCCAAAACCTCCCGGTCCCGGGTGATCCTGAACCGTGTCCGGTTACCTGGCCTTCTTCCTGCGGGGTTCCGTCTCAATAAACAGGGGGGGCTGGTGCGCGCTGTCTCCAAATAACCGGTTGTAGCTTATTCCTGGGCGTTTCAGCAGCTTGACCGCCTGGCCGTAATCAAAACCAGCCATGAAGCACACATACCGCAATAGTTCTTCCCGGCCGGCAAACTTAAACTGTACGGCCCTGTGCTTTTTGAACATTCCGTGGTAGGAGGTGACCACCTCCAGGTCTGCCAGGGAGAGAAAATCCCTGATCACGGCCTCCTCGTCGGAATAAACCACCCATTCACCCGAGGGCAGCGCCCAGATGTCATTCAAACCGTTACCACCCCGTCCGGAATGAAAAAACTCTTTCCGAAACACTCCGACATTTATATAATAGCTTTATCAAGTCCGGATAAACAATGCTTTTTGCACAAAAAAATGGAGGATAACAGTGCAGTACATATACAATCGCCTGGCGGGCCGCCGGCCGGCCATACTTAACCAATCGGACCGGCTTGTTTCGGCGGTGTTGCTGCCGCTGGTGGAAAAGGACGGGAAATGCCACATACTGTTCGAGGTAAGGTCCAGAAATCTGAAAAGGCAGCCGGGTGAGATATGCTTTCCCGGCGGCGTGGTGGAAAAGGGCAACGACCCGGATCCCCTGGCCACGGCGCTGAGGGAAACCACCGAAGAACTGGGAATTGACAGCGGGGATATCAGGATTATCGGACCCCTGGATATTCTGGCCTCACCCATGGGCGCCCTGATTTACCCGTACGCCGGGGAAATAAAAACCTCCGGGATCACGCCCAATGCCCGGGAGGTGGAGGAACTGTTCCTGGTCCCCGTCGATTTCTTTCTGGCCGAACCTCCCTATGCAACCCATGTTGAGGTGGCCACCAGGTATAAAAATGACTTCCCCCTGCACAAGGTGCCGCCGACCTACAGGGAGGGATGGCAGGTGAGGACTTCCTACCCGATGTATTTCTACGAGTACGGCAAGTATTTCATTTGGGGCCTTACCGGTATCATCCTGCACAACTTCCTCAGCCTTTGCTGGCCGGATCACCCCGTATTGAAAATGCCCCCCAAAAAGTGGCGGGAAAAATAACCGGCCCCTGTTGCCGGTTATTCAATTTATTGTATTCAACTGGCCTTTTTGCAAAAAAATGGGCCATTCAGCCCACCGGTTGATTAGACCGGGTTAATACCTGAACACCTTGACCACGCATGATTTGATGTGCCTGAAGATATCCCTGAAGGCATCCAGCATGGACTGGTAGATGGCCGCCGACTCCGGAGTGCAGACGCCCTTCATGAACCGGTCCTCGTGCTGCTGGGAGAACCGCGAGATGTCCCGGAGGAGTTTTTCGGTTTCGTTTTCCAGACGTTCCCGGTTGGTCTCGGCGCACTGTTTTAAATATTCGGACAGAATGGTCAGACCGTCACCGGCCCCGGCAAACAGGACATTCAGCTCTTCAACGGCCCAGTTGCTGAAAAGCACGCTCCTGTTCAACTTTTCCCGGGTGGCCCGCATGATTTTTTCCAGGTTCAGCCTGATGTACTCCAGGTCCCGCATGACCTCGTACCTGCCGGCCGCCTCTTTCAGAGATGCCCCCGCGATGATCGGCATACTCAGCACTGATTTTTTCATGGAGCTTACGGTGGCGTCGCTTAACTGCTTGACCTCCGAAAGGTATTCCTCCCTGTGGCGGTAAAAGTCGTGGGTAATACCATCCAGCATGTTCTTCAGCTCCAGGGCTATCTCGTGAAGAGCAAGACAACTTTTTTCATCCAGTGTGTCCTTTCCCAAGTTAATCCCCCTTTCGTTTTTCCGGGTTTGCAGCCCCTGGTCCGCCATCCGGCCGGGGGTCATAGATCAACCGCCTGGCAAAATCAGGAACACATAATTAATTGTCTTCCACCCGACATTATATTTTTTATTATACCTCCAGGCAGACCCTTTTCCAACAATCAACCGGCCACTTGATGAAAAAAGCCCGTCCGGGGGCATTTCCGGATCTATCATAAGAGAACCTGCGGATTCTTCCGGATCCGGGTAAACTTTATAACGGGCAGTGAAAATAATCCGCCGAAAGGCCGGAAATTTAATGTATAATAATGACGGAGCACGCCTGTGAAAAGGCCGCCGGCAACCGGCGGCCACAAGGGTTCCGGGGAGGAACTTTTTTTGGACATCCTGGAACAGATGAAAAAAAGCTACCTTGAGAGCCTCTCCAGTCTTAACCTGGCCGCTGAAACCATAATGGACGAATTCAAGCATTTTTTCGCCATGTTTCAGACCAGTTACAGGCTGCAGGTTAAACAGTATCCCCTTTACCGTTTCGAGGTCAGGGTGAAGACCTGGGAAAGCATAGCCGAAAAGATCCAGAGAAAGGACGAGTACAAGAATGCGGCCTCCCTGGACGACATCCCGGACCTGATAGGATTTTTCATCATTGTGGAGCTGGGCGAGGACGTGGAGAAGGTGGTAAAGCTTTTTGAGAAGGAAAAGAAAGAACTGTTCAGATTCAGCAACATCACCTCCCTTACCCACCACCCCACCAGGCACGAAAACGGGAAGATGACCCATCATTACGACGGAGTCTATACCTGGAACAACCTCAACTTCAATTTCGAGATTCAGGTCCGCAGCGAGGTGGAAAACCTCTGGTCCAACATCGAGCACATGTCCTTTTACAAGAACAAGGTGAAAAGCCGCAACGACAGGATCCTGAACAGGCTCAAGGAGCATTCCTACAACCTTCTGCTCCAGGCCGACGACGTCCTGAGCATTCTCCGCCGGGAGAGAATGAAAAACGACATGCTGGACCTGAAGGAAAAGATGATGGACGCCCTGGAGGGCCTTTTCGACGAAATCAAGATCAGGGACGTGGAGGCCATATCCGGGTACATGTACGAGTGCTGGGCCATGCCCTTCGACCGGATGACGGTGGAGGATTTCGAGCATTTCTTCGCCTCTTCGGTAAAGGTCGGGGACGGAGAGGTCAGGGAGCTTCTGGAAGCGTACAGGCCGGACCGCACCCACCGGAGGCTGCACAGGTACCTGAAAGAAAACCTGACCTTGAGCGACAGTGTAATTTTAAAGATAGGCATTGCCACCAACGAGCCGTACGCCGCCCTGGAGTACCTGCTGAGCGATATGGAGGAGGCCTGCTGCAGTTCCTGCGGGGAGTGGGTGGATTACGACGACGCCGACTTCTTCGCCGCCCGGGTGGAGATGCGGGGAGACTTTTACTGCCGGGACTGCGCCCGGAAAATACTTAAATACTGCGAGTCATGCGGGTCGGTGCTGACCAGCGGCAAAATATGCCTGGCGTGCGCCTCCAGGCTGGCGGAAAAAAACAGGGACAAGTGAACCAGGGTCCAGGAAAGGTAAGCAGAATCCGGGCCAGAACATTGATAAAACAGTCCGGCGGGCCCCTTGCAACCGCTTGCGGCCTAAATCCGCCAGGCGCTGATCAGGGCCTTGATCCTGGGCATCGCGGAGTCAGCGGCCCGCTCCCCCTCCCTGATGAACTGCCTGGCCTCCCGGAAGCTGTAGCCGCTCAGGTCGGGCCTTTCCACGCTTACGACAATGTCCGCCCACTGGTTCTTGGCCTGGGCCACCTGCCTTTTCAGCATCATGTCGGTGTAGCGCAGGATGGCCATGATTATATTCCTGGGCGGCCCGGACCGGAAGGAAAAGTCGTTCACCGACACGGCGATGACCAGGTCGGCCCCCATGGAACGGCAGACACTGGCCGGCACCATGTTCACCACCGCCCCGTCGATGAGGGTCCGGTCCCCCAGCTTCACCGGGTCGAAGACGGCGGGAATGGCGGTGGAGGCCCTAACGGCATCGGACACCTTCCCCTCCCTGATGACGACCTCCTCCCCCGTGCAGGCGTCGGCCGCCACCACGGCAAAGGGAATCTTCAGCTCACTGAAGGTCTTGCCGCCAAGCTCCCGCTCAACCAGCAGGCCCAGCTTTTCATTGTTTAAGAAAGCCTTTCCCGGGGGCAGCACCGGGGCTGCAATCCGTGACCACCGCAAACCTTTGGCAATCTCCTCCATCCTGTCCACGGTGAGGCCGGCGGCCAGACAGGCCCCCACCATTGCTCCGGCGCTGGTTCCGGCCACCATGTCCACGGGTATGCCGTTTTTCTGCAGTGACCTGATCACTCCGATATGGGCCATTCCGCGGACCACCCCGGCCCCCAGGGCCAGGCCGATCCTGGGCCTCCCGGCGGACCCCGCGTCCCGGGGCCGGCTGTCCCCGGCCCCGTCTCCCGCTGAAAAAAGCGGGACTGCGGCCTCCGGGCCGGTCCCGCCCTTTTTAACCATGCTGCAGAAGGTTTCAAGAATATGGCGGTTGAATTCAGGCAAATCCGCCAGCAGTTTCAGCAGCCCCTCCCTGTCCGTCCGCAGCAGGTCAACGTCGTCCAGGGCGGCGTAGGTGGCGCTGGAGGCCTCCCCGGTGAGGCACGACATTTCCCCGAAATAATCCCCGGGGAAGAGACGGGCCAGGTGAATCTTCCGTCCCCCGTCCCCGGAGTACACCTCCACCAGGCCGTCGGCAACCAGGAAGAAAAAACGGTTTTTATGACCCCGCAGAATTATTTTCTCCCCGGCCGGGTACCGCACAGGAATTCCAATTTCTTTCATCCTGAAATTAAGATTCCTGAAACTTATGCGCATCGGACCGCCCCGCCAGCACAGGAATTAGAGAGTTGAGGCGATGTTCGTCACAGCCCTAGTCCTGATCAGACTTGCAATTCCGGTATGTCTTTATAATACTCCAGCGCCTCGGGGTTGGCCAGGGCGTCCTTGTTCAGCACCGGCCGGTTGTGAATGATGTTCCTGACCGCCAGCTCCACCTTTTTCCCGTTGATGGTGTACGGGATGTCCTTGACGCTGATGATCTTGGCCGGAACGTGGCGCGGGGAGGCGTTTTCCCGGATCAGGGCCCTTATTTTCCCGGCCAGATCGCTGGTCAGCTCAACCCCAGGAGCCATTTTGACGAAGAGAACCACCCGGACGTCATTGTCCCAGTCCTGTCCCACCACCAGGCTGTCCAGGATCTCGGGCATGGCTTCCACCTGGCGGTAGATTTCCGCCGTGCCGATCCTGACCCCGCCCGGGTTGAGGGTGGCGTCGGAACGGCCGTAGATGATCACCCCGCCGTTGGGAGTGATCTCGATAAAGTCGCCGTGGCGCCAGACATTTTCGTACACGTCGAAGTATGACCCCCTGTACTTCTTCATGTCCGGGTCGTTCCAAAAACCCACGGGCATGGAGGGGAAGGCCCTTACGCAGACCAGCTCGCCCTTCCGTCCGGTGACCGGCCTGGCCGACTCGTCGAAGGACTGCACCTTCATGCCCAGCCCGCGGCACTGCAGCTCCCCTTTGTACACCGGGCCGATGGGGTTGCCCAGGGCGAAGCAGGAGATAATGTCGGTGCCGCCGGATATGGAGGACAGGCACAGGTCCTTCTTGATGTCCCGGTAGACGTACTCGAAGCTGTCCGCCGAGAGCGGCGAACCCGTGGACAGAATGGCCTTGAGCGGCCCCAGGTCGTATTTCCCGGCGGGCTTTACCCCTTCCTTTTCGGCGGTGGCCAGGTACTTGGCGCTGGTGCCGAAGACGGTTATCTTCTCGTCCTGGGCCATCTTGAACAGGGCGTCCGGCTGGGGATGGAAGGGCGAACCGTCGTACAGAACCACGGTGGCCCCCACGGCCAGGGAACTGACCAGCCAGTTCCACATCATCCAGCCGCAGGTGGTGAAGTAGAAAATCACGTCTTCCCTCTTGAGGTCGGTGTGCAGCACCAGTTCCTTGAGGTGCTGGATCAGGGTGCCCCCGGCCCCGTGCACGATGCACTTGGGCACGCCCGTGGTACCCGAGGAATACATGATGTAAACCGGGTGGTTGAAGGGCAGCTGTTCAAAGCTTATTTCCCCGGCCGGACCGGGTGAAATGAAGGACCGGTAATGCTGCGCCTTGGGGACCTTGCCGATGTCCGGGCTTTCACTGACGTAGGGGACCACCACCACTTTTTCAATGGTGTCTATTTCCTGCAGTATCCCGGCCACCCTGGAGAGGGAGTCGATGACTTTCCCGTTGTAGAAATAGCCGTCGGCGGTGAACAGGATCCTGGGCTGGATCTGTCCGAAGCGGTCCAGGACCCCCTTGATCCCGAAGTCCGGGGAGCAGGAGGACCACACCGCGCCGATGCTGGCGGCCGCCAGCATGGCCACCACGGTTTCGATCATGTTGGGCATGAAGCCGGCGACCCGGTCCCCCGCCTTGATGCCGTGGTCCCTCATGGCCTTCGCCATGCGGGCCACCTGGCCGTAAAGCCCGGCGTAAGTGATCTCCGCCCTGTGCCCGGCCTCGCCCCTGAATACCAGGGCGGTCCTGTCATCGCGGCAGCGCAGCAGGTTTTCAGCAAAATTAAGCCTGGCGCCGTTAAACCACCTGGCGGCCAGCATTTCTTCCAGGTTGGTGACCACATTGTCATAGGGCTTCGAAGCGGTGATTCCGCAGAACTTCCACACCGACTCCCAGAAATCGGCAGTTTCGGTTACCGACCAGTCGTATAATTCGTCGTAAGTCTTGAAGTTTTTGCCGTAATTTTGGTTCACGAACCCGATATAGCGGGTCATGTTTGCCTGTTCCACCCGTTCCGCCGACGGCTGCCACATCATCTCTCCCATAAGCGCACCCCCTGAATTATTCAATCTTGAAACTTTTTTTTAAATTCTCAAATCTCTGTAACAAGCTATTATTACGACGGCGGATTGTTTTTTTCCTGCCGGGAACCGGGCGGCAGCCAACTATTCTTTAACCGGCAGGCAGACCAGTCCCACCAGGCCGGGGCCGGCGTGGGTCCCCACCACGGGCCCCAGACGTCCGGTTAAAATTTCCCGGCAGTCCAATTTTTCCATGCCCTTTTTAACCTCTTCCATCCCTTCCGGAAAAACGCCGTGGGTTATCCAGCACTGCAGCCCGCCGGCCCGGCCGAAGCTTTCTTCCATGAGGGAAATAAGGCGGGCTATGGCCCTGGACCTTCCCCTCACCTTTTCGTGGGGGTGTACCAGTCCGTCCTTTATGGTCAGGATGGGCTTGACGTTGAGAAGGGTGCCCAAAAATGCCTGGGCCCTGCCAATGCGGCCCCCCCGCTGCAGGTACTCCAGGGTGTCCACCATGAAATAGACCTTCAATTCCTTCATCATCTCCCCCACCAGGGCCAGCACCTCTTCCCTGGTTTTTCCGGCCTCCACCGCCCTGGCCGCGTTCAATACCAGGAGACCCAGGGCCACGCTCACCACGCCGGAGTCCACCACCTCCAGGGCGGGATAGTTCAGCGCGGTCCTGGCCATGCTGGCGGACTGGACCGTCCCGCTCATCTGGCTGGAAATGTGAATGGATATTATTTCGTCCCCCGCTTCCACCAGGGGCGTATAGTATTCCACGAAATCAGCCGGCGAAGGCTGGGAGGTGCTGGAGAATTCGCCGTCCACCTGCCGGCGGAAGAATTCGTCCGGGGTGATTTCCACCCCGTCCAGGTAAACCTCCGGGCCGAAAAAAACCTTCAGCGGAACCACCGTGATGTTGTAGCGCTTTACGATTGCTTCCGGCAGATCCGCCGTGCTGTCGGTAACAATACTGATTTTTCCCACTTTTACAATCCTCCGTTCATTCGGCGGAAACTATAAACTGGTAATGGGGCTGCCCGCCGTAATGGGTTTCTATTTCCAAACCGACGCCGTCTTCAGCCAGCCTTCGCGCCACCGACCCGGCCTCGTCCCCGGAAAGGCCGGCGCCGTAATACAGGGTCAGTATTTCCGCCCCGTCCTCCGCCAGGGCGTCCACCAGCAGCCTGACCACCGGGTAAAGGTCCGGTCCCGCGGCCACAATCCGGTCATCGATTACGGCAATGTATTCCCCGGCCTTTATTTTACATCTCTTTATCGTTGTATCCCTGACCGCCCGGGTTATATCCCCGCACCTCACCGCACCGGCGGCCCGGGCCATTTTGTCCGCCACCTGGTCCGGGTCCCCGTAGGGATTATAAGCCAGCAGGGCGGCCAGCCCCTGGGGGATGTTGGCCGTTTTCACCACCCGGACCTGCCCGGGGGCCATCGACGCCGCCTGTTCCGCGGCCATCACCACGTTGCCGTTGTTGGGCAGGACCAGGATCTTGCCGGCCCTCACCCGGGTGATGGCTTCCAGTATGGCCTCGGTGCTCGGATTCATGGTCTGCCCCCCGGGCACCACCACATCGGCTCCCAGGCTCTCCATGATCCTCATAATCCCCTCACCCAGCCCGACGCTGACCACCCCCAGGGGCTTTTCCGGGACTGCCGCCTGGACGAAATCTTTGTGCTGTTCCTCCATGTTGTTCACCTGCACGCCGATCAGGGCGCCGTATTTGAGGCAGCACTCCAGCACCAGCCCCGGGTGGTTGGAATGGATGTGAACCTTTGCGGCCTCATCGTTTCCCACCACCAGCAGGCAGTCGCCGTAGGGAGAGAGCTCCCTCCGCATCCGGTCCAGGGGCAGGCTTTTGCCCCGGACAACCATTTCTGTGCAATAGGTATACTCCAGGGCGGGAGACACGTCCCCGGCCCTGGCCATGAACTCCTTCTGCTGGCTGGCCGCCAGGTCGAACAGTTCCAGTTCCTTCCTGGCCGCAGCCATTTTCAGGGCGTGCAGGATGCCCTCCAGGATCACCACCAGCCCCTTTCCCCCGGCGTCCACCACGCCGGCCTCCTTCAGCACCGGCAGCATCTCCGGGGTTTCCGCCAGGGCCTGCTGAGCCTGCCTGTATGCGTGCAGGGTGGCCTTGATCAGGTCATACCCCCTCTTCACCGCCTCCTGGAAAGAGTCCGAAATCCTCCTGCACACGGTCAGCATGGTCCCCTCCACGGGGTTCATCACTGCCCGCCAGGCTGCCTGGGACCCCTCGGAAAAGGCCGCGGCCACATCGGCAGTGTACACCCGGTCCTTGCTTTCCAGGACCCTGGCGAATCCATGCAGAATCTGGGAGAGGATCACCCCGGAATTGCCCCGGGCCCCCAGGAGGCTGCCCCGGGCCATGGCGGAGGCAATATCTCCCGCCGGCGAGCCTTTCCTTTCCCTGGCCTCCCTGACCCCCGCCAGAAAGGTGGAGTGCATGTTTGTCCCGGTATCCCCGTCGGGCACCGGAAAAACGTTCAGCGAATCTATCTCGGAGCGGTTCTCCGCCAGCAGGTTGGCGCTTCCGACCAGCATCATCAGGAGGTCATTGCCGTTGAATGAATCGAATCGCATTGACCTTCCTCCGAAAAAATTTTCCAAACTTAGATTTTATTCGCCACAAAATCAATAAAACCTTTTATAGAAAGAGGAAAATGGACCGGCGGCGGGGAATCCAGTATCGCACGGAGGTGGGATACGGGTTGAGAGCCTTTGATGTTGTTGTGACGGGGGCGGGGGTGATCGGGCTCAGCATCGCCTATCACCTTTCGCTGACCGGAAAGCTGAAAATTGCGGTGATTGAAAAGGAAAGATTTCCCTGCATGGGTTCCACCGCCTACTGTACCGGGGGCATCAGGCACCAGTTCTCCAGTCCCACAAACGTGGCCCTGACCAAAATCAGCCTCCCTTACTTAAAGAACTTTGAAAAAGAAATGGACTATCCCGTATACTTTTTCCACCGGGGCTACCTCTTTGTTTCCTCCAATCCGGACCGGCTGAAGGAATTTGAAAGAAACCTGGCCGTCCTGAAAGACTTTGATGTGCCGGCGGAGTTTCTCGCACCGGAGGAGATAGCCGGTAGACATCCGTACATCCGCACCGACGACCTGGTGGGCGGAACCACCTGCCCCCTGGACGGCTACGCCGATCCTTACGGGGTCACCATGGGGTACTTTAAGCAGGCCAGGAAAAGAGGGGTGGAAGTATTTCTCCGGGAAGAAGTCACCGGCATAGCGATTTCAAACAATCAAGTCAGGGGCGTAACCACCTCCTCCGGCCGCTTTTCCTGCCGGGTGCTGGTGAACGCCGCCGGGCCCGGCCTGCCTGAAATAGGCAAACTGGCCGGTATCGAGATTCCGGCCCGGCCGTACAGGAGGCAGGTATACGTCTGCGCCCCCCTGGAAGGTATACCCGGGCGCGCCCCCCTGGTGGTGGACATGGACACGGGCTTTTACATGCACACGGAAAAAAGCGGCACCATGCTGCTGGGGGGCACCGATAAGGACTCCTTTCCCGGAACGGATACCGCGGTGGACTGGTCCCTGCTGGACGGGTTCATCGAGTCGGCGGTCCTCCGCATTCCCCGCCTGCAGGACGCCCAACTGGTCAGGGCCTACGTCGGCACAAGGTCCCTGACGCCGGACTACCTGGGAATAATCGGGGAACACCCGGACCTTGAGGGGTTTTTCATCGCCGGCGGCTTTGCCGGAAACGGTTTCATGCATTCACCGGCCATCGGGCTGATTGTTTCCCAATTGATTACCGAGGGCAAGTGCAGTCTCCTGGACACGGCCCCCCTGTCTCCCGCCAGGCTTTACGGGGACGGGGAGAAAAACGTCTTTTGACCGCCCCCGATCTTCCTGGCGGATTGCCGCCACACCCAGGCAGTCACCGCCATTCCCGCGAGGCCGCAGACCAGAAAAGCCGCGGGCGCCCCCAGGCATCCGGCCGCGGTTGCGCTGATCAGGCTGCCGGCGCCTCCTCTCCTGCGCCCTAAATATTTTCTCCGGAGTCCCCGAGCATGGCCTCAACCCTCGAAGCCCATACCTCCTCCAATTCCACCTCCACCCAGACCCCTTCCGGAACGTGGACCCGGCTGATCACCCGGCCTTGCTGAAACAGTACCGAAAGCAGGCCGCTCCTTGAAAAAGGCAGAAAAAAGCGCCTCCTTACCCTTCTCCGGGCGGCGGCCAGGGCAATTCTGGCCAGCAGTTCGTCCAGGCCGTGCCCCGTCCGGGCGGAAACAAGAACCGGATAATCTCCCCGGTCCGGTGGAGGAATCCGGTCACCGGGCACCAGGTCAATCTTGTTGTACACAGTGATGGCGGGTTTGTCCCCGGCTCCCAGGGAGGCCAGGACTTCCCTCACCGTTTCCGCCTGCTTCCCGGCGCACGGATGGGATATATCCACCACGTGCAGCAGGACATCGGCCTCCGCCACCTCTTCCAGGGTGGCCCGGAACGCGGCCACCAGGTGGTGGGGCAGGTTGCTGATAAAGCCCACGGTGTCTGTCAGGAGAACAGTTTCATTGTTGGGCAGGACCACCCTCCGGGTGGTGGGGTCCAGGGTGGCGAAAAGCCTGTCCTCCACCGGCACCCCGGCACCGGTGAGTTTATTCAGCAGGGTGGACTTGCCGGCGTTGGTGTATCCCACTATGGAAACCTGGGGAACCGGCGCCTCCCGCCTGCCCCGGCGGATCACCTCCCGGTGGCGCCTGACCTCCTCCAGTTCCTTCTTTAAATCTGCGATGCGCTTTCTTATCCTCCTGCGGTCAACTTCCAGCTTGGTTTCACCGGGGCCCCGGGTGCCTATGCCGCCGCCGAGCCTGGAGAGTTCGGCGCCCCTGCCGGAAAGACGGGGCAGCAGGTAGCTCAGCTGGGCCAGTTCCACCTGGAGCTTGCCCTCCCGGGTCTTGGCACGGCAGGCGAAAATGTCCAGGATCAGGCGGGACCGGTCTATTACCCTGACCCCCGTGATTTCCTCCAGGTTCCGGGCCTGGGCCGGCGACAGCTCCCGGTCGCAGATCACCAGGCGGGCTCCGGAGTCCCGGCACATCCCGGCCGCCTCCAGGGCCTTGCCCCGCCCCAGGAAAGTGGCCGCGTCGGGCCTGGCCATTTTCTGAACCAGGCGTCCGACCACCTCGGCGCCGGCCGTATCCGCCAGCCTGGCCAGTTCGTTCATTGACTCTTCCACCGCCCCCCCGGATTCACCGGGCAATTCAATACCTACCAGGACAGCCTTTTCGGGCTTGACCCGTTCCTGGCCTTCAGGCAAGAAACCACCTCCCCGGCTGACGCCTCCTTTTTAAAGACCGCTGCCGGCCTGTAACCGGTCACTCCCCTTCAGCCGCCGACACCTTAAGTATACACTCAACGCAAATTATACGCCAGGTAAAGGATAAACGGCTGCCGGCGTCCACCTTAGAAAAAATGTTGTATCTGGGAGGAAATGACATGTTTCTGCAGAAAGTATCTTAAGTCACGGAAAAACGAAAAAGTCGCGGTGAAAACGATGGTCTCCGACTTCGGCAACCTTGACGGCATCATCAAGGAAACCCTTTCGGCCATTGAGAACGGAAAGAGACAAGTGTTCGAGATAGCCGAGAACACCCGCGTGGAATACATGCGCCTGAAAAAAGAGCTGGAAGAGACCCGCAGCGAGGTGGAGAACCTGGTGGCCCAGGTTGACGAGCTTTCCAGGGAGGAGAAAAGAGCCCGCCGCCGCCTTGCCGAAGTCAGTAAAAATTTTGCAAAATATACCGAAAATGATATCAAAAAAGCATACATAAACGCCCAGGAAAAGCAGATCCAGCTGGCCAAGCTCAGGGGCAGGGAAAACCTGCTGCGCTACAAGAGGGACAGCATGGAACAAAGCCTCCGCAGGTTCGAAGCCATGCTCGTCAAGGCGGAAAATCTGGCCTCGCAGCTTTCGGTGGTCATCAATTACCTGACCGGAAACCTGAAGGACCTGTCCCAGAGAATAGGGAAAATTCAGCAGGTTCAGCAGCTCGGGATAAGCATTATCAAGGCCCAGGAGGAGGAACGCCGCCGGGTGGCCAGGGAAATCCACGACGGGCCGGCCCAGTTGATGGCCAATATCGTCATGCGGGCCGAATTCTGCCTGAAGATGATGGAGGTGGACAGTTCCAGGGTCAGGGAGGAGCTGTGCGCCCTCCAGGACATGGTCCGGCAGAGCCTGCAGGACGTGAGAAAAATAATCTTCGACCTGAGGCCCATGGTGCTGGACGACCTGGGGCTGGTGCCGGCGGTCAAGCGCTACGTGGAGGACTTTCAGTCGCAGTACAACCTGCCGGTGGAACTGGTGATCATCGGAAATCACAGGCGTTTTTCCATGGCGGTGGAAGTGGCCCTGTTCAGGGTGATCCAGGAGTGTCTGAACAACATCCGGAAACACGCCAAGGCCAGCCAGGTGATGATCAAGATTGAAATCCTGAACAATAAGATCAACACCGTCATTAAGGACGACGGGGTGGGATTCGACCCTGACGGGGTGATGCACGGAGCCGGCAGGGAAGGCTTCGGACTTCTGGGCATGAGGGAAAGGATTCAAATCCTGAATGGAATAATTAAAATCCATTCCGCCCCCGGACAGGGGACAATGATCACTGTTTCATTGCCCTTAGGGGATTGACGGCATAAACGACCAATATGGGGGTGTTCTCATGTTCCCGATTAGAGTGCTGATCGCGGACGACCATACTCTGGTGCGAGAAGGCATAAGAAAAATTCTTTCCCTTGAAAAGGACATCGAGATTGTGGGGGAGGCCGAAGACGGCCGGGAGGCGATAAAAATTGTCCTGGAAAAAGATGTCGATGTGGCCCTCCTGGACGTCAACATGCCTCACGTCGACGGCATTGAGGCCTGCCGGACAATCAAGAGGGAAAAGCCCTCGGTGGGGATCATCGCCCTGACCATCCACGACCAGGAAGAATACCTGTTCGAGTTGATCAGGGCGGGGGCCCTGGCCTACCTGCTCAAGGACGTCAGTCCGGGAAAGCTGGTGGAAACCATCAGGGGAGTGGCCCGGGGAGAGTCGTACATACCCCCGAGGCTGATGTCCATCGTATTCCAGGAAATAACCAGGCTTTCCAAGAAGCAACAGGCTTCCGGATTCCAAAACGACCTGACCCCCAGGGAAATAGAAGTTCTTCAATACGTGGCCAGGGGAGACTCGAACAGGTTAATCGCCAATAAGCTTTTCATCAGTGAAAAGACGGTAAAAAACCACCTTTATAGAATTTTCCAGAAGCTAAACGTGGAAGATCGCACCCAGGCAGCACTTTATGCGTTAAAAAATAAAATAGTTGATTTATAAAAAGTTTTAAACAAAAGAAAAATTATTTGTTTCACGAGAAGGGGCTTTTTAAAAAAGCCCCGTGTTATTTCCGGGACTAAAGTCCCCCGTCCCATTGGGCAAAAAAAACCGGCCTATACACGGTGGCATTGATTGAATAAAGAAGACAGTCGGGAGATGAAAAGATGAAAGGCAGAATTATGATCCTGGCCCTGGCGGTGGCGTTCGGGCTGGCGGCGGCTTACGGAACTTACCAGTATATCCGGCACATGGAGAGTACCTATAAAGCATCAGGAGATTTTGTGCCGGTGGCCGTGGCCAAGGTAATGATTCCCGCCCGGCAGCTGATCACCGAACAGATGGTCACTTTCACCCAGATACCCTCCAATTACGTCAGCCCGACGGTCCTGGGAACACCCGGGGAGGTGGTGGGCAAGGTGGCCCGCAGCGACATACACCCCGGGGAGCACATTCTCAAAAGCAGGGTGGCCAGTCCCGGGGACGCCGGCGAGGGGCTGGCCATGCTTGTCGAGCCCGGGCGCCGGGCCATGACCGTGGCGGTAAACGACGTAACCGGTGTCGCCGGGCTGCTGAAGCCCGGTGACCACGTGGATGTACTGGGGACTGTGAACGTGGGCAGCAACGTATTCACCTCAACCCTGGTTCAGGACATAAGGGTACTGGCGGTAAACAAATCCACTGGCGGCCAGGCTGATCCAAAGCAGCCCGTGAACGGAACCGTGACCCTGTCGGTGAACCCCAGCGAAGCCCAGCACATAACCCTGGCTGCGGAAAGGGGAAGCATCCGCCTCGTGCTCCGCACACCGGCCGACGGGGCCAAGATCGGCATCCCGTCCACGAACATGAATCAATTGGCAAGGTAATCGGGAGGTGAAAAATAATGAGCACTATAACCGTTTTGATTGTGGATGATCTGCCCGGGACCAGGGAAGACATCAAGAGGCTGCTGTATTTCGAGGAAGACATTAAAATCGTGGGCGAGGCCGGGGACGGAGACGAGGCGGTCAGCCTGGCCGATTCGCTAAAGCCCGACGTCATTCTGATGGATGTAAACATGCCCCGCATGGACGGGATCAGGGCGTCTGAAATAATCACCGAGAGAAATCCCAACTCCGCCATTGTGATTGTGTCCATCCAGGGCGAAAAGGACTACCTGCGCAGGGCCATGGCCGCCGGAGCCAGGGATTACCTGGTAAAGCCCTTCAGCAGCGATGAGCTGGCAAGCACCATCAGGAGGGCCAGTGAATTTTCCAAAAGGTTCCGCATTCGGCTGGCGGACAGCAAAACTCCGCCCCCCGCCGTACCGGCCAGGGAACCCGGAAAGATAATAACTTTCTTTTCCACCAAGGGCGGAGTGGGGAAAACAACGGTTGCCTGCAATCTGGCCATCGGCCTGGCCCAGGAGGCCAAGGGCAAGGTGGCCCTGGTGGATATGGACCTGCAGGGGGGAGACGTATCCGTATTCATGAACATACCGGCCAAGGGGGGGCTGGCCGAGGTGGCCCAGGAAGAAGATTACTCCGACCCTTCCCTGCTGGAGACCTATTTTTGTCCCCACATGTCCGGGGTCAGGATTCTGCCCGCTCCGGCATCACCGGAACAGGCCGAACTGGTGACGGCGATCCACGCAGAAGAAATACTGAAAACCTTAAAAAACACTTACGATTACATCCTGGTGGACACACCGGCGGCCCTCAACGATGTAACCCTGGCCTGCCTGGAGTCATCGGACCGGATCGTAATCATCGCCAACCAGGAACTGCCGGCCCTGAGGCACATCAAGGTTAATCTGGAAATACTGCAAAAACTCAACCTCCACGGCCGGTCCCGGATCGTGCTTAACCGGTTCCGGCCGGAAATCCTTAAGATCAAGGACCTGGAGAGCCATATCAACTCCACGGTCTGGGCAGTCATTATCGAGGATGCCGCAACCGTCACCAGCTCCATCAACAAGGGGCGCCCCTTCGTACTGACCCGCCCGTCGGCGGAAATAACCGTCGGCTTCAGGAAACTTGCTTCCCAACTGGCTAATGACGGGTCCGCGGAAACGGCCGAACTGGAGAAACAGCCCCAGAAATCAATCATCGGCAGGATATTCAGCTTTTAAGGAAAGGGGACACAACTCTTGGGGAACCGGAGGAATGTCCCCGTATGGAGGTAGCGGCCGATGTCTCTTTTGAAAAGACTGGAAAAGAAGGCGGCAATAAGTGAAGAAATCCCGGCCCCCAGGAGTCACCCGGACAGGGGCCAGGCCCCGGTGTCAAACTGGCGGCCCAGAAGGGACCCCTACCAGAACCTGAAAAACAACCTGCATAAAAAGGTAATCTCGGAACTGGCGTTAAACGCCGATGAAGACGACAAGGAAGAAGCCTCGAAAAAAATCGCCGACCTGGTCAAGGACATTTTGGATCGGGAGGGGGAAAACCTTCCCCGTCTTGAAATCGAACGCATAACGGCCGAAATCGTGGATGAGGTTATCGGCTTCGGACCCATCACCCCGCTTTTAAACGACCCCACCGTCACCGAGGTTATGGTCAACGGTCCGCACCAGGTGTACATAGAAAGGGAAGGCCGGCTGGAAAAAACCGATGTCTGTTTCCGGGACAACAACCACGTGCTGCACATCATCGAAAAAATCGTCGCCCCCATCGGAAGGCGCATCGATGAAAGCATGCCCATGGTGGATGCCAGGCTGCCGGACGGCTCCAGGGTCAACGCCATCATCCCTCCCCTGGCCCTGACCGGCCCCACCGTGACGATCAGGAAATTTTTCCGGGATCCGCTGAAAATTGAAGACCTGATTTCCCTGGGCACCCTGACCGAAACCATGGCGACCTTCATGGAGGCCTGCGTCAAGGCCCGGCTGAACATTGTGGTCTCGGGGGGAACCGGCAGCGGCAAAACCACCACCTTAAACGTGCTTTCCTCCTTCATACCCGAGGATGAGAGGATTGTCACCATCGAGGACGCGGCTGAGCTCCAGTTGCGCCAGGAACACGTGGTCACCCTGGAAAGCCGGCCGCCGAACCTGGAAGGAAAGGGCGCCGTCACCATCCGGGACCTGGTGAGAAACGCCCTGCGCATGAGGCCCGACCGCATCATCGTGGGCGAAGTGCGCGGCGGGGAGGCCCTGGACATGCTGCAGGCCATGAACACCGGACATGACGGGTCCCTAACCACCGGCCACGCCAATTCGCCCAGAGACATGCTGTCCAGGCTGGAAACAATGGTCCTGATGGCCGGCATGGACCTCCCGATGAGGGCCATCAGGGACCAGGTAGCCTCGGCCATCGACCTGATTATCCAGCAGAGCCGGTTCCGGGACGGAACCAGGAAAGTAACTCACGTCACCGAGGTTCAGGGCATGGAGGGGGACGTAATCGTGCTCCAGGACCTGTTCGTCTTCCGCCAAACCGGCGTCAACGAAAACGGAAAGGTCCAGGGCCAGTTCCTGTCCACCGGCATCAGGCCCAAATTTTGCTCCCGCATGGAAGAGATGGGGATCAGGCTCGATCACACCATCTTCTCCCCCGCCCCAATTTAAGGAACCGGGAGTCAGGAATAGGGAATCAGGGCAATCAATCCCTTTTATTTCCAAGCCCTCAACAACTAAAATATTTCCCCAATTCCCAATTCCCAGTTCCCAATTCCGACTTTCGGAGGTGTTTTAGCGTGTCCACCCAGATGATCAGTCTCCTGGCCCTTGTTTTCGGCGCCGCGGTTCTTCTTGTGATCGCCCTGCACCGCGCCTTTGCCGGCCAGGACCTGGATTTGAGCACCCGGCTGAAAAAATTTCAGGAAAAAGTTAACCGGCCGGAACAAAACCATCAGCCAAAATCCAGCCCCGGCCTAAGGGTCCTGGCCTCCGTCTCCCAGACCGCGGTTAAATTCAGCCTGTTCAACCGGCTGGCCAGGGCGGTGGACAAGAACCTTGCCGGCGCCGACATTCCCCTCCGGAGCGAGGAGTACATTATCCTTACAGCCGGGGTGTCCCTGCTGGCGGGAATCCTTTCCGGCCTTGTCCTGCTCAATGTCTGGCACGGCATTACAATGTCCGCCCTGGCAGCGGTCATTTCGATTGTCTGGGTAAAGACGGCCAAGGCCAGGAGACTCAGCAAATTCAACTCCCAGATCGGTGATGCCCTGGTAATCATGGCCAACGCATTGCGATCGGGATTCAGCTTCCTGCAGACCATGGACATGGTCAGAAAGGAACTGCCGAATCCCATTTCAAAGGAATTCGGCCGGACCTTCCAGGAAATGAACCTGGGCACGCCCACCGAAGAGGCCCTGGAAAACCTGAACGCCAGGGTGGGCAGCGATGATCTGGAACTGGTCATCACCGCCGTGCTGATCCAGCGCCAGGTTGGGGGCAACCTGGCCGAAGTGCTGGATAACATCGCCGATACCATCCGCGAAAGGGTGCGCATCCAGGGGGAAATTAAAACCCTGACCGCCCAGGGGAGAATTTCAGGCATAATAATCGGTGTTCTGCCTTTGCTTCTGGCCGGGGTGATGTCGGTAATCTCCCCGGCTTACCTGAATACCCTGCTTACCAACCCCATGGGCCGGGCCATGCTTGGAATCGCCCTGCTCATGGAAGTGGCGGGAGTAATACTGATCCGCAGGATTATAGATATCAAGGTCTAACAGAGGTGGTCATTTTATGTATACGCAGCTCTTTCAAGTCCTGGCACCTGTTTTCATGGCCGCGTTGTTCGCCTTTATGGCAGTTTACCTGTTACTGTTCGGAAAACAGCTGGAAATGTCCAAAAGGGTTGAAGAGGTTGTTGGCCGGCACCGCCCCACCATCCGGGAAAAGGAACTGAGCGAGCCGTTCATGAAAAGGGTTTTCCGGCCATTTCTGCAGAAACTGGTCAGGGTGGCCTCAAGGATGCTGCCGTCGGAAAAGGAGGCTGTCATTTCCAGGAAAATCACCATGGCCGGCAGGCCCGGAGGTCTGGGGCCCAGGGAATTCATGGCCATTAAGCTGATGCTGGCAGTATGCGGGCCGGCTCTGGCCGTCCTGGCCGATTCCCTTCTCAGCCTGAAAACCGGGAATTTGCTGGCGGTTTCGGCTGCAGCCGCGGCAGGCGGCTGGATCCTGCCGGACATATACCTGCGCAGGCAGACTGACGAAAGAAAAAACGAGGTGGAAAAGACCCTGCCCGATGTTCTGGACCTGATTACGGTAAGCATGGAGGCGGGGATGGGTTTTGACGGGGCCATCATGAAAGTGGCGGAAAAAAGCAAGGGTCCGCTGCCCCAGGAGTTCCTGATCGTGCTCCAGGAATGCAAAATGGGGAAAAGCCGGAAGGATGCCCTAAGGGACATGGCCGACCGGGTTGATGTGGACGACCTGTCCACCTTTGTGGGATCCGTAATCATGGCCGACCAGCTGGGAATCAGCCTCAGCAATATAATGCGGCTGCAGTCGGAAGAAGTCCGGCGCAAAAGGAGACAGAGGGCCGAGGAGAAAGCCATGAAAGCGCCGGTTAAAATGCTCATTCCCATGGTCACCTGCATCTTCCCCGCCATCTTTGTAGTCCTGCTCGGCCCGGCGGCCATAAATATCTACCAGGCGTTGGTCCTGTAAGTCAAAAAAGATATGCCGCCGGGGAGCCGCGGGCGGTCTCTCCGGAAGCCATGGCGAGGTGTAAAAAAATGCGGGTGATCAACCTGACCAGGAACAAAGAGCTGGCCCATACCGTAATCATGGCCGACAGTTTTTTGGCAAGGTTTAAGGGCCTCATGGGCAGGCCCGGACTGGCCCCGGGATGGTGCCTGGTGCTGAAGCCCTGCCGGGCGGTACACACCATGTTCATGAGGTTCGCCATTGATATACTTTTCGTTGACAGGAAGGGCATGGTGGTGAGAACAGTGGCCGGACTGCCCCCCTTCAGGCTGTCCGGCGCAGTGCGGGACGCCCACCTGGTTATAGAGTTTTCCGCCGGAACCCTGGCGCCTTCCGGAACCTCGGCCGGCGACAAAATAATAATCACTAAATAAGGAGTGTTCGATCTATGGGCAAGATGGCGAAAACCGGTTCCATAGCCTCTAAAATGAGTCTTTATACGGCGATGCTGATCACTTTTTTAATGGTGGCGGTGGGCACTGCAAACTATTTCCACACAAGGGTACTGGTTGAAAGCCAGGCCCATGAAAAGGGATGGAGCATAGTGCGGTCGTCAACCTCATTTGCGGCCGAACACATGCAGGCCGGCAACCCCGATCTTCTCCGGGAACACATGCAACACGTGCTGGCCAACGGGGACATAAGCTACGCCGCGATAATCAACGCCGCCGGAAAAATAGTCTCCCATACCGACCCCGGCCAGATAGGCAAAGAAACTTCACTGGACGGCGGCCTGCCTGCCCAAAACACCGTGAGCGTCTATACCGACGCTGCCGGGAAACGTGCCGGTTACGATTTTATTGCTCCCATCATCACCAAGGGGGGCAGCGTGATGGGTTACATCCGGCTTGGAATTGACAGCCAGAGATACGAAAAGATTATCAGAGACTTCTTAATGCACTTGCTGTATATATCCCTGGCCTCGATTCTCGCCGGCATAATGCTGGCCAGGGTTTTGGCGGGCCAGATCCTGAAACAGCCCATTCAGGACTTAAAGGAAGCAACCGAACACATCGCGGCGGGGAACTTTACCCACCGGGCGCCCGTCCGGCAGCTTGACGAACTGGGCGGCCTGGCCCTGGCCTTTAATTCCATGACCGGCCACCTGGCCAACCTGTTCATGTCGGTGAGGACCAGCGCCGCCGAACTGACCAAATCCACCCAGGTAATCCTGAACAGGTCCCAGGAGTTCAGGAACTTGGCCGAAAACGCTGTCCGGGAAGGAACCTCCGGGACTACGGTAATCGACTTGAGCAACAGGAGGCAAATGGAGGCGCTTCAGGACATCACCGTCTCGGCCAAGAAAGTGCACCGGCTGGTGGACCGGCTGAACGCGCTCTCGCTGCAATTTAAGGTCTAGGGGTGATAACAAGATTCTTTCCGTTTATCCGGGCGGGTGTTATAATAGTCCCAGAAAAAACTGGCAAACCGGGGGATTAATCCGTAATCGCCGGTGCGCGAAGGGTATCATGGAAAAGATAAAGAATTTCTTGTTGAAACTGAAACCGGCAGCGGCGGTATTGTCGCTGCAGTTGTTTGCCTTTGCCCGGCCCTGCCTGGCCGGGACAACCTTTCATGATGTGTCCCGCAGCATAACTGATGCCTTTAGCGGCAGGCATCTATTCAGCGTGAAAAATATTGCAGGCTTCGCCCTGACTGTACTTTTTTTTGTCCTGGTGTTCCAGGTTTTCCGCCTGTCCTGGCTGAAGAAAGAAAAAGAATCATCCCGGCGCGGCCGGGTCAAGCTGCGGCCTTTGGACCCGCAGCGAAAGCGCAAATGGTACAGACTGCGGACGGATCTGGAGTTTAAATGGATTCCCGCCGGGGATGCCGGAAAAAGACCGGGACAGTACAAAACCGACCGCCTGGAGGACATCAGCGGCGGGGGCCTCTGCTTCAAGACCGGGAAAAAACTGAATCCCGGCGATGAAATCAGGCTCGTTTTGGATCTGGAGGGGGGCAGAAACCTGGCCATCCCCGGCCGGGTGTTGAGGGTCGAAGAGGAAACCGGGCAGGCTGACCCAATCTACAAGGTTGCCGTCGAGTTTGAGAATCTTCCGGGAATTGAACGCGAACGGGTGGTCTCGTACATAACGAAGATCCAGCGTCACTATATTCAAAACAAAAGGCGGAAATACACCCCGCCGTCCTCCTGACCGGCGCCAGGAAAAATGACACGTGAAAACACCGTGATTTCCCGGTTTTTTCATTCTGGATTCTGGATTACGGACTCTGGATTCCGACAGAATAAGGTCTTCAGACATTAAACCTGAAATTAATGATGTCGCCGTCCTGGACAATGTACTCCCGGCCCTCCAGACGGGCCAGGCCCTTTTCCTTAACCTTCGGCATGCTTCCCAGTTCCCGGAGATCGCTGAATTTCACCACCTCGGCCCTGATGAAGCCCCTCTCAATGTCGGAGTGAATTTTCCCGGCAGCCCTTTTGGCATCGGTTCCCTTCCGGACGGTCCAGGCCTTAACCTCATCCTCCCCGACCGTGAAAAACGAGATCAGGCCCAGGGTGTCGTAGGCCGCCCGGACCAGCCTCTCCACGCCCAGTTCCTCTATCCCCAGGTCGGCCATAAAGAGTCCCCTGTCCTGGGGCGGCAGCTGGCTGATCTCCATTTCCATGAGCCCGCAGACCTCAATCAGCCGGACGCCTCTCCTTTCCGCCAGTTTCACCAGGTCTTCCCTGCCGGGATAATCTTTATTACGAAACTGATCTTCGCCGGTATTCACCACCAGAATCACCGGCTTGTCCGTGAAAAAGCTGTAATTCTTCAGCAGGTCCCTCTCGTCCGGATCCAGGTCCGCTCCGGTCATGGGGATTTCATTTTCCAGCCGGGCCAGAATCTTTTTCATCACCGCCAGCTCGGCCAGGTTTTCCTTTTTGATCTTTTTTCCTTCCTCTATGCGACGGATTCTTTTTTCCACGAACTCCATGTCGGCCAGGAGCAGCTCCAGGTCCACCGTTTCCACGTCCCTGGGCGGATTTATGCTCCCGTCCACATGGACCACATCCGGGTTTTCAAAGGCCCTGACCACGTGCACCAGCAGGTCCGCCTGGCGGATGCCGTCCAGGAAGGCATTCCCCACCCCCTGGCCCTGGCTGGCCCCCCTCACCAGGCCCGGCACGTCGCTGAATTTAACCTGGGCATAGACCGTCCGGCGGGGCTTGTACAGGCCGGAGAGAAAATCCACCCTCCGGTCGGGAACGGAGGCCATGCTGACGTTGGTATCGGATTTTCCGGTCAGAAACCTGGATGTCTCTGCGCCTGCATTGGTCACAAGGTTGAAAACGGTGGTTTTGCCCGCCATGGGCAGTCCGATCAGACCAGCTGAAAGCAACTGAAACACTCCTCCTCTCGCCTGCTATATTCTAACAGATAAAACACATCAACTCAACCGGGCCGCCCGGCGGAACATGGCCGGGAGGGCCGGGACAACCGCAAAAGAGTCAATATGCTTTAAAATAAGATACAGGCCTCCCGTAAGGAAGGCCTGACTGGTCTTCGTATTCATTTCTTACGGTATCAACATTCCCCGCCCCCGGCATCAGCCAGAGAATGCGCCGCCCGGTTGATGGCCGTGGCCAGGGCCGCCGCCCCGAAGCCATTGTCTATGTTGACCACGCCCACGCCGGCGGCGCAGCTGTTCAGCATCGCCAGCAGGGCCGCCAGGCCGCCGAAGCTTGCCCCGTAACCGACGCTGGTGGGCACGGCGATTACCGGCCGGTCGGTGAGCCCGCCCACCACGCTGGGAAGGGCTCCCTCCATGCCGGCCGCCACGATCACCACCGCCGACTGCCGGATTAAATCCTGGTGATGCAGCAGGCGGTGCAGCCCGGCCACCCCCACGTCATAGAGCCGGTCCACCGGATTGCCCATGGCCCTGGCGCAAACCGCCGCCTCCTCGGCCACCGGCAGGTCCGCCGTCCCGGCGCTGACCACCAGGACCCGGCCGGAAAAAAGGGGTTTTTCCGGCATGCCGTAAACAAGACAGCGGGCATCGGCAAAGTATTCCACCTCCGGGCAGACCTCCCGCACGGCCGCGCAGGCCTCCGCGCCGGCCCGGGTGCCCAGTATGGTGCGGTTTACCGCCATAAGCTGCTGAAATATTTTGGCCACCTGGTCCGGCTTTTTCCCCTGGCAGAAGATCACCTCCGGGAAGCCGCAGCGCAGGCCCCGGTGATGGTCCACCTTGGCGAAGCCCAGATCCTGGTAGGGCAGGCTTTTGAGTCGATCCACGGCCTGGTCCACTGTGATCTCCTGCCGGGCCAGACTGTCCAGAAGCTCTCTCAATTGTTGCCGGTCCACTTTCCCACATCCTCCAAGGATTCGTCCTTCTTTCACGGCCGGGGCTGCAGGAGGTCGTTCAGGCTGCCGCTGCGCAAACCCGCCAGGTCCACCACCACGTAACTGAACCCCAGCCGCTTCAGCGCGGTGTCTATTTCCTCCCGGAGCCCGGGGTCCCCGAAAAGGCCCATTTCACCGGGAAGCAGTTCCAGCCTGGCCACCGGCCCGTGATGGCGCACCCGCACCGCTGTATATCCCCGGTCATAAAGAAACTTTTCCGCCTTCGCTATCTGCAGCAGTTTTGTTTCGTCGACGGGATCGCCGTAGGGTATCCGGGTGGCCAGGCACGGCTGGGCAGGCCGGTTCCAGTTGGGCAGGCCGAACTCCCTGGACAGGCTGCGTATTTCATCCTTGGTCAGGCCGGCCTCCAGGAGGGGGCTGCGCACGCCCATTTCCCGGCCGGCCCGCAGGCCCGGACGGAAATCACCCGGATCGTCGGCGTTCGCGCCGTCCAGGACAGCCCCGGCCCCCGTTTCCCTGGCCAGTTCCCACAGGGCGGTATAGACGTGGCGCTTACAAATGTAACACCTTTCCGGGGGGTTGCGCCGGAACCCGGGATCGGCCAGCGCTTTTCCCTTGATCACAAATTGCCGGACCCCAATCAGCCCGGCCAGTTGCCCGGCCAGGTCCAGCTCTCCCGGAACCGCCAGGGGGGAATCAACCGTGGCCGCAGTCACCCGGGGTCCCAGGACGTCCGCGGCCACCTTCAGGAGCAGCGTGCTGTCCACACCGCCGGAAAAAGCCACCACCGCGCTTTCGCAGCCGGACAGAATCCGGCGCAAGCGGTCAAGCTTCTTGCGCATGCTTAAACCACCCGACCCCGCATTGGAGATAGCCGAAAATACTTTGATCTACTTTTTGATGGTAATATCGTACAGGTCCGTCCGCCTGTGTTTCAGCAGGGGCAGTTCCAGCCTGACTCGATCAATTTTCTCCGGAAAAATCTCTGCGCTGATCACCTGCTCCCCCTCCCCCGCCCGGGCCACAATGTCCCCCCAGGGGTCAACGATCATGGAATGCCCGTAGGCCACGTAGGGTGCCCCTGCATCCCGGGCCGGCGAGGCCGCGATGACGTAGACCTGGTTGTCCACCGCCCGGCAGCGGAAAACCGTGTCCCAGTGGGCCGGCCCGGTGGTCATGTTGAAGGCGGCCGGGATCACCATCACCCCGGCCCCCGCCAGGGTCATCAGCCTGATCAGTTCCGGAAACCTGACGTCGTAACAGATGGCCACCCCAATCCGCCCGAGGCCGGTGTCGATAACGGTGACCCCTCCGCCTGCGGCCAGTGTGCCGGATTCCTTGACCCGCACGCCCCCGGGCAGGTCAACGTCAAACAGGTGAACCTTCCTGTGCCGGCCCAGCAACTCTCCCCCGGGACCGAACACAAAACTGCTGTTGTATACCAGGGAACCCTCCCGTTCGGGCACCGAACCGCCCACCAGGTATATCTTTTCCTCCGCGGCGGCCCCGGACAGCATCCGAAAGGTTTCGCCACCCGGGTAGGTCTCCGCGTAGCGGGGGAACAGTCCGGCCACGTACGGGCAGTTGAACATCTCGGGCAGCACCACCAGCCGGGCGCCCCCGGCCGCCGCCCGGGCAATCATCCGGCGGGCCAGGTCAATGTTCCTTCCCTTGTCTTCCCCGACAGTCAACTGGCAAACCGCGGCCTTGAACCCTTCCTCCAATCTCCCGCCCCCTTGTTGCAGCCGTCATTTTACCTTCAGTCCTGGCCGTTGACCGAGGTAAAGGGTCTTCTACGGCCGACGCCTGATGACCGGCGACTGACGACCTAATTTGCCTCCCCTGGGTCCCAGGACCTCGGCCATAATCACCCCGGCATAGATCCCCGCGGGGCTGAAGATCTTCCGTATATAACCCCCCGGCCGGCGGCACCGGCCCGGAACCTGTTTTTCACAGGCGGCCCTTGATTCTTCCAGCCCGGCGGTGTCAGGCATTTCACCCGGCTCTTCGGCCCGGCCCGGAAAAGGTTCCGGCTCCCGGTGGTCCGGGGGCGCGGCGTCATAATCCGCATCCTCCCCGGTCCGGGGGGATTCCTCCGGGGGGCCGGGATCGGGGGGAACGGGGACCGGCCTGCGGTCCCACGGACCGGGCAGGGGCAGGTCGTCATCTTTACCTTCGCTCCCGATCGCCCCCTCATTCACCGGGCCGGGAACACGCGCCACGGGGCCGGGGTATCCGCCTTCGCGGCGGTTCCAGGGCCCCGGCAGGGGCCTGTCGTCATACTCCCCTTCAATTATGCCCATACCGCCATCTCCTTCTCAGTCCGGTCCGGTTTCCGCCTTCCTCACTTCTCATTGGGCCCGCCCCGGCAGTCCTCCGCCCGGCCTACGGCGGAAATCCCCTCCCGCATCCTGGTGTCGGCCAGCAGGTTCTGCATGTTGTAGTAGTCCATCACTCCCAGCCTGCCCTGCCGGAGCGCGTCCGAAAGGGCCCTGGGCACCTCGGCCTCGGCTTCCACCACCTTGGCCCTCATTTCCTCCACATAGGCCTTCATTTCCTGCTCCCGGGCCACCGCCATGGCCCTTCTCTCCTCGGCCTTGGCCTGGGCTATGCGCTTGTCGGCCTCGGCCTGGTCGGTCTGGAGCTGGGCCCCGATGTTTCTGCCCACGTCCACGTCCGCTATGTCAATGGAAAGTATCTCGAAGGCCGTTCCGGCGTCCAGCCCCTTTTCCAGCACGGTGCGGGAAATGGAATCCGGGTTCTCCAGCACGTACTTGTGGGAGTCCGAGCTGCCCACGGTGGTCACCACTCCCTCGCCCACCCTGGCCAGGATGGTCTCGGTTCCGGCTCCGCCCACCAGGCGGTCTATGTTTGCCCTGACGGTGACCCGGGCCACCACCTTGACCTCGATCCCGTCCTTGGCCACCGCCGAAACCATGGGGGTCTGGATGACCTTCGGATTTACGCTCATCTGGACCGCCTCCAGGACGTCCCTGCCGGCCAGGTCTATGGCCGCCGCCCGTTCAAAGGCAAGGGGTATGTTGGCCCTCTCGGCGGCGATCAGGGCGTTCACCACCCGGTCGACGTTGCCTCCGGCCAGGTAGTGGGCCTCCAGCTGGTTCACGGTGATGTCCAGACCGGCCTTGTCGGCTTTAATCAGCGGGTTGACTATCTGGGCCGGAGGCACCCTCCTGAGCCTCATGCCGACCAGGGTAAAGATGCCTATGCGCACCCCCGCGGCCAGGGCGGAGATCCACAGCCCCACCGGAATGAAGCTGAACAGCACGGCCACCCCTGCCAGGACAAGCACCCCGAATATGAGAAAACTTAAAAATGCGGCCACCCGGAAAAACACCTCCTTAATTTTGCTAAAGATACGATTATTTTACCCTGCCTGCAAAAAATTTACCATCCGGCACAACCATCCTCCCGGCCGGTTTAAGGTCACTGCCGCCCGGAGATCCGGACACCCGCGTCTTATTTCAGCTTTTTCCTGGCCGACTCAATCATATCTTCGGGAAAGGCCCGGTCAAACTGAACTGAGGCCCAGTGCCGCAAACGCTGGTCCCCGGACAGCCAGATCAGTTTAAGCACGTTGATCATGCGGTTTAATTCCTCATCACCCGCACCGGCGCGGCCGCCCCGGCAGCCCGTCAAATCGGCCTCAGCCTGGCCTTGTGCAACGGCGTCCGGGTCTTCACCCTTTCCTTCCAAAATATTACGGCAGGCATCAAGCACAGCCTGCCGGCCGAAACGGGCCGTATAAACCTGCAAGAACTGTTCAGGTGCAACAAACATATCCCCTTCACCGTGCCTCAACCATTTTTCATTTACGTGGTAATAACAGCAAATCAGCTTTATTAAGTGCGCGGAAGGGCATCGCGCCCCGCTTTCTATCCCGGCGATGTGGGAACGGTTAACCCCCAGGGGTACGGCAAAATCCTCCTGAGACAGGCCCATTTTTTTTCTGATCAGTAAAATTCTCTTACCCAGATCCATCCATCATCACCAGTAAATGTTCGATAAAATGTTACATTATGAACATATTATTGACAATGTTCACCTGCAACGTTATATTTTATTTAAAGCCATTAACAAACAAAATTGCCCATACGCTCCCTGCGGAAGGAGAGAGGCCTGTGGACAAAGGGAATGACGCCTGATGAAACCGGTGTTTAACTAAGAAATTCAACGACAAAAAGCGCGTCAGGCCGGTAATCGCCGGGATCATAGGGATGACCGTGACTGATATCTGGCCTGACAAAATATCCTGAATTCATTAACTTGTCAAGGAAATTATATCAACCTTAAAGTAGCTTCACAATCATCAACGACATGCATTTTTTTGTATTTATGGGGTGATTAGGCATTATTGGCACAGAATGAGAATTATTGGAAAGACAACGCTTGCATTATATAAATTAGGCGTTGTTATTTTTAGTGATTGCAAAATCAAATATAAAAGAGGGAGAGGATCGCAAAATGAGGTTGAGAAATTTAAAAATAGGCCTTCGCCTTGGGTTTGGATTCGGCCTGGTGCTGGCCCTAATGGTTGTTATAATGATAATCGGAATTAACAACATGAAAAATATTCAGGACAAACTGGACAGGATATACAATGTAAACGCGGTCCGGATAGCGTTGGCCAACGAGATGTTAAACCGCATTGACGATATCTCCCTCGAAATACGCAACATTATACTATTTAAAGACGCGGGTTCCAAGCAGGAGGCCCAAAAGAGGGTCAATGACGCCAGGGTAAAATACAGCGAAGCCTTAAGCGAACTTGAAAAATTAGACACCACTGATGAAGGAAGGGCTTTGATCGGCAAAATAGAAGAAGCTATAAAAAGCGCCTCCCAAACGAACAATAAAATAATTAGTTTAGGACTGGCCAACAAGGTCGAGGAGGCCCTTCCCATTCTTACCGAGGAATCCGTGCCGGCCATGTCGAGGGTTAAGGCCGCGCTGAGAGACCTGGTCGTTTACCAGGAAAACCGCAGCAAGCTCCGTTATGAAGAAGCGGAAAAAGCCTATGCCGGCGCCCGCTTTTTTATGCTTGTGCTGGGCGGGGCGGCGGCGGTCCTGGGCGCATTGATTGCCCTCTCCATCGCCCGCAGCGTGACCAGGCCCGTATCCGGTCTGGTAAGAGCGGCCAGTACTGCCTCCTCAGGCGACCTGACGGCGGACATCGCCGTCAGGTCCGGGGACGAAATAGGCCAGCTGGCCGAGGCGTTCAGGACAATGATGGAACAGATGCGGTTGCTGGTGCGGCAGATAATCGAAAAAGCGGCCACCGTGTCGGCCTCGGCCCAGCATCTGAACTCCAGTTCCCAGCAAACCTCCGCCGGGGCCGCAGAAACAGCCGCCACCATGAACCAGATTGCGTCCACGGTGGAACAGATCAATTTCAACATGCAGAGGATATCGGAGGCTTCGGAATCCGCGGCGGGCCACGCCAGCGAAGGCAGCCGGGAGATCGCCAGGGTCTCCGGGCAAATGCAAACCATTGCCGGCGCGGCTTCGGAGGTGGCCGCGACTTTAGACGAACTGAACGCGAAATCCCAGGAGATCAACCAGATTGTCGATCTGATCAACGGCATAGCCGAACAGACCAACCTGCTGGCCCTCAATGCGGCCATTGAAGCGGCCCGGGCCGGCGATCAGGGCCGGGGCTTCGCGGTGGTGGCCGAGGAGGTAAGGAAACTGGCTGAAAAATCCGCCGCCGCCACCAAAGAGATTACCGGCCTGATTCTTGAAATTCAGGCCGAGTCCCGCAGGGCGGTGGATAACATGGCCCGGGGAGGCAGGGAGGTTGAAGAGGGCACCAGGGCGGTTCAAGAGGCCGGGAAATCCTTCAATGAAATTATAAACGCCGTCGGCGGCTTGTCCGCGCAAATCCGGGAGGTGGCGTCGGCCACCGTGCAGATGACCTCGGGGGTGCAAAACATCGCGGCCTCCACCCAGGAGCAAACGTCTGCCATGGAGGAGGTGTCGGCATCCGCCGAATCCCTTTCCAGGCTGGCAGACGAATTGAACGCCCTGGTGGGCAGGTTCAGGGTCTGAAAAACGAACACCGCGCTGAACGCACAGAAGAACTCCAGCGGAACCGGGCGCCTAAGATACCAGGTTGCAACACCATAGGCACCCGTCAATATCTCAGGTGCCCGGCACCGCAAATATACGTGTGTCTACGCCTGGCGGCCCTTAATGATGTCCGTCATACTCAAGCGATTGGCGCATAATAATTCCTTTACTTCATTCTGAAAAGTCCTGTAATCTCTCGGGGTGTGCGTGCCCATCACCAATTTGAGGTCGGGGTAGTTCTCCTGAATTACCGACCAATTCCAGTGTTTCATCGGGAGGGTATTCTTTAAAGAAACCCCTCCTTTTCCGGAGATCGGCCAAACATACAACAGACGCGCAATCTAATTCCTGAGTGGAGTTGGAACAATTGATGATACCGATTCTAGCCACGCTTTTCCCTCCTCACTTTTGCAATTTTACATCCCGGAACTTTCCGCGGACTTGTCGCGAAGAGCCTTTCTTCGCATAGCCGCCGGTTTAAACAAATCACAATAGTCCCTTTGCGGTTCCACTGTGCTCTTTTGCACTATCCTTACCACCTTGGCCAGGGTTACAAGTTCCTGTTTGCAGCTCAAGCACCTTTTAACGTGCCGCAAAATTCTCTCCCGGGTACATTCATCAATTTCGTTATCCAGAAAGAGACTGAGCAATGGCTGCACTTTCCGGCAATTCAAATCTCACGCACTCCTTCACAATAGCAGGTATAGTCCCTTACCATACCGGCGCAGCCGGTTTTGCACAAATGAGATCTAAAAGCTTTTCTGGCCCGGTGCAAACGAGACTTCACCGTAGATACCGGTACGCCTAAAATCTCTGCGACTTCCTCGTAACCCAACCGGTTGATGTCCCTAAGTATAAGCACTACTTTATGATCGTGGGACAAATGATGCTGCAATATATGGTGGACGCACCACAAAAGCTCTCTTTTGATCACCACTCTTTCCGGGTTTTTTGACCAATCAGGTCCCGTTACAATTTCCAAAATGATGCTCTCATGCTTAACTTTCTTTCTTTTTTTTGACAATAGAAAAACCTTACGGCTTTTCAGCAAGAAACTTGCAATCCTGCAAGACAGCCGGCGAGATACATAAAGCCGCCTTCAAATATTGAAGCGCTTTATATTGGTCCGGAAGTCGGGGACAACGCCCCTGGACTCGGCCTCCTTGACCAGTTCGACCACTTTATCGTTATACGGCGTGGGCAAACCGGATTCCCGGCCTTTCCGGGAAACCACGCCGTTTATGTAATCAATCTCCGTTTTCCTGCCTTTTTCCAGGTCCTGCAGCATGCTGGCCTTAAGCTTGCCGTGGGGGCCCCAAACTTTCCTGTAGAAATCCATTTTCCCGGGAATATCCGCATCGTCCTTAAGTTCCAGGAATTCAAAATCCACGCCCTGCATCTCCACCAGCCTGTGACCCGCCGCCCGGGCCGCCTTGATGGATTCGTCCGCAATGCGGGCGACACAGAACATGGCCTCTTCGTCGTTCAATACATCGCCGAAGGTGCATCCCAGGGCGGCCGACATCCCGCTGAAGGTTGCGTTCATAAGCAATTTTGTCCAGCGGATTCCCATCAGGTTGGTAAGCATGTGGCATCCGCCGGCCAGTTCCAGCACTTCTTTTACCTGTTGAAGCCGGGGCGTTATGGAACCGTCCATCTCTCCGATGTCGAAGGCGAATTTCCGCACCGTTTCCGCCGGCGAGGTGAGCATGGATACACCGGGTTTGATCCAGGTGGCGCCGAATCCCACCGCACCGCCGACGGTCCTTTCCCTGCCCACATAAGAGGCCACCGACTCTTCCGGGATGCCGTTTTGCAGTGTGCAGACGGTGCTTTTTTCGTGCAGGCGGGGAAGCAGCTGCTTTAAGGCGGCCTCATTATTGGTCTGTTTTGTCAGCAGAATTACCAGGTCGTACTTTCCGGTCATTTCGTCGGGGGTAATGGCCCTGACCGGCACGTTGAACTCCATGAACCCGGTGACCGTGGCGCCGTTCTCATTAAGGGCATTGACGTTGTCCCGGTCGGCGTCAATCAGATCAACCTCCTTGCCTTTCCCGGCAATCAAGGCGCCGATGATTATCCCCAGTGAACCCGCTCCCATTATGGCCGTGCGCATAAGCCAACCTCCCATATGCTGGTTAATTAAGTTAAAATTTTAAATTTTAAAAAACATTCAACCCCCAATTTCCAATTCCCAATTCCTGATTCCCAATTCCCTCCTTACTGCCGGGGTTTGTCCACGGCCCTCACCACCACCCTGGTTCCCTCCACATTGATCACCTCGACGGGTGTTCCGGCCGGGATATATTCACCCCCGGTGACCACATCCAGCCTTCGGCCCGACACCTCGGCGGCCCCCGATGGCCTCAGAGGCGTCAGGGCCGTCCCCGTCCTGCCCATGTATTGCATAAGGTCGGCCTGGGGAGCCACGTAACCGGCCTCCTTGTGTTGCTTTGTCCCCAGGGTCAGTCTCTGCCAGAGGTTGAACCTTTTGAAAAGTCTGATTCCGAGTAAAAATGCGGCCAGGGTGGCCGCCAGGCCCACCACCAGGGCCATGGCCGCCTGGGTGAAATCGACGGCCAGCAGGAGGATGCCCCAGGCAATCAGCAATATCCCGGCCACACCGGCCACTCCGAACCCGGGCAGGATGAATATTTCCAGGATCAGGGCCGCTATACCCAACAGGAAAAAAAGCACGGAAAGCCAGATATGGAGCTGGGGTACCATGGTCTTCACCTCCGCCGGCTGTCCGCCGGCCCCGGATTGCATAAATGCCCGGCGAACGCGCCGGGCATCCCTGACTTGCAAATACCGCCCAACAGGCGGAATAACAACGCCTTGTTTTTAATGATGATGGAACTTGCGCTTTCTTGCCGCCTCTGACTTCTTCTTCCGCCTGACACTGGGTTTTTCGTAATGCTCGTGCCTCCTGGCCTCCGCCAGAACACCGGCCTTTTGACAACTGCGTTTAAAACGTCGGAGGGCGCTGTCAAGTGTCTCGTTCTTACCGACACGTACTTCTGCCATTCATTATCCCTCCCTCCGCCGGACATACAGCAAATTTACCAGCAAACATTTAAACCAAAACACCCCGTTGCATACTTGCACACCAATTTATTATACATCCATGGTAGATTGTAGTCAACTAGCCCGGAGGCCAGTGCAGTGTCCTTCCGGCAAGCAGGTGGTAGTGAAGGTGAAAGACCAGCTGGCCCGCATCCTGATTGCAATTGCCGGTCAGGCGAAAGCCCTTCTCGAGGCCCATTTCACGGGCCACTCTGGCCGCGGCCAGGTGAAGCTCCCCTAAGAGGCCCGCATCTTCTTCCTTCAAATCAAAAAAAGTGGGAATGTGCTTCTTGGGGATGAGCAGGAGGTGAACGGGAGCCGCCGGCTTGATGTCCTTGAATACAAGAATGTCGTCATTCTCGTACACTACCTCGGCCGGTATTTCTTTTTTGACTATTTTACAAAAAACACAGTCCTGCAACCACGCACCTCCCCCCGGAACAAACTTGCATCCCGCTTTACCAGGATATTATTTCAACAGCGGTCCTTGAAATCCTTCATTTGACCTTAATAATTCTGCCGGTCAACATCCCGCCCGACAGCTTTTCCGTCCTTACGACGGCAAACTCCCCCCTCAGTCCCGGTTCTCCCCGAAAAGCCACCGGAAGGTAATTGGCGGTAAAGCCCCGCATCATACCCGGCTTACCATCCACACATTCCTCCGTCAGCACCTCCACGTCCCTCCCCAGGTAGCGTGAGGCAAACCGGGCAGAAAGCTCTTTGCCGAGCGCGATAAGCCTGTTGCTGCGTTCCTCTTTCACCTCCGGGGGAACCCTGCCCGGAAATCCGGCCGCCGGGGTGCCTTTCCGGGGCGAGAATTTAAAGACATGAAGGGCGGAGAATTCCAGTTCCCTGATCAAATTATATGTATTGGCAAAGTGATCATCGCCTTCCCCGGGAAAACCCACGATCACGTCGGTGGTCACCGAAACGTCGCTGATCTTTTCCCTGACTTCGGCCACCAGTTTCCTGAAATCATCCGCCCTGTAGCCCCTTCTCATGGCGGCCAGGATGGCGTCGTCGCCGCTCTGCAGGGGTATGTGCAGGTGCGGGCAGAAAGGGGAGCCCCGGGCCAGCATGGAGATGAGTTCGCCGGTTATGTCCATGGGTTCAACCGAGCTCAGCCTGATCCTGGCCAGCCCCCTGATTTCAGCCAGTTTCCCCAGCAGGGCGGCCAGAACCGTCCCGCCCCCTTTATCCTTTCCATAAGCTCCGGTGTGTATGCCCGTCAGCACTATCTCCCTGTATCCGGCGGCCGCCAGTTGCCGGGCCTCCTCCAGGATCATCCCCGTGTCCCTGCTTCTCAGGGGGCCCCGGGCGTAGGGTATGATGCAGTATGAACAAAAATTATCGCACCCCTCCTGGATCTTCAGGAAAGCCCTGACCCTTCCCGTGGACGCCACCGCCGGGAGTTCCTGGTACTCGGTGAACTGGCCCGATTCCCGGACGGCGTTTATCTTTCGCCCTTTCTCAAGTTTTTCCACCAGATCCACAATCCGGGCCCTGTCCCCCGTCCCGGTCACCAGGTCCACGCCGGGAATTTCCAGCACCTCCCCCGGTGAGACCTGGGAGTAACAACCGGTGACCACCACCAGGCCGTCCGGATTGGTCCTGGTTGCCCGGCGGATAAACTGCCTTGATTTGCGGTCCCCCAGGTTGGTCACCGTGCAGGTGTTGATCACATACACATCGGCCTTTTCCTTGAAATCAACCACCCGGTAGCCCCTGGCCCTGAACATTTCGGCCAGGGAGGAGGATTCGTACTGATTGACCTTGCACCCCAGGGTGGCAAAGGCAACGGACTTCCTCCGGCATTCCGCCGCCGGAGGCTGGCTGCCCGGGGTTGGAGGCCGGGGTTCGGGATTGATTGTTTTTTGCCGGTCTGTCTCCATTTTCAGGACCACCCTTAACTTCCGTTCCGGCGCCCGGCGTTCTGCCGTCTGCGGGCCGGCACTAACCCAGGTCGCCGTATCTGTGCATTATGATGGACAGGCAGGCCAGGCCGGCGGTTTCGGTTCTCAGGATCCTGGGCCCCAGGGTGACCGTGACCACTCCCCTTTGCCTGGCCTTCTCCACCTCCGAAGACTCGAAACCGCCTTCGGGCCCGATGAACAGATAAACCCCCGCCGGCCTGCCCAACGGCAGCATGTGACCCAGGGGGCGGTCCCTCTCCTCCTCCCAGGGCAGGATGGAAACCGTTCCGTCCGGAATTTCCGCCAGCACCTCTTCCAGGCTTTGCGGCCGCCTTACCCGCGGTATCCTGGCCCGGCGGCACTGCCTGGCCGCTTCCGCGGCCACCCGCTGCCAGCGGTCATGCCTGCCGGAAACCCTGTCACCCTCCAGGCGCACCACCGACCGGCGGCATACCAGGGGGATTATTTCAGCCACGCCCAGCTCGGTGGATTTCTGGATGACCAGGTCCATCTTTTCTCCCTTGGCCAGGCCCTGCACCAGGGTGACCTTGAGGGGAGGCTCCCCCTCCGGGGTGAATTCCTCCAGCCGGATTAACGATACCTCTTCCCTCCCCACGGAGTTGATCCTGGCCCTGGCCGCCCTGCCGGTCCCGTCCAGGAGTTCCACCACGTCACCCGGGCCCAGGCGCAGCACTTTAACCATGTGTCTAACGTCCGGACCGCTGATCACGGGCCTTTCAGCCCCAAACCGGTCCGGCGGGATGAAAAAGCGGTGCAATTATCTCACCCGCCGTTTCTGTCGGTCAGAATACAGAATTCAGGAGCCAGAATCCAGAATATGCACATACCATTGAATAAACTCCCTTCTTGATTTTATCTTACTTTCATTTCTTAATCTTAAACCCCTGTCCTGAAAATCTTAAGGGTCAGGAGTCAGGAGACAGGACCCCTTATTTTCATTGTTTGTGGTGATGCTTCAGCGGCATGGATGTCTAATTTCAAACGACCTTATTCTGTCTCCTGTATTCTGACCCCGGTGTCCCGGCTTAATAGCCAGGAAGGCCGCCCATTCCCCGTCCAGAACGGTTTTTATGATCTCCAGGCCGGCCTCTTTTATGGCCCCGGCCACTTCTTCCCGTCTGCCGGCGATGACGCCGGAGGCGATGAATTTTCCTCCGCCTTTGAGGAGAGCCGCCGCGGACGGCAAAAGCCTGATAATCACATCGGCGGTGATATTGGCCGCAATAACGTCGGCGGGCGTACGGACGCCTTCCAGAAGGTCGCCCTCCCGGACCGCGATCAGGTGGGTCATCCCGTTGGCCTCCACGTTTTCCCGGGCCACCCGGACGGCCACCGGGTCCGAGTCCACCGCCAGAACCGAGGCCGCCCCCAGCCCGGCCGCCGTTATGGACAGTATTCCCGACCCGGTGCCCACGTCCAGGACGGCTTCGCCTCCCCCGATGACCTCTTCCAGGAGGGTCATGCACATGGCGGTGGTGGGATGGGTGCCGCAGCCGAAGGCCATCCCCGGGTCCATTTCAATCACCAGCAGTCCGTCCTCCGGCTCTACGGGCAGCCAGGAAGGCTTCACCAGCAGCTTGCGCCCTATCCGGACGGGGCGGTAATACTCCCGCCACCTGTCCATCCAGCTGCTTTCCTCTATTTCCTCGAGGGTCACCCGTCCGGCATACTCCGGGTCAACCAGGCTTAAGCCCCTGCGGAGACCCTCCAGTTTTTCCGGAAACAGGCCGTCAGCCGGAAGGTATCCCTTGACCACCGGCGGGGATCCGGGGTCCGGCGGTGCGCCGACGGCCACCGTCTCGCTGCTCCCCCCGGCAACCAAATCATAAATTAGGGCGGGGTCTTCGATGACTACCCCGCCTGTTCCCGCTTCGTCATATACGGCGCAGACCGCCTCTATATCCTCGCGCCTCACGGCCACGCTTATTTCCATCCACTTCACTAAATTTTTCCTCCACATTCATATAAAGGCATTATTGTCATTTGACCTCCGGTCAAATGACTTCTGTTCCGACGTCTGACGTCCCACGACTGACGACCGATACGTCAGCCCATGAAGGCGTCTTTGACCCTGCCGAAAAACCCCTTGTCCTGTCCCGCGGTGTTTTCATTGCCCAGGTTGGCGAACTCCCTGAGCAGGGCCTTCTGTTTCTCAGACAGCCTGGAGGGAGTGACCACCTTGACGTGCACCAGCTGGTCCCCCCGGCCGTAACCGTGCAGGTCGGGTATTCCCCTGCCCCTCAGCCTGAACACAGTGCCGGTCTGGGTCCCCTCCGGAATCTTGACCCTGGCCTTTCCTTCCAGGGTTTCCACTTCGATTTCGTCTCCCAGGGCGGCCTGGGCAAAGCTCAGCGGGACCTCCACCACCACGTCGTTGCCTTCCCGGCGGAAGAACTTGTGAGGCTTTACATAAACATAGACGTAAAGGTCTCCCCGGGGGCCGCCCCGGAGGCCCGCCTCACCCTCTCCGGCCACCCGCAGCCTGGTGCCGCTGTCCACTCCCGCCGGCACCTTGACGTGTATGCTTCTTGTTTTCCTAACCTGGCCGGAGCCGTGGCAGGTGGGGCAGGGCTTCTCGATCACCCTGCCGGCCCCCCGGCAGCGGTCGCAGGTCCTTGTCTGCACAATCCGTCCAAAGGGAGTGCTCTGGGCGTACTGGACCTGCCCCGTGCCGTTGCAGGCCGAACACGGATGGGGCCTGGTGCCGGGGGCCGCCCCGGTCCCGCCGCAGGTCCCGCACTCCTCCGTCCTGGGCACCTTGATGTCTTTTTCCAGGCCAAAGGCGGCTTCCTCAAAGCTGACCTCCAGGTCGACCCTGAGGTCGCTTCCCTTTTCCGGGCCGCGCTTTCTCCGGCCCCCGCCGCCGAAGAACATGTCGAATATATCGCCCAGACCGCCGAAATCGGCGCCGCCAAACCCACCGAAACCTCCGAAGCCTTCAAAACCGCCGCCGAATCCCTGCCCGTTCACGCCGGCGTGGCCGAAGCGGTCGTAGCTGGCCCTTTTTTCGGGGTCGCTCAAAACCTCGTAAGCTTCAGCAATTTCCTTGAACCTTTCCTCCGCTTCCTTCTTGTTGCCCGGATTGGCGTCGGGGTGGTACTGGCGCGCCAGCTTTCTGTATGCCTTTTTTATTTCGTCGGCGGAAGCCTGCCTGGAGACTCCCAGCACCTCGTAATAGTCGCGCTTGGACAACTGCTTCACCACCCGGTTCTGAACGTTACCTCCATACAGAATACCACAGGCAAGGCAGCCGCGTAAAGCTCCAGCAGAATTCTTGAAAACACCTTATTCTGAAGGTCATTCTGGATTCTGGATTCTGGCTCCTGTATTCCCCAGATCATTTATCATCCTTAACTTCATAGTCCGCATCCACTACCTTTTCATCCTTGCCGGTTTCGCAGCCGGGTCCTCCGGCGCATCCTCCCCCGGCCTGCTGCTGGGCGCCCTGCTGCTGGTAGAGGAGTGAGGTCAGTTCGTAAAGGGGCTGCGTTACCGCCTCCAGCTTTCTCCTGATCAGTTCCGTGTCGCCGCCCTTCAGGGCTTCCTTAAGTTCCTCCACGGCCCTGTTGACGGTTTCCACCTTGGCCTTGTCCGCTTTGTCCCCCAGGTCCCGGATAGTTTTTTCGGCCTGGTAGACAACGCTGTCGGCCTGGTTTCTCAGCTCCACTTCCTCCCTGCGCTTGCGGTCGGCTTCGGCGTGGGCCTCGGCCTCCTTGACCATTTTTTCAATTTCCTGTTCGGACAGGGCGCCCCCTCCGGTGATGGTTATGCTTTGGGCCTTGCCCGTGGCCAGGTCCTTGGCCGAAACGTTCACTATCCCGTTAACGTCGATGTCAAATTTGACCTCGATCTGGGGAATCCCCCTGGGCGCCGGGGGTATGCCGGTCAGGGTGAACCTGCCGAGGGTCTTGTTGTCCGCCGCCATGGCCCGCTCACCCTGGAGCACGTGGATCTCCACCGTGGTCTGGCCGTCCGCGGCGGTGGAGAAGATCTGGCTCTTGGAGGTGGGAATGGTGGTGTTCCTCTCAATCAGCCTGGTGAACACGCCGCCCAGGGTTTCAATACCCAGGGACAGCGGAGTCACGTCCAGCAGCAGGACGTCCTTTACCTCCCCGGCCAGCACCCCGGCCTGGATGGCGGCCCCGATGGCCACGCACTCGTCGGGATTGATCCCCTTGTGGGGTTCCTTGCCCAGGAACTTGCGGATGGCGTCCTGGACCGCCGGTATCCTGGTGGACCCGCCCACCAGGAGCACCTTGTGAATGTCCTTGGGCTCAAGCCCGGAGTCGGCCAGGGCCTGCCTGGTGGGCCCCATGGTCTTTTCCACCAGGTCGGCGGTCATTTCCTCGAATTTGGCCCTGCTCAGGGTCATCTCCAGGTGCTTGGGACCGTTGGCGTCGGCCGTGATAAAGGGCAGGTTGATGCTGGTGGTGGCCACCCCGCTGAGCTCGATCTTGGCCTTTTCCGCGGCCTCTTTGAGACGCTGCATGGCCATCCGGTCATTGCGCAAATCAATACCGGACTCCTTTTTAAATTCGGTGACCATCCAGTCGATGATGCGCTGGTCGAAGTCGTCCCCTCCGAGACGGTTGTTGCCGCTGGTGGCCTTCACCTCGAACACCCCGTCCCCCAGTTCCAGGATGGAGACGTCGAAAGTGCCGCCGCCCAGGTCAAACACCAGTATGGTCTGGTCCTCTTCCTTGTCCAGGCCATAGGCCAGGGCGGCCGCGGTGGGCTCGTTGATGATCCGGAGGACCTCCAGGCCGGCGATCCGCCCGGCATCCTTGGTTGCCTGGCGCTGGGCGTCGGTGAAGTAGGCGGGCACGGTTATGACCGCCTTTTCAATCTTCTGGCCCAGGTAGGCCTCGGCGTCGGTCTTCAGCTTCTGCAGGATCATGGCCGATATTTCCTGCGGCGTGTAGCTCTTGCCGTCGATTTCCACCTTGTGGCTGGTGCCCATGTGCCGCTTGATTGAACTGACGGTCCGGTCGGGGTTGCTCACGGCCTGCCTCTTGGCCACCTGGCCCACCAGCCGCTCCCCGGTCTTGGAAAATCCGACCACCGAGGGAGTGGTCCTTCCACCCTCGGCATTCGGTATAACCACCGCCTCCCCGCCTTCCATCACGGCCACGCAGGAGTTGGTGGTGCCCAGATCTATTCCGATTACCTTGCCCATTGCACAACCTCCCGTAAACCATTCAAAATTTTGCCGTTTTTCCAAACATGACGACTTTCTCGTTCTGTAATATATTACTACCCGTCAGTAATACTTTCATTATTCTGGATTCTGGATTCTGAATTCTGGATTCTTGATTATATTTTCAGCCCCTGACCTTGACCATGGCCGGCCTGATTACCTTGCCCCTGTAGGTGTAACCCCGCCTCAATTCCTCTGTCACCGTGTTTTCGGGCAGTTCCCCGGTTTCCTCTTTCATTACCGCCTCGTGATATTCCGGGTTGAACTGTTCGCCCACGGCGGGAATGGCCTCGATCCCCTCCCTGGCCAGGACGTCCTGAAGCTGACGGCTGATCATTTCCACGCCGGCCAGCAGTTTTTCGCAGTCATCGTTCTTCACCGCGAGAGCCCGTTCAAAGTTGTCGATCACCGGCAAAAGCGCCATGATCAGCTGCTCGTTGGCGTATTTCAGCAGGTCTTCCCTTTCCCTGGCCACTCTCTTGCGATAATTCTCAAAATCGGCCTGCAATCTGACCAGGCGGTTGAAATAGTCCTCGGCCCGGGATTTTTCCGCGGCCAGCATCTTCATAAGACTTTCCCTGTCGTCCTCTCCCGGCGCCTCCCCCGGTGCGGCCCCGGAAGGGCCGTCATCCCCCCCCGGGCTTTCCCCGGGTTGGATCTCCGCATCTTCCGCCATGCCCGCCGTCCGGCCCGCATCACCGCCGGGATCTGCCCCGGATGGCCCGGCCTGGCTTCCCTGCTTATCTCCAGAGAGCTTTTCATGGTCATCCCCGGCCGTGCCGCCCTGATCACCGGCGGGGCAGGCCTGCCTCTCCCTGTCAACCATGTGACTATCACCTCGCAAAAGGCCCCTGCCTTCGGCAAAGGGCCGGATTCTGCCCGGGTCAATCTTCCGTCTCCCGGTGGGGCTTTTCCTCCCGCTTCTTTATTATGGTGTCTATCCTCAAAATGGCCTCGGCAATCTCGCCGGCCGCCCTGAGAGCGTAAGTTTTTACCGGGGCCGGGTCCACCACCCCGATCAGGGTCATGTCCCTTATCTCGCCCGTATCGCAGTCTACGGCCAGCGAATCGTTGCCGCTCTCGGCCTGGGCCGCGACAACATCGCCCAGCTTTTCCAGCGGATTGAAGCCCGCGTTGGCCACAATCTGGGCCATGGGCCTTTTCAGGGACTCCACCACGCAGTCCACCCCGTACACCGCCATGCCGCGCATCCCGGAGCGTATTTTTTCCACGTCCCTGGCCGCGGCCAGTTCCACCGACCCGCCTCCGGGCACCACTCCGCCCCGGACGGCGGCCTGCACCGCCGCCGCGGCATCCTTGGCAATGCGCTCCCGTTCGCCCACCACTTCAGCGGTGGCGGCCCCCACCAGCACGGTGGCCATGGGCTTTCCTCCGCCGTCCTGGATCCAGACCTGCTCCAGTTTCTCGTCGTTGTATACCCTGCCGGCCCTGCCAAGACAACGCGAAAGTTGCACGGGGTCCTTTTTAAGACCGTTTCTCTTGATCATGCGGGCACCGGTGTGTTCGGCGGCCTTGCGCAGGTCCCTGGACAAAACCCTCTGGATCACCATCACCCCGGCATCGGTAAGCATCTCCTCGGCAATCTCGCTTACCCCCCGGTCCACCAGAACCAGCCGCACCCCCATCTCAACTATCCTCTGCACGCATGCCCGGAACTGGTTCTGCAGTTCCATGTAGCGGGCAAAGCCGGCTTCCGTGGACAGGGCCTCGTCTTCAATCTCCTCCGGCTCCAGGGCATCGTCAATGACCAGGACCGGGGCGTCTGAAATCTCAAGGGGCATCTGCCGGTTCATGCGTTCCTTGTTGATGATGACCCCCTTGAAGACCTGGTTTTCAGCCCCCTCCTCGGCCACCACGGTATCGGCCAGTTTAAAGGACCGGTCCAGCAGTTTTTCCATCCCCACCATTCCGGCGGCCTTTACCACCAGGTCGGCTATGTCCCCGTGCCCCCTTCCGGCCACCAGGGCAACCTGCCTGACCGCCGGGTCTTCCAGGCTTTCAACGGGCCTGGCCCTCCTTTTTATGGCCTCAACCCCCGCTGAAACACCGGCCCTGAGGCCTTCTATAACCCTGGCCACCGGCACTCCCCGGGAAACCTGTTCAACCCCGTGTCCCACCAGGGCGCCGGCCAGCACGGTGGCGGTGGTGGTACCGTCGCCAATCTCCTCCTGCTGGGCCTTGGCAATATTGATCAGCATTCTGGCGGCAGGGTGGTTGGCCTCCATCATGGTCAGTATGGTTACACCGTCGTTGGTGATCACCACTTCCCCGAACTTATCCACCAGCATGGTGTCCAGGCCTTTAGGGCCAAGCGTCCCCTCCACCGCCGAGGCGATGGCCCTGACCGCGTTGGCATTGGAAACCAGGGCGGCCATCCGTTCATTTACCTCTGCGCCTCCGCTGGCCTGCTGTTTTAAGCTCATTGCGGCTATCTCCATCCCCTGAACATTTTTTCCATGGTTTCGGACATATTCCGGGTCATGTACTCGACCACGCTGACCACCCAGGCGTAATCCATCCTGGTGGGGCCCAGCACCCCCAGTGTTCCCATGGGGCGCCCGTCGATACAGTAGCTGGCCACCACCATGCTGCAGTCCTTTACCTCTTCCCTCATCATCTCGCTGCCGATGCGCACCGCCACGCCTTCGCCCGGGTCGCTGCTTTCCAGCAGGCTGCGCAGCAGTTCCTCCTGTTCCAGCAGGCTGAGAAGGGATTTCACCTTTTCAATGTTGTGAAACTCCGGCTGGTTAAGGATATTTATTATTCCGCCCAGGTAAATTTTATCCTCCCTGTTCACGGCAAGCCCGGTCTGGATCAGGTGCATGGCCAGGTCGACGATGTTCTTGTGCCTGGACAGCTCAAAGTAGATTTCCCGGAGCAGGGTCACTTTAATCTTGTCGAGGGTAAGACCGTTCAACTTGGCGTTAAGAACCTGGGAAATGGTGTCAAGGTCAACCTGGCTGACCTCCTCCGGAATCTCTATGATATTGGACTGCAGTGCCCCGGTGTTCATAACCACGATTACCATCGCCTGCCCCGGGTTCATCAGCACCAGCTGGATGCGCTTAAAGGAACTCAGCTCCAGCCTCGGAGTCATGATCACGGCCGCAAACCTGGTCATTTGCGCCAGCATTTCACCGGTGCGGGTAATCACCTCTCCGATCTGCCTGACCTTGTTCTCGTACCCCCGGCGTATGGTCTCTTCTTCCTTGGAGGTAAGGTTTTTCTTCTTCATCAAAAAGTCTACGTAGTACCGGTATCCCAATTGGGACGGGATCCTGCCGGCCGAAGTGTGGGGCTGTTCGATGTAACCCATCTCCTCCAGGTCGGACATTTCGTTCCTGATGGTTGCCGGACTCACTCCCAGGTCGTATTTGCGGGCAATGGTCCGCGAACCCACCGGTTCGGCAGTGGCTATAAAATCGGTGATGATGGCCAGCAGGACCTGTTGCTTTCGAGCATCCATCTTCATACCGGGCCACCCTCCCTTGTTAGCACTCTCACTACTTGAGTGCTAACGCTTATACGTAAAAAATAGCACTGGATATGGCATTTGTCAAGCACACTGACAAAACAATCCATTTATTAGGATGCCCATAATAGTAGCCCTTAATCGGCGGACAGTCACCAGAAAAATCCTTAATCCGGGACATTGCTTTCTATCCGGCGTCTGACGTCCGACGTCCTACGACCAAATTAGATAAACTCGGCGAATACCGCATTGCCCAGCATCAGACCCCGCCGGGTAAGGCGCAGGCGGGACCCTGCCCTTTCAATCAGCCCAAGGCCGGCAAGCCGGTCGATCCGGCCCGGGTAGACATCGTCAATGCTTTTCCCGAACCTTTCCCTGAATCCCTCCACATCAAGGCCCTCGATAAGGCGCAGGCCCAGAAAAACTGTTTCGGACATTTCGGTTTCCGGGCCGGTGTCCTCCTCCCGGCAGGACGGCGCAAGGCCTGCCTCCAGTTTCTCCAGGTAGCCGCCCAGTGAAGGTTCGTTGGCCGACCGCCTGCCGCCCAGGCAGGAATGGGCCGCGGGACCAAGCCCCAGGTAGGCGCGGTTTTGCCAGTACCGCAGGTTGTGCCGGCAAAACCTGCCGGGCAGGGCAAAGTTGGATACCTCGTAATGGACATAGCCGTGTCCGGCCAGGGTGTCCATCAGGTACAGGTACATTTCGGCCTCCAGGTCCTCCGGGCACGGGTCCAGTGTTCCATCCCGCACCATCGTGTAAAGGGGAGTTCCTTCCTCCAACTGCAGCCCGTAAGCGGATATGTGGTCGGGGCCGAGAGAGACCGCCGCTTCCAGGCATTGGCGCCACTGTTCGGGGGTCTGGCCCGGAATGCCGAAGATAAGGTCCACGTTTATATTGCCGAAGCCGGCGCGCCGGGCCTCCCGGAAGGACGCCTCGGCTTCGGGGTATGAATGGATCCTGCCCAGGGTGTTCAGGAGGCCGGGGTGGCAGGCCTGAAGCCCCAAGCTCAGGCGGTTGGCCCCGGCCCTTTTCAGGGACGCCAGCTTGTCCCCGTCCACCGTCCCGGGGTTTGCCTCCACCGTTATTTCCGCCCCGCCGGCAACATTAAAGCGGGAGAAGATGCCTTCCAGTATCCCGGCCAGGTCCTCCCCGGACAGGCAGGTGGGGGTTCCGCCCCCGATGTAAATGGTGTCAACGGTTCTATCTTCCGGGGAGAGGTCTGCCGCCCTCATCTCCATTTCCCCGTGCAAAGCCCTCAAATAGCGCAAAACCGGGCCATCCTCCCGGGGGACCGATACGAAGTCGCAATAACTGCACTTTCTGACGCAAAAGGGCACATGAACGTAAAGTCCGATGGACATGCCGCACCCTGCCTTAAAGATGTGGCTGCCAGCTGCCAGCGGCTAGCAGCTAGAAGCTAGAAGCTAGAAGCTAGAAGCCAAATTCACTCCCCAAAGCTCTAATCCTTTATCGACAGCACCGCCATGAAGGCCTCCTGGGGAATCTCCACGCTCCCCACCTGCTTCATGCGCTTTTTGCCCTCTTTCTGCTTTTCCAGGAGCTTTCTCTTCCTGGTGATGTCTCCGCCGTAGCACTTGGCCAGCACGTCCTTCCGCCTGGCCTTGATGGTTTCCCTGGCAATCACCCTGTTCCCGATGGCAGCCTGCACCGGAACGTCAAAAAGCTGGCGGGGAATCAGTTCCCGCAGCCTGTCCACAAGCTGCCGGCCCCGGGCATAGGCCTTGTCCCGGTGCACCACCACGGTCAGGGCATCCAGGGGCTCCCCGTTGATCAGGATGTCCAGTTTGACCAGGTTGCTCTCCCGGTAACCGGCCAGTTCGTAATCCAGGGAGGCGTATCCCCTGGTCCTGGACTTCAACTGGTCAAAGAAATCATAAATAATCTCGCTCAGGGGAAGCAGGTATGAAAGCATCACCCTGTTCTCCCCCATGTACTCCATGTTTTTGAATATCCCACGCCGGTCCTGGCAAAGTTCCATCACCGTGCCCACATAGTCCTTGGGCACCATGACCGTGGCGGAGACGTATGGCTCCTCGGTTTTTTCGATCCGCCCGGGCGGGGGCATTTTGGTCGGATTGTCTATCTCCAGCACCTCCCCGGAGGTGGTGGTAATCCTGTACACCACGCTGGGGGCGGTGGTCACCAGGTCAAGGCGGTACTCCCTCTCCAGCCTTTCCTGGATTATCTCCATGTGCAAAAGCCCCAGGAACCCGCAGCGGAATCCGAATCCCAGGGCCTCCGAGTTCTCGGCCTCGTATACCAGCGAGGCGTCGTTGAGCTTCAGTTTTTCCAGGGCCTCCCTGAGGTCTTCATACTGCCCGCTGTCAACCGGGTAAAGCCCGCAGTAGACCATGGGAGTCACCTTCCGGTAGCCCGGCAGCGGTTCCGCCGCCGGCCTGCCGGCGCCGGTCACCGTGTCCCCCACCCGGCATTCCTTCACGTTTTTGATGCCGGCCGCGATAAACCCCACCTCGCCGGTGTCCAGCATGTCCACCGAGGTCATGGCGGGGCGGAATATGCCCACCTCGTCCACCTCGAACTCCCTGCCGGTGGACATCATCCGGATGACATCCCCCTTTTTGAGGCGCCCCTCCACCACCCGGACATAAGCGATAACTCCCTTGTAGGAGTCGTAATGGGAGTCGAAGATCAGCGCCCGCAGAGGATCCGCCGGGTTTCCCCGGGGAGGCGGAATTTTTTTAACAATCTGTTCCAAAAGCTCCCCGACGCCGGCGCCGGTCTTGGCCGAAACCAGGACCGCCCCGGTGGCGTCCAGGCCGATAACGTCCATGATTTCTTTTTTTACCCGGCCGGGGTCGGCGCTGGGAAGATCTATCTTGTTGATCACCGGAATGATCTCCAGGTTGCTTTCAATGGCCATGTAGACGTTGGCCAGGGTCTGGGCCTCTATGCCCTGGACCGCGTCCACCACCAGCAGCGCGCCCTCGCAGGCGGCCAGGCTCCGCGACACTTCATATGAAAAATCCACGTGTCCCGGCGTGTCGATAAGGTTAAGCCGGTAGGTCCTGCCGTCCCCGGCGGTGTAGCTGAGGCGGACCGCCTGCATTTTGATGGTTATGCCCCGCTCCCGCTCCAGATCCATCTGGTCAAGGACCTGGGCGGTCATCTCCCGCTGGCTCAGCGCCCCGGTATACTCCAGGAGCCTGTCCGCCAGGGTGGATTTGCCGTGGTCTATATGGGCGATTATGCAAAAATTCCTGATCAGCTCCTGCCCTCTCTCCAATGCAATGTCTCCTCCCGCCAGGCTTCCCGTCTTATTTTCCAATCTGACATTATATCAGAGGCGGCCAAAAAAGTCCATCTTGCCCCGGCCGGGGTCCCGGTGAAATTACTCCTTCCGGCCCCTGTAAAAGGACAGGGCCTTTTCGCCCAGTTCCGGCAGGTTGCGCAACTCCCCGCAGGCCCGGACCGCTTTCTCCCGCAGCCTCCCGCAGAGGATCCCCGCCTTTTCCGCAGCGGCGGCGGCCATTTCTTCCGGCCGGCCCGGAAAGCGTATGCTCACCCTTTTCCCCAGCACCCGCATGTCCAGCCCGTTGGGACCCGCATTTTCAACAACCGCCACGGCCAGATCCGGTTTCTCCAGCGCGGCGTTCAGGGCGGTGACCGAAACCTGCACCCCGGTCAGAACCAGGCCCAGGCATATTCCAAACAGGACGGGTATGGTATAGCCCTTTTCAAGCATCTTTACCTATTCTCCACTGCTCCTTTCATTACCATTATGGTCATAATCATGCTTTTTAAACAGCTTATCGGGAGCCAGTTCCATTATTTCCGCAGCCAGCACCCGGGCCAGCATTCTGGCCGACTCAACGGCCTCGGCCGTGGAATTGCTTACACTGCCGACTTCCACCAGCAGGGCCCGGGGGTGCAGGAACTGGTTGTACCTGCCCTCCTTCACCCTTACCCCGGTGCACAGCCCGGGGAATTTTTTGTTAATCCTGTCAGCCAGTTTGACCGCGTAATCGTAGTTGGCCCTCCAGGCGGGGAAGGGCGCCCGGGCATCAGAACCCGCGACGAACAGGATGGGAGCCGCTTCCTTTCCGTCCACCTTTACCAGGCTTTCACTGCGGGGCTTCCCGGCATCCCGGTGGATGTCGATCAGTATTTGCACGTCCGGGTTATTCTCCAGCAACCGGCGGGCGGTTTTTTCGGACTCGATGTAAGAATAGCTGTAGTTTTCGTCGTTCACCCGGTCGTCGTGGACCACCCGGATGCCGTACTCTTTCTCCAGGGTATCCTTCAGGGCCCTGCCCACCTCCACCACCCCGCCCTGTTTGCCCTGCAGCCTCTCAACGCCGTCGGTCAGGGCATACGTCTCTCCGGTATGGGTATGGTAAATCCCCAGCAATGCCGCGGATGTCAATACAGCACCGGTTTCCGGGGTTTTCCGGTCAGCCCCGCCTCCGGCGCCGGAAGCGGCCTTCGCCGCAAGCCCCCTCCTGTATTCGGCCAGGGCCGGCATTTCGGACGCCAGCAGATCCGGCGGGCTGTCCAGGTTTACCCTGAAGGGGGCCAGCATGGCCGTAACCACAGACATCGGAGTGATTTCCTCGGGGTAGTCCTCCTGGTTTCCGGCCCAGGCCATAACCGGCGCTGCGGAACGGACCAGCCCCCGGGGGTCCCTTTCACTCCAGCTCACGGCTATGTCAAAAAGGGAGAAGTTTTTCAACCCCGGGATTTTTGAAAGGACGCCGGCCCACGGTATGTAACAAAGGAAGAAAAACAGCAGGACGGCCGCGCCGCCCAGCGCCGCCGCCCGGTAAACCCCGGCCAGCCTGTACCGGTGCCTGTAAAGCATATAGCGGATCCGGTAGTACATCGGCCAAATCCTCCCCAACCCTCTTTTTCCCGGGATTTTCATAAAATTGTATGCCCGGGGCGGGAGGATTATGTTAAACGCGCCGTGCCGGAGGCTGAACTCAGACCCCCATGCCGCCAAAAGCGGCACCACGGACAATGAAAATTTGGGGCCGGGGGTGCGGTTTTCAGTCCGGGCTTTCGATCCTCCGGCTGAACCGGCTCTAGGCTCGTTGCTTACGGTCTGCCGACCGCCTGCGTACGTGCGTCCATGCACTACTCGGCTGCGGCCGCGTCCTGCGGCTCGCCCGGCATCCCGTACGCTCCGTCGCCAAGATCCGGTAGTCAGCCTCCGGAAAACGCTCCGGACTGAAAGGTCCTCCCCCCTTCGTGCACTCCGGCAATGAATTTTCAGGGCAGAATAGCGGGCTTTGCCGGACGATAAAAAACCCCGCTCCAATGCGGGGTTGAAATTAATCAACACATGGAAAATACTGCCTGAAAGATTTTTTCGCCTTACCTGAGAACAGTCGGCACAACCGCGTCAATGAGGCCGATAATGAAAGCGGCAATGAGGGCGCCGATGATGCTTACACTTAGAAGGCCGGGTATAATAAACTGGGCAAGATAAATGACCACCGCGGCCGTAATGAATCCCACCAGGCCCCTGCTCTGGGGAGAAACCCTGTCACCCAGCAGGGCCTCGGCTATGTACCCGAGAATGGCAATAACACCGGCCGCTATGAGTGCGCCGACGAAGCCTCCCTTGACCGCGAACCCCGGTGACAACCAGCTTACCACAACCAGCACCAAAGCCGAAACCACGAATCTGATGATGGCGCCTATCCAGTTCACCTGACTTCACCTCCTTTGCAAATTATCATTCGCTAAAACGGGCCTTGATATGCAGGCGGTTCTCCCCGCCGCAAGGTAGCGGCAAAACCAGGCCCTCCCGTTTCGGAACTGCGGACTCTGGATATTGACAAATAAATGCAGGCTTAACTTGCATTTTAAACCCGGCCGTGGTAAAATGATGCCTGTTGGGAGGTGAGAAAGTGCCAAACATTAAGTCCGCAGCCAAAAGGGTGGAGGTCATCCGCAAAAAGACCTTGCGCAACGCCAGGCTGAAGTCGGCCCTCCGGACCAGCATCAGGAGGTTCAACGAAGCCATGGCCGGCGGAAACAAGGAAGAGGCCGGAATTAAACTGCGCGGGGCGCTGATTGCTATCGATAAAGCGGTATCCAAGGGGATTCTGCATAAAAATACGGCCGCCAGAAAAAAATCCCGGCTTACCCTCAGATTCAACAAAAGTGTTCAGAGCTAAAGAAAAGCCACCCGAAGAAGGTGGTTTTATTTTAGCCGGAAAGGTCTACTTCGTGGAGAAGAAACTGTCATCCCGGGAGACGGTGCAGTGAAGTATTTCATCGACCTGGTCAACGACCTGAACGCCGGCCGGGTTGCCCCGGTCTACCTGTTCTTCGGGCCGGAAAGCTACCTGCGCGGGGAGGCCGTAAAAAGGATAAGGGACCTGCTGGCGCCCGGGGGAACCGGCGACTTTAACCACACCCTGGTGGACGGGGAAGAGACAACGCTGGCCGATATAACGGCACTGGCCGGCATGGCCCCCTTTTTCGCCGGAAAGAGGCTGGTGGTGGTTCAAAACGCCAAATTTTTTGCCGGAAAAAAAGGCGGGCCGGAAACCGCCGGCCGGGAACAGGGCGAAGAAGAGACAGCAGCGGCCCGGAGCGACGAAACCCCTTTCCTCGATTACCTGGCCGCCCCGAATCCCAGCACCTGCATTGTCTTCGACGCCGGCGACCAGGTGGACAAGCGCAAAAAAATATACCGGGAAGTAGCCAAAACCGGAAAAGTCGTCGAATTTGCCCTGCTCAGGCCGGACCAGCTTGCCGCCTGGCTGGAGAAGCAGGCCCGGCAGGCCGGCAAAACCCTCGGGCCGGGCGCGGCGGCCGAAATACTGGCCAGGGCCGGAAACAGCCTGCAGGCCCTCTCGGTGGAAATACAAAAGCTGATCTCATACGCCGGGGAAAGCGGTGTCATAACGGTGGAGGACGTTGCCGCCGCCACTCCCCCGCATCCCGAAGAGGATGTTTTTGCGGTGGTGGACGCCATAGGGGAAAAAAACCCGGCCAGGGCAATGGCCGGAATCGCCCGCCTGTTGAGACAAAAACAGCCTCCGCCTGCCATCCTGGCCATGGTGGCGCGCCAAATCAGGCTCATCCTGAGGACGGGAGAAGCCCTGCGGTCCGGGGGCCAACCGGGGAACCTGGCCTCCCGGATGGGGATCCACCCTTTTGTGGCAAGAAAAATGGCCGGCCAGCAGAAAAACTTCGACCGGCGGCAGCTAATCGAGTCCCTGCACCGGCTTCACGACCTTGATACAGCTGTAAAATCAGGGCGGCAGGAATTCCTGGCGGGCATGGAAATGTTCATCCTGGATGTATGCCGGAAAAAAAAGGTATGAGGTTAAACACCTCCAATTCCCGGTTCCCAGTTCCCAATTCCCGAATTTACCCCACCGCCGGAATTCTCCCCTTGCGCTCCGACACCGTCCAGCTGAAGTTTTCAACAATCGACCTGATGGCGTCCACATCGAAGGGCTTGGTAAAACAGCAAAGCGCCCCCTTATTCAGGGCCGTTTGCACCGTTTCGTCCGTTGCATAGGCGGTCATCAAAACAACCGCCGTTTCCGGGGAGATTATTTTTATTCTCCCCAGCGCTTCGATTCCGTCCATTTGCGGCATCCGCACGTCCATAAAAATAAGGTCCGGTTTGGAGATTTTAACCTCCTCCACGGCCTCCAGGCCGTTTTTGGCCAACCTGACCTCGTGCCCTTCGTCCTTGATGATAACGTCGAGCAAATACCTTACCCCCGGCTGATCGTCAACAACCAGAACATTAAGTTTTTTTCTCTCCATCTTTCCCCCCGACAATGCATGACAGCAGTAAACAGCCATGTGTACATTAAAGGTAACTTCTTCATTTTATTATTAAATCCTGCCATTTCATAAAAATTTATAAATAATTATTCTACTTTAAAAAACATCAACATATACTACAATTCGACTATAGTTGAAGATAACAGCAATGTTTCAACTTTTTTCTTATTTAATTCCGGACTCCGATCCGTTTTCCCGAATATCAAACACAGTTCTGCCCGAGATCAGCACCCTTACCACCCGGCTGCGCACGTCAAAGGGATGCCCGTCCAGGATCACCACATCGGCGTCCTTTCCCGGAGCGAGGCTCCCTATCCGGTGGTCCAGGCCCAGTATTTTTGCCGCGTCCGACGTCACCACCCGCAGCGCCTTTTCTTCGTCAAGGCCGCCCCTCACGGCCAGTCCCGCCGAAATACCGAGGTACTGCACGGGAACCACCGGGTGGTCCGTCATGATGGCAAAATCCACCCCCGCGTCGGCCAGAACCCTGGCTGTCTCAAGGGAAATCCCCTTCAGTTCCACCTTGGCCCGGTTGGTGATTACCGGCCCGATCACCGCCTTGACCCCGTTTCTGGCCAGCTCTCCCGCCACTTTATATCCCTCGGTGCAGTGTTCAACCACCAGACCGATCTTAAATTCCCCGGCTATGCGCAGGGCGGTCATTATATCGTCGGCCCTGTGCGCGTGCACCCTGAGGGGGATCTCGCCGCTTAAAACCCTGGCCAGCGCCTCCATCTTCAAATCCCTGTCCGGGGGACTTCCTTTCCCTTCCGAGGCCTCGGCAGTCTTGCGCATGTAGTCGCATGCCCTGGCCAGCGCCTCCCGCAGCAGCGCCGCCGAGGCCATCCTGGTCATGGGCGTCTTCTTCCGCCCGCCGTAGTTTCTTTTGGGATTCTCACCCAGGGCCGCCTTCAGTCCCACCGGGCATTTTATGATCATGTCCTCCAGCCCCGCGCCCCAGGTCTTCATGGCCACCATCTCCCCCCCGATGACATTGGCGCTCCCGGGCCCCACCACCACGGTGGTCACTCCGCCGGCAAGGGCGTCCCGGAAACCGAGGTCCTCCGGATTTATCCCGTCAATGGCCCGCAGGTGGGGAGTAACCGGGTCGGTGACCTCATTTCCGTCGTCTCCCTCCTCCCGGTATATTTCCTCCACGATGCCCAGGTGGCAGTGGGCGTCGATCAGGCCCGGCATCACCACCATCCCGCGGGCGTCGATTATTTCCCATCCTTCGGGTTCTTTCACCCCTTCAACCACCCCTGATATTTTTCCGTTTTCAACAAGAACCGTCCCCGCCTCGTAATTTTTACCCGTCATGGTTAGGACCCGTCCCCCGGAAATGGCGATCATGTCCTGCCTCACTCCTTAAATATAGTCAATTGGCTGACTGGCGTCCGGAAATTCTTATTTTTGCAGCTTCCACCAGGCTTATAAAAAGCTTCAGGAAAACAGGGTGCGCCCTCCAAAGGGTCTCCGGATGGCACTGAACGCCCAGGGCAAAAAGGCGGTCCGGCCGCTCGACGGCCTCAATCAACCCGTCGGCGGACCTGGCCGAAACAATAAAACCGGGGGCAACCTTTCTGACCGCCTGGTGGTGGTAGCTGTTAACTCTAAGCGGCCCCTCGCCCAGGATGGAGGCCAGGACGGTCCCCGCCCGGACCGTTATCCCGTGGGTGGGGTGCCAGCGGGGCGCCTCCTGGTAATGTTTGATCCGCAGGCCTCCTGAATGCTGGACGCCGATATCCTGGTATATATCACCGCCGGCGGCTATGTTCATCACCTGGACGCCCCGGCATATTCCCAGCAGGGGAATGTCGGAGGCCAGGGCGGTCCTGGACAGGGCTATTTCAAAGGCATCCCTTTCCGGGCATATTTCCCCGCCGGCCGGCAGAGGTTCTTCACCGAAGAAAGCGGGGTCCACGTCGCCTCCCCCGGAGAGAACCAGTCCGCCAACGGCGCCGGTAATCCCGGCCAGTTCACCGTCATCGCCGGTGTGGGCCAGGGGAAGGGGTATCCCGCCGGCCGCCCGGACGGCCTCCAGGTACGCCTGGCATAACCAGACCCTTCCTTTCTCCCGGTCAAAGGCGCATGTCACGCCAATCAGGGGTTTCACCCGCGCGCCCCCCCTTTATTCTTAAACGTTAAAAAGCACCTCCCTGGATGAGGTGCCCGGGTCCAGCGCTATATTTCTATCAGCCCCAGGCTTATTTCTATGGCCTGGTTTACCTTCTTCATCATATCCTCGTTAAGCGTGGCTACTTTTTCCATCAGTCGGCTTTTGTCTATGGTCCTGATTTGTTCCAGCAAGATCACCGAGTCCCTTTCCAGCCCCCCCTCGCCGGCCCTCACCTCCACGTGGGTGGGAAGCTTGGCCTTGTCAATCTGGGAGGTTATGGCCGCCACGATGGTGGTGGGGCTGTACTGGTTGCCGATATCGTTCTGCAGAATCAGCACGGGCCTCGTGCCGCCCTGCTCCGATCCCACCACCGGGCTCAAGTCCGCAAAAAAAATATCACCGCGCCGGACCAGCATCGTCACTTGGCCTCCAACATCGGTTCAAAGGCGTGCGCCACCTCGGACTCCAGATCATAATTTTCCATGGCCAGCGAAAGGTTGATTTTAGCCATTTCCATGTAGCCGATTTTCATCTGCTCGCGCAGCAGGCGGCGTTTTCTTTCGGCGATGTAAAGCTTCATGGCTTCACGGATGAATTCACTGCGGTTTAACTGCTCGGCGGCCACAATTCCGTCGACCTCGGCCAGCAGGCTGTCGGGAATGCTGATCATGATCCTTTTTACCTGCGACACGGCTTGAAAACACCCCCGCTTTTACTTGCGTATATATATTATACGCCCGGATCTCATTATTTATGTCAGTATAGCGGCGCAAACAGATAGTAAATAAGGGTATTAATACACGTATAAATAATTCTTCCGTAAACGCCGAAAGTCCTCCAGTTAAAAAAAGGCAATATTTCTTGTCTGTGAGACAAAAACAGCCTTGTTGCGATAAAGCAATCAGTCTTGCGGCCGGGGCCGGCGCCGGCTATCCGATGTTATCCTTGATCGGCACGGGATTCCTGGACATGGCAATAATGCCGGTGCGCACTATCTCCACGATGCCGTGTTCATCCAGCACCGCGCACAGGGCGTTGATCTTCTGCTCGTCACCGGTCAGCTCTATGACCATGGTTTCGCGGTTCACGTCAACGATATTGGCCCTGAATATGTTGACGATGTCAACAATTTCCGACCGGCGGTTTGTGCAGGCCTTAACCTTAATCAGGGCCAGCTCCCTTTCAATGGACTCCTTGCCCCAGGGAAGCTCCTGAATTTTAATCACATCCACCAGCTTTGAAAGCTGCTTGACCACCTGGTCCAGGATCCGGTCGTCGCCCTGGACCACAATGGTGATCCGGGTTATATCCGGCTCCTCGGTGGAAGAGGCGGCTATGCTTTCTATGTTAAATACTCTCCTGCTCAACAGTCCCGAAATCCGGGCCAGCACCCCGGGCTTGTTTAAAACAAGGACGGCGAGGGTGTGTTTCATTTATCATTCCCCCATAACAGCATGTCATATGAAACATTTTAACACATAAAAACGGGGATTTGGAATTGGGGCATTGAGCATTTTTCATATGCGCAGGGCATTTTTTCCTGTAAAAGCCTGCCCCCAATCCCCAATCCCCCGGTCCGGCGTTCACTCCTCAATAATGCAAAGCACGTCTCCCACCCTGACCTCTTCACCTTCGGCGGCCAGTATCCTTGCAACCGTTCCGGCGCAGGGGGAAGGCACGTTGAAAGCGGCCTTGCTGGTCTGCATTTCCACCAGGTCGTCGCCTTCCTCCACGTGGTCCCCCTCGGATACATGCCAGAAAGAAACGGTGCAGCTTTCCACACCCTCGGCCAAAAACGGCAGTTTTACTTCCACCAGGTTTCCCTCCCGGTCAAATTAATTGTTCTCCCAGTGTATGACTTTTCATTTCCAGGCGGAACACCAGGCCGAAAACCTCGGCCAGGTCTCCGGCCACCTTGGATTCATCCACTTCCCGCCCCAGCAGGCGGCTCATGGAGGTCACCCCGCGGCCTGAAATGCCGCAGGGTATGATATAGCTGAAATGTTGAAGATTTGTGTTCACATTGAGGGCAAAACCGTGATAGGTCACCCAGTTGCTGACCCCGATACCGATGGCGCATATTTTTTCATTGCCCGCCCAGACGCCGGGATGGCCGGACAGCCGGGAACCTTCCAGGCCGTAACGGGCCAGCAGCCGGATAATCACTTCCTCGTACAGGTTTATAACCCGGTGCACGTCTTTCCCGTGCAGGTTCAGGTCCAGGACCGGGTACCCCACCACCTGTCCCGGCCCGTGATAGGTCACATCCCCGCCCCGGTCGGCCCTGTGCACCCGGATTCCCTCCCGTTCCAACACCTCGGCGCCGGCCAGGATGTTCCCCCCGTTCCCCCTCCGGCCGATGGTGATCACCGGGTGGTGCTGCAAAAGCAGCAGGGTGTCGGGAATTTCCCCGCCGATCCGCCGGCGCACCAGCCGTTTTTGCAGCCGGTACGCCTCCCGGTAGCCGCACCGGCCCAGGTAAAACACGCGGCACTCCCTCGTCACGGCCGCCGCCTCACATGTTGATGCTCATTCCGTGGACCGCCCCGGCCGCCTCCATGAGGGTTTCGGACAGGGTGGGATGGGCGTGGATGGTTTCCGCCAGCTGTTCGGCGGTGAACCCCGCCCGCATGGCCACCACGGCCTCGGCGATCAGGTCGGCGGCATGGGGCCCCACTATATGCACCCCCAGAATCCGGCCGGTGTCCGGGTCCGCCAGGACCTTGGCGAAGCCGTCGGTTTCACCCATGGCCTGGGCCTTGCCGCTGGCAATAAACGAAAACTTGCCCGTTTCTACGCTGATCCCCCTTTCTTCGGCCTCCTGGCTGGTCAGTCCCACGCTCCCCACCTCGGGGCTGGTGTAGATGCAGGACGGGACCAGGCCGTAATCCATCATCCTCCCGCGGCCCATGATGTTGTCGGCGGCCGCCAGGCCCTGGGCCGAGGCCACGTGGGCCAGCTGGATCTTCCCGGTTATGTCGCCCACGGCGTATATCCCCGGCACGCTGGTTTCCATCCTGTCATTGACCAGCACTTCGCCCCGGTCCCCCAGGGCCGCTCCGGCTTCCTCCAGGCCCAGCCCTTTCAGGTTCATCTCCCGGCCGATGGAAATGATCACCCTGTCGGCCTCTATTTCCTCCCCGCCTTCCAGGACGGCCTTCACCGAACCCTGCAGTTTTTGGATTTCCCGCACTTTCACCCCGGCCCTTATGTTTATTCCCTGCCTTTTCAGCAGGGCCTGCACCTGGCGGGACACCTCCCTGTCCATGAGCGGCAGGATTGCGGGCATTACCTCCGCCACCGTCACCTTCGACCCCAGGGCGGAAAAAATGCAGGCGAACTCGCAGCCGATCACCCCGCCCCCGATGATCAGGAGCCGTGGCGGGACCTCGCCGAGGTTCAGCGCCTCGTCCGAGGTGATCACCGATTCCCCGTCGTACCCGAAGGACCTGTTCATGGCCGGTTCGGTCCCGGTGGCCAGGATGATGTTTTCGGCCTGCAGTTCCCGGGCGACTTCCGGCCCCTCCACCGCCACCCTGCCCTTCCCGGCCAGCCTGGCGGTGCCCCTGATCAAATCGACCTTGTTTTTCTTCAGCAGAAATTCCACGCCCTGCACAAGCCTGGCCACCACCCGGTTCTTGCGTTCCATCATGCGCCCGATGTCCACGGACACCTCTCCGGCGCCGATCCCGAACTCCGCCGCCCGGCGGACGGCATGGAGAACCGAAACCCCGGCCGCCAGGGTCTTGGTGGGTATGCAGCCCCGGTTGAGGCAGGTCCCCCCCACGTTTCCCTTTTCCACCAGGGCCACCCGGGCCCCCAGCCGGGCCGCCCTGATGGCGGCCGTGTATCCACCGGGCCCCGCCCCGATGACCGCAACCTTGTATGACAACACCAACACCCCGTTAAGATATTTATCATTTAATTTTTATTTTACCACAACCGCAGAGCCCGCACCCAAAAAAAACGGCACCTGGCGCCCAGGGCCCAAAACTTTTATTTAATCTAATTACCTGCATTTGCCTCTATCTTATATAAATAAATACCAGGTTTTCGTGCACCATCATTTTTTAGGGGCGTCCATGTTAGCCAGTTACCGTGTATTTCAGGGTAATATGTCGGAGAGTTTATAGTTTTAATTTCACCTGTTTCTAAATTGTATAAAGTTATTTTATTCATGGGCAAATTTTGCTTCCAGGTTAATATTCCATTGCCAATGGTTTTACCCCAGGGTTCCAAGTGAGAATCGGGACTGTTGTTTGTTACTGGTTTTACTTCCCCGGATTCAATATTATATACTTCTATATTTTTAACTTCAGATTTATAGGGCGAATATGTGCTCCAGGCTACATACTTATCCCAGATCACTGGCGTTGTGGCGGCACTCCGAGAACCAGAAATCATAGTCAGCTTTTTTGATGGAATGTTGTACAGGTATACTTCTGCTTTCATTTCTCTTGTCCACTCACCACGGTCCCAAACCACATTCCCATTATAAACAGAAGGGGCAGCCAAATAAGTTTTATCTCCCTTCACCTCCCCAATTACTTCTTTTATGCCACTATTTAAACTATAATATATAATCTGTGATATCATTGGCTCTCCTGGGTTTTTGCATGATGTATTATATACAAGATCGCCATTAAAAAGAGATAGATAAGGATAGTCTAAGCCACCTTCCAAAAAATAATCGCCTTTATCAATTTCCATGATCGACCCATCCCGAATATTCATGTTAAAAATAACCCATGATTTGTCATTATTTTCGACCCACAGTACATTGCTTTTATTTACAACAACAGATTTAATTTTATTATCCACGTGTGCGGTAATTAACTTTTTAGCATTTTGCTCCTCTATATCAATTATATACAAGCTGCTGTTAAATATTCCTTCTAAATAGCCAAGTAATTGCCCATTTTCATTAATGCCCACAATGCTGGCAATTTGGGGAGCATATATAATTTGGGATCCTGGAATGTTGGTCTTGGCACAAGATAACTTAATATTATCCCCTCCTGTTTCTATTTTTTTGTTGGTGCATCCAGATAAGGTAGCAATAATAATGAAAGCTATTACTATTCTTTTCATATGTTCCTCCAATTTGAAAAATTAATAATTACTAGAGGGCAGATAACTACATCTGCCCTCTAGTAACATATAATGCATGATTTACCAAATAATTCCTCTATCTTTTAAAACACTGGTCATTAAGCTTAAAGAAACCCAATGTCCACCAAATGTTCCTTGACGAAAATTATTTGGATCAACGTAATAAATTTGTTCACTTCCTGATGTATCGTTGTAACCAGCACCAGTGACATAATGCCAGAAATCATAAGTACTATAACCAGGGAGATAGCCATTCTTGCTATTCATATGTGTGTCATAAATCAAAGGCCAGTTTGCATCAACGTCAATTTTTGTTTTTGCCAGAAGTGTGGATGCAGAAGGAGCCCACAAAGATGCCCACTCAATTCCGCTGGTCCAGTTTTGTAATGTACCTGTCCAGTATCCAGGGAAAGATGTGCCAGAACTGTCTGTGTGAAGATCGTCTGCGAGGTTAGGTTGGGTTAATTGACGTAAATCATAGGGATTTCTTGATATACCTTTGTAGGCTAAAAATTGCTGTGCGGATGCTGGTCCGCAATAATTGCCATATAATTGTTCATAAGCGGACACATATAGCTGTTTAGCGGTAAGTATACCAACATTTTGGGTGTCTTTATTAATTTCTGACTTTGAAGTTTTCCACTTTTTCTTAAACTCATTCAATAAGTTCCAATAATCTTCTGGTTCGGCCTTGCCCTCTTTTACATTGTAATAAACATCTATCAATTTTTGAGAGTCGAGTTCCATTTCGCGTTTTTTGGCCTTTCCTTCTTTGCTTTCAGGCAATACGAGTATATTCTGTTTATCATTTGGCCCTAAGCCTGCGTTATCAGCAAAAACAACTTGCGAAAGCAAAAGAGACAGAGTAAAAACCATAATAGTTAACAAGGAATATAACTTTATTTTGTCGTTTTTCATTATAATCACTCCACGGTTTATTTTCGTAAAAAAAAACAGCATCCCATTTTTAGCCCACCAGGGCATTTTTATAGCAAAGTTCACCTCCTTTACTGTGTTTTCACCTTGCCTGGTAAAGGATTATAATACCTATTGGTTATTATAATATCTGCTTTTAACTATGTCTACCATTTATGCGTAAAAAAGGCAAATCCGCACATGAATGACCCCTCATTATGGGGAATACTCTGTATATTATAATTAATTAATGTATTATTACATTCCCTTAACTTTTCAAATTGTTTGGAAGGATAAAAAATAAACCGCCCGCGGGCGGCTGAAGCGCATTAGCATTATTTTTATTTGTCTAATCCAAACTTGTGGATCCCATAAGGTAGCGGTCGCACTCCCGGGCCGCGCCCCGCCCCTCGTTGATGGCCCAGATGACCAGGCTCTGGCCCCGGCGCATGTCCCCGGCGGCGAAAACCCCCTTCACGCTGGTGGCAAACCTGCCGTATCCGGCCTTCACGTTGGAGCGCTCATCGCGTTCCAGCCCTAGCAGGTCGGGAAGATTGTCCTCCGGGCCCGTGAATCCCATGGCCAGCAGCACCATCTGCGCCGGCCAGACTTTCCCGGTGCCGGGGACCTCCCTGGGCGAAAGGCGGCCCTGGTCGTCCCTCACCCACTCCACCTCCACCGTGTGCACTTCTTTCACGCAACCCCGGTCGTCGCCGGAGAATTTTTTGGCGGTTACGCAGTAGTGCCGCGGGTCCGGCCCGTAAAGGGCGGCCGCCTCCTCCTGGCCGTAATCCACTTTGTACACCCTCGGAAACTGCGGCCAGGGGTTGCCGGGACCGCGTTCCGCGGGCGGCCTGGGCATAATTTCAAACTGGTTGACACTCCTGCACCCGTGGCGCAGGGAGGTCCCCACGCAGTCGGTGCCGGTGTCGCCGCCGCCGATGACAATGACGTCCTTGCCCCGGGCGGAAATGAAGTTTCCGTCCCCAAGGTTCGCGTCCAAAAGGCTCTTGGTGTTGGCGCCCAGGAATTCCACGGCGAAATGGATTCCTTTCAGGCCGCGCCCTTCGACGGGAAGGTCCCGGGGCTTGGCCGCCCCGCAGCAGAGAACCGCGGCGTCGAACTCCCGCAAGAGCTTTTCGGCGGGATAATCCCTGCCCACTTCGACGCCGGTCACGAAGACCACTCCCTCCGCCGCCATCAGGTCCACCCGCCGCCGGACCACCGCCTTGTCCAGCTTCATGTTGGGAATTCCGTACATCAGGAGTCCGCCGATCCGGTCCGCGCGCTCAAAAACAGTGACCAGGTGGCCGGCCCTGTTGAGCTGGTCGGCGCAGGCCAGGCCCGCCGGGCCTGAACCCACCACGGCCACCTTTTTGCCCGTGCGTTCAAGCGGCGGCCTGGGAACGACCCACCCCTCCTCGTAGGCCTTTTCGATAATGGCCCGCTCGATGCTCTTTACGGTCACCGGCGCCGTGGCCAGACCGGCGGCGCAGGCGCCCTCGCAAAGGGCGGGGCATACCCGGCCGGTGAACTCCGGAAAGTTGTTGGTCCTGATCAGGCGGTTCAAGGCCTCTTTCCACAAGCCCCGGTAGACCAGGTCGTTCCACTCCGGAACCAGGTTGTGGTTGGGACAGCCCGAGACGGCCCCGTTCAGCACGATTCCGCTGTGACAGAAGGGCACGCCGCAATTCATGCAGCGGGCCGCCTGAGTCCTCAACGCCTCCTCCGGCATGCGGCGGTAAAACTCGTTCCAGTCCCTGATCCGCTCCAGCGGACTTCGTTCCTGAGGGAGTTCCCTTTCATATTCCATGAACCCGGTTGGCTTACCCACGGTATTCCCCCCTAGTTCCCGCTGATCCGGGAGACGTCTTTCAAGTTCTCTTCGAAGGCCACCATGATCGCTTCGTCCCCGCTGAGGCCCGTTTCATGCGCCCGCTCAATGGCCTCCAGCATGCGCTTGTAGTCCTTCGGAACAACCCGGACGAACTTCGGCGCCATCCCGGCCCAGTTGTCCAGAACCTGCCGGGCCCGCCGGCTTCCCGTGTAGAAAAAGTGTCTTTCGATCATTTCTCGCACTTCGTTCATTTCACCGGCCTTTTCCAGCCTTTCCAGGATCACCATCTCCGGGTTGCAGCGCCCGGGGAAGGACCCGTCCTCGTCCAGCACGTAGGCGATCCCGCCCGACATGCCGGCCGCGAAGTTTCTCCCGGTGGGGCCCAGGACCACCACCCGGCCCCCGGTCATGTACTCGCACCCGTGGTCGCCCACGCCTTCCACCACCGCCCGCACGCCGCTGTTTCTGACGCAGAACCGCTCCCCGGCCACGCCCCGGACGTATGCCTCGCCGGAGGTCGCGCCGTAGAAGGCCACGTTGCCCACGATGATGTTCTCCTCCGGAACAAAGGCGGACCCGGCCGGCGGGAAAACAACCAGCTTGCCGCCGGAGAGGCCTTTGCCGAAGTAGTCGTTGGCGTCGCCTTCCAGGATCATGGTCATCCCCCGGGGAACGAAGGCGCCGAAACTCTGCCCGGCGGTGCCCTCGAAATAAAGGCGGATCGTGTCCTCGGGCAGTCCTTCCCCGCCGTGCAGCCTGGTGACCTCGTGGCCCAGGATGGTGCCCACGGCCCGGTTTGTATTGCGGATCGGCAGCCTGGCTTCCACCGGCTCTTTGCGTTCCAGGGCCGGCCGGCAGATTTCCAAAAGCACCTTCCGGTCCAGGGTTTTTTCCAGCCCGTGATTTTGCTGTACCCGGCAGTACCTGCCGGTGCTTTCGGGGACTTCCGGCCGGTGAAGGAGGGCGGAGAGGTCCAGTCCCCCGGCCTTCCAGTGTCCTGCGGCCGGGTCCGCTTCCAGCACTTCCGTCCTGCCCACCATTTCGTTTACGGTGCGAAAGCCCAGCTGGGCCATTATCTCCCGCACTTCCCGGGCGATAAAGGTCATGAAGTTGACCACGTGTTGGGGGTCTCCCCTGAAATTCCTGCGCAGTTCAGGGTTCTGGGTGGCTATGCCGCAGGGGCAGGTATCCAGGTTGCACACCCGCATCATGACACAGCCCAGAACCACCAGGGGAGCCGTGGCAAAACCGTATTCCTCGGCGCCCAAAAGGGCCGCAATGACCACGTCGCGGCCGGTCATCAGCTTGCCGTCGGTTTCCACCACGATCCTGTCCCGCAGGTCGTTCAGGACCAGGGTCTGGTGGGTTTCGGCCACGCCCAGCTCCCATGGAAGGCCGGCGTGGCTGATGCTTGTGCGGGGAGCGGCCCCGGTGCCGCCGTCGTACCCGCTGATCAGCACCACATCGGCCCGCCCCTTGGCCACACCCGCCGCAATGGTGCCCACTCCCACCTCGGAAACCAGCTTGACGTTTATCCTGGCGCCCGGGTTGGCGTTCTTCAGATCGTAAATGAGCTCGGCCAGGTCCTCAATGGAGTAAATGTCGTGGTGGGGAGGGGGGGAGATCAGCCCCACGCCCGCCGTGGTGCCCCTGACCTTTGCGATCCAGGGATAAACCTTCTGTCCCGGCAGCTGGCCCCCTTCACCGGGTTTTGCGCCCTGGGCCATCTTGATCTGGATCTCGTCCGAATTGACCAGGTAATGGCTGGTAACGCCGAACCTGCCCGACGCCACCTGCTTGATGGCGCTGCGGCGGGAATCGCCGTTGGGGTCCGGGATGTAGCGGGCGGGATCTTCTCCGCCCTCGCCGGTGTTGCTCTTGCCGCCGATCCTGTTCATGGCCACGGCCAGGGTTTCATGGGCCTCTTTGCTGATTGAACCGAAGGACATCGCCCCGGTCTTAAAGCGCCGGCAGATGGATTCCACCGGTTCCACCTCCTCCAGGGGAACCGGGGGCCGGTTTGACTTAAAGGTGAAGAGCCCGCGCAACGTGACCTTTTTTTGCGTTTCATTAAGCAAGGCGGAATACTGTTTAAAAAGGTTGTAGTCGTTCTGCCGGCAGGCCTGCTGCAACATGACGATGGTTTGCGGGTTGTACAGGTGCTTCTCGCCGTCCTGCCGCCACTGGTAGGCGGAACCGGAGTCCAGCACTTTTTCTCGGCCCGCCCGGCTGGAAAAGGCCCGCCGGTGCCGCAGTCCGGCCTCCCGGGCGATTTCGGGAAGGCCGATCCCCCCCACCCGGGAAGGGGTCCAGGTGAAGTACCTGTCGATAACCGCCCGGTTGATCCCGACGGCCTCGAAAATCTGGGCCCCGTGGTAGCTCTGGACGGCTGAAATGCCGATCTTGGACATGACCTTGACCACGCCCTTGGTGGCCGCCTTGATGTAGTTCCGCACCGCCTTTTCATAAGTCAGGCCGGTGATCATCCCGCTCCCGATCATGCCTTCGATTGACTCAAAGGCCAGGTAGGGATTGACGGCGCTGGCGCCGTAGCCGATTAATACCGCGAAGTGGTGAACCTCCCGGGGCTCCCCGGACTCCAGCAGGATGCCCACCCGGGTCCTGGTGCCTTCCCGGATCAGGTGGTGATGGAGGCCGGACACGGCCAGCAGGGCCGGAATGGCCGCTTTTTCGGCGCACACCCCGCGGTCCGACAAGATCAACAGGTTGCTTCCTCCGGCGATGGCCCGGTCAGCTTCACCGAAAAGATCCTCCAGCGCCTTCTCCAGCCCCCGGCTTCCTTCAGCCGCGTTAAACAAGATGGGCAGGGTGGCCGATTTAAAGCCTTCCCGGTCTATGTGCCGGATTTTGGCCAGTTCTTCGTTGCTCAGGATTGGCGTCCTCAGGGTGATCTGGCGGCAGCTGTCCGGACCCGGCCGGATCAGGTTTTTTTCGGGACCGATGGAGGTTTCCCAGGAAACGATAATTTCTTCCCTTATGGCGTCTATGGGAGGGTTGGTGACCTGGGCAAACAGCTGCTTAAAATAATTGTACAGAAGCTGGGGCCTCTCCGACAGCACGGCCAGCGAGGCGTCGTTGCCCATGGAACCCACCGGTTCCACCCCGTTTCTGGCCATGGGCTCCAGAATTTTGGTCAGGTCTTCAAAAGTGTAGCCGAAGACAGATTGCCGCAGGGTCAGGGTCTCACGGCCGTTTTCCGGAACCCCGGGGACGGGCGGCAGGTCCTCCAGCCTGACCAGGTGTTCGTCCAGCCAACGGCGGTAGGGGCGATCGGTGGCGATGCGGTGTTTCAGCTCTTCATCGGAAACAATCCTGCCCTCCACGGTGTCCACCAGCAGCATGCGCCCCGGGCGAAGCCGGTCCTTTATCAGCACGTTTTCCGGGGGAATGTCCAGTACCCCCACTTCCGAGGCCAAAACGATCAGGCCGTCCCTGGTCACGTAGTAACGGGAGGGACGAAGACCGTTCCGGTCCAGCACCGCGCCGACTATTTTCCCGTCTGTGAAGGCAATGGCCGCGGGGCCGTCCCAGGGCTCCATCAGGCAGCTGTGGTACTGGTAAAACGCTTTCTTTTCATCGCTCATGCTTTCATGGTTCGACCAGGGTTCCGGGATCATCATCATGGCCACGTGGGGCAGGGAGCGGCCGGCCAGGTGCAGGAATTCCATGCAGTTGTCAAACATCCCCGAATCGCTGGTGTCCTGGTCAATCACCGGGAGTATTTTGGCCATGTCCTCCCCGAACAGGTCCGACTGGAACATCGACTGGCGGGCGTGCATCCAGTTGATGTTCCCGCGCAGGGTGTTGATCTCCCCGTTATGGATGATGTAACGGTACGGGTGGGCCCTTTCCCAGCTGGGAAAGGTGTTGGTGCTGAACCTGGAGTGAACCAGGGCGATGGCGGTTTCAATGTCCAGGTCGTTCAAGTCAAGGTAGAAACCGCTCAACTGTTCCGGGGTGAGCATCCCCTTGTAAACAACGGTGCGGGAGGACAGGCTGGCAAAATAGAAGGTGATCAGTTCCCCTTCCAGGATGCACAACCGCCTCGCCTCCTTCTCCAGGCGTTTGCGGATGACGTAAAGTTTGCGCTCGAAGGCCATTTCATCCTTAATCTCAGGATTCCTGCCGACAAACACCTGCCGGATAAAGGGCCGGGCCTGCCTGGCCGTCTTGCCGAGGCCGGAATCGTTCACGGGAACGGTCCGCCACCCCAAAAAGGGCAGGCCTTCCTCCCGGACAACCCTTTCCACGGCTCGCTCGCATGTTTCCCGCCGGGAATCGTCACGGGGCAGGAAAAGCATACCCACGCCGTATTCGCCGGCCGGGGGAAGGTGAATGCCCGCCTTTGCGCAATTCTTTTCAAAGAAGGCATGCGGGATCTGCATGAGTATCCCGGCCCCGTCGCCGGTATCTGCCTCGGCCCCCCTGGCGCCGCGGTGGTCGAGATTCACAAGGATGTCAAGGGCCTGGCGCACAATGCGGTTGGACTTTCTACCCCTGATATCGGCCACAAACCCTATGCCACAGGCATCGTGCTCGAAACGCGGGTCGTAAAGACCCTGTTTTGGGGGTAATCCGCTGATTCCCATTCAGTTCCACCTCCGGTCCCGTTCCCCCCCGGCGGCGGGGACGGAAAGGGATAAAAAAAGCCCGCCGCAAGATCATGGTCAAAACCAGCCATGTCTTCCCGGCGAGCATCGTTGCCCTCGTTCAGTCCGGCACATCGTCGGGCCGGAATATTCAGCTATGCCTAAAACTTGGTCAGGTATTCTTCAATCTCCCAAGGGTGGACCTGGACACGGTACCTGTCCCACTCAATCCTTTTGGCCTCCATATACCTTTGCATCACATGGGGGCCCAGGGCCCCGGCAATCACCCCGTCCTTTTCCAGTTCCCGCAGCGCTTCTTCCAGGCTGCCCGGAAGGCTGCCGATACCCAGTTCTTCGCGCTCGGCGGCGGTCATCTCGTATATATTCCGGTCGCAGGGAGGCGGAGGCTGGATCTTCCTCTTTATCCCGTCCAGCCCGGCCTTAAGGCAGACGGCCAGGGCGAGGTACGGATTGCAGGAAGGATCGGGGCTGCGCAGCTCGATCCGGGTGGACATGCCCCTTTTGGCCGGAACCCTGATCAGCGGGCTCCTGTTCCGGTTCGACCAGGCCACGTAAACCGGCGCCTCGTAGCCCGACACCAGCCTCTTGTATGAGTTGACCGTGGGATTGGTCACGGCCGTGATCGCCCCGATGTGTTCGATCAGGCCGCCGATGTAGTGCAGGGCCACTTCACTGAGCTGGTTGGGGGCGTCCGGGTTGTAAAAGGCGTTGCTTCCGTTGTGCATCAGGGACTGGTTCAGGTGCATTCCGGAACCGGCGATGCCGAAAATGGGCTTGGGCATGAAGGTGGCGTGCAGGCCGTGCCGCTGGGCGATGGTGCGCACCACGAACTTGAAGGTCACCACTTTATCCGCGATGTCCACGGCTTCGGAGTATTTAAAATCTATTTCATGCTGGCCGGGGGCCACCTCGTGGTGCGAGGCCTCGATCTCAAACCCCATCTGCTCAAGGGTCAGCACCATGTCCCTGCGGGCGTTTTCCCCCAGGTCCACGGGAGTGAGGTCGAAATATCCCGCCCGGTCGTGGGTGATGGTGGTGGGCTTGCCTTCGCTGTCCACGTGGAAAAGAAAGAATTCCGCCTCCGGCCCTACGTTCATGGTGAAGCCGAGTTCTCTGGCCTCGGCCGTAACTTTTTTCAGCACATAGCGGGGATCCCCGATGAAGGGGGTTCCGTCCGAGTTGTATATATCGCAGATCAGCCTGGCCACCGCGCCGTCCCTTGGCTTCCAGGGAAAGACCACGAAGGTGGACGGGTCCGGCCTGAGATACATGTCTGATTCTTCAATGCGTACAAAACCCTCGATGGACGAACCGTCAAACATCAGCTCCCCCTCAAGGGCCTTGTCCAGCTGTTCAACGGTGATGGCCACGTTCTTCAGCACGCCGAAGATGTCCGTGAACTGCAGGCGTACAAACTTTACCCCCATTTCTCTGGCCAAACTGCGCACATCGTCTTTGGTCAGTCGATCCACAGGCAAATACACCTCTCCACTTACGGTGGCCAGCATGCAAAAAGGCCATGGAAGCAGAAAACAAGATGCTGAAATTTCCTGCCCCGGCCCCGTCGCCTCTCGTGATTGCGGTACCACGCTGTACCACAGTATGATTTTAATAGCTAAAATTAAGTATAGCACAACCTGAGAAAAAAGAAAGAGTTTTTATTTAAAATCGACAAAAAGTCCCCGGTTTGCAAAAACCGGGGAAGGAGGATGGCATGCCGGACGCCGGACGTCGGCCGTCGGACGTCGGGTACACTCCGGAATTCTGACGTCTGACGTCCGACGACTAAAACTTGGCAAGGTATTCTTCCACTTCCCAGGGATGCACCTGCACCCTGAAGGAGTCCCATTCCCTGGTCTTGGCCTCGACAAACTTTTCGTAGATGTGCGGGCCCAGGGCCGATTTAATCACTTCGTCGGCGGAAAGCTCCTGCAGGGCTTCCCACAGGCTGGCGGGAAGGCTGCTGATACCCAGCTCGGCCCGGTCGGCGGCGTCCATGTGGTATATATTCCTCTCGCAGGGCGGAGGGGGCTGGATCTTGTTCCTGATCCCGTCCAGCCCGGCCGAGAGCATGGCCGCGAAGGCAAGGTACGGGTTGCAGGACGGGTCGGGGTTCCTCAGTTCCAGCCTGGTGGAAGGCCCCCGCTTGGCCGGCACCCGGATCAGCGGGCTCCGGTTGCGGTTGGACCAGGCGATGTACACCGGGGCTTCGTAACCCGGAACCAGGCGCTTGTACGAGTTGACGGTGGGGTTGGTAACGGCCGCGAAGGCCCTGGCGTGCTTCATCAGGCCGCCGATGTAGTATTTGGCCGTATCGCTGAGTCCGTCCGGGCTCCTGGGGTCGTCAAAAATGTTTTTGCCGCCCTCGAACAGCGACTGGTGGCAGTGCATGCCGCTGCCGTTGATGCCGAAAACCGGCTTGGGCATAAAGGTGGCGTGCAGGCCGTGCCGCTGGGCGATGGTGCGCACCACGAACTTGAAAGTCATTACCTTGTCGGCCACGTCCAGGGCGTCTGAATACTTGAAGTCTATTTCGTGCTGGCCGGGAGCCACCTCGTGGTGCGAGGCCTCGATTTCAAAGCCCATTTCTTCCAGGGTCAGGACCATGGACCGGCGGGCGTTCTCCCCCATGTCCACCGGGGTGAGATCGAAATAACCGGCATTGTCGTGCGTCTTCAATGTGGGCCGGCCGTTTTCGTCCACCTGGAACAGGAAGAATTCGGCCTCGGGGCCCACTTTCATGGTATACCCCATGGCTGCGGCTTCCGCCAGGACCCTTTTCAGGGCGTTGCGGGGACAGCCTTCAAACGGCGTTCCGTCCGGGTTGTACACGTCGCACATCAGCCTGGCCACCGCTCCCTCCCTGGGCCGCCAGGGAAACACCACGAAGGTGTCGGGATCGGGGCGCAGGTACATATCCGATTCCTCAATGCGCACGAAACCCTCGATGGATGATCCGTCAAACATCAACTCCCCGTCAAGCGCTTTCTCCAGCTGTTCCACGGTAATGGCCACATTCTTCAATACGCCCAGGATGTCCGTGAACTGCAGGCGGATGAACTTAACCTGGGCTTCCCTGGCCCTGGCCAGGATTTCATTTTTTTTCGCAGCGTCCACTCAAAACTACCACCTTCCATGATTTTTTTAAAATAAAAGGCGCCCTATACAGGAGTTGAGAAGCTACACTCCTGCATAGGGCACCTTTGCCCGGCTCGACAGCACGCCATCATACCGCCCATATTCCTTTTTAGCTTGACTTTCCGGTCAGACTAGCTGCCAGCTTATAGCTTCCAGCTGACAGCTTATGGTTCTGGTCCCTGGCGCTAGCCGCTAGTAGCTAGCCGCTAGCCGCTATTTGCTTGTTTCCCAATTCCCAACTCCCAATCCCCAATCCCTAACCCTTCAGATTATGGGCCAGTATCACCGCCTCGGCCACCTGGCGCATGGATATCCGCTTATCCATGCTCTGCTTCTGCATTCTCCGGAACGCCTCGGCCTCGGTGAGACCCATGGTCTCCATGAGTATGCCCTTGGCCCTCTCCAAAAGCTTCCTTGTTTCCAGGATTTCCTTTAGCTCCTTGACCTTATTCTCCAGCTTTACTATCTCGCCGTAATTGGCCAGGGCCAGTTCAATGGCCGGCAATATGCCCGTCTCGTCCACCGGCTTGGTCAGAAGGGCCGATACCCGGGCCTCCTTGGCTTTTTCAATCATGGCCTGGGAATGGGCCGAGGCAAGCACGATCACCGGGGCCAGTTTGTCCTCGTGTATTATTTTGGCCACCTCGAAGCCGTCCATTCCCGAAACCCCGGCGTCTATGATAACCAGATCGGGCTGCCGGGACCTTACCATCTTCAGGGCGTTCAGCCCGTCCCCGCTTTCTCCCACAACCCAGTAGCCCAGCTTGGTGAGCATCGATTTGAGACTTTTTCTCCAGTTGGGGTCGCTGTCCACCAACACAATCCTCTGCTCAGCCATGGAGCTTTCCTCCAAGATAATGGTAAGAGAAAATGCCCTTCACAGGCTTAAGGCATAAAAACCTGCGAGGGCATCTTTGCCTATTCAATCAGATACACCCTTGTATCTATCATATCCGTTTTAATGAGATCATTATAACCCTGTATACTTATTGTGACAATAGTTTTTTTATCTCTATCCCAAAATTTGTTCCACCTCGTCGGCGTCGGCCTCCATCACGTACTTGATGCCGGTGACCTCGGCGGCCTCCCTGGTCAGGGCCACGATATCGTCCCTGGTGATGTACTGCAGGGCGAACTTGCGGGCGCCGCACATAAACTGGCGCAGTCCCTGGGCCAGGCGCTCGAAATAAGAGTAGACCCCGACGGCCCCCACCGGCAGGCGGTTGAATTCGTCCGCGCCCAGTTTCTCCCTGAGCTCGCTGGCCGCCACGAACACCTGCTCCAGGTTTTCGCCGTATTTCTTGTACTCGTTGGGAACCTTGCCGGCCTTGACGGCCTCGCCCACGGTCTTGCCCACCATGGCGGCGGCCAGGGCGGAACGGGCCATGCCGATGCACTTGATGTAGGGGGCGCCCAGGGCAAACCCCTTGAACATGTGGTCCTCCAGGGCCAGCCCGCCGGCTATGGCCACCGGCGGTACATAGGCTCCCCTGGCGGCCAGCCGGTCCAGGTACTTGACCAGCAGGGCCTGGATATAGACCGTGGGAATCCCCCACTCGTTCATCATCCTCCAGGGGCTCATACCGGTGCCGCCGCCGGCGCCGTCCACGGTAAGCAGGTCCAGCCGGGCGTCCGAGGCGTACTTCACCGCCCTGGCCAGATCGGCCGGACGGTAGGCTCCGGTTTTGAGGAACACGTACTTGGCGCCGGCCCGGCGCAGTTCCTCCACCCTTTTCATGAAGGATTCATACTCCACCATGCCGATCCGGGAATGCCGCTCGAACTCGCCGAAGGCGCCCGCCTTGTAGGCTTCCTGGACCTTGGGGTTCTCGGGGTCGGGCAGCACTATATAGCCCCGGGACTTGAGCTGCAGGGCCCTTTCCAGGGTGTTCAGCTTCACTTCACCGCCGATGTCCTTCGCCCCCTGGCCCCATTTCAGCTCCACGGCCTCCACGCCCAGCTTTTCAATGGCGTACTCCTGGACCCCCAGGCTGGTGTCCTCCACGTTGGCCTGCACGGCGATAAATCCCTTGCCGTTGTACCAGTCCTGGAAGTCCTTGACCCGGCGGGCCAGATTCGGCGAGTGGACAACCCTGCCGTTCTTGATCTCCACGTTGGGGTCCATGGCGCAGACATTCTCACCGATGGCAATGCCGCAGCCTGAAACCGCAACCCCGGCGGCCAGGTGCGCCCAGTTGTTGGCGGCCACGTCGGTGGAACCCATGGCGGCCACCACGGCGGGGAAATCCATCTTTATTTCCCCGTTGGCGCCCACGGCGGTGGAGATGTTCACCGCGGGGAAGATGGCCTTGTCCGGGTCCGGATCGATGCCCACGGCGCCCACGGCGGTCCCCATGATATTGAAGTGAGAGTAGTCCACCGGGTAGTCCTTCTCCGAAGCGGCGGTGATTTTACCGAAGGGCTGGGGGTACAGGACCTCCTTGCCGCGCACCGCCGATTTGCCCACTTCGCACAGGCCGGGGCATCCGTCCAGGCAGGTCACGCACATTCCGCTGTAAGGACACCTGCTCTCCCCTGTACGGGTACGGGTCAGTGTTGCCGCTGTGGCGTTGATTCCCTTGCTGAAGCTCATCTGTTCCATCCTCCTGCAAAATAATACATAAAGTTTTTTTAATTGCCGGGAGCCCTTTTATATCTGGCGGGTCCCTATTAGCTATTAGCTATTAGCTATTAGCTATCAGCCGTTATCAGTTAGTTTTAAGTTTTGAGTTTTAAGTTGTAAGTTTGAAGCTATAAGTAATTGAAACTAGAAACTTAATACTTATGACCATCCCCAATTCCCAACCCCTAATTCCCAATTCCTAATTCCCAATTCCCAACTCCTAATAACTGGTCAGGTATTCCTCCACCTCCCACCTGTGCACCGTGGACTGGTACCTCTCCCACTCATCCTCCTTAAACCGGGTGAAGCGGTTGAAAATCCTCTCCCCCAGGGCGTCCCGGACCACCGGGTCCGCCGCCAGGGCCAGCAGCGCACTCTCCAGGTTGCGGGGAAGCCCCGCCTTCCTTGCCATTTCCCTTGTGACCCCGTTTTCCAGACACACCTCGTCCATGGGGCCGGGCATGGAAGCTTTCCGGTTTATCCCGTCCAGGCCCGCCGCCAGGCACGCCGCCAGGGCAAGGTAAGGATTGCAGGAGGGGTCAGGACTCCTCAGCACTATCCTGGTCCCCTCCCCCCTTTCTTCGGGCACCCTGATCATGGTGTTCCTGTTGCCGCAGGACCAGCCCGCCAGGACGGGGGCCGGGTCCCTGGCAACCAGCCGCTTGTAGCTGTTGACAATGGGGTTGGCCACCGCCGTGATCGCCCCGGCGTGATCCAGGATCCCCGCGATAAAGCCGCCGGCCGCCTTGCCCAGGCCGTACTTTTCCCCGGGGCCGTCAAAAATGTTCCGGCCGCCCCCGAACAGTGAAATGTGCAGTTTCAGGCCCGATCCGTTGTGGCCGTCCAGGGGACGGGGCATGAAGGAGGCGTGCAGCCCGTGCCGCTGGGCGATGGTCCTGACCACGAACTTGAATGTGGCGATATTGTCGGCCATGGCCAGCGCCGGGTCGTCCTTCAGATAGATCTCGTGCTGGCCCGGCCCGATCTCGTGAAAGGAAGTGGCCACGTCGAAGCCCATCTCCTGAAGGGTCAGCACCATGTCCCGCCGGGCGTTCTCGCCCCTGTCCACCGGGGTGAGGTCGCAATACCCGGCCAGGTCGTGAGTGCTGGCGGTGGGCCGTCCCTGGTCATCGGCGTGGAAAAGGTAAAACTCTATTTCGGCGCCGACCCTGACCTCCAGCCCTGCGCCGGCGTATTTTTCCAGCACCCTTTTCAGGGCCGTCCGGGGGCAGCCGTCAAAGGGTTTTCCGCCGGGATGCCTGCTGTCGCAGATCAGCCGGGCCACCGCGCCCTCCCTGGGCCGCCAGGGAAAAACCACGAAGGTGGCCGGATCCGGCACCAGGTAGATGTCCGACTCCCTGTTTCCGACAAACCCCTCGATCACCGAACTGTCGAACATGACCCGGCCTTCCAGGGCGGAATGCAGCTCCTCCACCGTAACCGCGATATTCTTCAGGAATCCCTGGATGCTGGTGAACTGCAGCCGGATAAACTTCACATTCTGTTCATTCACCAGTTCCAGAACGTCTTCTTTACTGAACGCCTTCATATGTGCCGGTTAACCTCCGAAAAACAAAAAGCCCCGCCCGGACTTCCCCGCGGAAGCCCGGACAGGACCTCGTTGCCCTGGTGATAATATTACAATAAGTAGTATACCACCCGCCCCGGGAAAATCAATTACCTGCCGGCAAGAATATTGTATACCTGATTTTTTCCGCGCCTCAGTCCCTGTTCTGCCGGTAGTGCGTGATAACGTTTTTTGCCACCCTGACCAGGGGAATGCACCTGTCCATGCTGATCTTCTGCAGGTGCCTGTACGCTTCCCTTTCGGTGATCTTTTTTCTCTCCATCAGGAGCCCCTTGGCCATCTCCACGATCTTCCGGTTTTCCAGTTCCCGGCGCAGGTCCTTCAGTTCCTTTTCCAGCTTCATGGCCCGGTCGAAATTGGCCAGGGCCGACTCGATCACCGGCTGCACCGTCCCCGCCTGCAGGGGCTTCAGCAGGACTCCGTACACCCCCGGAAGGCGGGCGTAGTCTTCGATTTCGCCCTGGGCGCCGGAGACAATGGCCACCACCGGCGCCACCCGGTGCTCGTCTATTATCCCGGTCAGGTCAATCCCTTCGCCGCCCGGGAGATACGGGTCCATGACCACCACCCGGGGCTCGGTCTGGAAGATGATCTGGAGCGCGCTCCTGGCGTCCGCGGCCTCTCCCACCACCAGGTAATCGGCGTGGCGGAAGGCCTCTTTTAATTTCCGGCGATACGCGGCATCGGTTTCTGCTATAACTATCCGGGTTCCGAACATTTACACGCGCACTCCTGCGGATATCGGGTAAACTAGACTAATTTTAACACGGCCCGGTTAAAAAGCATACAAAATGATCGGCCCTTCACCCCCGGACGGCTTTCATCACCGTTCCGGACACAAAATGAGGCCCCCGCACAGGGCCTCGTTTATCCGTCGTTTTGGCGGGCAGTTTCACGTCATGCCCGGGACCGTCTACAGCATCCTTCCTTGCAGTGCGCTACCTCCCTGAGCATCCACTGTTTCCTCAGCACAACCCTCACCTCCCGGCTGCAACAAAATCCACTTCCATTTTCACAAATCCATGAACCCCTGTCAATTCCCCTCCCGCCTTAAAATACCGCCGGGCTTCAGAACTGAATCTCGGCCTCCTTGCTTCTGTGGCCGTAGTAATAATAATAGTGGTAGTCGTGGGAGGGAACCCTGACCTGGTTTAAAACCACTCCCATGAAATTGGCGCTGGCCTTCCTGAGCTGCCCTATGGCGTCGTTCACCAGGTCCAGGCGGGTAACCCCGGCCTTCACCACCAGCATGACCCCGTCCACCCTGGTGGAAAGGAGGGCGGCGTCGGTCACCGTCACCATCGGGGGCGAATCCAGCAAAACGACATCGTACTGTTCCCTGGCCTCTTCCAGCAGCCCGGCCATCCGTACCGAGGCGACCAGCTCCGAGGGGTTCGGCGGGATGGGCCCGCTGGGCACGAAATAAAGGCCGCTGATCTGGGTCTCGCGGGCGGCTTCCGAGACTTTCCTCCCCTGCACCAGGATGTTGGTCAGGCCCAAAAGGTTGGTAACTGAAAAAATCTGGTGCAGCACCGGTTTGCGCAGGTCACCGTCAATAAGCAGCACTTTCTTCCCGGCCTGGGCGATGACCGCCCCCAGGTTGGCGGCGACGGTGGACTTGCCGTCCCCGGGGGTGGGGCTGGTGACCAGCAGCGTCCTGTAGGTCCTGTCCGCGGCGGCGAAGCTGACGTTGGTCCTGAGCGCCCTGAAGGCCTCCACCACCGGCGCCTTCGGGTTCTGCAGGGCGTACAGCTCCCTCATTTCGTCCCCGGACCCGGCGCCGAACAGCCTCCCGGATTTTTTTCTCTTTTGTTTTTCCAAAAAAGCCACTTCATCCTCATTCCTTTATCCGGCCCACCGAGGGGATGACCCCCAGGACCGGCACGTTTAGTTTGGCCAATACATCGTCGGCGCTCTTCAGGGTGTTGTCCAGGTGCTCCATTAAAAACGCCAGGGCCACCGAGGCCATCAGCCCCAGGACGAAAGCCACGGCTATGTTGAGCTTTTTGTTGGGCTTCACCGGGTCGTCGGGGACCAGGGCCGGCGAAACCACCATGATGGTTGTTCCCCCCAGGTCTATGGACTTGGCGATCTGGGTCTGGGTGGTTTTCTCGGCCAGCAGGTTCCGGGCGTTTTCAAGACGCTTTTTCTCCGCCTCCAGCTGCTCCAGTCCGGACTTTTTGGTCACCAGCAGGCTTTGTATGCCGCTTATTTCGCCGTTCAGCTCGGCCACGATTTTCTCCAGGGCGGCTATCCTGGCCCGGGCCTCGGTGGCCTTCCCCGTCTTCTGGTTGAGCTCCTGGGACAGGGTTATGTACAGCGGGTTGACCTCCTCGGAAACCACCGGGTCCTTTGAGCCGTCCACCGCTTTCTTGACGGCGATGGTTTTCGGGGTCTTCGCCAGTTCGCTCTCCAGCCGGTCCCTGCCGGCCTCGGCCTGGCTCAGTTCGACCCTGGCGTCGTTCAGAAGGGACTGGTGCTTGGCCAGGTCCTGGCTTTTGGCCTGGAACTGGTGTTCCAGCACCGCTATGCCGCCTGATTCCGTTTCAAAGGCCCTCAGCTTTTCGATGACCTGCTTCAGTTCCTTTTCGGTGGACTCGGCCTGCCTGGACAGGAAGTCCACCGACCTGGACATCTGCTCCTGGTTTTTTTCCGAAATCAGCTCCAGGTACTGTTCGGAAAGGGTGTTGGCCAGCTTCGAGGCCAGGGCGGGGTCCTTCTCCCGCACCTTCAGCTCTATGATGTTGCTGTCCTTCAGGGCCCTGGCCTCCACTATCTTCGCGAACAGGGCCGTGGTGTATATCTCCCTGTCCAGCCCCAGCCTGTCGATCACCCTCTGGGCCAGGACCTCGCCCTTGAGCTGGTCCACGTAGGTGTTCATGGTCAGCTGGGGTATCCGGGACAGGCTGCTGATGAAGGAGTCCAGGTTGTCGCCGCTCCTGGTGATGTTCAGCTTGTCCGAGGCCTGGGTGACCAGCAGCAGGACCTTGGCTTCGTAAACCGGGGGCAGCACGAAAAAGCTCAGCACCGCGCTGGTAAACACCGAAAGAAAAGTAACCAGAAAAATTATCTTTTTCCGCTTGCGCAGGATATCCACATAATGCCTTAGGTCTATAACCTCCTCCACCGGTTCCCGGTTCATCTCCGCCTGGTCCATCTTCTCACCCTCCGTTACAAACTCCTTATACCGACAAGCCTTTTGTACAAATTGACCGGCCCGTCCTTTCCGTCCAGGGACCCGGCCAGCTTCTCCCCTTCCTCCCTGCCCCCGTTTTTATAGACGGCCGCGGCCAGCCAGGCCCTCAGGTGGTCTTCCCTGCCGGGGAGCTTCAATTTTCTCATCCCGGCCTCGGCCAGGCCGTAATTCCCTTCCAAAAAGGCCGCCCGGGCCAGGGAAAACTCCAGTTCCGGCGTCACCGCCAGCCTGTCGCCGCCGTGCTTCAGGGCTTTCCTTCTTTCCTGGATAACCCCGGGCAGCCCCTTCACCCGGGCGAGGTACTCCCTGGCCGGGCCGTCCCGGTCTCTCTCCAGGTGGTACAGGGCCGCCAGGACCCCGGTCTCGCCCAGCAGAACGTAGCTCTCCCGGGCGTTCGGGTTGGCCGCCGCCGCCCCCTCCGCCTCGGCCGCCGCCCGGTCGAACTCGCCCAGCAGCAGGTAGACGTTGGCCATGGCAAACCTCAGCCGGTAATTGTACGGTTCCGCCCTGGACGCCCTCTCCGCCCATTCAATGGCCTGGTAGTGCCTGACCGCGTCGTTTCCGTCCGCCGCCAGGGCGGCGCTGCACTGGGCCATGTCCCCCATGTAGTTCCCCATCAGCGGGTTCAGGCCGTGGGCGGCGGCCAGGTTGACCAGGGCGCCCCCGTAATCCCCGGCCAGCATCTTTTTCGCCCCCAGGGCGGCGTAATATCCCGCTCTGTAAAACATGACCGCCGGAACCGCCGCCGCCAGCCCCAGGACTGTCCCGCACAGGGCGAAAACGACTATTTTCCTATTAACCCCTGACCGGGCGTTTTTCAGTTCCGGGCCGCCCGGCTTCCGGACACCGGCACAGGCCTGCCCGGCCACCCCCAGCAGCGTCCACAGGACAATGCCCAGGGCAGGCAGGGACATGTCGAAGTCGAAGGCGCTGTGCACCCCCAGCACGCCCGCCGCCGTGACCACGGACCAGACCAAAACCCAGTCGTCCCCCCTGGGATGCCTTTTCCACAGCGCCACCGCCGTCAGGACGAAAAACACCCAGACCGCCGCCAGCGCCGCAAGACCCGCGACGCCCGCCTCCACCCAGGTCTGGGCGAAGTGGTTGTGCGCCTCGGTGCTGTAATACAGGGACGACTGGTACCGGTGGTACAGGGCGTTCCAGCCGCCCCCGCCGGCGCCCAGCGGGTAATCCAGGGCGATCCTGACCGCGTCGGCCGTCATTTCCAGGCGGTCGGGCAGAGAAGTGTCCTGCCTGGCTATGCTTTCGGCCCTTGAAACTATTTGGCCGGGCAGAACCCCCCCGGCGGACAGCGAAAGAGCGTTTGAAGCGTAAAAAACGTACACCGCCGCCACCAGCGCCAGGTATCCCACGCCCGAATAGGCGACCAGGCGGCGCAGGTTCTGTTCAACCGGCTGCCTGTTGATCAGGGCGGCCAGGAAGTGGTAGCACGCCTGCAAAACCACGGTCAGCGCAAGGCCCGCCAGCAGGTAACGGGCCGCCCCGGCGCCGTCCCCGGCCGAAATAAGGGGCAGGAATTTTCTGATGGTGAAAAGGCCCGGTCCGGCGAAAATCAAGAAATGATAAATCACCCGCCACCGGTGGGACGGCGGCATGCCCCAGGCCAGCGCCGCGATCCCGGCCGGGTACAGCAGCCAGCCGCCCCGGGACTGGGTGCACAGGATCACGGTGATTAAAATGAAATTCCCGGCGGCGTACAGGCACCTGGCGAACAGTGAATCCGGCCTGGCCGAAAGGGCCAGCCCGATGACGCTGAAGGCCGCGAGGTAAACGGCCAGGGCGTTCTTGTACTGCAGCGTGGACATGATCACCCCGCGGTCGAAGGCCCCGGGGAAACTGATCCAGCCCAGGGCCGCCCCGGCGCCGATCAGCGCCACGCCCACCGCGGCCAGGTACATCACGTTCAGTACCGCCCCCGCCTTATTGGCGGCGGCCCGCCCGGCGGCGTAGTAAACCATCACCATGGCCGCCGCCGCCATGAGGGATCGGACGGCCTCCCACGGGTGAACCGCCGTGATCAGGGAAGCCCCGTACGCCAGAACGTAGCCGGCGGCGGCGTAATCCATCCCGGTCCTGAAGACCGCCGTTTCTTTCCTCATCGCCTGGTCCCAGCAGGCGAAAATAAAGCACACCCCGATCAGGGTTATCGCCGCCAGCAGTTCGGGCAGGAAAAAAAGGCCCCGCATGAAGGGAGTGGCCAGCAAAACCAGGTACAGGCAGCCTTTATAAAACGGGCCCAGGTCCAGGTTGAGCAGGGGCGCTTCTTCTTTTCCGGCTTTGACCGCGGTTTTCAGATCCCTCACCCTTGCAGAACATTTGTGCAAATCCAACAATTCGACGCATAGAATAATTTTCCTTTCCAAAAAAAGAAAAAAAAACCTGCAACTTAAGTTGCAGGGTTTCTGAGAACTTTTTTACAGTTTGCCCGTAACCTTGAGCATATTCTTGAGCATTACCGCGCCTTCCGCCCTGGTGGCGTTGGCCCTGGGATCGAAGTTTCCGCCGGGCCTGCCGCGGACTACGCCCGCCTTGGCCGCTCCGGCCACCGCCTCCCTGGCCCAGGAGGAAATCGTACCCGCGTCATTGAACGCGGAGAGCTGTTCGTCAACCTGCTGCCCGGTAAGGCTGCCCGCCGCCATTGCCCTTGCAACAACGGCGGCCATTTCTTCCCTGGTGATGCTGCTGCCCGGGCGGAAGGTCCCGTCCCCGTAGCCTGCCGCCAGGCCGGCCTTCGCGGCTGCGCCCACAGGCCCGGCGAACCAGTCGGAGGCGGCAACGTCACTGAACCTCGCGGCGGCCGCCTTGTCGTCCGCCAGGTTGAGGCTGCGGACCACCAGCGTGGTGAACTCCGCCCTGGTGATCACCCTGTCCGGATCGAAGGCGCTGTCGGACACGCCCTTCACAATGCCTTTGTCCGCCATCAGCTCAATGTCGGCCTTGGCCCAGTGGCCCGCGATGTCGGCGAAGGTCTTCGGCGGGCGCTCCGTCAGGGCGTACAGGCTCAGAGAGTCGCGCGAAACGGTGACCACCCTGTTCTGACTGTCTACGGTCCCGCCCAGGTTATCCCACCGGCCGGCGGCCTCGTTGTAGCGGGACACGCTCAGGCGGTCCTCCGGAACGCCCTTCAGGTCCACTCCGGAGTACGGTATGGCCAGCGTCACGGGCTTGCTGAAGGACTCGATTTTGCCCTTGCTCTGGCCGTCCCTGGCCACCTGGATCTCGATCCTGAAGACGCTGCCCAGGACTTTGAAAGTGCCGGTCCCTGCCGCCCCGGCCGGGTCAACCCTGTTGATCTTGATGAACACCGTCGCCCCGTCCCTGGCCATGGCCGCCAGGTCCACGGCCCCGGCCGGCAGCTTCAGTTCAACGCCGGCGGCCGCCGCCACCACGGGCTTGCCGGCCTCAAAGGCCTTTTGCAGCGTGGCGGCCGGAACCGTCACGGTGTTCTCGGCCCTGGCCAGGTTCTCCGGGATGGCGATTTTTACCTCCGCCAACCCCGGATCGGCGATGGCCTTATCCACCGCCGCGGCGTCAACATTCAGGGTGGCCGCGGTATTCGTCGCCGTAACCGTGCCCGCCCCGGTGGTCGCGGTGGTCGTTCCGGTCTGCTGGCCGCCGCCGCCACCGCCGCCGCCACCGCCGCCGTCCGGCACCGGGTCCCTCACGTCCAGGAGCACGGACTCATATACCGCATTGTTTTTGTATACCAGCAGGTAAATTTCGTCATAAACGGTCAACCAGGCATAGGTCCAGGTATACACGTTGTTGTACACGCCCTGGTAGACCATTTTGCCTATTTTCCCGGCCATGGATCCGGTGGTGCTCAGGTACAGGTCTATCACGCTGAAGTCTTCCCCGCTAAGCGGGTTCAACTTGACCGAGATCCCTCCGGCCGTGGTGGTGTAGGTGCCGGTAAAGCCCTTGCCGTTGCCCGGCAGGGCCTGGTTTGTCTTGTAGGTGTAACCGGCGGCGTATGCGTCCGGGGGAGCGAAAGCCGCGCCGAAGGTGACGGTGAAAAGGAAGGCCAGGAACACCACGAGGGAGATGTTGCCGGCCAGCGCCTTGTTTCTTGCAAGCTTGCCCATTCCCAATCTCACCTCCTTCCCCGGCATAATCACTTATTATTTTACCAGTTGCCAACAATACGCGGCAACATTTTTTTCCATTTGCCCGCTCGCCTCCGCGCTAATTTTATCTCGCCTTGAAAAAGAAAATTTTTCTCAGCCCCCGCCGGGCCTCCGGCGCCGCAAAGGTCCCGGCCGGTATCTCCCCGCCCCGGACGACCTGAAGGGGATTGTCGTGCACCAGCCTCCGGGCCGCCTCCTCCCCCGCCAGGGAAGCCGCCTCCCGGAAGGCGGCGCTCAGGACCGGCGCCCTCCCCCGGCTGGAGTGGGCGTCGGAGGCTATGAAGTGGACCCACCCCATGGACAGGAACTGCCGGGCCGTTTTCCTGACGCGCCCGCCGAAAAGCCCCGTCAGGCTCCCGGCGGTGATCTGGACCAGGGCCCCCCTGGTGACTAGCCGGTGCAGCAGGTCCGGCCTCCCGGCCAGATCCCCGTTCCTCTCCGGGTGGGCTATGACGGGGGTGACCCCCAGGAGCCCCAGCTCGTAGAAAACCCATTCCGCGTGCGGCGGCGCCTGCGACGCGGGAAACTCCACCAGCAGGTACCTCTTATCCCTGTTGAGGTAAATTACGTCTCCGTTCGCGCACATCTCCAAAAGTTCGCGGGTGAAACGGTATTCGGCCCCCGGCAGCACCCGGACGGCCACCCCGTTCTCATCCAAGGCGGCCTGCAGCTCCAGGGCGGCCTTCAAAATATCTCCGGCACCGCATTCATAGACCCCCGGCA
>JAILZP010000023.1 GCA_023512435.1 Peptococcaceae bacterium | reverse complement strand
GGTGTTTTTGTTTGTTTTCCTCGAAAAAACCAGATTTACCAAGCCTTTAGGTCAATGTCTAAACTGCGAAAGTTGAACTAATAGCTAATAGCCAAATTATAACTTACAACTCATAACTTATCACTTACAACTTATTAATTGTAACTTATTTTCATAAAAAATCCGCCCCATACTGGGACGGTTTAAATATCAACCCGCGGTTCCACCCGGCTTGAGCCCGAAAATGCTCCACTTTTGCGCGGTTATCGCCCGCGTACGGCCGGCCTTACTTGTCGGGCAAACTTTCGGGCGGCTGCTCCCGGGTGGTTTTGGGCCGTTCATCCGGCGGGCCGCGCTTTCAGCCTGGGCGCGGCCTCTCTGGTCGCGGTGAAGGGCTTACTTTCCCGTTCATCACGTTAATATTAACCAGCCTTTGATGATTATATTGCAGAAGAAAAACATTGTCAACTCGCGGGCGGGGGAAAAGTCACCGGTATCCGGCCGCGTAAGCCAGTCCCGCCTGGACCAGCCCGATCAGGAAACCCAGCACCCCGCCCAGCAGCTCGATATGTTTCAGTTCCCTGGCCGATACCGAAAGAATGATCTGCTCCAGCCGGTCCAGGGAAAAGTTGTTTACCTTTTCCTCCACCATGGACTGGAAATTGACCTTTTCCTTCATCAATACCCCGAAACGGTCGAACATTTCGGTGATAACGGCGGGAATTTCCATCCGGATCTGGTCGGTGATGACGCTGGAAACAGCCTTCTTTACGGACAGGGGGACAAAGGCCGGAAGCCTGTCCATGATCCTGTTCTTTATGGAAACGGCCGCCGCGGCCGAGATCCGGTCCATGGTCTCCCTGGACCTTACCGCGCCGATGAGGTCGTCCACCGAGATAAGCTCCCTCTCCACCACCTGGCCGATGCTCCTGGCCAGTTCGGCGCGCCTTTTGGGCACCACCCCCTGGATGGAGTAACCCAGGATGGTCACAGGCCTGTGCGGCCTAAAAATCAGTTTTACCGCCACCCAGTTGGTAAGCCATCCGATAACCGCCCCGATCAGGGGCAGGCTTGCCAGATAAAGCGCCTTCAAAACCTTTTCCCGACCTCCCAGGGTATTTTACCAGGAATTTCGGGAAAAGTGAATGCGGTCCGTCATTTTTCACCGGCACAGTTCACAGCCCCGGCACATGCCCACCCGCTGGGAAAAGATGTTCTTGATGGTTTCCAGCGTAACGGGAGGAACTTCAGCCTTCCCGGTGTGAAAAACAATCTCCCGGGGAGCGATGGTGATCAGGGCGCTGATCAGCAGGTCCTCGTAGTTGATCTCGCTTTCGATCAGGTCCGTGATAAATCCTTCCAGGTACGCGCTGTCGATGGCCCTGTGCTTCCCGTCGTATAGTTTGAAAACCCCGTTTGGTTTCATGACCACGTTAACCAGGTCGGTGCGGGAATCCTGGATATCAACAAAATACTTTAAAAGTTGGATAAACTCTTTGTATTCCCTGTCCATCAAAAAATCGTCAACCGCTTTGTCCGCCGCTTCCTGCAATTCCTTTATGTATTCTTTAAGCCTGAACCTGATAAAACCCTCGATCACAATCTGGTTGCACGTTCCCAGAAATTCCTTCAGCTTGGCCAGGATTATTTTTTTCTTCCTCATTGTTGGAATGGATTCCCGTTCGCCGGAGTCGAATCCGTCGAGGTAGTGCAGGGCATTCTGAAATATTGCCCGCCGTTCTTCCTCCCCGAAATAGTAGTAGTTTTCCCTGATGATATCCACCAGGATCGATTTCTGCCACTTGGCCATGATCAGGTCGGAAAGCACATTGGCTATGTAATGCTTGAACACGGCGAGGGCGTCTTCTTCGCTGTACCCTCCGTTTCCCCGGCCGGATACACTGCAGGAGAGAAAAACGTATTTTCCGGCCGGATTTTCCTGGATGTTGAACTTCAGCCCGCGTCTTTCAAGCTCCTTCAGCTCGCTGGCCAGCCTGGCCTTGATCAGGTCTATGTAATTGGAAGCCCCGATTGATATCTGGTGCACAGGCGCCTCCCACTCCTTCTCCGGCTTTATCGCGACTGAATTCCCTGGTGATATGATCTGCTTCAACTCCTTTCGGACCTCGCGGCGCTTGCGGCGTGTTACATTATATGAACGGCCAAAAACAGGTATACAATTATAATTTGTTTGTAAAAGTATAAACAAAAAAACGCGTGCGAATGCCTTGAAAAATTTCTTGCAATTTCCTATAACATGGAGCAAAGAATTTTTTTGCAACGCAACAAAGAATAATTGAGCAACGGTGCGGCCGGCCGAAAGGGTTAAAAAAAGACGGAAAGAATATACATATTCGGGAGGGCGACGGTGGCTGTGAACATGGTCATTTTTCAGCCGGGCAACGCCAATGCGGTCCCGGTGAAGAGAAAGGGGATAATTTATTGAAAGACAGGATCCGGGCCGTTGAAAAAGCATCCGGTATCGTTGTGTCGGCAGGTAAAATTATCAGGGAAAAACTGGGAGGCCAGTTTCTGACCGGCTACAAGTCATGTCCGGCGGACCTGGTCACCGAGGTGGACAGGCAGTCCCAGTCCCTTATCGTGGAGCGCCTCGGCAGGGCTTTTCCAGGCCACCGCCTGGTGGCCGAGGAGGATTTCATCCAGGACGATTTGGACCTGGACGACCGTCCGGCATGGTTCATCGATCCCCTGGACGGGACCACCAACTTTGTTTTCGGGATCCCCGTCTGCAGCGTGACGGTATCCCTTGCCGAGGGAGGGAAACCAATCCTGGGAGTGACCTACGACCCCTTCAGGGAGGAGATCTTCACCGCCGTTGAAGGAGAAGGTTCATTCCTCAACGGAAAAAGGATCCGGGTGGACGGAACCAGGGGAAAGCTGGCCGACAGTTTAATCACGACCGGTTTCCCGTCCTCTGAAAAGTTCAAGGGGGAAATGCTCAGGGCGAATTTTGCCCGTATTTTTTACAAGGCCGCGGATGTGAGGGCCCTTGGCTCCGCAGCCCTTGAACTGGCCTACATCGCCTGCGGAAGAATAACCGGATACTGGGAAGCCGCCTTAAGGCCGTGGGACGTGGCCGCCGGAATACTGCTGGTGGAAGGGGCCGGGGGAAAAGTAACCGACTTTTACGGGAACAGGCTGGTGCTGGGAAACCGTGTTTCCATCGTCGCCAGCAACTCCCTCATTCACGAGGAACTTCTATCCGACCTGGGCTTTTTGCCGGACCCAGGCAGCCGGAAATAACAGATACTCGCACCAATTTCTTCATATAAGGAGATTAAGGGCGATAAATCGTTTATTTAGGCTTACAACCATGATTACATGGATTGAGAAATTTTTAACATATTGTTATTATTGTGCCAGGGCTTGTTTCATATTTCACATACCCAGGCGGCCATCATTAATAGTAATAACCCACCTCTCCTTTCCCACACCCCGAAAGGGGTCTTTTTTTTTTGGGGGTGACAGCCTAATTTTATGATGATTTTTTATCCGTTTTCTGGTTAAATATATATGGCCAGGCTTAAAATATTTTTTGGGGGACAAAATATGGAAAATAGAAAACAGATATACCCGTACGGCCGGTTTTACCCGGATTTGGACGAACCGGTATTCCTGGCCCCTGGGGCCAGAGTGGTGGGAAAGGTTAAAATAGGTTCGCAAACCAGCATCTGGTACAACGCCGTGGTGAGGGGAGACGCCGACCGGGTGATCATCGGCAGGGGCACGAATATTCAGGACAACTGCACCCTTCACGCCGATCAGGGTTTTCCCCTGATCCTGGGAGACAGGATCTCTATCGGCCACAACTCGGTCCTGCACGGGTGCATTATCGAAGATGACGTGCTGGTGGGAATGGGGGCAATAATACTGAACGGGGCGAAAATAGGGGCCGGGTCAGTGGTGGGCGCCGGGTCGGTGGTTCTTCAGGGTATGGAAGTGCCTCCGGGGCACCTGGTTATGGGGCTGCCGGCCAAAATAGCAAGGCCTCTCAAGGATGAGGAAGCGGTGGATTTCCGGGCCATGGCCGAAAGGTACAGGCTAAGGGCCCGCTTTGTCCTGGGCCTGGGCCCGACACCGGACTAAAACCTCATATTCCGGGGACCGCCACCTCGTCCCGGTCCAGCCTGCGCCTTATGTGCTCAACCTGCCGGCGCAGTTCCGAATCCTCCCCGGCCGCCCTTTCAATCTGCCTCAATAAATCTATCTCCCGCCGGATTACGGAGAATATATCACCCTCCTGGAAGTTGCTCATGGACTGCAGTTCCTCAAAAGAAGCCCCCTCATACCAGGCCGAGGCAAGCGGCCCGGGCAGGGGCGACCAGACACAGAAGTTTTCCGGCACGCCGCTCCGCAGCAATGATTTCCGCAGCAGTTCGACCTCCCGGAGGTTGTACGGTCCGGGGTCAACCCTGTCGTCACGTCCAGGGATATAATCCACCCCGGCCAGAATGGCCGCCACCAGCGCCGGGGGCATGTCCCTCACAAACCCGTTGAAAACTAGCTCGGTGACCAGTATTTCCTGGACGTGAAGGTGCAGGGCGAACATGCCCCTGGGCAGAAGCTTCCTTCCCTCAACATAGGACAGGTCCTCCAGCAGGTCCCACACCCTGTTGAAGTCCCTCTCGTAATCCCTGGAATGGCTGCCCAGCACCCTCATCCTGCGCTCAAGCCTGCTTTTTCTCTCCGCCAGGTCCGCCTGTTTCCTCCTGGCTTCGGCGCAGGGCCGGTGATGACACTTTTTCTGGGCGGTTTTCAGCAGGTTCCTGATCTCCTCCCTGCGCTCCCGGGTTCCGGGTCTTCCCCGCTTGTTCTTCCGGGCCAGGGAGCGAAGTTCCTTTTTCAGCTTTGACCGCAGGATGTAGCAAGCCGGTGTGTCCACCTGGGGACAGAAAACCTCCCTCAATCCGGCCAGCTTTTCATCCAGTTCGGCCAGATCCTGCTTTATTTTCCTGCCTTCCCGGTTATTCTGGTACACCGCCAGGTTTTGTTCCAGCAAGCGGTTTATTTCCTCGTCAGTCTTCCAGTATAGGAGGCTCAAGACGGTGTTCGGGGATATGATCAGGTGGCCCCTGACGGGCTCTATTTCTTCTTCGCTGTAAAACCCGGTCTGTTCCGGAAAACGATCGTCAACCCGGACATAAACCATTCCCACCGGGTCGAAACCCCTTCTCCCCGCCCGGCCGGCCATCTGAAAGAACTCCCGGTTCAGCAGTCCCCTGAATTCACGCCCGTCCCACTTCCTGCAGGCGTCAAAAACAGTGCTGGCGGCGGGAAAATTCACCCCCACGGCAAAGGTCTCGGTGCAAAAGAGCACGTAAATCAGTCTCTTTTCGTAAAGCCTTTCCACCAGGTCCTTCAGGGCCGGGGACAAGCCGGCATGGTGATAGGCGATACCCTGGGTGAGGATCTGTTTCAACTTGCTTCTTCTCGGCCCGAACAGGCCGGGCTGGGCAGCCTCGGCCTCCCTTACCATCTCCCTGACCCTTTCTTTTTCCCTTGGAAAGAGAAAGTCCCATTCCCTGCTTAGCTCATCGGCCAGAAGCTCGGTCTTTCCCCGGCTGAAAGTGAAATAAAGGGCCGGCAGGTGATCTTGAATGGCGTTGATAACTTCCGAACACGACGGGTTCCCGCCGGTAAGAGCCATGTGATATTCACCACCAATCAGCTGTAAGCTGCAAGCAATAAGCTTTAAGCTCTCAGCTGCCGCTTCAAACATTTTGCAGCATGTTGTCAGTCATCATACATCAACCTGGAATTTCAGATTTAAAGACGCACATCTCAGAACAAAGGGGTCTGAACGCCTAAAAACAAAGAGCTTATAGCATACAGCTTATAGCCAACAGATTATAACCAATAGCAAACACCGACCTAAAAGAAATACCCTCGGGCTAGTCGTATGCCATTTCCGCTTCTTCATCCGGCGGAACCGCCCACCGCCCCCGCCGCCTCTCCAGGCGCTGCCTGACATATTCCCTGGCCTCCGCTTCGCCCAAGACACGGCCTTCCGGTGAGATCCAGTTCATTTCCAGCGGTACTGCCCGGCACCTTTCCTCGATCACCTTCACCGGCTCGCCCCTCACCTCGGCAATCCAGGACGCGATTTCGCGGACATTGGGGACCGTGGCCGAAAGCCCCACAATCTTTACGTGAGAAGGAGCGAAAATAATGCTCTCCTCCCAGGCGGTGCCCCTCTCCCTGTCGTCCAGGTAGTGCAGTTCGTCAAAGATGACGTGGGTCATGTCATCCAGCATCTCGGGGTTGGCAAAGCACCAGTTTCTAAATATTTCGGTGGTCATGACCAGCAGCGGGGCCCTCTCGTTGACCGATACGTCACCGGTAATCAGCCCCACCTTCCCGGCGCCGTACAGGCCCGAAAAATCACGGTATTTCTGGTTCGACAGGGCCTTAATGGGGGAAGTGTAGACAATTCCCCGGCCGCCGGCCAGCACCCTTTCAATAAGCTTTTCGGCTATCAGGGTCTTTCCGGTCCCGGTGGGGGCGGCCACCAGCACGTTGTGACCCTCCATCAGGCTGTTCACCGCCGTTTCCTGGAAGGGATCCAGGCGGATGGGACCGCCGGGGGCCGGCTTGCCGGCATCCCTCCTTAAAGGGCGGCGCTTCGCTTTTTGTCTGAATCTATCCTTTTGCACCGACAAGCTGTTGTTATCTCCTTTCGGCCGCACCCGGATGCACACATTAAGATTATATACTATTTTGAAAGAAATGAATCACTAAATTAAAAGCACCGGGTGCCGGCCAGACCAAAATATTTTTCTAAGAACGATTTGGAAAAACTTATTTAGGTTATATAATGATATAATAAACACATGGACGGGGCCTTGCGGAAAAATGCAAAAAGGAGGAGATGCCCGTTGAACCGGGACAACCGCCAGACCGATTACCGGGTGAACACCAGGGACAATGCCAACATCAGCGTTGAAATCAAGTGCTGCGGCCAGCACATAGGGGAAATCAGGTTCAGGGACGGGGAGGAAAAAAAGTGCCCACGGTGCGGCAGAAGGCACCAGCTGCGCCTCGGACACAATCACTTTCATATTACCCAGTGCTCGCCCGAGTGACAGGTCTGGCCATTCAGAAGAAATAAACAGGTGTTCCTTTACAATATAAAAAGCATACAGCCGGCCGCGGCTGGCTGCTTCCATAAAAAACCCGCATCTGCACTTAAATGGTGGATGCTTTTTTGTCGTCCCGCAGAACCTGGCTGAGAACCCTTAAAAAATTGCCGCCCAGTATCATTCGCACTTCTTCCGGCGAAAAACCGCGCTTCAAAAGTCCTTCGGTGACCAGGGGCAGGCGCGTTGCATCCGCCATTTCGGGAATCACGGACTCTATCCCGTCGAAGTCGGAACCGATCCCGATGCAGCGGACCCCGGCCAGGCCGGCCACGTACTCCACGTGATCCAGCCAGGAATCCAGGGAAGGGGCTTCCCTGTGGACAAAATCCGGATAAAAGCACAGGCCCACCACTCCGCCCGTGTCCGCCAGGGCCCTGATCTGGTCGTCCTCCAGGTTCCTCGGGTGGTCGCAAAGAGCCCGGCAGTTGGAGTGGGAAGCAATCACCGGACCGGCGGACTCCCTGATCACGTCCCAAAAGCCCCGGGGCGAGATGTGCGACACGTCCACGACCATTCCCAGGCGGTTCATTTCCCTGACCACGGCCGCCCCGAATCCGGTAAGCCCTCCTCCCGTCCCGGACTCGGACACCCCGTCGGCCAGTTCATTTCTGCCATTCCAGGTCAGGGTCAGCCCGCGGACCCCCAGGCGGTAAAACATCCGCAGGACCTCCAGCCGCCCGGCCAGGGCTTCTCCCCCTTCCACGGTGAGGAGGGCGGCCACCTTTCCCCGGGAAATGGCCCTTTCTATATCGGGGTAGGCGAACACCGGTTCAGCCAGATCGGCGCAGGCGTTCATCTCCTCAAAAAACAGGTCGAATATCTCCAGGGCCCTGGCCAGGGGATCGTCCCTGTAATCGGGACCGACAAAGGCGGCAAAAAACTGCAGGTTGACGCCCCCCGAAAGCAGCCGGGGCAAGTCCACGTGACCCGCCCCGCTTTTCTGCCCCAGCCTGCGGTTCTGTTTTCTTAAAACCGTGAGGGTGTCACAGTGCGCGTCCACCACCGGCGAGGAGAAGTGTATGTCAGAATATAATGCAGTGTTTTCCATATGAAACCACCCCAAAAGTCGGAATTGGGAGCTGGTAAATGGGAATTGGTGAAAATAGCTTATCCCCAAATCCCGGCCCAAACCCCTAATTCCTAATTCCCGACTCCCAATTCCAAAAGACAAAAAGGCCCGTTTGCACGGGCCTGAAAATTTCTATCTGGGTTCCACAATCAGCTTGATGGCCGTCCTTTCCTCACCGTCAATCATAATATCGGTAAACGCAGGTATGCAGATAAGGTCAACCCCGCTGGGGGCCACAAACCCCCTGGCTATGGCCACGGCTTTGACCGCCTGGTTGAGGGCGCCGGCTCCAATGGCCTGAACCTCGGCGCATCCCCTTTCCCTGATCACACCGGCCAGAGCCCCTGCTACAGAGTTTGGATTGGATTTTGCTGAAACCTTTAATACATCCACTGTGGTACCTCCTTCAGCCTGGTAAAATATAATCCCGCGAAGACGACCTGTAAAATTTATATTCTATAAATTGCGGATAATTCCTCTAATCTTCCGAAGAATTTGTTCCAATCAGCCAATAACGAATAAAATGCGATCTTCTTTGAACTATTCATAATTTTGGATCCGCTCAATGGCCGCTGCCCGGCAGGAGTCCCCGTCGATGTCCACCAGCACCGCGTTAAACTGGTACAATCCTTCGGCCACTTCAAAACGCCTGGGCATCTGGGTGATGAATTTTTCTATCACTGGTTCCTTTTTGACCCCGATTACCGAATTCCTGGGGCCGGTCATGCCGACATCGGTAATGTAGGCCGTGCCTCCGGGCAAAATTCTTTCGTCCGCCGTCTGCACGTGGGTATGGGTGCCGCAAACCGCGGTCACCCGGCCGTCCAGGTACCATCCCATGGCCATTTTCTCGGATGAGGCCTCGGCGTGAAAATCCACGAAAATGATGCCCACCCTGCTCTTTAGCTGGCTGATCAGTTCGTCAGCCTTCCTGAAGGGGCAGTCCAGCTCCTGCATGAAGATCCTGCCCGAAATGTTGATTACGCCCAGTTCGATCCCGGACCTGGTCCTGAAGATTCCCGACCCGCGCCCCGGGGCGCCCGGGGGATAGTTGGCAGGCCTGACAATCCTGGCCTCCTGGTTGATGTATGCATATATTTCCTTCTGGTTCCAGACATGGTTTCCCATGGTGATTACATCCACACCGCAGGAAAAAAGCTCCTGAGCCACTTCCCTGGTGATTCCGTTGCCGCCCGCGGCGTTCTCCCCGTTGGCAATGACCACGTCTATCCCGAACTGGCTGACCAGGGCCGGCAGGTTCTGCCTGACCGCGCGCCTCCCCGGCCTACCCACGATATCGCCTATCATCAACAAGCGCAAGGAAACCGCACCCCACTACTTGTTAAATACCAAGACCCTGCCCTCCTCCCGGAAGGCGAAAAGCTTTTTGTCCCCGGCACAGCCTTTGACGCTCTCAAGCATGTGATCAATTATCTCTTCCTGGATCAGCAGGTCCTCCTCGTAAAAAGAACCGTTATCTTCCTGGATCAGGCTGCCTTCGAGACTCTGCCTGAACAGGGCCACGATGAGGGCTATTTCCTCCCGGACCAGGGTTTCCACGTCCCTCTGGATCTCGATCATGGTAAAGTTTCCGCATTCCTGGTAGTCCACCGCACTGAGCCTGGTAACCTTGTTCTCCAGCTTGTTGAACACCTCAATGCTGTCCAGCAGCCTCCGGCTGAAACGGTTCATTTCATCGTGCTTCAGGACCCGGGAAGCGATAAAGTTAAACTTCAGAACCTGCTGTCCGGGATCAAAATTTATGGTGGCCACCTCCGGGTAGCGCACCAGGATTGAAATAAGCAGCCCGACGCTGTCTCCGGTGTCATCCTTGCCCTTATATGTATGGCCCAAAAATTTCATCCCCCTCACCCCTGCTGATACCATAAGTTTTCTGTTTTTCTCGGCGTATTCCTGCAAATGTTGAGGACGCTTACCGTTAAAAAAAATTCCAGATTTGAGATTCCGGAGATTAAAAGTCAACGGCCCTTTCAACAAGGGCCGTTGTGTTTATTTTGCGTAATCAACAACCCGGGTCTCCCGGATCACCGTTACCTTGATCTGGCCCGGATAGTCCAGTTCGTTCTCAATTTTTTTGGCAATCTCCCTCACCAGCCTGATGGCCCCCAGGTCATCTATCTTTTCCGGCTTAACCATGATCCTGATTTCCCGGCCGGCCTGGATGGCGTAGGATTTTTCAACTCCCTCGAAGGCGCTGGCTATCTCTTCCAGCTTCTGAAGCCTCCGGATGTAGTTTTCCAGGGTCTCCCTGCGGGCGCCGGGCCTGGCCGCCGATATTGCGTCCGCGGCCTGAACCAGGACCGCCACCAGGGTCTTCGGCTCCTCGTCCCCGTGGTGAGCGGCAATGGCGTGAATTACCTCGGGGTTTTCCCGGTATTTTTTGGCCAGGTCCACCCCGATGGCCACGTGGGGCCCCTCCACCTCGTGGTCCACGGACTTTCCTATGTCGTGGAGAAGGCCGGCCCTCTTGGCAAGCTGCACATCAGCCCCCAGCTCCGCGGCCATCAGCCCGGCCAGGTGGGCAACCTCGGTGGAGTGCTTAAGCACGTTCTGGCCGTAGCTTGTCCTGAACTTGAGCCTTCCCAGCAAGTTCACCAGTTCCGGATGCAGGCCGTGCACACCGGTTTCAAAGGTGGCCTGCTCTCCGGCCTCCCGGATTTGAACGTCCACTTCCTTCCTGGCCTTTTCCACCATCTCCTCGATCCGGGCCGGGTGGATCCTGCCGTCAACGATCAGTTTTTCCAGGCTGATCCTGGCCACCTCCCGGCGGATGGGGTCAAAGCCGGACAGGATAACGGCCTCCGGGGTGTCGTCGATGATCAGGTCAATCCCGGTGAGTGTTTCAAAAGCCCTGATGTTCCTGCCCTCCCGTCCTATTATCCGGCCCTTCATCTCGTCACTGGGGAGGGGTATCACCGCCACCGTGGTTTCCGCCACATGGTCGGCGGCGCATCTCTGGATAGCCAACGATATTATCTCCCTGGCCTTCCTTTCTCCTTCCTCCTTGGCCCTGTCCTCAATCTCCTTGATCAGCTTGGCGGCCTCATGCTGTATTTCTTTCTCGACGTCTGCCAACAGGGTCTGGCGGGCCTCCTCGGAGGTCATGCCGGAAATTCTCTCCAGTTCGGCCACCTGCCTGCTGTATATCAGGCTCAGGTCCTGCTTTATTCTGTCTACCTCGGCTTCCTTCCGGTTGAGGAAGTCTTCTTTTTTCTCGATTGCTTCGGTTTTCCGGTCCAGGCTCTCTTCCTTCTGCGTCAGCCGGCGCTCCATGCGCTGCAATTCCGAACGCCGCTCCCTGTTTTCCCTCTCAACCTCGTTGCGTAGCTTTAAAACCTCTTCCTTGGCCTCCAGCAAGGCCTCTCTCTTTTTCGCCTCGGACGCCTTCTCGGCCTCCTCAATTATCTTTCTGGCCTGGTTTTCGGCTGAGGCTATCTTTGCCTCGGCAATCGACTTCCTCACCAAATATCCAATCGTAAAAGAAACCAGTATTGCGGCCAGGGTTGTCATGATCACGTAGTTTGTCTCCACCTCTTCACCTCCCTGTAATATGTCTATTGGATCAGGAGTTGCTTAAATAAAAAAAACCGAGACTACTCGGCAGAAAATGAATTAGGATCTACTTTAACTTGTCCGCAATGGGCGGGAGAAAACCATCGCCATTTCCCACAGGTTTCACTCCAGCAAACAGGACAAGGACTATCCGGGCTTCACCACTCCTGAACCCGGCAATCCAGCTTATTATCTTGAAATATATTTCAAACCGGCAAGTAGTAGAAATCCAATTCTATTTTCTCCCACTCACCATTGTAACTTTTTACGCTCCAACTGTCAAGATCCCGGCTGCCGCATGTCATCCAGGTAGGTACAGACCCTGTCCACGGCCTCCTGGCTGAAACCCCTTCTCTTTAAAAAGGCCGCCATGCTTTCTATCGGGTAGCCGTCGCCCCGGCGCTTTTTCCTGTTCAGGGCCAGGGACAGGGCAATCCTGAATTCGGCCTCGGGATCCACACCCTCCAGCACCTTTTGGATGACTGATTCCTTGACGCCCAGGCTTCTCAGCTTCCCGGACACCACCGCCCTCGGCAGGGAACGCTTTTCGGCCACGAAACGCTCCGCGTAAGCCTGGTCGTCCAGCAGCCGGTAATCCCTCAGGCTTGCGATCACCTGGTTTATGGTCTCCCTGTCAAAGCCTTTCCGAAGGAGCTTTTCGCTGATCTCGTACTCGGTCCGGGCCCGGTAGGTGAGAATCCTGTACGCCGCTTTGCGGGCCTTTTCGAACTGTTCGCTGTACACTTTTCAACCACCCGGCTTATTCTTCCTCCGCCTGTTCCGGAATATTGCAAGGTCCGGACCGCAGATTGAACTGCTCCCTGACTCTGCGTTCGATTTCATTCAGTAAATCTGGGCGGCCCTTGAGCATTTCCTTGACATTTTCCCTGCCCTGGCCCAGACGTTCGTCCCCGTATGAGTACCAGGCCCCGCTCTTGGTGATTATATTCAGGTCGGCGGCCATATCCAGGAGGGTCCCCTCCCGGGAAATACCCGTGCCGTACATGATATCGAAGTCCGCCTGCTTGAAGGGGGGCGCCACCTTGTTTTTGACCACCTTGACCCTGGTCCGGCTGCCCACCACGTCGTTGGCCTGCTTGAGGGACTCCAGCTTGCGCACCTCCAGCCTCACCGAGGCGTAGAATTTGAGGGCGCGGCCGCCCGGGGTGGTCTCCGGGTTCCCGAACATTACCCCCACCTTTTCCCTCAGCTGGTTTATAAAAATCACCACCGCCCTGGACTTGCTGGTGATGCCCGTCAGCTTTCTCAAGGCCTGGGACATCAGGCGGGCCTGCAACCCGACGTGGGCATCCCCCATCTCGCCGTCGATCTCGGCCTTGGGCACCAGGGCGGCCACCGAGTCAATGACCACAATGTCAACGGCCCCGCTGCGGACCAGGTGCTCGCATATCTCCAGCGCCTGCTCGCCGGTATCGGGCTGGGCCACCAGCAAATTGTCTATGTCAACGCCTATATTTTTGGCGTAATTGGGGTCCAGGGCATGCTCCGCGTCAATAAAGGCGGCGATCCCGCCCAGTTTCTGGGCCTCCGCAATGACGTGCAGGGCCACCGTGGTCTTACCAGACGATTCCGGACCGAATATCTCAATCACCCGGCCCCGCGGCACCCCGCCAAGGCCCAGGGCGATGTCCAGGGAAACCGCCCCGGTGGGAATGGTCTCAATATTCAATTTGGCGGGGGAATCCCCCAGTTTCATGATCGCTCCCTTGCCGAACTGCCGCTCGATTTGGGCCAGGGCCGTGTCCAGGGCCCTTGATTTATCCATAGCCGCCATGTTGAAGGTCTAACCTCCCCGGTTTGATTAACCGGCACTTATATTTATGTCTTGAAGCCGGCCCGCCTTGCGTTCGTAAATATCAATTACCAATATTTTACCTTATGGTTATCAGCCCGTCCACTCTTTTTCGCTCACTGTTTCAGGGCATTCAGCCACCAGTAGTCAGCGATCAGCAAAAAGTACTGAAAAAGGGGGTTGGGAATTGTTGAAAGCTGACGGTCCGAAGATAAATCAGAAGGCCGGCCGCCTACGGCTGACTCCTGCCCCGGGCCGGCTGCACCACCACCCTGCGCCCTTTGACGGTCTGCCGGTGCATGCAGCCGATGACGCAGTTGGCCCATTCCTCGGGAACCTCTATGAATGTGAATCTGTCGTATATCCTGATATCGCCCACGAGGTCGGCAGGAATCCCGGTTTCATCGCATATTATGCGGACCAGTTCCGCGGGCCTGACGTTATCCGACCGCCCGATGCTGACAAAGAGCCTGACCATGCCCGGCCCGGCCCCTGTGTGTTTCAGGGAAACTTCGGGGCCGGCTTCCCCGGCGTCCGCTGCTTCCGGTCCGTCACTCCCGGGGTCAAAGAACATTTTCAGGGCCGCCGCCGCCACATCCACGGGATCGTATTCATCCAGCAGGGGATCCACCATGGCCCTGTAGTACCCCAGCTTTCCCTCTTCAATAACCAGGCGGATCCTTTCCTTCAGCCCCTCCTTCTGGCGTTCGATCATGTCTGCCGGATCCGGAAGGTGTTCCCTGCGGATCCGGGTCCCGGTCAGCTTTTCGATCAGCCGCAGCTGGGGATAATCCCTGGGAGTGACCAGTGTGACTGCCTTCCCGGCCTTCCCGGCCCTGCCCGTGCGACCGATGCGGTGCACGTAAAATTCCACGTCCTGGGGCAGATCGAAATTGATCACGTGGGATACGTTTTCTATGTCCAGTCCCCGGGCCGCCACGTCGGTGGCCACCAGCACCTCCACCTGGCTGTTCCTGAACCGCCTCATCACCTGGTTCCTCTGGTACTGGCTCATGTCCCCGTGCAGCCCGGCCACCGGGTAACCCCTGGCCTCCATCTTGGACACCAGATCGTCCACACCCCTCTTGGTGCGGCAGAACACAATGGCCTTGGAGATGTCCAGGGTGTCCAGGAGCCTGGCGATGGTATCCACCTTGCTGCGTTCCTTTGTTTCGTAATAAACCTGGTCAATCTGGGGAACCGTGATGCTGCCCCGGCTGACGGTGACAAACTCCGGGTCCTTCAGGTAATTCCGGGCCAGGTCCTGGACCTCTTTCGGCATGGTGGCCGAAAAAAGCAGCGTCTGCCTGTTTTCCGGGGTGGATTTCAGTATGGCCTCCACGTCCTCGATAAAGCCCATGTCCAGCATTTCGTCGGCCTCGTCCAGGACCACCATCCTTACCCGGTCCAGGCGGAGGGTTTTTCTCCTCAGGTGATCCAGGAGCCTGCCCGGGGTCCCTATGACCACCTGCACACCCTGCTGCAGGGCCCGGATCTGCCGGTCGATGGACTGCCCCCCGTATACGGGCAGCGTCCTGACCCTCCGGTAGCGGCCGATGCGGGAAATCTCCTCGGCCACCTGGACGGCCAGTTCCCTGGTGGGGGTTACCACCAGGGCCTGAACACCTTCCCTCATGTTCAGCTTCTCCACGATGGGTATGCCGAAGGCCGCCGTCTTGCCTGTGCCGGTCTGGGCCTGTCCGATCACGTCCCTTCCCCCGTTCAGCAGGGGAATGGCCCTGGACTGAATGGGCGTGGGCTCCTCGAAACCCATGTCCGCCAGCGCCTGGGCTATCTTCCTGCTGATCTTCAAATCTCCGAAATCAACGTACTCTATAGGCAAAGTAACACTCCTTAAGTTCTAATAATCTGTCGGGAATCCAGAATCCAGGAGACAGAAGACAAAGTTTATCAATGCATTCCATCTCGTCTATCTTTTAATTCTCCTGAACTTGCATGAGAGCTCCACATAACATCAGGCAGTTCCCCTCCTGTCTACTGTCTACTGTCTACTGTCTCCTGACCGCACTGCCCCTCCAACAAGTAAAGACACAGCATTTCCAGGGCGGCGGCGACTGTGGCCGACCTGATTTCCGCCCTGCTCCCCCCAAGGCTCAGCTGCCTGCACAAGGCCCCGGCAGGGCCGTCCAGGGCAACGTATACCAGCCCCACCGGCTTTTCCTGGGTGCCTCCCCCCGGCCCGGCAATTCCGGTTACGGACAGCCCGATATCGGCCTTTAAAAGCCTTTTGACCCCCGCGGCCATGGACCTGGCCACCTGCTCACTGACCGCCCCGTACCCGGCCAGTTGATCTCCGGGCACCCCCAGGACATTCTTCTTTACCCGGTTGTCGTAGGCCACCACGCCTCCGGTAAAATAGGCCGAACTGCCCGGGATATCGGTGATCCTGGCGGCAATCATTCCTCCGGTGCAGGATTCGGCCAGGGCCAGGGTCAGTCCCCGGCCTTCCAGGAGCCTTCCCGCCTCTTCCTCCGGCCTGGGGCAGTCACAACGGCAAGCCAATCCGGATCACCCCCGCAGCTTGATTTCTTCGGACCTGTTCTTCAACAACTACATTATACCGGATAAAGGGAAACAGAACAAGAGTTCTGTGGAAATGCCGGGCAAAATGCGAAAAGCTGCAAAGAACAGTTTCCAGGCGCAAAAAATGGAAACCCCTCATTGCGCCCTTGCCGGAAACTGTCTTTACAGCCCTTACCGGTATTTTTACCGGCTGAAAAAGGATTTATGCGCACTGGATTTGCTGTCCCAAAATTTTTCTCAGCTGCTGGCCCGATATTTTTTCCTGCTCCAGCAGCAGGTCCACCACCCGGGTGAGCTCCTTTTTCTTTATTTCAAGATAGTCCCTTACCCGTTCCTCCTGGGCCTGCAGAATCTTTTTCTGGGTCCTGTAGCGGAAGCTCCTGGGCAGTGTTTCCGGGTCGATTATGCCCAGTTCCGACATGCCGGAGTTGATGATCTGGTCGGCGGTTTTGGTGGCCTGCAGGTAGTCGTTGCCCGCCCCGGTGCTGCGCCCCCCAAGCATCATCTCCTCAGCCACGGCCCCCGCCAGCATGACCGCAATCTGATTCTCCAGGTAGTCCCTGGTATACAGGTAGGTGTCGTCCTCGGGCGTCTGCCTCATATAGCCCAGGGCCTGTCCCCTGGGGGTGATGGTCAGGGCGGATACCGACCCCCGGCGCAGGTACTCGCTGACAAAGGCGTGGCCGGTTTCGTGGATGGCCACCCTCCTCAGTTCGGCCGGCGACGGCCGGCGGTCCAGCCTTTCGCCCATCATGACCTTGTCTATGGCCTCGTGAAAGTGCCTGTGATGAATCTGGTGGAGTTTTTCCCGCATGGCCATGATGGCGGCCTCATTGGCCATGCTCTCCAGGTGCGCGCCGCTGAAGCCGAAAGTTTCCCGGGCAATGGCCTCCAGGTTGACATCATCAGCCAGGGGTTTGTTTCTGGTATGAATCTTTAATATTTCAAGCCTCCCCTCCCTGTCCGGCAATTCCACCTTGACCTGGCGGTCAAAGCGCCCCGGCCTCAGTAGGGCGGGGTCCAGCATGTCCACCCGGTTGGTGGCCGCGATAAGCAGCACCCGCACCCGGTCGTCCACCTTCAGGCCGTCCATCTGCACCAGGAGTTCGTTGAGGGTCTGGTCGTATTCCAGATGACTGGTTGTTTGGCCCCTTTTTCCGCCCAGGATTTCAATCTCGTCGATGAATATGATGGAGTTGTTTTTACCCATGCGCTGGGAGGTTTCCCTTGCGGTCTGAAACAGCTTCCTGACCCTCTGGGCGCCGACACCGGCGTACATCTCGATAAACTCGCTGCCCGAGGCGGCGACGAAGGCGGCGTCGGTGTACCCGGCCGCGGCCTTGGCCAGCAGGGTCTTGCCGGTGCCGGGAGGGCCGGTTAAAAGAATGCCCTTCAATGGCCTGATCCCCAGCTTCTGAATGTCGCTGTGGTTCCTGATAAACTCCAGGGCCTCTTTCAGCTCATTTATGGCGGTGGCCTGCCCGCCGATGTCGTTAAAGGTCACTTCGTGCCTTATCCCGGGGTTGCCGCCGGCAAAGCTCCTGGCCAGCAGCCCCCTGGACCTGGCGATGAAATAGAGGACCGCGCCCGCCGCTGCCAAAAAAATCAGCGGGAAAACGTCATATCCGGCAATGCCCAGGAATATTACCGCGGCCAGTCCAAAACCGATCCCCACTTCCCTTATCAGGACGGACTCCTCCTTTCAGCGCCGCCGGAATATACCGCGCCGGACGCTTTGGTGCGGGGTATTATTTCATAAAGGTAGTTGCCGCCGTGATCGATCTGGAGATAAAGGCGGTCCTGGTCCAGCCAGATCCGGGCCCGGGATCCCTCCCCGGCCGCCAGTTGCGAGACGTAGGCTTCCATTTCCAGGTAGTTGCCCCGCTCCAGCGCCTCACAGGCGGCCAGCCTGGCCCGGTAATAAATGCGGTTCAGGGTTTCATCGCGCTGGTCCTGCAAAATGATGATGAAATTCCTCCGCCCCGCAATCTCCTGCAGGGACCGGTTCAGCCTGCCGTATGTCTCCTGGAGGTTGTCCACTTTGTTCAGCTTGACCTGTACCTCCAGCACCTGCCCTTTATCTTTTATCTGATAGGCGGCCACATCCTTGTTTTCTCCGAGAAGCCTGTTCAGCGGACGTTCGTAGTTGTACCTGCCGTAGATCTGCTGGCCCCCCCAAAAGAAGGCCAGGCCCGCCAGCGTGGCCAGGACGACAATGGGGATCTTGATTCCGTTCCACTGCATACCCACCCTTCCCCCCTGCGCGGTTGTATTCCTCAATGCCCGGACACAACAGACTGCCGGACAGCCGAAAGGGTTTCGACAACAAGTAATTATATCACAGGCCGGACAAATAATAAGCAGGTAATGGCTGTAAGCCCTACCTGCCTTTGATCTGAACTCTTTAAACCGCAAATCATGCGGGGATCTCGTATAACCCCAGGTCGAAACCCTCTTTGTCCATATAACGGTTGTAAATGTCGCGGCGGTACTGGACGTACCGGCCGTAGTCGCAGCTGATCCCCTCTTCGGCCAGCAGTCTTTCCAGTTCCTTCAGGTCGGGGGGGCACCCCTTCACGGCGACGGCCTTTTTAATGTTCGGGTTGTCCCTGTTCTGCAGGTATGCGCACTTGCCGAACAAAACAGTCAGCTTGAAGCCGGGGGAAGCTTCCTGCCTTTTGCCCGTCAGAACCTCGATGCCCGGGAAGGGATCACCCTTGAAGGCGGACATCAGCAGCACCAGCATGGGGTTGTACAGCTTCGAGCAGGCGGTGCAGAGCGAATTGTCATACTTCCTTAAGGCTATCCCGCTGATGCCCCGCCTTCTAAATCCCACCGGGCCGGTATTGTCCTCCGTCCACTCCCAGTCGCTTTCCACAAACGTCCGGTGAGCCTCCACCGTTTCCCCGCGCACTTCGATCCCGGACAGATCCAGCCTGCGCCCGTTGCGCCGGGCGTAAAACGCGAGGTGATCCACTTCCCCGGCATCGTATCCCAGCAGCGCGGCCCCAACCACGTCGCAGGCGAAGACGTCCCGGGACGCCACCAGGATATCCTTTCTGAAAGCCTTGCCCGTGGCCCCGGGACCTTTTGCCAGGGTGAAAATTCCGTCGATAACGGTAAGAGCCGCGGGAAGCTTTTCCACAATCCTGGGAAAAGTGTGATTCAGATCCCAGTCCTTCCCGTGGCAGTGAATCTTTGACCTGCGGTCGAGGCAGCCCTTGAAATTTTTTATGCCCAGGGAAACCTTGCACTGGTTGTGGGTCTTCAACACCGGAACGCTGATGATCTTGTCGGACTCCAGGGCCCTCGCGGCGATGGACAGCCTGAAACCGTCCATGTCCACGGGCACAAATTCGCCGTCATTGAAGTCAACCAGATCCACTCCGTACTTTTCACGGAGTTTATGATAACCCAGGACCTCAAATATTTTTTTCGCCACCGACCCGCTGACCCCCAACGAGGCCTCTCCTATGGTTAAATTGGTGTATCCGCCTTCATGCAGGATGCGCACCAGGGCGTGCATCACCGCGCTGGTGGTGACCACCCCGAAAGGAGGGAAGGGCAGATCGAAATCCCAGGCCACCAGGTTCGGCTTGATTAAAATCCTGTCGGCCGGCCTGAATCCCTCCAGCCCGCCGCACAGGTCCAGCGCTTTTTTCAGCGACATGCAGGTATCGTCATTTTTAACTATTGAAACAATCCCGGCCATGACGCCCCTCCCCGCAAAATTTTCCTTATCTGCCCTTAAAATCCGGCTTGCGTTTTTCCAGGAAGGCCGTGGTGCCCTCAATCCGGTCCTCGGTGGCAAAGGCTATGGTCTGGGCGAACTTTTCGAATAAAAGCCCGGAATTAATGTCGGTGTTGGCGCCCAGATTTATGGCCATCTTGGCCAGGCCAACGGCCACCGGCCCCTTGGCCATTATTTTCCCGGCCATTTCCCTGGCCGCGGGCATCAGGTCCTCCGGCCGTTCCACCACCTGGTTGATCAGGCCTATTTCCCTGGCCTCCCGGGCGCTTATTATTTCACCGGTAAAGATCAATTCCTTGGCCTTGCCCATGCCCACCAGCCTCTGCAGCCGCTGGGTCCCCCCGGCGCCCGGAATTATGCCCAGGTTGACCTCGGGCTGACCCAGCTTGGACCGTTCGGTGGCGATCCTGATGTCGCAGGCCATGGCCAGCTCGCAGCCGCCCCCCAGGGCAAAGCCGTCAATGGCCGCAATCACCGGCTTGTCCAGGTTTTCTATGTCGTTCAGAGACTCCTGGGCCTCGCTCTTCAAAACCTCCAGGGTTTCACGCTCCCTCAGCGACCGGATGTCGGCCCCGGAGGCGAAGGCCTTGCCGCCGGCCCCGGTGATAATCACCACCCGCACGTCCCGGTCGAGGCGGCAGTCCCTGATGGCGCCCCGGATCTCGGCCCACGTCTGGGGATCCAGGGCATTGCGCACCTCCGGGCGGTTCAGGGTGATCAGAGCGATGTGCCCGTCTTTTTCCAGAATGATGTTTTTATAACTCATCGTCCATTCACTCCGTTTTAAATGTTTTCTATCACCGCCGCCATTCCCTGGCCGCCGCCGACGCAGAGGGTGGCCAGCCCCCGGTGCAGGTTCCTCCTCTTCATCTCGTAAAGCAGGGTTACACAAATCCTGCAGCCGGTGGCTCCCAGCGGGTGGCCCAGGGCGATGCCGCCGCCGTTGACGTTTACCCGGTCCAGGTCCAGGCCCAGTTCCCTGATGCAGGCCAGGGCCTGGGAGGCGAAGGCCTCGTTAAGTTCGATCAGGTCGATGCCGGCCAGGCTGAGGCCGAGTTTCTCCAGCACCTTTTTCACCGCCGGCACCGGCCCGATGCCCATGTACCGGGGAGAAACGCCGGCGGCGCTGAAGCCCGCCAGCCTGCCCGCGGGGGTTAGGCCAAGTTCTTTCACCGCTCTGCCCGAGGCCAGCACCATGGCCGCGGCCCCGTCGTTCCTGCCGCACGAATTGCCCGCCGTAACCGACCCTCCCTGCTTAAAGGCCGGTTTCAGGCCGGCCAGGATCTCCAGGGTGGTCTCAGGGCGTACGTGCTCGTCGGTGTCGAAGATCAGGCTTTTTTTCCTGGCCTTCACCTCCACCGGGACGATTTCCTCTTTGAACCTGCCCTCCCGGATGGCCCCGGCGGCCAGTTGATGGCTGCGCAGGGCGAAGGCGTCCTGGTCCTCCCGGCTGACGCTGTATTTTTCGGCCACGTTTTCCGCGGTCATGCCCATGCTTAAATCAGGCCCGTAAATTTCATTCGGCTGGGCGCCGGGACCTCCCTCCAGGTTGGAGTCGATGAGTTGAACCTGGCCGTCGCCCCACCTGGCGTTGCGGATATAGTGCGGCGCCCGGCTCATGTTTTCGGCCCCGCCCACTACCACGACGCCGGCCTCGCCCGCGGCCACCCGGAGATACCCGCTGTACATGGCCTGCATGGCCGAGGCGCACAGCCGGTTCACGGTGTAGGCCGGGACCTCCTCGGGCAGACCGGCCCTCAGGGCCGCCACCCTGGCCATATTTGCCGACTCGGTGCTCTGGCGGACCTCCCCCATGATCACCTCGTCCACCCGGTCCGGCGACACGCCGGACCTCTTCAGGACCTCTTTAATGACGATTGATCCAAGCTCCCCGGAGGTAACCGTGCGCAGCGTCCCGCCGTAGCGGCCGATGGCCGTGCGCACCGCGCTGATGATATAGACATCCTCTTTCAATCTCATAGCCTCCTGTTATGTCGGGAATTGGGAATTGGGAATTGGGAATCGGCATACCTCATTTGTATTCATAGAACCCCTTGCCGGTCTTTCGCCCCCATTCCTTTTTCAGATACTTCTCCACGATTACCGGTGAAGGTTTGTACCTGGGGTCCCCGGTTTCCTGGTAGCGCTCCATGCCGATGTGATAGGTCAGGTCAATCCCGGTCAGGTCCATCAGCCTGAAGGGCCCCATGGGATGGCCCAGGGCATTGACCACGGCGGTGTCGATGTCCTCCCAGGAGGCCACGCCCATGTCGTAAATGTAGATGGCTTCGTTTTTAATCGCCGAAACAATCCGGTTGACCAGGAAGCCGTATATTTCCTTCTGCAGCAGGACGGGAGTTTTCCCCATCCTCCGGGCCACTTCCATCACGGTGTCGGCGGTCCCGGGGGATGTGTGCGGACCCTTCACCACTTCCACCAGCTTATTCACCAGGGCGGGGTTGAAAAAATGCATGTTGCAGACCTTGTCCGGCCTGCCGGTGACGCCGGCAATCTTTGAGCTGACTATATAAGAGCTGTTGGTGGCCAGTATGGCGCCGGGGGGGCATATCCTGTCCAGCCGGGCGAAGAGCTCCCGCTTCACCTCCAGCTTTTCAATCACCGCCTCGATGACCAGGTCGGCATCCCCGGCCGCCTGTTCCAGGTCACCGGTGAATGAAATCCTGGCCCGGGCGGCCCCGGCCTCGTCCGCGGACAGCTTGCCCTTGGCCACCCGCTCCGGAAGGTAGGTATCGGCGAAATTTTCTGCCTTCCGTAAAATCTCCCCGTCAATGTCCGTGCAAACCACGGTGTAACCTGCCAGGGCTGCGCTGAGGGCGATCTGGTGCCCCATGTTTCCCGCTCCCACCACGCAAATGTTCCTGATTTCCATACACCTTTCACTCCCTCGCAAGAATTTGTTTTAACCCCGTGACAGAAGATATAAATCGCGTTGTCAGACGGCCAAGAATGCCTCTTCGGGACATTCCAGGGCGGTCTCGTCGGCCGCCGCGATCAGGTCGGTGATCATGTAGACGTTCGGCAGGATGCCATGCACAAAATACCTGGCGGCCGCTATTTTACCCTCGTAAAAGGCGCGGTCGGGGTGGTCGGGGGCCGTTGCGGCCAGCTTCTGCCGGGCGACCAGAGCCTGGTCCAGGATGGACTCGGCGGCAAACAGCTGGGCGCAGCAGGTCAGCACCCGGGTGGCGTAAAGCGGGATCAGCCGGCCCTTTTCCGGCAGATGGGCGTAGTAAGAATCGTATATGTTTTTGATCACCTCCACGCACTGGCAGGCCTTTTCCAGCCTGGCCATTTCGGGGCCGAAACCCTCCGCGTTCTTATGCTTTTCGATGAATTCCTTCCTGTCTTCCATCCACCCGGCGAACGGCTTCCCGCCCGTCATCCTCATCTTGCGGCCCACCAGGTCCATGGCGTGGATGAACGAGGTTCCCTCCCAAATGGAAAGTATCTTCACGTCCCGGGCATACTGGGAAGCGGGATATTCCTCGGTATAGCCGACGCCCCCGTAAACCTGGATGGCCTGCCCGACCATGGCCCAGGCGGTTTCCGCGGCATAGGTCTTGATCAGGGGGGTGAGTATCTCGGCCAGTCCCTGGCAACGTCCGGCCCTTTCCTTGTCCGGGCTGTGCTCGGCTATGTCCAGGTAGTAGAACCCCCTGAACACCATGGCCCTGATGGCCTCCACCTGGGCCTTCATTTCCATGAGCATTCTTCTGATGTCTTCGTGCTTGATGATGGGCACCCGGCCGGCTCCGGGACTGGTGAAGGGTCGTCCCTGGACGCGCTCGGTGGCGTACCGGGCCGCGAAGTAGTATGCCGCCGCCATCTGGGCCAGGGCGTTGTGGCCGGTCCCGATGCGGGACTCGTTCATCATGTGAAACATCATGGCCAGGCCCCTGGATGTCCCGCTGGCGTCCGGGGGATCGCCCACCAGGATCCCCCGGCAGTTGTCGTTTTCGCCGAAACTCAGCATTGCCGTAGCCGAAGCCTTAAGCCCCATCTTGTGCTCCACGGCGATGCAGGTGACATCGTTTGGTTCGCCCAGGCTGCCGTCTTCATTCACCCAGATCTTGGGCACTATGTACAGCCCCAGCCCCTTCGACCCCGGCGCGCCTCCCTCCGGACGGGCCAGCACCATGTGGATAATGTTCTCGGTCAGGTCGGTTTCCCCGCCGGTGATGAACATTTTGGTGCCCTTTATTTTATAGATCCGGGGATCTTCTGTGGGGTAGGCCCGGGTGGCGGCGTCGCCCACGTCCGACCCGGCGTTGGGCTCGGTCAGGCACATGGTGCCGCTCCACTTGCCGTTAAGCATGTTTTCCAGGAACTTCTCCCGGTCCCGGTCGGTTCCGAACCGGTAGATCAGGTTGGCCGCGCCGGTGGTGAGTTTTATGTACGAACTCAGGGCCGGGCAGGCGGCCATCAGGATCTCGTTGTAGGCCCTGTACAGGGTCAGCGGCATGATGGTGTCCGAGGCCAGGGATTCATTGGCCGATCCCCACCCGTTCTCCTGGAGGAACCGGTAAGCCTTCACGATACCCTGGGGCACTCTTACACTGCCGTTCTCGAACTTTACCCCGGTCTGGTCTCCCTCCCTGTTTGCCGGAAAGATCATCTCTTTGGCCAGTTTATACACTTCGTTCAGGATAAAATCCACATCCTCCGGCCCGTAGTTGTCCCTGAACCTCTCCAGGCCGAAGACCTCCTCCATGTCAAGCCACTCGTTAAGGATGAATTTCAAGTCCCTTACGTCATAAGCAAAATCAGCCAAATCTCTCACCCCTCCGTTTCTGCCAAATTGCACAAGCAAAGAAGATGCCAATAAAATAATTATGATTTTAAAAAAAAGCCGCCGTTGTTAATTTACCGGCAAGCACGGGCCTCCGGCCATAACGGCCGGCGGGGGATATACGCCTGGTTTCAATCTGCAACCCCCGGGTTGCCATATTGAACGGAATGCCAGGGGGTGCCGGACCTTACATGCGCACCGGCCGTAAAGGACCAAAGTCCTCAAACGGTGCCCGTGTTACTTCACAACAAGCACCGGGCACCTGGCGTGGCGGACCACCCTCCTGCTGACGCTTCCCAGAAGCCAGCCCTTTACTTCGCCCAGTCCCCTGTTGCCGATGACGATAAGGTCGTACCGCCCCTGTTCCCCTTCCCTGACTATTTCGTAGGCCGGAACGCCCCATACCAGCTTTTCGTCGCAGGAAACACCGGCGGCCTCGCAGTTCTCCCTGGCCCTGCCGAGGATCTTCTTCCCTTCTTCAACCATCTGTTCTCTGACCGGGCTGCCCTCAACCAGCGTTTTCATCTGGGGCGGCAGTTCCAGGACGTGCATCAGGGTTATCCCGGCACCGGCTGCCGCCGCAATTTCCAGGGCGTTTTTTACCGCAGTGGAGGACAGTTCGGACCCGTCAACCGGAACAAGTATTTTTTTGTACATACCCGCGGCTCCTTTTCACATATTTTGAGAAATTGTCCCGGGATCCGCCGTTTTTATATGAGGATCACCATGGACTCGTAGCACGATTTCATGGTCCGGAAGTATTCCTCGAAGGGCTGGACCTCCTGTTTGCTTTTGCTGCCCAGAACCACCCCCAGCGGGTCCACCATGCGCATAACCCGGATTTCTTTTTCCGTGGGCGGGGCCACCGTTTTCGGGGACGGGGCCACCTTCAGGTCCCAGTCCACCAGGGATTTCACCTCTTCCGCCGTCACGCCGGGAAACAGTTCATCCAGGTACATTTCCCCGGTTTCGGGATCAAACCTGAATATGCCCTTGTCGGTGATCACGGCCTCCGGCCCGCCGCCCCTCAGGCCGGCCCTCTCCCTTTCTCCCCGCCCTCCCAGGTAGCCGGGGCTGGTCAGGTAGTCAAGTTTCTTCACGAACTTCCTTTTCTCCAGCTTCATGACGATAAGGGTCCTCCCGGCCGAAGAGGCCAGATCGTTTGACCCCCCGGACCCGGGAAGCCTGCTGGCGGGGCGCTGGTACGTCCCGTCTGGCCCGAATATGACCGTGGTGTTCAGGTTGCCGAACCTGTCAATCTGCGCCCCGCCCACCACGGCCAGGTCGATGTAGCCGCGCTGCACGTCTCCCAGGGCCCGCCACAGTTCCGTCGCCACCAGGGCGTTGTCGGTGGTGGCGTTGTCCGAGATGCTCCAGGGCAGCCTCCGGCTTACGGCCCCGATACCCCCGGCCTCGTAAACGATCACCGAGTCGGGGGCGTGAATCTTGCTGGCCACCACGCCGGCCAGGAGCGGGATGCCCACCCCTATGAAAACGCACTCGTTGTTCCTGATCAGCCGCGAGCAGGCCGACACCATCATTTCCTGGGTGGTGTACGAACAAGCCGGTGACACTTCCTTTTCCACCCCTTCCTAACAGCCAACTATTTTGGGAATCCTGAAGTTGTCCAGCTCCATTTTCCGCAGGCCGGCCAGCCGGTCGGGGCCAAGCTTGCGCAGGTATTCCTCGTGGGTTTCCCAGCTGAGCACCCACTCCTCCAGCCAGGCCCTGAATCCCTCGTGCGTTTGGGATGCCGCCAGCCACTCTTTTCTAAAGGGAGTGTCTATCCAGTAGCAGCCCGCCACCCCCAGGGGGTGCGCCCCGAAGGGAAGCTCCACCACTGCGTCCACGCAGTAGAATGGGATCTGGGTCATGTTCGGTATTTTTCTGATTTCCGAGGTGGGGACAATCTCCTCGCAGGTGACCACTACCTTTCTGGCCGCCCTGGCGATGTTTATGTCGTTTCCCAGCATGCCCCAGATCTGGCAGTTGCCCATTTTGTCGGCCCGCTGGACGTGGATAAAGGCCACGTCGGGGTTGGCCGCCGGCACCAGGGCCACCTTTTCGCCGCCGTACGGGTCTTCGGTGATCTTGATCCTCGGGTTGTATTCCGGTATGTCGGATCCCATCATGGACCGCAGGGGCATGTACGGGACGCCCAGGGCGCCGGCCAGGAACCTCATGCCGATGGCCAGGTTGGAGTAGTCCTCCACCTCCACGCGGCGGGGGATCCCCTTTTCCACCGCCCTCCTGAAATGCAGCCCGCTGCCGATCACCCCCACCCAGACATAGGCGGACTCCAGCTTTTTGACCAGTCCCGCGCCCAGCAGGTGCTCCACCGTCTCGTCGCGGCTGTCCACGATGACGGTGAGGTCCTTTTTGTTCTGCCTGATCAGCTCGTAGGTGCAGGCCACCGGCTCCCGGGAAAGAATACCCCCGAAGGAAACCGTGTCGCCGTCCCGGACCAGTTCCCGCACCGCCTCCGGCAGGGTCGTTACCTTGTTCACAGCTGATCTTGCGCCTCCTCCCGCAATTGTCTGCCGGTCACTTGATCATCAGGCCGGGCAGCCAGGTGACCAGCCTGGGAAAGATTACAACCAGCAGCAAGGCTATGGCCTGAAGCCCCACGAAGGGCCAGACGGCCTTGTAGATGTCGCCTATGGTCAGTTCCGACGCCGCCACGCCCTTGATCACGAAAAGGTTGAAGCCGAAGGGAGGGGTGAGGTAGGCCATGTTCATGTTGATCACGAACAGTATCCCGTACCACAGGGGGTCGAAGCCCAGGGCGGTGATCACCGGCAGGAAGAAGGGCCCGGTAATTAGAATGATCCCGGCCGGATCCAGGAGCATCCCCAGGACGAAGAAGACGGCCTGCATGCCCAGCAGCACCAGCCAGCGGTTGACCTCCAGGCCGGTCACCAGGCTGCTGAACCACTCCCCGGTCCCGGACATGGTGACCAGGCGGGAGTAGGCCACCGCCCCGATGATGATCCAGAACACCATGGCGTTCACTCCCACGCCCATGACAAACATTTTCTTCAGGTTCCCCAATGTCAGCTGGCGCTTGGTCAAAGCGCAGACAAGAGAACCCACCAGCCCGATGGCGGCGGCCTCGGTGGGCGTGGCCAGGCCCAGGTAGATGACCCCCAGGACCAGGAATATGATCAATATGGGCAGGGCCACCGCCCTTAGGGACTCCAACTTCTGGGCCAGGTTGAACCTCTCCTCGGGCGGGATGGGCGGACCGTCGGCGGGGTTGCGGGCGCAGCGGACGGCGATATAAATGATGTAAATCAGGGCCATCAGCACTCCGGGTACGATCCCGCCGAAAAACATCTGGCCCGCGGACACCTCGGCCTCACTGGCGTATATGATCATGATCACGCTGGGCGGGATGATGATCCCCAGGGCGCCCCCGGCGCAGATGGCACCGGCCGCCAGCTTCTTGTTGTAGCCCCTTTTGATCATGGAGGGCAGGGCGGTGAGGCCCAGGGTGGCGGTGGCCACCGTGCTGATGCCCACCATGGCGGCGAAAATGGCCGAAATGATTATGCTTCCTATGGCCAGCCCCCCCTTGATGCTCCCCATCCAGCGGTAAACCATCTCGTACATGTCGTCGGCCAGCCCGCTGAACTGGAGCACCGCCGCCATGAGCAGGAACAGGGGGATAGCGGTGAGGGTGAATTCTGAAATCTTGCCCAGGGAACCCAGGGTTACGGCGTAAAATCCCCCGGTGCCCCCCCAGACGAAATAGCCGATGGCCAGGGAAAGTCCGCCCAGGGTGAAGGCCACCGGAACCCCGAGGGCCAGAAACAGGAGCATCGCTCCCAGAAGAATAATCCCTAAAAGCCAAGGATCCATCAGCTGTTGATCCCCCCTCTATCCGCAAATCCAATGGCGGTCTTGATGTTTTTTACCAGGAGACAGACCCCCTGCAGCCCCAGAAGCAGCCCTCCCGCCGGCAGCAGCATCTGCGGTATGAAAAGCGGGGGGTTCAGAACATTCCCGGCGGTGGCCCCGGACTCCAGCGATTCCAGGGCCGTCTCCAGTCCCATGTTGACAAGCACGTAACAGAACAGGAAAAACAGGAAAGAGGTGAGGACATCCACGACGGCCCTGGTGCGCGGGGAAAAACGGTCGTAAACAACATCCACCTTGACGTGCCTGTCCGCCAGGAGGCCGTACCCTCCGGCCAGGAGGGCGGCGGCGGCGCTTAAATAACAGCTCAGGTCGAAGGCCCAGACAATGGGCTTGTTGAATACCGCCCGCATGACCACATCGGCGGTGGTGGAAAAGCCCATCACCAGGATCATGGCGCCCGCCACCCACATCATACCCTCATTTATTTTTGAGATCAGCCTCTCAAACAACTGCACGGCTAAACCCCCGTTTCGCGCCCTGACGGGGGAGATGTCCCCCGTCAGGCGCCCGTTTTTTTATGATTTGGCCAGCCACCTTTCTTCCCACTGCTTGGAATCGGGATTGGTTTCCTCCCACTTCTTAAGGTCTTCCTTGATTATCCTGACCATCTCGGCGCAGTCCGGGGACTTGGCGGCGAACTCATCCCACAGCGGCATGGCCGACTGCCTGAACTTCTCGAACTCCTGCTTGGTAAGCTTGTTCACGGTCACCCCGTGCTGATTGCACAGCTCCAGGATGGAGTCGGTCAGCCTCTCGGATCCTTTGACTGACTCCTTCTCTATTTCCAGGGCCACCTGCTCGATGGTCTTTTTGAGGTCGTCGGGCAGGGAGTCCCAGGTCTTGGTGCTTACCAGGACGTAGCAGAGGAAGGGGTCCACGAAGCCCGGCAGGGTTATGTTTTTGGCCACCTCGTAGAACTTGTAGGTGTCGATGGAGTACAGGACGTAAATGCTGCCGTCCATGGTCCCCCGCATCAGGGCCTCGTACTGCTCGTTGGCCGCTATGTTGATGGGAGCCACGCCCATCTTCTGGTACCAGCTCGGCCACAGGGACGATGCCGTCCTTATTTTCATGCCCTTTATGTCCTCAAACTTGGCGACGGGCTTCTTGGTAATCAGGCCCTCGATGCTGACCGGCCAGTAGAACAGTATCTTCGCCCCATGCTTCTGGTAGGCCTTGTCCATGATCTCCCCTATCTTTGTTTCCCGGACCACGTGCATGGCGTGGGCGTGGCCCTTGCTCCAGAAGGGCAGGAACACAAACTCGGTCTCGGGGATGGTTCCTCCCCAGTAAGCGGTGGCGCTCTCCAGCTGGATCACGTCCTTCTTCAGGGCGTCCAGACCCTGGGACTGGGGAGCCAGCTGGTTGTTGTAAAAGACCTTGACCTTGACCCTTCCGTTGGTGGCTTCTTCGACGCGCTTGGCAAACTTGTCGTTGGCGATGTACTTGGATTCCCACTCATACTTGGGCGGAGGGTAAGTGCAGTTCAAATTGAGGGTGTAGGTCTTGCCGGTGTCCGCCGGCTTGGCGTCCTTGGCCTCCTTTTTGCCCCCGCACGAGGTTAACAGCGTGGCCGCAGACAGGATCAGAACGGCAAAAAACAAAAACCTCTTCAGCATTTCCATGCTCCTTTCCCAATAATTCTATGGTTGACAGCAACAAAGCGGGAACAGCAGTCCCCGTGGACTAAATTACCGGCATGGCATCACCCCTTCGGAACGCCTGGATAATAAGGCTGAACCCGCAGGCGGTCAAAACCGGGCCTGCTTATAACCGCTTGTTGGTTTTGGTCCAGATGCCCATTTTTTCGGCCTGCCTCACCAGTTCGTCCCGGTAATCCGGATGAGCCAGGTTAATCAGCATTTCCGCCCTCTGCCAGGTCGGCTTTCCCTTCAGGTTTGCCTTCCCGTACTCGGTTACCACGTAAAAGGCCGCGGTCCTGGGCACGGTCACTATTCCCCCCGGGCGGATATGGGGGACGATCCTGGAAACACGCCGGCCTTCCTTGTCGGTGGTGGTTGAACGCAGGCAGATGAAGGCCTTTCCTCCCCTGGAGCAAGCAGCGCCCAGGGTGAACTCCAGCTGCCCGCCAGTGCCGGATATCTGCCGGAACCCGGCCGACTCCGAGCAGATTTGCCCGTACAGGTCGATTTCAATGGCGTTGTTGATGGCGATCTGCTTGTCGTTCCGGGCAATGCGGGCCACCGAGTTGGTGATGTCCACCGGGTAGGTGGCGCAGGCGGGGTTGTTGTGCAAAAAGTCATAAAGCCTCTGGGATCCCAGGGCAAATGTGTACGTCATTTTGTACCTGTCGATGCTCTTCCTGGCCCCGGTGATCTTCCCCTTCTCAAACAGCTCCATGAAAGCGTCCGTCATCATCTCGCTGTGCACACCCAGGTCCTTCAGGTCGGAATCGGCGATCAGCCTTCCGATGGTGTTGGGCATGCCGCCGATGCCAAGTTGAAGGCAGCAGCCGTCCTCGATTTCCTCGGCCACCAGAAGCGCTATCTTTCTGTCCTCTTCGGTGGGGGTCACCTCCGGCAGGGTAAAAAGCGGTTCGTTATCGCCCTCCACGATGTAATCCACTTCCGAAATATGCACGGACTCCTGGACTCCTCCCAGGCAGCGGGGGGCGTTCCGGTTGATTTCCAGGATGACGGTGCCCGCCTTTTCGCATATAGCCCGGGCATAAGAACAGGAAACGCTGAAATTGAAGAAGCCGCGTTCATCCATGGGCGTTGTGCTGATCATGGCCACATCCGGCGGGGCGGCGTGCCCTTCGCGGAGGATGGCCGGGGATTCACCGTAATTTGAGCTGATGTAATAGCAAAGGCCCTTGTCCCCAAGCTTCCTGTCCTCATGCCCGAAAAAGCCGCTGTGATAGGTAAAAGATTTTTTTTCCGGGTCGGCCTGAACTATTTTGACGGGCCTAACGGCGCAAACGCTTCTCACCTTGACGCCGGTAAGTTCTCCGGCCCTTTTTGCCAGGGCCTCGTCCAGGACCCGGGGCACCATGGCAAAATGGCTGTAAAAAACCCAGTCGCCCGGCTTCACCTTCCCGGCCGCCTCATCGGCGGAAATAACCTTGCTCCTGTACATCTCCAGCAGGTCACCCATAATCCGACCATTCCCTTCAGCTGATTTGTCCCTTTATACCGTCAACCCCAATAAAACAAGCAAATAGCATGCCATCTTATTCTAAAAAAAAGAATTGTTGATAACTCTCAGAAAATTGGGTATAGAAAATTTATTGACCAAAAAGGAGGGTTCAAATTGCAACCCCCCTGTTACCAAACGAAACTGTTATTTGGTTTTCACCTTCCTCCACAGCGTGGTCCGGCTGGTGCCCAAGAGCCTTGCTATCTCCTTGGTGCTGTACCCGGAAGACTGGAGGTACCCGATGATTTCCATCTCCATCTCCTCCAGGTTTCCGATCTTCAGGGTGATTGTGTTTTCATCCCCGGCCTGGACGCTGCATGCCCTCCTCGCCTTTTCACCGATTAGCCTGGCAATAAGTTCGTCGGGATTCTGCCCTTCCTCGATCAGCAGCACGTATTTCTGGATAATGTTCTGAAGCTCCCTGACGTTGCCCGGCCAGTCGTACTTTTCCAGCTTCTCCAGGGCCTGGACCGGCAGGGGAGGCACCGGCTTCCTTTCCTGCAGGCTGAACTGCTTCACGAAATGCCTGGCCAGCACCCTGATATCCTCTTTTCTGGCCCGCAGGGGAGGGATGTCCAGGTTCAGCACCTCCAGGCGGTGATACAGATCGTTCCTGAACTTGCCTTTTTTTACCTCCAGGGCCAGGTTGTAGTTGGTGGCCGCTATTATCCTGACGTCAACCGGGATAACCCGGTCGCTGCCCAGCCTCATGATCTCCCGTTCCTGCAGCACGCGCAGCAGGCGGGCCTGGACCGGCAGGGTCATTTCGCCGATTTCGTCGAGAAAAATGGTGCCCCCGTGAGCCATCTCGAACAGGCCGCTTTTGCCGCCCTTTTTGGCGCCGGTGAAAGCCCCTTCCTCGTAGCCGAACAGTTCGCTCTCCAGCAGGTTTTCAGGCAGGGCGGCGCAATTCACCGCCACGAAGGGGCCTTTCCGCCTGTTGCTCTCGTTGTGTATGCTCTGGGCAAACAATTCCTTGCCGGTTCCGCTTTCTCCGCAGATCAGCACCGTGGCGGCGGCGGCGGCGAATTTTTTGGCCCTCTTGACGGCTTCTTTCAAAAGGGGGCTGTTGCCCACCAGGTCCCCGAAGGTGTGCCTGGCCACCAGTCCCTTCTTGTAAAGCTGGCGGCGGAGGTTGTGCTCCAGCACCTGGATCCTGTCCGCGCTCTGGAAGGTTATAACCATGCCCTGCTCTTTGTTCTTTATGTTGATCGGCATGCCGTTTACCAGGAACTGTTTCTGCCCGACCTCCTTGAACGCTTCCACGGACTTGCCCTGGTTTTCCAGAAGCGGCGCCAGGACGGAGGATTTTTTCAAGTCGTCCGCGTACCGGCCCAGGACCGTTCCGGCATCCACGTTTAAAAGCTTCTCGGCCGACGGGTTCATGAAGGATACCCGCCTTTCCTCATCCAGGATTAAAATCCCGTCGTTGGTGAGCTCCAGCACCGACCTGAACCTTTCGGAACGCTGCTGGTCCCGGTGGATGCTCAGGACCAGATCCGTGGCCTGTTTTATGGAACTGTATACGGCATCTTTGCCGGACTTCACCAGGACGGCGTTGACCCCCGATTTCCTAGCCATTTCGTATATGCACCGGCCCGTGCTGACCACCACGTCGATGCCATCCCTCAATATCTTTTTCATCTGCAGGTTCACTTCGTATTCATTGGCGTACGGATAGCATTCAACATCCATCCCCAGAATGGTTGTGATGCTGTCAAACTCCGGGGTGAAATCCAATGTCCGGTGGCCGAGGTAGGCTATCCTCCGCCCCATTTTTTTGGCGGAATAAAGGGACTGCAGGATGTCGAAGGAGGTGATCTCTATCACAACCACGGGCAGTGTCGTGGCCTTTTTGATCATTCTTCCGGTGGGGCCCCTGCTGATGATCACGTCCACTCCCCTCCGCTCCAGCTGGTGGGCGTACCCGACCCCCTCCTCCAGTATCCCCTCTTCCAGATCAAGGTTCAATTTCATCTCATCGGCCAGTTTTAAAATCTGTTGCGAAAGCTCAGGGTAGGTGGAAATCACCCCTATTTTGAAATCGTTCATTAACCATTCCTCCCTGACGTCATAACGGTTCCGGTCTGTTAAAACCCGTCCTTTTTGATCACCGGCCAGCTGCGGTAAAAATAGTCCCAGCCCGACCAGAGGGTGAAGAATACCGCCACCGCCACCGCCGAGTAAACCAGCAGGGACGGCAATTCCCCGATAAAAAACAGGGACGCGATGGCGATGATCTGGGTTACCGTCTTGATCTTGCCCAGCCAGCCGGCGGCGATGATCACTCCGTCGGCCACCGCCAGGGCCCTCAGGCCCGTGACCGCGAATTCACGGCCGATAATGATCAGGGTCACCCAGGAAGGCATCCGCTGAAGCTCGGTAAGAACGATGAGGGCGGCGGACACCAGCAGCTTGTCGGCCAGGGGGTCCATCAGCTTCCCCAGGTTGGTGACCTGCTTTCGTTTTCTGGCTATATACCCGTCAAGTCCGTCGGTGCTGGCGGCCAGTATGAATATGACGGCCGCGATGTAGTCCCCGTAGGGCACCTTTAGTGTAACCACGGCCACGAATAGCGGGATGAGAAAGATCCGCACCAGGGTTACCCGGTTGGGCAGGTTCACCGGACAAGCACCCCCCGCAGTCCGTAATCAAAGGCCCTGGTAATCCGGACGCTGACAAATTCCCCCGCGGCGGCCCCTCCGGGCCCGGCGGAGAAAAGGACGGAGCCGTCGATTTCAGGGGCGTCACCCTCGGTCCTGCCGTAATAAAGGTTTCCCCGGCCCGGCCTTTTGCCGTCCACCATCACCCGGACGCAGGTATTCACTTTCCCGCTGTTGCGCCGGCGGGAGATCTCCTTCTGCAGGGACATCAGGCTGTTGTACCGGTATTCCTTCACTTCCTCCGGAACGGTGTCGGCCATTTCCGCGGCGGGGGTTCCCTCTTCGGGGCTGAACTTGAACACTCCCATCCTCTCAAAACGGGTCTCCTCCACAAACCTGTAAAGCTCCTCGAACTCGGCCTCCCCCTCCCCCGGAAAGCCCACCATGAAAGTGGTGCGCAGGGTCAGGCCGGGTATGGAGTCCCTCAGACCGGCGATCAACCTCCTGATGTCCTCCGAAGTGCCCCGCCGGTTCATTTTTTTCAGGATCCCGTCGTTAATGTGCTGCAAAGGCAGGTCGACGTAGCGGCAGATATTTTCCTCCCGTCCCATAACCCTGATCAGTTCGGGGGTGAAGCCGGTGGGGTAACAGTACATCACCCTGATCCAGGAAGGGCCGAGGGCCGCCAGCCGCTCCAGCAGTCCGGCCAGCCTGGGGCGGCCGTACAGGTCCGCGCCGTACGCCGTCGTATCCTGGGCCACCAGGATTATCTCCCGGACTCCCCTCTTTAGCAGGCCGGCCGCTTCCTCCTCCAGCACCTCGACGGGCCTGCTGCGGTAGCCCCCCCGGATCCCCGGAATGGCGCAATACGCGCACCGGTTGTTGCACCCCTCGGCAATCTTGATATAGGCCCAGTGGGCCGGGGTGGTCAGCAGCCGGGGAGCCACGCGGCTGTAGTCGTATTCCGGGCTTTCCACAGCCTTGGGGCGTTCACCGGCCAGGGCTTTTTCCACCAGGATCGCCACGCTCCCGATTTCCCCCGGGCTGAAGACCCCGTCTATCTCCGGAATTTCGGCCAGCAGTTCCCCGCCGTAGCGCTTGGCCAGGCAGCCCGCCACCAGCAGGGCCTTGAGGCGCCCCTCCTCTTTCAGGCGGGCGGCCTCCAGGATGGCGCCTACGGCTTCCTCCTTGGCCGGGGTTATAAATCCGCAGGTATTGATCACCATGACGTCGGCGTCCGCCGCTTCCGGCGTGATGACATACCCGGCGTCCGACAGCAAGCCGAGCATTATTTCTGTGTCCACCAGGTTCTTCGGACACCCCAGGCTGATTACTCCAACTTTAACGGCCATTGCTTCCGCCTTTCCTTATTGCGCGTTTGTTCGATCTTTATTTTAAACTATAATCAAACTGTTTAGTACTTAAATTATTCATTTAACCAACCGTACCCCCGCCGCAAAAAAAATGATAGAATAGTCAGTGGCCGGGAGAGTGATGAACAATGCTGCCGAAAACTTTGACCGCCGACCTGCACACCCATCCCCTGGGGGACCGGTACTGCCGCCGCCCGGTAAAAATGATCAGCCGGGAGGACCGGAAAGACATCCGGGCCTACATTCACCACCTGATTTCCAGGGGAGTCCAGGTGGCCGCCTGCACCGACCACGACATGGTGGCCGGCGGCCTGTTCGCCAGGGACCTGGCGGCCGGGGAAGGCCTGCCCATAATCATCGTGCCTGGAACTGAGGTTTCCGTGCTGGGAAGGACCCAGAGGCTGCACCTGATCGCCCTGAATATTCAAAGGGACCTGCCGGCCTCCAGGCTGACGCTGAGGGAAGCGGCAAGGGAGATCCACGCCCAGGGAGGGGCGGCCGTCCTGGCCCATCCCGTCCGCTACCCCCATGAAATAAAAATGGACCCCGGGATGCTGGAATGCCTGGATGGCCTGGAAACCTGCAACGGGTCCGAGGGGGTTTTTGACGCCGGCCACCTGCTGGACGCTGAATCACGCTACGGCCGGCGGTTCATCCTGCAGACGGCCGGGTCCGACGAGCACTGGGAAAGGGACCGGGCGGCCCGCAGCCGGAACTGTCACGCCTGCAGCTTTGAAATACCGGTTAGCTGGCTGGTGGAAAAAAAGATCATCAGCCGGGAGTCCGCTGAGGCCATATTAAAAGCCGTCCGGAATCCAGACCTCCGTGATTAAATCCCGGTTCCCAATTCCCAATCAATTCAGCTCCCGGCGTTCGCCGGTGGCCAGGTAAATAACGTTCTCCCCAACATTGGTGGCGTGGTCCGCAATCCTCTCAATGTAGCGGGATACATACAGCAGGTAGGCCCCCTGGATGATCACCGCAGGGTTCCCGGCCATGCAGCTGATGGTGTCCTTGAAAACTTGGGAAAAAATAAAGTCCACCTGGTCGTCCATGGAACACATATTCCTGGCCTTGGCCACATCCCCCTGCACATATGCGTCAAGCCCCTCCTTGACCATCTGCCTGGCTATCCTGGCCATGCCTGGTATTTCGCGGAAGGGACGGATGGACATGGGTTGGCCCGAAAGGCCCATGGCGGCCCTGGCAATGTCCACCGCGTGGTCGGCCATCCTTTCCAGGCTGGTCAATATCTTAAGGCCGGTTACCGCCACCCGCAGATCCTTGGCCATGGGCTGCTGGGTGGCAATCAGCTTGATGCATTTGTCTTCAATCTCTAAAAACAGATCGTCGATTCGCTGGTCACCCACGATCACCGCCGCGGCGGCGGTGACATCCCGGTTCATGAAGGCGTCCACCGCGTCGTAGACGGCCTTTTCCACCAGGCTTCCCATGCGCAGGATATCGTTCCGGATATCCCCCAGGGACTTGTCAAACAGGTATCTGCCCATTCCCGGCACACTCCCCGCATTGCTTTCTTTTTTGATCCTCCGGCATAATTCCTGCTTCCCCGTCCACCGGCCTCCTTTTACATGACGGGCAGGTAAACGGTAAACTTGCTGCCCCGGCCCGGCTGGCTGGCCACTTCAATCCTGCCTCCGTGCACTTCCACGATATGCTTGACGATGGCCAGGCCGAGCCCCGACCCTCCGTACTCCCTGGACCTGGCCTTGTCTACCCGGTAGAGCCTCTCAAATATCCTGGGCAAACACTCCGCGGGTATGCCGATGCCCTTGTCGGCCACCGTGAAAAAAACCTCACTGTCACCGGAGAAGCCGCCGTCAACAACAACCTCTCCCCGGTCATGGCTGTACTTGATGGCGTTGTCCACCAGGTTGATGATCACCCTGGTGATCATGTCCTCGTCAGCCACGATCACCGGAAAATCCGCTGAAAGCCTGGATTCAAGGCTTATCCCGCGATCACCGGCGGCCTGGCGGAAAATGTCCAGCACCTTGTCAACCACCTCCGGGATCTTTACCCGGTCCCTGGCCGGAACCACCCTGCGGCTTTCAATATTGGAAAGGGAAAATAGGTCGTCGATAAGTCTCTTCATCCGGTCGGTCTCGTTGTTTATTATCCTCAAAAAGTGCAGGGCGTTTTCCCTGTCCTCAAGGGCACCGTCCAACAGGGTTTCCAGGAAGCCCTTGACGGAAGTAAGCGGGGTTCTGAGTTCATGGGAAATGTTGGCAATGAATTCGGCTCTCATCCGGTCCAGCTGCCGCCTCTCGGTGATATCCCTGAGCACCGCCACCACGCCTCCCCGGCCGGCTCCCTTCAGGGGCGTGAAAATAACCCTGAATATCTTGGGGTCCGGGGTCAGCACCCTGATCTCCCTGGTCAGCTCTTTCTGGGTCTCCAGGGCCACCTTGAGACTGTTTTCAAACTCGTCTTGCCTGATCACCCCCATTATATCCTTTCCCCTGCTGGACTTCCCGGATATGTTCAGGGTCCTTTCCACCGCGGGGTTGATCAGCAGCACCCGGCGGTCTCCGTCCACCGCCACCACGCCGTCAGCCATGCTGTTCAGTATCGCGTGGATGCGGTCTTTTTCCTCGGTTATCTCGTTGATTGTCTGCTTCAGCCTGTGGCCCAGAAAATTTATATTTCTGGCCAGGTCCCCTATTTCGTCATCGGAGTATATCCTTATTTCCCTCTCCAGGTTGCCCCGGGCCATTTCCTTGGCCACTTCAGAAATTACATCAAGGGGCCTCATGATTCTTTTCAAAATCATCCAGGAAAAGGCAACGGCAAAGGGGAGGGAGACCAGCACCGCCCCCCAGGCGCTGGCGCTGTCTCCGGCGAAAACCCTCAGGGCCACGTAAAATACAAATATTAAGAAAAAGTAGCTGGCTATGGGCCGCCAGTATAAGCTCCCGGCAAATCTCCTTATTTTTTTAGACACGGCTGAACCACCCCCGGCCGGTAAAACACCGCGACCTGCGCGGCAACGGTAAGGCAGGCGGAAACATCCCGGTTTCCGGCCCGTACCCGCGCGTCACATTAATTTTACCACATCAGCGGTTTTTATCAGAAACAAAAAAGCTTCCTTCCACGGGCGCATCCCCCAATACGCCAGGAGGAAACTTTTTTAACGCTTTACTTTTGATCCCGCCTGCCGGCGCCCCTGGGGGGGCGGTGGCCCCTTTCCCTCCTCGGCGGGCCCCCGTATCCCTGGGCCTCGGCCAGTTCACCGGGCGGCGGAATGGCTTCCTTGCGGGACAGCTTGAGCCGGCCCTGGCTGTCATACCCGGTGGCCTTGACCAGGATGGAGTCCCCTTCCCTGACCACGTCCTCGGTTTTGGCAACCCGGTGGTGGGCCAGCTGGGATATGTGCACCAGCCCTTCCTTGCCCGGCAGTCCCAGCACACCCGGGATAATCTCCACGAAGGCGCCGAAGTCGGTCACCCTTGTAACCTTGCCGTTGTATATTTCTCCCACCTGGACTTCCTTGGTGATGCCTTCGATTATGTCCAACGCCTTCTTGCCCGCCTCCGGATCCACCGCCGCGATATACACCCGGCCGTCGTCCTCGATGTCTATCTCCACCCCGGTCTCCTCGATGATCTTCTTGATTATCTTGCCGCCCGGGCCGATGACCTCCCTGATCTTGTCCGGGTCTATGGTAAAGTGAATGATCCTGGGCGCGTAAGGCGACAGTTCCTCCCTCGGCCTGTCGATAACCTGGGTCATTTTGCCCAGAATGTGCATCCTGGCCTCGTTGGCCTGGGAAATGGCCCGATCCAGAATCTCGGGAGTAACCCCGGGCACCTTGATGTCCATCTGCAGGGCGGTTATGCCCCTGGCGCTGCCGGCCACCTTGAAGTCCATGTCCCCCAGGTGGTCCTCAATACCCTGGATATCCGTCAGAATGGCGATCTCGTCCCCCTCTTTGATCAACCCCATGGCCGCCCCGGCCACCGGAGCCTTGATCGGGACGCCGGCATCCATGAGCGCCAGGCAGCTTCCGCAGACGCTGCCCATGGAGGTGGACCCGTTGGATTCCAAAACCTCGGACACAATCCTGATGGTGTACGGGAAACTTTCCTCCGGCGGCAAGACCGGCTCCAGGGCCCTCTCGGCCAGTGCCCCGTGACCTATCTCACGGCGGCCCGGGGACCGCATGGGCTTTGTCTCCCCGGTGCTGTACGGGGGAAAGTTGTAATGGTGCATGAACCTCTTTGTCTCTTCCAGGGTCAGGCCGTCAAGGCGCTGTTCTTCGGAGATGGCGCCCAGGGTAACCACCGAGAGCACCTGGGTCTGCCCCCGGGTGAAAAGGCCCGACCCGTGGGTCCTGGGCAGGACTCCCACATCCACCGTGATCGGCCTGACCTCGGTGGTGCTGCGGCCGTCGATGCGTATTTTTTCTTTTAGGATCATCTCGCGCATGGCCTTTTTCTCGGCCGAACCGACCACCTCCAGCACGGCCGTCCCCTGTTCCGGGAAAGCCTCGGCAAACTGGACCGCTATTTCTTCCTTCACCTGGTCCAGGAAGTCTTCCCTGGCCTTCTTGGACATCCTCTCGTCAACACAGCGCCTGATGGCGGCAGTCATCTTTTCCAGGGCCACCGGATAGACCGCTTCCTCCACCTCGGGCGGTACGGCGGCAATCTCGGGGACTATTTTTTCCCTGGCCAGCCCCATGGAAAGCGCCTCGGTCCTGAATTTTTCAATAAAAGCCACTATTTCCCTGATCTTCTCGTGCCCAAACTTAATCCCTTCAAGGATTACGTCCTGGGGAACCTCCCTGGCGCCGGCCTCCACCATCATCACGGCCTCCGCCGTACCCGCCACCACCAGGTGCAGGTCGCTCTGCTCACTTTCGCTCACCGTGGGGTTAACCACCAGGCGGTCGCCGACGTGTCCCACGATCACCCCGCCGATGGGACCGGCGAAGGGTATTTCGCTGATGTGCAGCGCCGCCGAAGCCCCCACCATGGCCGCTATCTCCGGAGCGTTGTCCTGGTCCACGGACAGGATGGTGGCAATCACCTGAACCTCGTTTCTGAAACCTTTCGGGAAGAGAGGCCTGATCGGCCGGTCAATGAGCCTGCCCGACAGGACCGCCTTTTCGCTGGGCCGTCCCTCCCTCTTAATGAATCCCCCTGGTATCTTGCCGACTGCGTAGAGCCTTTCTTCGTAATCCACCGTCAGGGGAAAGAAATCAATGCCCTCTCTTTTATTCTTGGCCATGGTGGCGGTAACCAGGACCACGGTGTCGCCATATCTGACCAATACGGCCCCGCTGGCCTGCTTGGCCACGCGGCCGGTTTCCAGAACCATCCTTCTTCCGGCCACTTCAATTTCCCTAATCAATACTGAACCTTCGGACATCAGGGTCTAATCCTCCCAATCACTTTTCATTTTTAACAATCCGATCGATATTCTACATATTTCATAGTATTTCCTGCTTTTGTTTTTTAAAATACCTCGCGGTCCTTTATGAAGGCCCGGTAACTAAGAAAAAAAGCGGAAATACTTCCGCTTTTCCAGATTCCTATTTGCGCAGTTCGAGCTTGTCTATCAGTTTGCGGTAGCGTTCGAAATTACGGTTCTTGAGATAGTTCAGCAGGGCCCGCCTCTGCCCCACCATTTTCAAGAGGCCCCTCCTGGAATGATGGTCCTTGTTGTGCACCTTGAGGTGCTCGGTAAGGCTTTGAATCCTTCTGGTCAGTATGGCGATCTGGACTTCCGGGGATCCTGTGTCGCCTTCATGCAGCTTGTAATCGTCGATTACGGCCTTTTTCTTTTCCTGGGTCAATGCCATTAAATCACCTCCTGTACCGGATAATCGCTGCGGGCCAAGCAAACCGCCGGAGAACGAATTCCCTAGCCAGCAGTTCACGGGGTTTCATTTCCCGATAATGGTTATTACCAAGCGACCTCCCGGTATGTCCTTGGCAACTATATCAAACATACGCCCCGACTTGGCGAAAAATCCCCTGAATCTTGTAGCTGTGGGTATTTTCCCGGGGATGCCGCCGGCGGCGCTGTTGATATCCTGAATGGTAATCCTTTGCTGGCGCATATCCTTAAGGCGTTTGCGCGCGTGTTCGGTTATTATCACCCTCATGCCCGAACCCCGCTCAGCGCCTGCCGGACTTCACGGCCGGACCCTCTTCCTCCTGCGCCAGGAAGGCGTAAAGGGCGTCCTGGAACGCGGCCACCCTGAAATCTTCAACTTTTGACCTGCTGTAAATGGCCTCCAGTTCTTTCTTCAGTTTTTGAAAATCTTCACTGAGGCAAATAAGGGCGATGTGGTTGATCCATTTTTTTATCTCCTCATCAGGAGAATCAAACTTGGGGACTCCCATAACAAACCATCATCCCCCCGGCTCCTGTGACAAGTTTACCACAACCGGCCCGGCATGTAAAATGAAAAGTCCCTGTTTATTTTAAATTATATGTTGTTTGTTCACGCCTTTATTCTAATCTGTCAGGGCCGTCCTGGCCGTGTTTATGTCCGCGCGGATCTGGTCCGCCAGCTCGGCCGGAGAGGAAAATCTCATTTCTTCCCTTATGCGCCTGGTGATGAAAACCTTGATTCGCTTGCCGTACAGGTCGCCCTTGAAATCCAGAAGGTGAACCTCCAGGTCCGGCCGGCAGTTATAACCGCGGAAAGTAGGCTTTACGCCGATGTTGGCCACTCCCAGGAAATCATCCCCGTCCACCTGGACCTTTACCGCGTAGACCCCGTTGGCCGGGGCCATCACGCCCTCCTCCAGGTTTATGTTGGCGGTCGGGAAACCCAGGGTCCGGCCCCTCTTCTCGCCGGCCACCACCTCCCCTTCCACGAAGGGGTAATAACCCAGCAGCTTTTTGGCTTCCGACACTTCGCCGTCGGCCAGCAGGCTGCGGATCAGGGTGCTGCTCACCGGCACCCCGTCCACGGTCACCGGCGGGATCACATGCACCCTGAAACCGTACCTCCGGCCTCCCTCGGCAAGGGTTTCGGCGGTTCCCCGGCCGCCCCGTCCGAAAGTGTAATTGTACCCGACAAAAACGGCCTTCACGCCAAGTTCCCCCACCAGCACCTTTTCAATAAACTGGTCCGGGGTGAGGGATGCAAATTCCAGGGTGAAAGGAACGAGCAGCAGCACTTTCACACCCATCTGCCTGAAAGTTTCCTCCTTGGCCCGCTGGGTGATCAGCCTGGGAGGAGCCTTGCCGGCCAGCACCTCCAGGGGATGGGGGTGAAATGTGAACACCGCGGGAGTGCCGCCGGTTCTCCCGGCTTCCTCCACCAGACCCGAGATCAGCCTCTGGTGACCTATGTGAACGCCGTCAAAGTTGCCCAGGCCCGCCACAATGTCCCTGTGCTTGTGCTTTATGCCCTGCCAGTTGTGATAAATTTTCAAAGCCCGCCAACCCCCGTATCGAATCTAACAAGCAATCCTTTAATGTCAGCTTCTGGCTGCTAGCTGTGAGCCGCTAGTAGCCAGTCGCTAGATGCTAAACCAGTACCTTTTCCGGCTTGAAACTCAGCCTTCCGTCCCCGCCGGCCTCAGCCCTGGCCAGACCCAGAACCCTGCTCCCGGCCGCCAGGACCACCAGGCTTCCCTCCCGGATTCCCACGGGCAGGGTTCTGACCCCCGGCGGGTGCAGGGTGGCGCCGGAACATACGGATTTGACCGCGCCTTCCCCCACCTCCACCCGGGGTAAGAAGGACAGCGCTTCTTCGATGCCGATGACGGCCTCCGCCAGCCGTCCCCGGGCGGAAAGGGCCTCCAGTTCCTCCAGGGAGACGGCCCGGTCAATGGAATACCCGCCCACCCCGGTGCGCAAGAGAAAGCTCATGTACGCCCCGCAGCCGATCCTCTCGCCGATATCGTGGCAAAGCGTCCTGATATAGGTCCCGGCGGAGCACCATACATCCAGCAGTGCCCTGGGCCTGCCCCCGCCGCCGTACCACCTGACCATATCCATTTCATATATTTTAACCGTCCGGGCGCGGCGGTCAACCACCTTCCCCATCCGGGCCAGTTCGTACAGCTTTTTGCCCTGGTGGCGAACCGCCGAGGTCATGGGGGGAATCTGGCTGATCTCGCCGGTGAAGGAAGTGAGCACCGAGGCCACCAGCCCCTGGGAAAAGCCGGACGGGATCTCCCTCTCCTCCAGTTCCCCGAAGGCATCCCCGGTGGATGACGATGCGCCGAAGGTAATTTCAGCGCGGTACCGCTTGTCGTGGTCCAGGTACTCAATCAGGCGGGTCGCCCTGCCGCAGCAGGCCAGCAGCACCCCTGCCGCCCCGGGGTCGAGAGTCCCGGTGTGCCCCACCCTTTTAATTCCGGACAGCCGGCGGATATGGCTGACCACGTCGTGGGAGGTCATCCCAGGCGGTTTTAAAACATTCAACAGTCCGTCCATTTATTGCGAACCCGCCCCGGACACATCCCTTAAAGTCTCCCGCACCACATTTTCTATGACCTGCGTCAGGTCGCCGCTTATAACGCACCCGGAAGCCCGGGCATGGCCTCCCCCGCCCAGCCTGGCGGCCAGGCGGTGAACATCCACCTCTCCCTTTGACCGGAAGCCCACCTTGTACCTTCCCGGGTCAAGCTCCCTGAAAAGGATGGCCACCTCCACACCCTTGATGGTTCGCACAAAATTAACCAGTCCGTCAGTGTGCTCATCCCCGGCCGAAAACCTTGCCAGCAGTTCTCTTTCCACCACCACCCAGGCCACCTTGCCGCAAGGGCTGATCCTCAGTTTTTCCAGGGCCGCACCCAGGACCTGCACGGTCTGCAGGGGCTTTTCCTCGTACAGCCGGACATTGATGGCGGACGCCGGTATCCCCGCTTCCATGAGCCTGGCCGCCCTGCGGAAGGTTTCGGGAGAAGTGTTTTCATACCGGAACGAACCGGTGTCGGTGGCTATGGCCACATAGAGGCAGGTGGCCACGTCCCTTTCAAGGCCGGTTCCCATAAGGTCGATGAGATCCATCAGAATTTCCCCGGTGGCCGCCGCTCCGGGGTCCAGGTAGTTGTGGCGGCCGAAGCTGGACGCATTGAGATGGTGATCTATATTTATCACCTGAAGATCCAGGTCAAGGCACCGCCTGAAGGCCCCCAGCCGTTCCGGCACCGAGCAGTCGAGCGCCACGAAGGTGTCGTAGTCCTCTTCGGACGGGCAGTTTGTCAGAAACCGGTCCGCGCCCGGCAAAAAAAGGAGTGTTTCCGGCAGGGGGTCCGGGCTGGCCATGGTTACCTTCTTGCCCATTTTCTCCAGGACAATGCCAAGGGCGGCCACGGAACCCAGGCAGTCCCCGTCCGGGACAACGTGGCCGCAAAGCAACAACCTGGATGACCTCCTTAAAACTTCGGCAATCTCCTGCAGGCTACTCACCGGAACCTTCTCCTCCGCCGGCTTTTACTTCCTCCATGAGCTTGATTACCCTGGTACCCCTCTCTATGGAGGTGTCCAGCTGAAAAATTATCTCCGGGGTGTATTTAAGCCTTATTCTCCTGCCAATCTCCGACCTGATATAGCCCGCGGCCCTGTTCAGGGCCTCGGCGGTAGCCCTTTGCTGTTCACCGCCACCCAGCACGCTGGCATAGACCTTGGCATGACGGAGGTCGGATGATACATCCACCGCAGTTATGGTCACGAAGCCGATTCGCGGGTCCTTGATCTCATTGCGAATCAGGTCGGAAATTTCTTTTTTGATCGCCTCGGCCAACCTTCCCTGCCGGTAGGACATTTTAATCACCTCTCGCCCGCTTGCGAGCTTAATACCTAATTCCCAGTTCCTAATTCCCAATTCCCGCTTTTAAGCCAGCTCCCTTTTGATCTTTTCGGTGGTGAAAGCCTCGATAATGTCCCCCTCGTGGATGTCCTGGTAGTTCTCCAGGGTCATGCCGCATTCGTACCCCTGCAGCACCTCCCTGACGTCATCCTTGAAACGCTTGAGGGAATCAATCCTGCCCTCGTAAACCACCACGCCGTCCCTGATCAGCCGCACCCCGGCGTCCCTGGTGATCTTGCCCTCACTGACATAACAGCCGGCAATGGTGCCCAGTTTTGACGCCTTGAATATCTTCCGGACCTCGGCCCGCCCCAGGGTGACTTCCCTCAGCTCCGGTTCCAGCAGCCCGCTCATGGCCGCCTTTATATCTTCTATGGCGTCGTAAATCACCCGGTAGAGGCGGATATCCACCTTTTCGGTCTCCGCCGCCCTGCGGGCGTTCACATCCGGCCGCACGTTAAACCCGATGACAATGGCATTGGAAGTCGAGGCCAGCATGATGTCGGCTTCGCTTATGGCTCCGACCCCGCCATGGATAATGTGTACCTTCACCTCGTCGGTGGAAAGCCTTTCCAGTGATTGCCTGATGGCCTCCACCGAACCCTGCACGTCGGCCTTTATCACCAGGCGCAGTTCCTTAACCTGGCCCTCCCGGATGTTCCTGAACAGGTCCTCCAGGGTCACCCGGGGAGCGGCGGACTTAAGCTCCTCCTGCCGCTTCCGGGCCAGACGCTTGTCAATGATTTGCTTGATCATCTTTTCATCTTTAACCACGTAAAACGTGTCGCCGGCCTGGGGCACCTCGTTGAATCCCAGCACCTCCACCGGGGTGGAGGGCCCGGCCTTTTTGATGCGCCTGCCCTTGTCGTCCATCATGGCCCTCACCCTGCCGTGGGAAGTCCCGGCCACAACGGCGTCCCCGACATGAAGGGTGCCGTTCTGCACCAGTACAGAGGCCACCGGGCCCCGTCCCTTGTCCAGTTCCGCTTCGATGACGGTACCCCGGGCGGGCCTGTTGGGATTGGCCTTTAGATCGTTAACTTCTGCCACCAGCAGGATGCTCTCCAGAAGATCATCTATGCCCTGTTTCTGCTTGGCGCTGACGGGAACGCAAATAACGTCGCCGCCCCACTCTTCGGGCACCAGGTTGTGCTCGGTGAGCTGCTGTTTTACCCTCTCAGGGTTTGCCTCGGGTCTGTCCATTTTGTTTATGGCCACCACGATGGGTACCCCGGCCGCCTTGGCATGGTTTATGGCTTCCACCGTCTGGGGCATGACACCATCCTCGGCGGCCACCACCAGGACTGCTATATCCGTCACCTGGGCTCCCCTGGCCCGCATGGCGGTAAAGGCCTCGTGGCCCGGAGTGTCCACAAAGGTGATCTTCTTGTTGTTGTATTCCACCTGGTACGCGCCGATGTGCTGGGTGATCCCCCCGGCCTCGGTGGCAATGACGTTGGTTTCTCTGATGGCGTCCAGCAGGGAAGTCTTGCCGTGGTCCACGTGTCCCATGACGGTTACCACGCATGGTCTCGGCACCAGGTCGGCGGGGTCGTCCTGCTGTTCCATCTCCAGTTGGGCCTCGGCGTCCAGTTCTATTTTTACCTCGGCCTCAAAACCGAATTCACCGGCCAGGATCACGGCGGTGTCTGAATCGATTTCCTGGTTTATGGTGGCCAGTATGCCCAGCTGCATTAATTTTTTGATCAGCTCGGCCGGGCTCTTTTTCATTTTTTCGGCCAGTTCCTGGACGGTGACGGTTTCACCGATTACCACCGGCTTCTTCTCCTGGACAACCGCCGGTCTTTGATCAGTTCTGGCCTTCTGTTGAACACCTTTCTTCCTGCCGGGAACCAGGCGCAGGCTGCGTTCTTCAAAATCCTCCTCATACCGGCGGTCTTTGCCGAATACCTTGGTCTGGGTCTGGGCAATCCTGGCCCGGGACTTTTCAGAGGCCTTTATTTTATCTATGCCCTTGGCCTGGTCCGGTACTTTCGGCACTTTCAGCGCGGCCGGCTTCGGCCTGTCGCCGGCCGGTTGCGCAGGTCTCGGACCTCCCCGGCCTCTTCCCTGACCGGGCCTCCCGGCGGCCGGCGCTCCCCCGGGGCGATCGCCGCGGCCCCGGTCGTCACCCTGGTGCCTTTGCCGGTCGGCCTCGGTCCTGGGACGGTTAAATCCCCCGCCGGAGGCGGGACCCCTCTGCTGGGCACCCCGGTCGCCTTCCGGTCTGCGGTCGGCTTTCCTGTCCCTGTCAGGTGCGGGCCTGGCATCTCCAGGGCGATCCCTGCCCGGGGCGGGGCGGTGGTCCCTGGCCGGATCCTGGCCGCCCAGCATTGAAGGCCGCATCCTGTCCGGATATTTGGGCCGATCCTTGCCCGCGGGCGGCTGTGACGTCGTCTCGGGCCTGACAACGGCTTTGTCCCTGTCGGCAAGCCTCTCTTCCGGATGCCGGACTTGCACCGGCGCGGGCTGCTGTGCGGCGGGCAGCACCGGCGAAGGCTGGGGCCTGCCGGCTTCCTGCCTGTGGGGAGAAGCCGGCGGCTGCTGCGGTATGGCCTTTTTAAGCGGCGTGGTGCGGAGGGACCGGTCTTCGAACCTCCTGTCCGGTGGCCGCGAGGGAACACGGTCCACCAGCCCCGGGCCGCGGTCAAACCTGTAATCTCTCCTGTCCGGCCTCTTTCTGTCTTCGGGGGCCGGTGCAGCGCTCCTGGCCTGCTTATCCTGAGCCGGTTTTCCCTGGGGCCCCGGAGGCTGTTTTTCAGGAGGTGCGGCAGGCCCGGGGACAGACTGTGCTGCGGGTTTCGCGGCCGGGGGGGCCGCCGGTTTACCGGCGGGTTCAGCGGCACCCTTGTCCTTCTTGCCATGAAACGTTGCCAGGTACAGATCGATGTCCTTTTCTTCAAGAGTGCTCATATGGGACTTGAGATTGATGCCCAGCCGGGCCATCCCCTTTATAATATCCTTGCTTTCCACGTTAAGTTCTTTGGCCAGTTCGTGTACCCGTTTTTTTACCATATACTCACCTCCCTGCTTTTAGCCCCGGATATCCCCTGATTGAGATGTGAGAATTTAGAAGTGAGAACACTGTTGGAATCAACCCCGGTCAATTCCCTCCTGACCCCACTTCCCGCCGCCCACCTCTCACCTCTTGCCATGAGAGGCGGAAGATGGGAGGTAAATACCCCGTGGGTATTAGTCTTTGTAAATTCCACCCCAATCTTTATTCCCACTTCCAAAGCCTCACTTCTCAAATACCTCTCCCCTTTCTATAATCTTGACAATACCCCGTGCGAAATTTTCGCCGGTGACAGCCACCACCGAACGCGGCGGCTTGCCCAGGATCCCGCCCAGGCCCTCCTTGGTGCCGAACACCACCAGGGGTATCCCGTAATCCCGGGCCAGGCGCCCGAAGGCCTCCCTGGTTCTTTCGGCGGCGTCGCCGGCCAGGATGATCAGCCTTGCCCTACCGCGGCACACCGAATTGCGCACCGCGGCGTCGCCGCTTTCCACCTGACCCGCCCTCCGGGCCAGGCCAATCATGTTCAGGACCGTACCGGCCATCAACCGTTCAACCTCTGGGCCAGCATGTCGTATATCTCCCTGGAAACCGGCCTTTCCAGCGCCCTTTCCAGCCTCTTTTCCCTGGCCGCCTTCTGCAGGCACTCCACCGTGGGGCAGATATAGGCCCCCCGGCCGGACTTCTTGCCCGTAGGGTCAACCTCTATGCTCTCGGCCGGGGTCCGCACGATCCTGATCAATTCTTTTTTGGGTTTCATTTCCCGGCACCCGACACACATTCTCTGGGGAACTTTTTTCACCCTGGGCACCCGCAATCATCTCCCTCAAAAGAGCTGTCAGCTGTTAGCCGCTAGATGCTAGTTGCTAGTTGTTGGGCGTACGCGCTTACTCTGCGTAGTCTTCCTGGTAATACTCCCCATACCCTTCCTGCTGGTATATTTCCTCCATCTGGGATTCGCTCTTGATGTCAATTTTCCAGTTTGTAAGCTTAGCCGCCAGCCGGGCGTTCTGGCCCTCCTTGCCGATGGCCAGGGAGAGCTGGTAGTCCGGTACGATGACCCGGGCCACCTTTTCCTCCTCCCAGACCTCCACGGCCACCACCTTGGCCGGACTCAGGGAGGCCGCCACGAATTTTGAGGGGTCGGGGTTCCACTTTACGATATCAATTTTTTCCCCGTTCAACTCGTTGACAATGTTCTGCACCCTCATCCCCTTGGGGCCGACGCAGGCTCCCACCGGGTCCACGTTCTCGTCCCGGGAATAGACGGCTATTTTCGACCTGTAGCCGGCTTCCCGGGCGATGGCCTTCAATTCGACGGTGCCTTCGTACAATTCCGGGACCTCCAGCTCGAAGAGCCTTTTCAACAGTCCCGGGTGCGTCCTGGAAACGATTATCTGGGGGGCCTTGTTGGTCTTTTTGACCTCTACAATGTAGGCCTTGATCCTGTTTCCCTGGCGGTATTCTTCGCCGGGCATCTGTTCGGAAGGCGTAAGGATGGCCTCGGTTTTACCAAGTTCGATGTACACGTTTTTCTGCTCCACGCGCTGGATGACGCCGGTGACGATATCCCCTTCCCGGTTGGCGAACTCCTCATAAATAATATTCCGCTCGGCCTCCCGGATGCGCTGGACCACCACCTGCTTGGCGGTTTGGGCGGCTATCCGCCCGAAATTTCTCGGTGTTACTTCGGTTTCAACTATTTCGCCCAGGTCGTACCGGGGATCCAGCTGCCTTGCTTCTTCAAGAGATATTTCCAGCCTGGGGTCGTTGACCTGTTCAGCCACGGTGCGCTGGGAGTATACTTTGAACTCGCCGGTGTCCCGGTCAATAACGACCCTGGCGTTCTGCAGGGAACCGAAATTTCTCTTGTAGGCAGAAAGCAGCGCGGCTTCGATTGCTTCCAGCAGAACCTCGACGGAAATCCCTTTTTCTTTTTCCAGGTCGTGAAGGGCATCCAAAAACTCGGTGTTCATCCCTTTATGCCTCCTGAACCCAAATTGGTAAGAAATCAAAATTCCACATGCAACCGCGCCGACGCCACCTGGTTCAGAGGAATGGAAACCCTGTTTCCCTCCTCCTCCAGGACAAGGCTGCCCTCTTCTACACCGGCCAGCCTGCCGGTGAATTTTTTTCTTCCTTCCAGAGCGGCAAAGGTGGTCACCCTGATCATGCGCCCATTGAAACGCTGGAAATCCCCCGGCTTTTTAAGGGGCCTTTCCAACCCCGGGGAGGACACTTCAAGGTAATAGGACTGCGGGATGGGGTCCTCCTCGTCCAGCAGCGCGTCCAGCCTTTTGGAGACGGCCTCGCAGTCTTCATGGCTGACTCCGCCGGGCTTGTCGATATACACGCGGAGAATTCTCCTCCCGCCTTCCTTAACATATTCCACATCCACCAGTTCCAGGCCCAGTTCCTCAACCACCGGCACGGACAAATTCTCAACCACGGCGGCCACGCTGTTGTTCGCCACCACCGCACCCTCCCTTTTGAGATTTTCGGGGTATACGCACACTTATAAGACGAAAGAGTGGGAACTCAACCCACTCCTTGCAAAAATCCCTGAAAAAACTGTCTCCGCCTGAAAACCACCATCAGTATACCATACCTGACCGGCCTTGACAAGTGAAAACCTGTCATTTTCCGGCCCTGTTCCGGCAGCGGTGTTATAAAATAGCATAACCCTTTAGATTAAGCAATATTCAATGCGGGCCTTCACCGGCGACAGCGGCCCGGTAATCTTTCGCCCTGTCCCTGATCAGCCTTGCCGCCGTCCTGGCCGCGTCAGGCCTTGCCAGCCGGGAAGCCGCCCCGGACATCTCTTTTAGCAGGTAGGGGCGGGCAAGGCAGCAGTCAATTTTTTTCGCCAGGTCCTCCACTCCGCCGGCCTCCACGGCCGCACCCGCAGAGGTCAGGAACCTGCTGTTCCTTTGCTCCTGGCCCGGCAGGGGATCCAGAATAAAAATTGGAATCCCGGCGGCCAGGGCTTCAGCGCAGGAAAGGCCTCCCGCCTTGCTCACCAGGATGTCCGAAGAGGCCATCAGCTCATGGACGTTGTCGACGTACCCGAGAACACGGACCGGATTGGCCAGTTCCGGCGCCATGCGATCGATTTTTTCCCTTAGCTGGTTGTTATTGCCGGCCACAGCAATGATCTGGCAGCGCCGGCCGAGGTTCCCCAGGGCCTTTACCGATTCCGGCAGGGGGCCCATGCCGAGGCCGCCGCCCATAATGAGAATCGTGGCCAGGCGGGGGTCCAGGCCATAGCCGGCCAGCACCGACCACCGGTCCACCGGGGCCGAAAAAACGGGGTCAATGGGTATCCCGGTGGCGTGCACCCTCTCCGCCGGAATCCCGCAGCCCGCCAGGTCGCCGGCCAGCTGTTCGGCCCCCACCAGGTAGAGGTCAACCTCCGGAAAAACCCAGAACGGGTGGATGATAAAATCTGTCACCGTTCCTACGGTAAAACAGCCGTACTCCCCGGACTCGCGGATGGCCGAGAGCACTCCCAGTGGAAAGGGGTGGGTGCAGATCACGGCTTCCGGATTGTGCCGCTTGATATAATCCAGCAGCCTGCGGGCTGAAAACATGCCCAGCAGCCTGCTGAATTCGGTTTTGGCGCAGCCGGACAGGACCCGCCCCTTTTCCGACCGGCTGTATATGTAGCCGTACACGGCCGGAGCATGCTTCAGCATTTCCATGTAAGTGCCCAGGACCAGCTTTTCCAGAAAAGGAGAGGTGTACTTGAAGGTGTCCAGGATAATCACCCGGCATGCCGGGTCGTCTTCCCGGAAGGCGGCCTCCAGGGCGGCCGCGGCCCTCATATGGCCTGATCCGGCGCTGACCGAGAGGATCAGTATGTTTCGCCCGGTGTCCCCCATCTAAATCCCCTGATCACCGGCCAGCAATTGAGATACCCTGGCGGTCAGGCTGCTTTCCGGCACCATGCTGGTGGCGCCGTCCCTTCTCAGGCGGAGTTCCACCTCACCGGAGGACACCGCCCTGGCGCCCACGGTAACCCGGATGGGATAGCCCACCAGGTCGGCATCCTTGAATTTTACCCCCGGCCTTTCGTCCCGGTCGTCCAGAACCGTCTCGACACCGGCGTCAAGCAAATTCCGGTACACCCTCCGGGCCATCTCCCACTGGTCTTTGTCCCTGGCGCTTACCGGAACCACAATCACCTGGAAAGGAGCAATGGACGCCGGCCAGATGATCCCGTTTTCGTCATGGTTCTGTTCGATTGCCGCGGCCATGGTCCTGGTCACCCCGATGCCGTAGCACCCCATGACGATGGGCCTCTCCTGTCCGGCCTGGTCAAGGTATGTGGCTCCCAGAACCTTGCTGTACTTGACCCCCAGTTTAAATATCTGCCCCACCTCTATACCCCTGGCCTCCACCAGGGCCGCACCGCAGCCGGGGCAGGGGTCTCCGGCCCTGACCAGCCTGATGTCGGTAACCAGTTCCGGCTGAAAGTCCCGGCCGGGGTTGACGTCCGCCAGGTGGGTGTCCTTCCGGTTGGACCCGGATACCGCGTTGGAAAGGGCCTCCACCTCCTGGTCGGCCACGATCCTCACCCCGGTCAGGCCCACCGGCCCGGCAAATCCCGCCGGCGCCCCGCTGATCCTTTCCACCGCTTCCGGCCCGGCCAGTTCCAGGTTGATTACGTCCACCGCCTTCTTCAGCTTGATTTCGTTCACGTCCCGGTCTCCCCGGACCAGAGCCGCCACAGGCCCCTTTTCTGTTTCGTAAATGATGGTTTTGATCAGTTTCCTGGGTGAAATGCCCAGGAACGCGGTAACCTGATCCACCGTGCGCATGCCCGGGGTGGCCACCGGTTTAACCGGCCGGGCCGGCTCCCGGGAAGCCTCCGGGTCCGGAGGGCTGACCGCCCTTTCCACGTTGGCCGCATAGCCGCAGGAATCAACGGGACAGTATACCACCAGGGCCTCGCCGGACTCGGCCAGCACCATGAACTCGTGGGTGTCGTTCCCCCCGATGGCCCCCGAGTCCGCCTCCACCGGCCTGAACTTGAGCCCGCAGCGCCGGAAAATCCTGGTGTAAGCCTCATGCATCTTGCGGTAGCTGACATCCAACCCTTCCTCGTCCCGGTCGAAGGAATAAAGGTCCTTCATGATGAATTCCCTGCCCCTCATCAGCCCGAAACGGGGCCGCCTCTCATCCCGGTACTTGTTCTGGATCTGGTAGAGAAGGAGGGGAAGCTGCTTGTATGATTTGACCTCGCCCCGCACCAGGTCGGTGATTATTTCCTCGTGGGTGGGGCCCAGGCAGAAATCCCTGCCGTGCCTGTCCTTCAGCCGGAATAGTTCGGGCCCGTACACGTCCCAGCGCCCGGACTCCTGCCATAATTCGGCCGGCTGAATGATGGGCATCAT
>JAILZP010000065.1 GCA_023512435.1 Peptococcaceae bacterium | reverse complement strand
GGCAAATAAGTTAACGGATAGGGGTGAACCAGTAGCATGAATTTGCGTCCTGAAGAAATCAGCTCCATCATCAGGCAGCAGATTGATAAATATAAAGCGCAAATAGAAATGGCCGACGTGGGCACCGTTATCCAGGTCGGCGACGGTATTGCCCGCGTCTACGGCCTGGAAAAATGCATGGCCATGGAGCTTCTGGAGTTCCCGGCCCCCGGGCCCGGCGAGGAGCCGACCCTGGGCATGGCCCTGAACCTGGAAGAGGACAACATCGGCTGCGTTTTGCTGGGCGCCTACACCCACATCAAAGAAGGCGACACCGTCAAGCGCACCGGCCGGATCGTTTCGGTGCCCGTGGGCGACGCCCTGCTGGGCCGGGTGGTAAACCCCCTGGGCCGCCCCCTGGACGGCAAGGGACCCATCGCCACCGACCGGTTCCGCCCGGTGGAGCGCATCGCTCCCGGCGTGATGAAGCGCAAGCCGGTGCACCAGCCCTTGCAGACCGGCCTCAAGGCCATCGACTCCATGATTCCCATCGGCCGCGGCCAGCGGGAGCTTATTCTGGGCGACCGCCAGACCGGTAAGACCGCCATCGCCGTGGACGCCATCATCAACCAGAAGGGCAAGGACTGCATCTGCATCTACGTGGCCGTGGGACAGAAGCAGTCCACCGTGGCCAACGTGGTGCAGAAGCTCACCGACACCGGGTCCATGGAATACACCATCGTGGTGTCGGCCACCGCTTCCGACCCGGCGCCGCTCCTGTTCATCGCCCCCTTCGCCGGCGCCGCCATGGGCGAGGAATTTATGCACCAGGGCAAGCACGTGCTGATCGTTTACGACGACCTGTCCAAGCAGGCCGCCGCCTACCGCGAGCTTTCCCTGCTGCTGCGCCGGCCGCCCGGCCGGGAGGCCTACCCCGGTGACGTTTTCAACCTGCACTCCCGCCTCCTGGAACGGGCCTGCAAGCTGTCCGACGCCGAGGGCGCCGGTTCCATGACCGCGCTGCCGATCATCGAGACCCAGGCCGGCGACGTTTCGGCTTACATTCCCACCAACGTGATCTCCATCACCGACGGCCAGATTTACCTGGAGGCAGACCTGTTCTACGCCGGACAGCGTCCGGCGGTGAACGTGGGCCTGTCGGTCTCCCGGGTGGGGGGCGCGGCCCAGATCAAGGCCATGCGGGCGGTGGCCGGAAGCCTTCGCCTGGACCTGGCCCAGTACCGCGAGCTGGCGGCCTTCGCCCAATTCGGGTCCGACCTGGACAAGGCCACCCAGGCCAGGCTGACCAGGGGCCAGCGCATGATGGAACTGCTCAAGCAGAACCAGTACGTGCCCATGGCCGTGGAGGACCAGGTCATGTCCATTTACGCGGCCGTCAGGGGATACCTGGACGACCTGCCGGTGGATCAGGTGCTGACCTTCGAGGCCGAGTTCCTCAAGTACATGAAGGCCAGCCGCCCCGAGGTGGGGCAGGCCATCGCCGGCACCGGCCTGCTGGAGAAGGACACCGAGGAAAAACTGCAGGCCGCCATCAAGGATTTCAAGGCCATGTTCGTCAAGCAACAATCCTGACCGTTATCAGTTAACGGCAAGGTGGTGAAAAAATAGATGCCAAGTTTACGCGATCTGCGGCGGCGGATCAAGAGCATCAAGAGCACCCAGCAGATAACCAAGGCCATGAAGGCGGTGTCGGCGGCCAAGATGCGCCGGGCCCAGGATTCCGTCATCGCCGCCAGGCCGTACGCCAAAAGACTGGTGGGCGTGCTGGGCCGGGTGGCCGCGGTGGCCTCGGGGGTAAGGCATCCCCTCCTGGAGGTGCGGGAACCCAAAAAGGTGCTCTACGTGGTGATCACCGCCGACCGGGGTCTTTGCGGGGGCTTCAATGCCAACATTATCCGGAAAACGGTGGCGGAAATCCGCGGCCTGCCCGATGTCAGCCTGGTCTGCGTGGGCCGGAAGGCCCGGGACTACTTCCGCCGGCGGGGATACAACATTGTCCAGCAGTACGTCGGACTGGGCGAGACCGTCAGGGCTTCCCAGGCCTCGGAAATTGCCAGGTTCATCATGGACAGGTACTCCCAGGGGGAATTCGACGCCGTTTACCTGGTTTACAGCGAGTTCGTCAACGTGCTGGTGCAGCGCCCCGTGGCGGTCAAGCTGCTGCCGGCCGAACCGCCCAAGGGAGAAGAGGGTGACAAGAAGGCTGCCGGCAGGGTGGACTACATTTTCGAGCCCTCGGCCGAGGAAGTCCTGGGTGCCCTGCTGCCCAAGTACGTCACCAACACGGTGTTCCAGGGCATGCTGGAGTCCAAGGCCGGCGAGCACAGCGCCCGCATGACGGCCATGGACAACGCCACCAAGAACGCCTCGGAGATGATCGACAGGCTGACCCTGTCCATGAACAAGGCCCGCCAGGCCGCCATCACCAAGGAGATTTCCGAGATCGTGGGCGGCGCCGCGGCACTGGAATAGGATAAAAAAGCAGCTAGCTACTAGCGGCTAGCGACTAGCAACTAGTGACACCGTTTAAAGCTGGCAGCTAGGAGCAAGGACTGCTAGCAGCCAGAAGCCGGAGTAAAAAGCGGCTAACTACTAGCTGTCGGCAGCTAGTAAAACTGAAAAAACAGTTGGCTAGAAGCTAGCGGCTAGCAGCTAGAAGCTAACAAAGGAGGTAGCACAAGCATATGAGCGTTGGTCATATCGTTCAGGTCATCGGCGTGGTGGTGGACGTTCGCTTCCCGCCCGGCCATGTGCCTGAAATATATAACGCGCTGAAGGTTGCCAGGGGCGAGAACGACGTAATCACCCTGGAAGTGGCCCAGCACCTCGGCAACAACTGCGTGCGCACCGTGGCCATGACCTCCACCGACGGCCTGGTGAGGGGCATGGAAGTAACCGACACCGGCAAACCCATCACCGTGCCGGTGGGCAAGCCCGTTCTGGGCCGCCTGGTGGATGTGCTGGGCGAACCCATCGACGGATTGGGCCCCATTGTAAGCGACAACTATTACCCCATCCACCGTCCGGCCCCCCCGCTGGTGGAACAGTCCACCAGGGCCGAGCAGCTTGAAACCGGGATCAAGGTTATCGACCTGCTGGTCCCCTTCCTCAAGGGAGGAAAAATCGGCATGTTCGGCGGCGCCGGCGTGGGCAAGACGGTTATCGTGATGGAGCTGATCAACAACATCGCCAAGCAGCACGGCGGCATCTCGGTCTTTGCCGGAGTGGGCGAGCGCACCCGGGAGGGCAACGACCTGTACCGGGAGATGACCGAGGCCGGCGTTCTGGACAAGACCACCATGGTGTTCGGCCAGATGAACGAGCCGCCCGGGGCGCGCCTGAGGGTGGCCCTGACCGGACTGTGCATGGCCGAGTATTTCCGGGACGAGCTGGGCGCCGACACCCTGCTGTTCATCGACAACATCTTCCGTTTCTCCCAGGCCGGTTCCGAGGTTTCCGCCCTCCTGGGCCGGATGCCCAGCGCCGTGGGTTACCAGCCCACCCTGGCCACCGAGATGGGCCAGATGCAGGAGCGGATCACCTCCACCACCAAGGGTTCGGTGACCTCGGTGCAGGCGGTGTACGTGCCGGCCGACGACTTGACTGACCCGGCCCCGGCCACCACCTTCGCCCACCTGGATGCCACGGTGGTGCTGTCCCGCCAGATTGCCGAGCTGGGCATCTACCCGGCGGTGGACCCCCTGGACTCCACCTCCCGGATCCTGGACCCCAACGTGGTGGGGCAGGAGCACTACCAGGTGGCCCGGGGAGTGCAGAAGGTCCTGCAGCGCTATAAGGAGCTTCAGGACATCATCGCCATCCTGGGCATGGAGGAACTCTCCGACGAAGACAAGCTGGTGGTGGCCCGGGCCAGGAAACTGCAGCGCTTCCTGTCCCAGCCCTTCTTCGTGGCCGAAACCTTCACCGGATCGCCGGGCAAATACGTCGCCCTCAAGGACACCATCCGGGGCTTCAAGGAGATCCTGGACGGCAAGCACGACGAACTGCCCGAGGGGGCCTTCCACATGGTGGGCGGCATAGAGGAGGCAGTGGAGAAAGGAAAACGGATGCTAGAGGGAAGTGTGTAAGACATGGCGGAAAGCACGCAGCGCCTGGAAATCGTCACTCCCGAAAAGAAGGTGTTCACCGGGGACGTCAACTTCGTGGTGGTGCCCGGGGAACTTGGAGAACTGGGCTTCCTGCCCAATCACGCCCCCCTGATGAGCGCCCTGAAGATCGGTATCGTCAGGGTCCAGCAGGAAGGCAAATCTTTCAAGGTGGCCGTCAGCGGCGGCTTCGTGGAGGTCAGGGGCAACAGGGTGACCATCCTGGCCGACACCGCCGAGCGCGACGACGAGATTGACCGGGAAAGGGCGGAGAGGGCCAGGGAGCGGGCCGAAAAGCGCCTGGCCGAAAAGTCCCCCGACCTGGACCTGGTCAGGGCGGAGCTGGCCCTGAAGCGGGCCCTGAACAGGCTCAAGGCCCTGCAGTAAAATAGCCGAAGCGAAATTCAAAAACCGGGATCAAATACGATCCCGGTTTTTTTTTGTCTTCAATGCAACGATTTCATAATTTCCGGCAAGCCTCCCGCCGGTGCCTGACATGAAGGGCATAGGCGATCATCTCATTATTTTAAACTCCAGGTGCCGGCGGGCGGCGGATTGATAGTATGCCAATCAGTTTATATGGGAAAGCTTTGTAATAGCTGCCAGCTGCTAGCTACTAGCCGCTAGCCGCCAGCTGCTGAACAATTCGTCATTACAGAGGTAACATGAGCTGTTTCATCATCAGGGGCGGGAAAAAACTGTCCGGGACAGTGAAAGTAAGCCCGGCCAAAAACGCGGTATTGCCGATAATAGCGGCGTCCCTCCTGGCCAAAACCCCCTGTTTTCTGGAAGAGGTGCCGGACCTGTCGGACGTGCGGACCATATGCTCGGTGATCGAATATTTGGGGGCCGGGGTGGAAAAAGAGAACGGAGGATTGAAAATTTCGGTTCCCGGCGTGGAAAGGAATGAGGCCCCCTACGAATTTGTCAGGAAAATGAGGGCCTCCATCCTGATCATGGGCCCGCTCCTGGCCCGGACGGGCCGGGCCCGCATCTCCGCCCCCGGGGGCTGCGCCATAGGCAGCAGGCCCATCGACCTGCACCTGAAGGGTTTCTGCCTGCTGGGGGCTGACATCCGCCAGGGGCAGGGCTTTATCGACGCCAGGGCGGACAAGCTGGCGGGGTCAAGGATTTACCTCGATTACCCCAGCGTCGGGGCCACCGAGAATATAATGATGGCGGCTTCCCTGGCCAGGGGCACCACGGTGATCGAAAACGCGGCCGGGGAGCCAGAGGTGGTGGACCTGGCCAACTTCCTGAACAGCATGGGGGCGAGGATTAAAGGGGCCGGAACCAGGGTGATCCGGGTCGAGGGGGTGGACGAGCTGCACGGGGCTTCCTACAGCGTCATTCCGGACCGGATCGAGGCGGGCACCTTCATGGTGGCCGCAGCCATGGCCGGGGGGAGCGTACTGGTGGAGAACGTCATCTGCGACCACGTCAACCCCTTGCTGGCCAAGCTTCACGAGGCCGGCGTCCGGGTGGAGGAGGGTGAAGGTTGTGTCCGCGTCACCGGCGACGGCCGGATCCGGCCCACCGACATTAAAACGATGCCCTACCCGGGCTTCCCGACCGACATGCAGCCCCAGTTCACGGCCATGATGACCCTGGCCGGGGGGACCAGCGTGATCACAGAGACCGTTTTTGAAAACCGGTTTATGCACGTTAATGAACTGAAGAGGATGGGCGCCCGCATAAAGGTATCGGGCCGGACGGTGATAGTCCAGGGCGCCGGCAGGCTGTCCGGGGCCAGGGTCAAGGCCACCGACCTCAGGGCGGGCGCGGCCCTGGTGCTGGCCGGCCTGGCGGCGGAGGGGGTGACCGAAGTGGGCAACATCCACCACATTGACCGGGGCTACGAGAATTTCGCGGAAAAGCTCAGGGGGCTGGGAGCCGACATTGAAAGGCGGGACTGAATTTGCGGGGAATCCAGAATCCAGAATTCAGAATCCAGAATAGGATAATTTTTACAGGGCCTTGCCGTACTAATTATAGCATTGCATGAGGTGTATAGTATAAAATACCATGTTACTGTTATACAAAGGCAATAATGGAATATTATAGTAATATATGTTTGGTATATTCTGGATTCTGGCTCCTGGATTCTGGATTCCGACCGGCAATGTAGGGTAAAAAAGAATGTATGTGAGGCGGAGAAGCAATGAAAAGACTTATTCTGGCCGCGTTTATACTGACTGCGGCGGCGGTGCTGGGGATACCGGCGGCCGTGAACCGGCTGGGCCCGGCCAGGATTGAAAAGGCCGGCACCGTGGTGCACATGTATTCCCACGCCGAAGGTAAAATAATCAACCTGTCGGTTGAAGACTACGTCATCGGCGTGGTGGCCGCCGAGATGCCGGCGGAATTTCCCGACGAGGCCCTGAAAGCCCAGGCTGTGGCGGCCAGGACATACATCATGAGGAGGCTCACCGCCGGAGGGGTGGCCAATCCGGTCCACCCCGGGGCGGACGTCTGCGACGACCACCGGCACTACCAGGCCTGGATCTCCGGGGAAGAGATGAAAAAACGCTGGGGAGCGATCGGGTTTTACCGGTATTACTTCAAGATAGCAAGATCCGTGTATTCCACCCGGCACCAGGTGATGACCCACGCCGGCCAGCTGATCGACCCGGTTTACCATTCCTCGTGCGGGGGGTTGGGAACGGTAAGCGCGGGAGAGGTGTGGAAATTCGACATACCCTACCTCAAGGGGGTGCCCTGCCCCTATTGCGCCGACCCGGAGCCGGTAAGGGAGGTTTTTTTTACCCTGGCCGAATTTAAGAAGGCCGCCGGGGAGGACATCAGCGCCCTGCCGGCGTCCGCGGGCGGAAAGGGATTTTTTGAAGTGATCGAAAGGACCTCCGGAGGCCAGCCGAAAACCGTGCGCATCGGCAGCAAAATATTGCCGGCGGCGACGGCCAGGGAAATGCTGGGCCTTCGCTCCGCCCGCTTCGACCTGACCCTGGACGGGGAAAGGGTAAAGGCGACCACCACGGGGTACGGGCACGGAGTGGGGATGTGCCAGTACGGGGCCAAGGGAATGGCCCTGAAGGGCAAAAACTACCAGGAGATTCTTAAACATTATTACACCGGGATAGAAATTCACTCGATGGAAAACTGAAGACGCCTTTCTCCTCATTCCCGGTCCCGCGGATCATCTTTCGGGGGACCGCCGGCTGTTTGCCGTCAATTTATGCTTCCCACCGGCATATATATTGTATAAAAGCCTGCCGGGGCCGTCCAATTGAATGTCAGCCGCAAGATCAGACACCACTCCCTGCCGACCGGCGGCTAATTTGACGGCCTTATCAGTTTTCAGCCGGTGAGGGGGCATTTTACATGCAGGAATACATCCAGAAAAGGGTGCTTGATATCTGCGCCTACATCCTGGAAACCCGGGCAACGGTCCGTCAGGCGGCACAGGTTTTTGACGTCAGCAAAAGCACCGTGCACAAGGACATGACCGAACGGCTTCCTTCACTCAATAAAGAAAAAGCCCTTGAGGTCAAAAAAGTGCTTGAATTTAACAAGTCCGAACGCCACCTGCGGGGGGGAGAGGCCACCAAGCGCAAATACAAGACAGAACTCAGAACACAGAACTCAGAACTCGGAATTTATTGAAGGCATTCCTGACATGCCTCCCGAAGAATTTTTTATTGAAAACTATTGGCTTTTAGCCGTCACTTCTAGTTTTTCAAAGCCACTGAGGACACAAATGTTTTTTTTATTCTGAGTGCTGAGTTCTGAGTTCTGGGTTCTAACCCCAAATTCCGGCAGCATTAGACGAAGGATTTTCTCCTATCTTGTAGAATATTACCACATGTCCGGGCCTGGTTCAACGCCGGACCGGTTCGTGGAGAACCGGCCGCCGGAGGGAAAGGGACAGGCCCGGCTAACGCAGGAAAGGAGAAAGCCTATGCTGGGATTAAACGTGGATATAGGGGTGGATCTTGGCACAGCCAACGTCCTGGTATATATCAGGGGAAAGGGCATAGTTCTCCAGGAGCCTTCGGTGGTGGCCATCAACAAGGACACTCAAAAGGTTATCGCCGTGGGTTCCGAGGCCCGCCGCATGCTGGGCAGGACCCCGGGCAACATAGTGGCCATAAGGCCGTTAAGGGACGGGGTTATTGCCGACTATGAAGTGACCGAAAAAATGCTCCGCTATTTTATCAACAAAGCCGGCGCCAGGAGGCTTTTTTTCCGCCCCAGGGTCATGGTCTGCATTCCATCGGGGGTGACCGGGGTGGAGGAGAGGGCGGTCAGGCAGGCCACCCTGCAGGCCGGGGCCCGTTCCGCGCACGTGATCGAAGAGCCGCTGGCGGCGGCCCTGGGGGCCGGGCTGGATATTTCCGAGCCCAGCGGATCCATGGTGGTGGACATCGGGGGCGGGACCACCGACGTGGCCGTGCTTTCCCTGGGAGGCATAGTCTGCAGCCGGTCCATCAGGGTGGCCGGGGACAAGATTGACGAAGCCATCGTCCGCTACGTCAGGCGGGAGTTCAACCTGGCCATCGGTGAGCGCACCGGGGAGGAGATCAAGATCGAGGTGGGCACCGCCTACCCCAACGGGGCGACGGAAAAAACGTATGAAATAAAGGGCCGGGACCTGGTGACCGGGCTTCCCAGGGCCGTTCCCATCAACCGCCGCCAGGTTCACGAGGCCATAAAGGAAACCCTGGAGGCGCTGGTGGGCGCGGTCAGGGAAGTGCTGGAGAGGACCCCGCCGGAACTGGCCGCCGACATTGTCAACAAGGGGATTGTCATGACCGGGGGAGGCGCCCTCCTGGACGGGTTCGACAAGCTTCTCAGCGAGGAGACCAGGGTGCCGGTTTACGTGGCCGACGATCCCTTGAGCTGCGTGGCCAGGGGCACCGGAAGGGCCCTGGGCATGCTGAACGTTCTGGCCAGGGACGGCAAGCCCAGGAACACCTCCCCCATAAGAATGTAGCAGCGGCAACGGGGCTGCCGGAATAACTCCGGCAGCCCCAAAATTTAACCCCGGCGGCCGCGACGCTGAGCTTCCCAACGGGGCTGTAGACTATATGTCGGCAGCCCCTGTTTTTTTGTCCTGGAAAAATTAATAACCTTTATTATTAAAACAATTAACAATTGTAGAAGGAATAGGTGGGACAGCGTCGAATTTGATTAACTGTCAGGTACAGGAAGCTGTGAAAACTGAACCCATTATTTATAGGCATTTCCTCTCGGTGAAACTTTTAGCACGGTAATGGTCAGGCTTTCTTTGTCTACGGCATACAAGATGCGCCAATCTCCTACACGGGTCCTGAATTCCCCCGGAAGGCCTTTAAGGGGCTGAACATCACCGGAAAAAGGAGATTTCTGCAATTCTTTGATTCTGTTGATTAATCTTTTCCGGGTGGTTTTGTCTGTTCGTTTTATAACCTTGTAGGCCGAGTTTGAGATGATAACATTATATGTCACGTTCAAGTTCCTCCAGGGTTACGTATCTACCCTCGGCCACTTCTTGACGGGCTTTTTTTAGTTCTTTCAATTCATCTGGAGAAAGCTCTACAGGCTCTCTGGAGAGAACTTTTATAAAATCAAGAACCTCGTTAAGCCTTTCAACCGGAATGGATTCGATAGCCCGGTGTAATTCTTCTTTAATTTTTGACTGATTCATAGCCATTGAGATTCACCTCTTGAAAGTCATTATAACACAAGGTCCTATCCCTTAGTAGTGTTACAAATGATGCGTTTTACTAATCCGGATAAGCCTGACGTTGAACTTCCTGGCGGGCTGTTGACTGTATGTCGGCAGCCCCTGTTTTTTTCCGCGCCGCATGGGCGTTTTTGCCCTGGAAAAACTTAATAGCCTTTATTATTTAAATAATTAACAATTGTAGAAGGAACAGGTCGGACAGCGTCGAATTTGATTAATTGTAAGGCGCAGGAAGCTGTGGAAAAGGATAGGTC
>JAILZP010000064.1 GCA_023512435.1 Peptococcaceae bacterium | reverse complement strand
GTGGTGTCGCTGGTCCCCTGCATGGTGGACACCAGCCGCCCCGCATATGAATCCGGGCCGTGGGTGGCGATGATGTCGCTGGCTATGCCCAGGGCCGCCCCGCCCGAAAGGGGCCTCATCAACGCGTGGGGCAGCAGTTCGGCCGGAAACCCCACCAGGCTCAGGGCCGGGGAGATCACGGCCACCAGCACGTCCATGGCGCCGGAAGCCCTGAATATGCTTATGGACACCATCATGGCCACCAGGTAGGGAATGGTTTTAACAGCCGTTGAAAAGCCCTTTTCTGCTCCTTCCACGAAGGCCTCGAAAACCCCGACCCCGCGGGCCATGGCCGCCAGGGGAATGACCAGCAGGATCACGGGAATCGCCCAGCGGGATATTTCTTCAATTACAGCGTACATTTCCGGTCAATACCTCCCGGGCCTTTCATAAATGGACCTGAACAGCCTGTCCACGACCACGGCCACCGTCATTCCGCAGGCGGTGGCGAAAATGGTGGTGCCCACCACCCCGGTGGGGTCGGCTGATCCGTGCATCACCCGGATGCCGATGATGGTGGTGGGTATAAGGGTGATGCAGGATGTGTTCAGGGCCAGGAAGGTGCACATGGGGGCGGTGGCGGTTTTTTTGTCGCCCCGGTTCAGCTTCTGCATCTCCTGCATGGCAATCAGCCCCATGGGGGTGGCCGCGTTGCCCAATCCCAGGATATTGGCGCTGATGTTCATGATAATCGCCCCCATGGCCGGGTGATCCTTTGGAATGGAGGGAAACAGGAAGCGCATGGCGGGGAAAATAATCCTGGACAGAGAAGTGATCAGCCCGGCCTCCTCGGCCAGTTTCATGATTCCCAGCCAGAAAGTGATCACGGCGATCAGGCCCAGGGAGGTCTTCACCGCGTTGTTCGCCCCCTCCAGGGCGGCCCTGGTGACCACCTCCACTTTCCCGTCGGCGGCGGCCACCAGGACGCCGAAAACAATCATTCCCAGCCACAGGACATTGACCAAGCCCTTCACCCCTTTTTCCGTCTTTTTTTAAATTATGAGGGTTTGGCAAAATATAGAACACGGGCTTCGGGCTTCAAGCTGTAAGCTATAGGCTTTAAGCTGCAGGTTGTACCGGACCGTTTCTTCAGCTTAAATCATGCGCCGCCCCCGGACCTCTTTTTTATAGACGCCGGCCAGTCCCTCCCTCCGGACCCTTTTTTCAATGGTTTCAATATCCGTGGTGTAGAGTCCCTTTTCCTTCATTCTCTCGAAGTAAACCGACCCCGAGAAGGTGTACTTCTTTTTCAGCCCGTCTATGCTTTTCATCCGGTCCAGCATGTACGAGATGATATCCCCCGACGCGATGGTGTCGGGGAGCCTGATGGTCTTCAAACCCCTGAGCGTCCTGGCCGCATTGTGGCCCGCCAGCATGCCTGTGACAATGGCCTCGGTGTGTCCCACCAGGAGGCCGGTCTTTTCGCCGGCGCAAAAGAGGTTGGGCATACCGTTCACCCGCAGGTCCTCCCCCGCCGGCGCGATGGCCATGAACCTTACCGAATTGCCCCTGCCGCCGGAATAGGGGTCGGCATAGCTGGCGCTGCCGAAGCCGTCGATGGTCCTCAGCACCTCCAGGGGAAAATACGGGGTCATGATCTTGGCGTGGCCGGTATCCAGAAGGACCAGGTTTTCCGCGAACTCCGGCAGGTTGTACTGCTGGCAGGCCTTTCGATCCAGCAGGCCTTCCTTTTTTAGGTTTTCCGGCAGGGGGACCACCATCACCCCGTCCCTTTCCAAATTGTTGACCAGCCAGGGAGCCAGGGATTTCTTGTCCAGCTTGCAGGACCCGCTCATGGCTTCAAACTGCCAGAACTCCCGCCCGGCCGTGATTTCCTTTATCCCCGCCCTGGCGGTCAGGCTTACCCTGGGCCCGAAACTCGGACAGCGCAGGATGCACATGGCGCAACCCGCGCCGTAGCGGGAGCAGTTGTTCACCGGGCCCGCCGTGCCGGTGGTGTCTATGAACACATCGCCGTAAATTACTTCACCTTCGGAGGTGACCACTCCGGCCAGGCGGCCGTCCTTTTTTACCACGTCGGTCATCCTGGTCTGAAGCCTGATCCTGACGCCCTTCTCCTGGAGAAACAATCGCACAGCGGGCTCGATCCTGGTCGCGTCATAGAGGGTGGCGTGCCGGTGGCCGGGAAAATTCACCCAGCGGTGGCGGGCCGTCCCGTCGATGATTTTCACCAGTTCGTCCCCGCCCATGGCCGCCACTTCCTCAATGGCGGTATAGCGCCCGTTGTTGCGCATTATTCCCCCGACCAGGCCGGTGCCCAGCAGCATGTCGGTTTTTTCCAGCAGCACCGTCCCGGTTCCCGACAGGGCGGCCGAGTATGCGGCGGCGCATCCGGCCCATCCTCCTCCAACAACCACAATCACCTTGCCACCAGCCCCGCATTCTTGGCTAACAGCCGTTTTATTTTACTATATATATTTGCGGGGATTTTAAATTGTCCCGGCCTTAAAAAAAGAATCCCCCACCCCCCGGCGGGGAAACAGCCTTTTTTGCTCTTAGGCCCTAGACTCCCGCACCGGGGGTGGGAGCAACGGCGGCAGCTGCGGCGGGCGCAGCGGCGGCGCCCGCCCTGCGCGTGTTGTGCCTGTCCAGGACGGACTGGATCTGGGAGATGATTTGCGGGGCCACGTCAATCATCCTGTCCACAACGGCGTTGCAGTCCACCGGCAGCAGCCTTATCTGCCCGTTTCCCACCACCAGGAAGCCCACCGGCTTCACCGAAACCCCCCCGCCGCTGCCCCCGCCGAATAAAGGGGCTTGTTCCTGGACACCGTTTTCTCCGTCCCTGGCGCGGGACCCGAACTCCCCGCCTCCCGCCGCAAATCCGCACGACACCCTGGACACGGGTATGATCACCGTCCCGTCGGGGGATTCCACCGGGTCTCCCACCACGGTATTGACATTCACCATCTCCTTGATGTTTTCCATGGCCGTTTTCATCAGGGATTCGATAGGCTGACCCGCCAAACCGGTTACCTCCTTAAATTGAAATGCAGTTGATGTCACCGCAACGGCTTCATCTTATTTTTACCGCGCCGGCCCGGAATATGCGGGCTAGCCGCGATCTTTCCCGGCGTCCGGCGTGTTTTTTATCATTCTTTTAATCATTCTCACCAAGTCGCCGGCCCTGCCCCCGGCCGCCAGGGCGGCCAGGACCCTCAAGGCGGTGAACACAATATGACCTGTCCTGGCGGCCAGCCTGAAATCAATCCCGGTGGCCAGGAAGGCCTTTTCAAAGTCCGGCGCCACGGCCAGCACAGGAGCTTTGGCGAACCTGACCCGGCTGGACAGGTATGACACCACGGCCCCCTTCAGTGACCAGATTACGCCGGCCGCCGTTCCGGTGCAGAAGGGATCCCCCAGGCCGAACCTGGTTTTCCAGGTCAGTTCCGTGATCTTCAGCCTGTCTTTAAAGTAGTTTATGGACGGCCTGACCTGGCTGTAGATTTCCCTCCAGAAAGAAATCTGCCTGATCATTTCCACCGGTCCGGGCATGATCATTTTTTTCTTTTCCCCGGCTGCCCGGCCGCCTTTGTCCGCATCCGGCCGGTAGCGGAACACCCGGCACCTTAACCCGGGAAACAGCCAGAAGGACAAATCAAGGCCCAGCAGGACCCTTTCCTCTTCCCTGCAGTACCGGAGCCGGATCTCAAGGGGCGCCGCCAGAAAAAGCGCCGTCAACAGCAACAGCCCCGCCAGGAGGTACAAGGCAATTTCCACAGTTTCCCCTCCCTGTTTTATTTTTCCGCCTTAAACTCTACCTATACCCGCGGGGCAAAAAACAGCCGTTATTCCCGGCTGTCCAAATTGAACCTCCTGACTGGCCCGGTCCATTGGCGTCTGCTACTCGTCGCAGATACGTCTTGCCCGTGCCGAAAAGGCCAACGATGCCTATTCTCACATATTTGGCGCCCCATATCCGGGGCGCGTAATAACCTCCTCGCAAAATTTGCCTTAATCACACCCGGCAGGTCAGCGCAACAGCTTTTTCAGCACCATCTCCAACTGGTCCGGGGTGAAGGGCTTGGTTATCCACGCGGTGGCCCCGGCCTTGCGGGCCTCCTCCTTTTTGGCCTGCTGGGACTCAGTGGTCAGCATGACGATGGGGATGAAGCGGTAATCCGCGTTTGCCCGCACCTGTTTAATGAAGGTTATGCCGTCCATGCCGGGCATGTTCAGGTCGGTAATGACCAGGTCAGCTCTCTCGCTGTTCAACTGCTTCAGAGCCTCCTCCGCCCGATGATATGTATACAGGCCGTACCCCCGGCGCTCCAGGGCCAGCCTGATGCTGGCCAGCACAGTTGGAGAGTCGTCCACCGCCATAACTTTATACATCTGAATTCACCTCTTTAAGCAAGAGCAGATGGCATATTTTGCCCGATTGCCCCGGCGCTATTTCAATTTTTAGAGAGGGAAATTCTTTGCGTACAGCCACGATCAACTGAATACCTGCAGCATCCAAATCAGATTTTGTGAAGATTATCTTCTCTGCCCCTGCTGCCTGATCCAAAAGCCTTTGCCTGATTTCCTCCACGTAGGGCAACAGCAGCGGCAGATCAATTTCCACCCGCAAGGCGGATACCCCCCTTGTCCTGGCCGTTCATTGCGAGGCGTAAAAGTTCGCCGGGGTCCAGCACCAGCAAGACGCGCCCGTCCCCCAGCACCGCGGCCCCCATGAAAACGGACAGCCTTTTCAATTCCCCGGCCAGCGGCTTCACGATGATCACCTCTTTGCCCAGCACGGCCTCCACCGGCAGGGCGGCCTTCTGCCACAATACCACCAGGACCGCCTCTCCCCGCCGCGAAGACTGGCCCTCCAGTAAAAGGTGCCCCGGCAGCAGCGGGATGATCTCCCCCCGCAGCAGGGCCACGGGCCGGCCGCGCACGGTTCTGAGGTCCTTTTCCTCCACCCGCACGGTTTCACTGACCGCCGAAAGGGGAAGGCCGTAAACGCCCTGGCCGACCCGCACCATCAGCACCTCGCTGGTGGCCATGGTGAAGGGCAGGCTGATGACAAAGGCGGTTCCCCGTCCCGGGGAGGATTCCACCTGGATTGTCCCGCCAAGGCGCTTGACCGTGTTTTCCACCGCATCCATGCCCACGCCGCGACCGGAAAGGTCCGAAATTTCGTCCTTGCAGCTCAGTCCGGGCAGGAAGGCCAGCCTTAATTTTTCCTGGCCGGTCATGCCGGACACCTGCTCCCGGGAAAGCATGCCGCAGGACACTGCCTTTTCCGCCAGGGCTTCCACGTCAATGCCCCGGCCGTCATCAGACACCTGAATAACCACCCTTTCCCCCTGCCGTTGCGCGGTGAGACGGATCACGCCGGTGGGGTTCTTGCCCGCCTTAATCCGATCTTCCGGCTCCTCCAGGCCGTGGTCCAGGGCATTTCGCACCAGGTGCAGCAGGGGGTCGTAAATCTTTTCGATAATGTCCCTGTCCAGCCGGGTGTCACCCCCGTCGGTAACCAGGTCTACTCTCTTGCCGAGCTTTTTGGCCTGATCCCGGACGAAGCGGGGGAACCTGCCGAACACTTCCTGGACCGGCAGCAGCCATATGTCCATGACCTGGTTGTGCATTTCCCTGGAGATACGGTCAATGTAATGGTAACGGTCTTTCAACTCCCGGGCGTATTCATCCAGGCCCCGGACCTCCAGTTTTTTAACCAGGTAGGACAGGCTGTTTTTAGCAACGATCAGTTCCCCCGACAGGTTCATCAGAGCGTCGGCGGTTTCCCGCTGCACCCTGAAAGCGCTCTGCCTCCTCTCCCGGGCCGTCCCGCCCTCCGGACTCCCCTGCCTGGCAACGCCTGCGATGGATCCGGAAGCGGCCGCGCCGGCTAGGGGGGACTCAAGGCCGGATGTCCCGGTTCTGGACGGGGGCCCCGCCGTATCCGCCCCGTACTCCGCGCCCAGGGCATCCAGAATTGTTCCCGCCATTCCAAGGAGTCGTTCTTTTTCCTCCCCCGGGTCCGCCGCCGGGTACTGTTCGCAGGCAAGGCCTGCCCGTCCGGCCAGCCGTTCCAAAATCCTCCGCACCACCGGCAGCAGGCCGGGTAAAACATCCCCGGCGGCAAGCTTCAGGGCCTTTTCCTGCTGACGCAAAACATTTACCACGTATGGAAGGTGTTCGCAGGAAAACGGCGGCTCCTGCCCTGGGGCGGGCGGCCTGCCGGCGTTGTCCGGGGACTCGGCGGGCGTTGTCTCTTTCAAAACATATTCGCCCGCGGGCTTGACCACCACCCGGTTCTCATCGCTGACGACAAAGACAAAGATTTCCTCCACCTCTTCCCGGGTGGCCCCGGTAACCAGGTAAAGGGTAAACACAAGGTGGAAGTCTTCCGGATTAAGGCGAGACAAAACAGGCACCCGGCTGCCGTCCACCGCGAAGCCGGCTATGGTCCCCAGGCCGGCCAGGTCTTCAAGAAGATAGGTCAGATTATGCCCCTGGCGGAAGAAATCCCGGCCAAAGTCCAGCGTCAGGTGGTAGACATTTTGGCCCTGGTGAAGGCCGTCCAGCAGAATGCGCCTTACCTCCTCCGGAAGCCCGTCCCCCGCCTTTTCAACGGCGGCATCCGGGGGCTGCCGCGGGCCCGTTCCCGAAGGGCTCATCTTTTCTTCCGCCGGTAGCTCAGGCGAATTACCCCGGCCATACCCGGCAATTTCCCTAATCAGTTCCTCCGGAGGCGGAAGGTCGTGTCCGGCGGCCAGGTCGGCCACCATGGCCTTCACCCCGTCGAAGCCCATCAGCAGAACGTCCACCAGCCCGGACCTGACCTCCGTCTCACCGCTCCGCAGCCCGTCCAGGAGGTCCTCCAGGCAGTGGGTCAGTTCACCTATCCCCCTGATCCCGGCGATACCGGCGGAACCCTTCAGCGTGTGCACCACCCTGAACAGCTCGTCCAGCAGGGGCGGCGATACTCCCTTTTCCAGGTCCAGGACCAGGGGTTCTATTTGGGTCAGCAATTCATCAGCTTCTTCAAGAAATATTTTTTTCAGGTTTGACATGTCAAATCACCCTAATATTTCAACAAAGGCCAGGAGTTCTTCCGGTTTTACGGGCTTTACAAAATACATGTTACATCCTGCCCTGAAACCCCGGTCCACGTCTCCTGTGTCGCCCTCGGTGGTAATCATCAGGGCCGGCGCCTGGTCCAGATCCCTGGCCCGGCGTATTTCACTGAGGAAGCTGTAACCGTCCATCTTGGGCATGTTCACGTCCACCAGCAGCATGTCGAATTTTCCTGTGTAAACCCTTTCCAGGGCCTCGTAGCCGTTGGCGGCCTCCTCCACCTGGTGCCCGGCCCCCTCCAGCACTTCGCGGTAGTACCGGCGAACGGTGGAGGAGTCGTCCACGATCAGGATCCTGGACACGGCCTTCACCCTCTCTATTTTTAATTCAGTGCACGGCCTTGATCAGTGCCCCGGCGATGGCGTAGTGGGGCAAGACCACCGAGGCGCCGCCCCTTTTAACCGCCTCTCCCGGCATTCCCCAGACCACCGCCGTTTCCTCGGCCTCGGCTATGGTCAGCCCCCCGCCCTGCCTGATATCCACCATGGCGTCGGCACCGTCGTCTCCCATGCCGGTAAGCAGCACCGCCACCAAGCCCCTGGCGTCCACGCATTCCAGGGCCGAGCGGAAGGCCACCTCCACCGATGGCTTGTAAAGGGCGTCGGCGGGCCGGTGGGAGTGCCTCAGCCGGCAGATCTTCTCGCCGGGCCGGCGGTCAATCCTCAGGTGCACTCCCCCCCTGGCCACAACTGCCCGGCCCGGAACAAGGGGCATGCCTTCCTCGGACTCCCTGACCTCGATCCGGCATTCCCGGTTTAACCGGTCGGCAAAGGGCCGGGTGAAGGTCCCGGGCATGTGCTGAACCACCACCACCGGGGCACCGAAATCATCCGGCAGGTGCGGAAGGATCTCCATCAGGGTCTTCGGCCCTCCGGTGGAGACACCGATTAACACCAGTTTTTCGCTTTCTCCGGACGCAGCCACAGGTTTGGCGGGCGGAGCGGACCCGGCCGGACCTGAACCGGTGTTGATCTTGTATTTCAGTGCCCCGACCCGCACCCGCCGGACGGCCTTGATCTTGTCCCGGATCTCCCGGGCCGCGTTTTTTATGGACAGGGAAACGGTGCCGTCCGGCTTGGGCACGTAGTCCACCGCCCCCAGTTCCAGGGCCTCGAAGGTGGTCAGTGCCCCCTTTTGGGTGAGGGAGGAGACCACCAGCACCGGGCAGGGCCTCCGGGCCATGATGTGCTGGATGGCAGTGAGGCCGTCCATGCGCGGCATGTTTATGTCCATGGTGATCACGTCGGGCTCCAGGGAAATGTTCAGTTCCACCGCCTCCCGGCCGTCCCGGGCCGCCCCCACCACCTCCAGCTCCCGGTCTTCTTCAATAATCTCCCGCAGGTACTTGCGCATCAGGGCGGAATCATCAACTATCAGCACCCGGGTCTTACTGTACATCCTCCATTGTTCCCCCCGCAGCTTCCTCCACTACTTTCGCGACTTCCATTTTTTCGGCGCCGGTCAAAATGTTCTGCAGGTTTAAAAGCAGGATGGACCGCTGGGAGTCCGCGGTCTTGACCACGCTCTGCAGGTAGTTGGTGTCCAGGTGGGCTTTCAGGATCACCGGGGCGGGGGCGATCTGGTCGGTCGAAATCTTGCGCACCTCCCGCACTGCGTCCACGATGAGGCCGGTGGAGACGCCGTTCATGTCCACCACCACGATCCGGGACCGGTCGTCGCTCTCCCTGGCCGGGAGGTTCAGCTTAAGCCTCAGGTTGATCACCGGCAGGATGTTGCCCCGGATGTTGATCACTCCTTCCACGTAGGCCGGCGCCCTGGGCACCCTGACGATTTCCGGCAGGCGGATGATCTCCTTCACGCTCTGGATGGTGACGGCATACTCCTCCTCCTGCAGGTGGAAGATGACAAACTGCTCTTCGCTGACCATTCTCCGTTCCGATGACACCTCCCCTTCTTCATCGCCGGCGCCTTCCAGGTTGATCTCGCCCTCCGCCAGGATGCTCCTGGAATCCAGCAGGTATATGAGCCTTTTACCATCGCCCAGTTTGCAGACCCCGGTGAGGTTTTTGGTGGCCTCTCCCCTCAGCAGGTCCGGCAGCGGCTCGATCTCCTCCGCCGTAAAGCGCAGGACCTCGGTGATGGCGTCCACGCCAAGGCCGATAACCGTTTTTTTGCCATCGCCGTTGAGGTTCAGCACCAGCACCCTGGCCCGGTCGTCGTAGGGCCTGTCGGGCAAGCTGAAGAACCGCCGCAGGTTCAGCATGGGCACGGTGCGCCGGCGCAGCGAAAAAAGGCCGTCCATGTAGTGGGGAAAGCCCGGGGACCGGGATATCTGGTCCGGCACCCAGACGATTTCCTGCACCGTCTCGATGGCCACGGCATACTCCTCGTCCGCCAGCCTGAAGCCCACAAACTGCTTCAACTCCTCCCGGCCGGCGGCCTCACTTTTCCCTTCCCTGCCCGCCGACGCCCCGGAGTAATGTGCGGACCCGGCCTCCTCCAGCCGCGGGAACAGCACTTCGATATTGATCACCATGACCATGGCGCTGCCGTCATTCATTTTTATTACCCTGGAGATCAGGTCCTCCCGCCCCCGGGCGCCCCGCAGGGTATCCTCGGTGGTGTTTTCCAGGTTGATTACCTCCGACATCCGGTCCACTATGTAGCCTATGGCTTCCCCCCGGTACTCCAGCACCACCACCCTGGTGGCGTCGGTTTCCTCCGCCTCCGGCAGGCTGAAGCGCCTGCGCCCGTCTATCACCGGCAAAAGGCTGCCCCGCAGGTTGGCCAGGCCGGAGAAATAAGGGGGGGTGCCGGGCACCCGCACCATCTCCGGCAGGCGGATTATTTCCTTCACGTACTCCAGCTCGATGCCGAAAAGCTCCTTGTCCAGGTAAAAAGTGACTATCTGGCCGCTAGTGTTTTCCATGGGCCATCCTCCCTTCAAGGGCGCTTAAAAGGCCGCGCACCCCTTTTATACCTGCTGCAGTTCGTCCGCCAGGGCCGCGATCTCTTCGATGGCCCGGGCCAGTTCC
>JAILZP010000022.1 GCA_023512435.1 Peptococcaceae bacterium | reverse complement strand
TGCGCACCGGGATGGATACCGTGAGGACCCGCTTGGGCTCCTTGAGGATTTTCAGGAGGCCCGGGTCCAGCCCAAGTTTTTGGGCGGCGACCTCCACCTGCTGCAATGCCGCCTCCAGGAATTCACATTTTTTGCATGATGATTTCTCGGGCCCGGTCACAAATGATCAACTCCTTCCAAGTGAAAAACCCCTGATACCCGGCAGCCGGGCACATTCATTGACACGCCGGCATTCCCTATACTGCCACACCCTTCGCAAAAAATATACCAAAGCGGCGGCCGGGAAGTGTAAAAAATCCCCTTGATACAGACATTCTCCGGGATACAGGCGGCAGTCGCACAGTACTGACCTGCAGATCCCGTCAAACATGCAATATTTTGCATGCAGAGTATTATACAAGCTTGAGGCCGGCAGGATTATCCCGGCCGGCAGCGAAAAGATATCTTGATAATCCACCCGGGGCCAACCAGGAGTGCATTTTAACCTGTTTCAAGGAGTAAAAAAATGAAAGAAGCGGCAAACCGGGAAAAAACTTTTTGGATTATGGGCTGCGGCCGTTTCGGCCGGATAGCCGCTTCCCGCCTCATGGCCAAATATCCCCGGGCCTGCTTCACAGTGGTGGACCTCAGCGTCCGGTCCCTCGGCCTGCTTTCCGACCTGCCTGCCCCTGTCCGGGCCGTGCAGTCCGATGCGGCCGGTTTTCTGGCCGACAACCTGGCCGGTGAAGACATCCCCTCCTACATAGTGCCGGCCGTCCCCGTGCACCTCGCCTATGAATGGCTGAAAAGGAAATTGCAACCGGTGTTCGAACTGGAAAAAATTCCGGTCCCGGAACAGGCGGCACGCCGGCTGCCAAATCCGGTCCCGGGGGGAACGGGCACACTTTATTCAAGCTACGCCGACTTTGTTTGCCCGGATAACTGCCCCGAACCGGAAAGCATTTGCACCGTTACCCGTCAAAAACGAAAAGGGTTGCTTTACCGGGATTACCTCAACCTCAATATCGAGGGCTTTGTCTCACTGGGCATAAGAAGCGTCCAGCTGGCGCCGGGGGTCGGCGGCTACAAGCCGGAAGTCCTGTGGCCGGTCCTGGAAAAAGTCAGGCAAACCGGGACAGCAAAAGATTATCTGCTTAGCACCGCCTGCCTGTGCCACGGAGTGATGGACGCCTTCCGCCTGCGGGTCATACCAGCCGGAAAAATTTCAGGAGGGTTTTGAACCATGCGCTTTTTCTCATCGTGGAAAGATATGAAGGTGGGCGACTCGGTCACTTTCCGCCGCACCTTCAGCGAAGGCGACGTGGCCAACTTTACAGGGATAACCGGTGACTTCAACCCCATTCACATGGACACCCAAATCGCGGAAAGGTGCGGATTCAAAGGCCGGGTTGTGCCGGGGCTGCTGACGGGCAGCATGATCACGCACGCCGGGGGAACCCTGCTCCCCGAGCCGTATCCGGCCGCCAGGATGTCCTTCCGCTTCCTGGCCCCGGTATACGTGGGGGAAACGGTCTGCGCCAGGGTCACAGTGGTGGAAAAAGACCCGGACAGAAACAAACTCACCCTTCACATGGCCTGCACCAACCAGGAGGGCAAGGTGGTTCTCGAAGGGGAGGTTTCGGGCAGGATTTTTCCCGTCTCCGGCGAGCAAGAGGAAATAGACTGCAAATAAAGAATAACCCCCTTGTAACATAAAGAAAGGAGGGCCTCCATATGTCAATCAGGGTTGTGGCCTTTAACGGAAGTCCCCGCGCCAAGGGGAACACTTTTCACTCTCTCAGGACAGTCCTGGATATCATGGCCAAAGAAGGCATCGAGGGCGAGATTGCACAGCTGGGCGGCAAAAAGCTGGGAGGATGCAGGGCCTGCTTCATGTGCATGCGGAACAGGGACCGGCGCTGCGCCCAAACCGACGATGAAATGAACTTTTTTATTGAAAAGGCCCTGGCCGCCGACGGCATCCTGATCGGGTCACCGGTGTACTTCAGCAATGTTTCCGCCGAGGTGAAGGCATTTATCGACCGCTGCGGAATGGTGGCCAAGTTCAACGACGACATGCTGAAGGGCAAGGCCGGGGCGGCCGTGATCTCCATGCGCCGGGCGGGGGCCACCTTTGCCTACTCGGCGGTTAATTTCTTTTTCGGCATCTCCCAGATGATCATCCCGGGTTCAAATTACTGGAATGTGGGCGTCGGCCTGATGCCGGGAGACGTCCTGAACGACCAGGAAGGCGTGGAAACCTTTAAAACCCTGGGCCTCAACATGGCCCGGCTGCTCAAACAAACCCGCCCGGGAACGGCGCGATAATACCAGGCCCGGTGGGCCGGACACGGTTGGTGCGGTGCAATGGACATATTAACAATTATTGCGGAAAACAGGATCCGCGAAGCCGTAAAAAATGGCGAACTTGACAATATCCCGGGCCGGGGCAGGCCCCTTAACCTGGATGACCTGTCCCACGTTCCCGAAGAACTTAGGGCCGGCTACATACTGCTCAGAAACGCGGGCGTGCTGCCCGAGGAAATGCAGTTGAAAAAGGAGATTGTCAGCCTGCAAAAGCTAATTAACTGCTGCTGCGAAGACCGCGGCGGGGAAAAGGAAATCGACTCCCTGAGAAAAAAGCTGACTGAAAAAATACTCAGGTACGATATCCTGATGGAAAGAAGAAACAGAGGTTCAAACTTGGCCCTGGGCCAATACCAGAACAAGATTTACAAAAGGCTGGGGGGATACTGAACGCCCGATCCGGATCAGGCCCCTGATTCCCGGCCTGAAATATTAATTTTTATTTTTAAAACCATGCAGGTATTTTTTGACATTGGGAGAAATAATGGGTAATCCGGTCGAATTTTACCTTCAAATCTTGGCGACAGAGGTTGCCCATGCTATCCATTGTCAACAGCACCGCCCTGAACGGGCTTGAAGGCCACCTGGTCAGGGTGGAGGTGGACGTCTCCAACGGTCTGCCCGCCTTTGACCTGGTGGGGCTGCCCGACGCATCGGTTAAAGAGGCCCGGGACAGGGTCCGGTCGGCCATCAGGAACGCCGGGTTCGAGTTCCCGGTGAAGAGGATCACCGTGAACCTGGCCCCGGCGGATATTAAAAAAGAAGGGTCCATGTACGACCTGGCCATCGCCGTGGGCATCCTGGCCGCCACCGAGCAATTGGACCCGGTGGCCTGCGGGCGGTACGCCTTCATCGGCGAGCTTTCCTTAAACGGCGGGGTGCGGGGTGTGGCGGGAGTCCTCCCCAACGTCCTGGCGGCCTGCGACAACGGCATTATCCCGGTGGTGGTCCCCCTGGACAATGCCGGCGAGGCTGCCCTGGCCCCCAACGCCGAGGTTTTCCCGGTGTCCTCCCTGAACCAGCTGGCCGGCTTCCTGCGGGGCGAAACAGAAATACCGCCTCACCGGGTGAAAGCGGATGAAATCTGGAGATCGAAAGAAGACCGTCTGCCGGACCTTTCCACGGTGCGGGGGCAGCACGCCGCCCGGAGGGCACTGGAGGTGGCCGCCGCCGGTGGGCACAACATGCTCATGGTGGGCAGCCCCGGATCCGGGAAAACCATGCTTGCCCGTTGCCTGGCCGGGATACTGCCGGAAATGGGCTTTGAAGAGTCCATGGAGACCACCAAGATATACAGCCTGGCCGGGCTGCTGAGGCCCGGCATGCCGGTGGTGGCCTCCCGGCCCTTCAGGGCGCCCCACCACAGCGCCTCGGCAGTCTCGCTGGTGGGGGGCGGGAAATTCCCCCGGCCGGGAGAGGTCAGTCTGGCCCACAACGGGATTCTTTTCCTGGACGAGATGCCGGAATTCGGCAAGGACTGCCTGGAGGCCCTCCGCCAGCCAATGGAGGACGGGGTGGTGACCATCTCCAGGGTGAACGCCTCCATCACCTACCCCGCCAGGATAACCCTCATCGGGGCCTGCAACCCCTGCCCCTGCGGCTACCACGGCGACCCGCTAAAGCAGTGCTGCTGCACTCCGGTACAGATCAAAAAATACCTTGGAAAAATTTCCGGCCCCATTCTGGACCGGATCGACATCTCCATAAACGTTCCCCGCCTGACATACGAGGAACTGAACGAGGACAGGCCCGCCGAGCCCTCGGCAGCCGTCCGGGAAAGGGTGGCCAAGGCCCGTAAAATACAGGAGGAGCGCTTCCGGGGATCCGGGATATGGTGCAACGCCCACATGACCGGGGCCCAGGCCCGGGAATACTGCCGCCTTTCCGGAGAGGCGGGGGCACTGCTCAAATCCTCCTTCAAGCAGTTCAGGCTGAGCGCCCGGGCCCACGACAAGCTGCTGAAGGTTGCCCGCACCGTGGCCGACCTGGCCGGGAGCGAAACCGTGGAGGCCGAACACCTGGCCGAGGCCCTGCAATACAGGCGCCCCGACCCGCCGGGCCGCTGAGCGTAAAAAATCACCGGCGGGGCAGTCTATTAAACAAAAGACCAACAGACAAATTAAAGCCAAAGGGGGAAAAACATGGTTATCCTTTTGCTGATCGTGACCTTCCTGATTGCCCTGACGGTCTCTTTCATCACAGCCAGAATATTCCGCTCGTCCCTGGACAAAATCCTCGGCAGGCTCATTCCCGAAGACATCAGTTCCGCCTGGTCCAGGTATTTGCAATTTGCCATTTACGTGGTCGGAATCTCAAGCGGGGTCGGAATCTACCAGCTGGAAAAGTACGTCACCCCCCAGTTTATTAATGAGAAGACCCGGGAGGTCGTTGTCTTAAACGCTGACCGCTGGGCCCTCGAGGTATACAGAACCGTGATCGGCACCTTGAACGGCATAGCCTGGATGCTGCTGGTCTTTTTCGTTTTCGCCCTGGTTGCGTACATTATCGTCCGGATTTTCGAGTCCAAAAAAAGCGCCTGACACCCTGGAACATAGCGAAAAAGGGGCCTGCCACCTGACTTGTTAATCAACAAGTCAAGAGGCGGGTCCTTTTGATCTCTGATCTCCAACCTTCTTTTGGATATGAAGGAATTTTGCGACACATGTAGAAATTAGTCTAAAAATGGTCACTAAAGGAGATTTCGCGGAAGGAGGAAGGAAAGTGGGCAGCAAGTTCTTGGAAGATTTCGCCTCCATGGCTCCAGCGATAGCTGAGCTGTTCGGCGAAGATAAAATGGGACTGTACACTACAGATTTAAACAAATTTCTTATGGTACACGAGCATAATACGGAGGTGCCCTTTGCGAAACCCGGGCTGGAGTTCAATGAGAAAGGCGCGGCCTACAAGGTAATTCAGAGCAAGAAGCCCGTCTTTGTGGAACTCCCCGCCTCCCTGTACGGAAAGGCGCTGAAGGTGGCCTGTGTTCCGGTTTTTGACGATGATGATCCGGACAAGGTAGTGGGAACATACGGGATGGCTGTAACCAGGGAAAATGCGTCTGCGATCAGAGAAGCGGTAAGCAATTTTAAAGCGGGCCTGGCCGAAGTCAGCCAGGCCACGGCGCACACGGCCGCCGCGGCAAATGAAATCAATGTCAACAACTCCGACCTGCAGGAAGAAATAATGGGAATAGGGCATTTATCCGGCGAAATCAATAAAGTGCTCGACGCAATAACCCACATCGCTTCACAAACCAAGATGCTGGGATTAAACGCGGCAATCGAGGCCGCCCGCGCGGGTGAAGCCGGCCGTGGATTCGGCGTGGTGGCCGTGGAAATAAGAAAACTGTCCGACAATTCCAAGGAGACAGCTGATTTAATACGCGGATTGACTAAAAAAATAGAGGATTCCATATCCAAGGCCGTGCAAAAGGCTGCGGTCGCCAGCAACGCCAGCCGGGAACAGGCAGCCGCCATACAGCAAATCACCGCCCAGGTCGAGGAAATGTTAAGTCTTTCCGAGGTCCTGGAGGAAATAGCAGCCAAGGTATAAAATCCCAAATACACTGAAACCGCCTTAAAAACGGGCGGTTTGCCTTTTAATTTAAGTTTTCAGCTTTTTCCGGACCGCCGCATATAATTAAATCGTGAGGGCGCGGGAGGCGGTTCCCCCGTTCCGTGCCCCTCAAATTGCCCGTGTATATCAATCCATAAATATGTGGCATAATTCATATTGGCTTTTTTGAAAGACCGCCCACCTGACAGGATTTTCCTGCTGATACTAAAAAAATTGCGAGGTGTTTTCCATGTCCGACAAAAAAAACAAACTGGAAAAAGAAGACAACAAGGACTTAATTGAAGCCGGAACCGGAAAAGAAGACATTGAAACCGGAGAATGGCCGGAAGAGGAAGAAGATTATTTCGAAGAAGATGATGAAGAATACGAGTACGACACAGAGACAGAAATCGAACACCAGACCCCGGAAGTTATTGCCAAAGAGATCCTGATCACATACCTGGAAACCAACGCATTCGCCCAGCCCGAAGCCAGGCGCAACGAGAACAGGTACCAGGCGGTGGGCAGGGCCCTGGGAGAAATGTACAATTCATTGCTGGAAGAAATTAGAAAGACTGAAAGATAGCCATATTCGGATTTCCCGGAGTCCTCGTTTTTAAACCGCCTGAAAAACGGGCGGTTGTAATCCTCCGGAAAAAGTCCTTTCTTAAGTTGAACTCCCTGGGGAAAGGATCCTCCAGGGAGTTTCAATATTGTGTGATTTTAATTGTCTTCTCTCTGCAGAATACTATCAATCTTCTTCAGGGACCTTTCCAGAAAAGCGTTCAACGACTCCAAATCATTGCTGCGACAATACACTAAAGCCTTTTCAATAAAATACCTCACCTCTATGAGTTCTTTCGCGAAAGCTTCTGTCATGTTGCCGCCCCTCTCTTTCTTTGGAGTATCATAATTATACAACATTATTTAAGGAAACCAATAATAACTGACTAAAAAGTGAATAATAATGACTGAATATATGTGTTTTGGGTATGAGCATGGATTCAGTACATGAATGCGAGGTTAGTGGAGGGAGTGGTACGGACCGCAGGGTATTGGCATAATCTGGATGCAAATAATCAGAAGGTCCGGCACCGGGTCATTTCATTTTGATTAAATATTTTCTTTTTCTTTTTTTTGATTTTTTTAGTGCTAAAATAATACAGAGGAAATTTTGATTAAAAAGCACGGCCCGGGAGCAAAGGATCAAAATTCCCGGGGCCCTGTGCCGTCGCTTTCCGGATGACTAATCAACATGAAGTGAAATTATGGTAAAATAAAAGGGGAAAGCCCACTGGCTGTAGCAACCATTTTAGGGGAGAGGAGGTGTTTAAAATGAAGGACTATCTAAAACTTACGGCCATTTTCCTGGTGCTTTTCATAGCCATCAACCTTGAAACCGGCAAGGTCGCCCCTCCCACCTTCAACTACTTCTTTTGCGCGCTGATCATCCTTTTCGGGTATATCGCCTTCCGCCGGCACAAGCTGCAATATGTAAAAAAATTTCTGCTGGTCACCATGGCCGTCCAGTTTGTGTTCAACCTGGCCATTCCCTACTGGATCCTGCAAAAAAGCATGCCCCTGAACGCCACGTGGCCTTATTTCCCGGAAGTGCTGTGGGCCACCGGATCGCTTGTGCTGTGGTACTACATAATTTCCCTGGTCTTTGTTCCGGTCGTGGTGTACCTGTACGGCAGGAGGGCATGGTGCACTTTCATATGCGGGACCGGGGCCCTGGCCGAAACCATAGGGGACCCGTACAGGACCCGCGGGGCAAAAGCCGGGGAGTTACCCCGGGGGTTTGTTGTTTTTAAATGGGCCGTCCTGGCTCTGTCCGTGACCGCAACAGTTGCGGCGCTGGCCGGCTATGCCCCGGACCGGATGTTCAACCTGATCTTCCTGGTTTTGTTCATACTGTTCCTGAGAACACTGCTGATGCAGGCGGTGAACATAATACTCATGCCCAAACTGGGTACCCGCGTATGGTGCCGCTATTTCTGCCCCCAGGGACTGTTGATCGGCCTGATTTCAAGATCCGGCAGGTTTGCCCTGGTAAAGAACGAAGCACTGTGCGCCAAGTGCGGCACCTGCAACAGCAACTGCTCCATGGGCATCGACATTACCGGCGGCCCGGCGGTAAACCGGTCCGGCGAGTGCGTGGGATGCGGCATATGCGTGGAGGTCTGTCCCCAAAAAGCCCTGTCGTTGACATCGGATACAAAATTGACCGGGGATAAAACTGTTTCCGTGCCAACGGTAGAATCCCTTTAACCATTTATATTTATATCAAGAAATTTCCGGAAGCAACCGATAGAAAACTAGACGGGATTTGCGAAACAAGTTAACCGGAGCCGGTACACCGATTACAGTTAGCAAGGGAGGATCGTACTTTGGCTATCGTCCGCCTGACAGATGAACTGAAGCCGGGCATGACACTGGAACAGGACATATATAACATGGACAAGGTCTTGCTGCTGGCCAAGGGGGCAGTGTTAACCCAGGAAAACATAAAAACCATTAAAAGGCTCGGGTACACGGAAGTAGAGGTGCGGAAGCCCCCTGAAAAACCCGAATACTGGAACCGCGTCGACGAAAAAAAGGTAATGGAGTTTAAAAAATCATATTCGGAGTCCGGTGAAGAGGTGGCCGATCTGATCAGGCGAATCAGTGACGGGCAGCAGGTAAACCTTGAACAGGCCTACCAGCTTCCGGGTTCCATTCTCCAGGAAGTAAACCGCCCTTACAACCTCTTCCCTTCCCTGAGCCAGGTTGAACAACTGGACCACCATACGTACGGGCACAGCATAAACGTGTCTCTTATCTGCGCGGCTATCTGCCACTGGCTGCAACTGGAGGAGGAGATCAGCAGGGATGTCGTGGTGGCCGGGCTGTTGCACGATATAGGCAAAAGCCGCCTGAACCCCGACCTGTTTTACAAGTCCCAGCTGACCCTGAAAGAACTTGAGGAATTCAAGAAGCACACCACCATCGGGTTTAAGATCCTTGAGGAGGCCAAGGCCCCCGAAGCCGTGCAGCTCGCGGCCCTGCACCACCACGAACGCGAAGACGGATCGGGATACCCGGGGGGCCTCACGGGCGACAGGATTCCCCTGGCAGCCAAAATCGTGGCCGTGGCCGATGTATACGATACCATGAACTCCAGCCGGCCGGGAAGCGGCAGGGCCTGTCCCTTCAAGGTGTTCGAAGAGATGCAGAGCAATTTCCTGGGGGCTTTGGACACCAAAATTCTCATTACCTTTCTCGCCCGCACCGCCGAGTGCTACGTGGGCGAAATAGTGCGCCTGAACGACGGCCGCACCGGCCAAATTGTGGTCATCAACCGGACATACCCTTCAAGGCCGATGATCAGGGTTGATGACGAAATAATCGATCTGTCCCAAATACGGACCGTAGAAATTGAAGAAATTCTGCCTGTCACCGGCTGATTTTAAGCATAACCGGCGGAGGTACATATGCAGAGGAAGCACCTCTTTATTTCCGGCCGGGTGCAGGGCGTCTGCTTCCGGGCCCATGCCCGGGAGAAGGCCGAAAGCCTGGGCATCCGGGGCTGGGTCCGGAACCTGCCCGACGGGCGGGTGGAGGCGGTCATCGAGGGCGACGACAGCAGCATCAGAGAAATGCTGGAGTGGTGCCGGACCGGCAATCCCCCGGCCAGGGTGGACCACGTCGAAGTGATCGACGAGGAAGAACGGGGGCATTTCATAAATTTCAAAATTTTACGGTAAAATTTAATGTATCCCGGGACTAAATCATAGTAAAAATCCCGGAATTACGGTTTAAAATTCGAACACAACCTTCACCGACTTGCTTTCCGATTTGTCGGCGGCGGCCAGAATAGCCTCCCTGTACCTGTCCAGTCTGAACCGGTGAGTGATAAAGCCGTCCGTGTCCAGCACGCCCTCAAGCATCCAGCTGATCGCCAGTTCGAAATCCCCCACCCTCTCGCCCCGCCAGAGGCTGCTGCAGTGGGAAGCGGTTCCTATCAGGTTGACCTCGTTGTACCACACCGGGGAAAGGTCGATGTTCATCATCCTGAGGGCCGCTCCCACGAGCACCACGCTGCCCCGGGACCTGGCCAGGCGCAGGCAAAGCTGCAGCGTTTCCGAAGTGCCCACGCAGTCGTAAACAATATCAAACCCCCCCACCAGGGTCCGGCCCCCGCCAAGCCCGGCATACACCCTGCCGCCGGTTTTGCCGGCCGCTTTTTCCAGGAGGTCTTCATGCGCCATCCAGACCTCGCCGGCTCCGTAGCGGAGGGCGAGATCCCGCTGGAAGCCGAACTGGGCCACTGCCGTGATGTCGCAGTCCGGGCAAACCGCGCGCAGGGCCTGCAACACAAAAAAGCCGATGGTGCCGGCACCCAGAACGATCACTTTCTGGTTTTTTGATGGAGGACAGCGAAGCACTCCCCTGACGGACACGGCTGCCGGCTCGACCAGCACCGCCTGGTCATCCGGGAGTTCGTCCGGAATTTTGAGCAAGCCCTTTTCGGGAGCATAAAATTCATCCCCGAAACCGCCTCCCACCGTATCGGGCAGTCCCGTCCTCTCACAGTGGTTGTAATGGTTCTCCCTGCACTGCGGGCAGGGATCCAGCCCGTGGGCCAGGCAGGACCCGCCGCCGACCCTCATCCGCCTGATTACCCTGTCGCCTGGCTTGAGAACGTTCTCCGGCCCGGCCTCCAGCACGGTGCCCACCACCTCGTGCCCGAGGTAGGTCACCGGGCTGCCCGGAAGCAGCGCGGGATGCACTCCCAGGTCAACATCCAGATAAATCAGGTGCAGGTCGCTGCCGCATATGCCCGACAGCCTGTTTTTAACCCTGATCCACCCCCGGGGGACTTCAGGGGACGTTATTTCAATGTAACGCAGGTGGGACGAGTCGCCGAACACCGCTTCGGGACCGCCGCTGATTACCGCCATCAACCTTTCCGGGGTTTTTTCGATCAGCAGTGTTTTCACTATGAACCACTCCCATAGCCGCTTCATCAATACGGGGGTAACGTCCGCCCCTAGTTTTTCATAAATGTCATGTCCTTGGTGATCAGGCTGGAGTATTTTTTCAATGCCGGCAAATACTGCCAGTAGTTGTCTTTATTCAGGGCGGTGGAAGGCGCCACCAACGAGAGGGCGGCGATCACCCTGCCGGTTCCGTCCCATACCGGAACGGCCAGGCAGAAAACGCCCGGCAGGGTTTCTTCCCGGTCTAACGCGTATCCCTGCTTTTCCACCTCTTCTATTTCCTTCTTCAGCAGTTCCCGGCTGGTTATGGTGTTGGGGGTCAGGGCCGGAAGGTCCGTGTGGTTGATCAACTGATCCCGGTTTTCCGCGGAGGTGTATGCCAGGAGTATTTTCCCCATGGAGGTGGTGTGGTAGGGCAGGACCGCCCCGATTTGCATCACCACCATGAAGGGGTTCACAGGCTCCGCTTTTTCGATGAGCACCGCCTTGTTCCCGATATTTATAGCCAGGTAACACGGCATCGAAAGTTCGTAGCTCAAGTGCTGCAGGTGGATTCGAGACGGAATGCGCAATTCACCCAATGCGGCCGCCCCAAGTTCATAGGCCGTCGGCCCGACACGGTACTTCCTGGTCTCCTCCACCTGCTCCAGAAATCCTTCATCTTCAAGGGTTTTTACCAGCAGGTGGACAGTGCCCTTGGAAAGCTTCAGCATCCCGCTCAATTCGGTAATCCCGTACTGATGAGGGGGCTTTATAAAACACTTCAGTATGGCCAGCGCCCTGGCCACCGAACGCACCCTGGACTCTTTAGTCCCGTTCTCCAAGTTTACAGCCTCCATATGACCATTCATCACGCATTACAAAAGGGGACCGATGCCGGGATCGGTCATCACGTTGACGCAGGCCGGCTTCCCCGAAGCCAGGGTGCGGTCTATGGCCGGACCGATGTCCCCGGGTTGGGTGACGTGTTCCCCGTATCCGCCCAGGGCCTCCACCACCTTGTCATACCTCGTCTCCACCAGGTCCAGCCCCACAAATTCCTTCTCATCCGATGTCTTTCTGGCCTCAGACCGTTTGATCATTCCCCAGCACCTGTCGTTCAGTATCACCGTGGTAAAGGGAATGCCGTAACGGACGGCCGTGTCGTACTCCATGGCCCCGTACCCGAAAGCCCCGTCGCCGGTCAGCAGGATAACCCTCTTGTCCGGGTGGGCCAGCTTTGCGGCCATGGCATAGGGGATTCCCACCCCCAGGGGGCCGAAGCTGGTGCTGATTATGCCGGGATACTGCCCGGGACCGGTGGCCGGCAGGACCAGGTTGCCCCACTTGGCGGCGTCGCCCCCGTCAATGACCACCACTGTGTCCGGGTCCACCCTTTTCAGTATTTCAAACATCAGGCGCATGGGATGAATGGGAAACTGATCGGACATAGCCAGGGGCATGGCCGCCGAAATGAGGTTGTTTTTTATCCCTCTCAGGTGTTCCACCCATTCCGTATGGGCGGTACTGTCCGCGGCGTCGGCAAGCTGCCTCAGCACCATCCGGGCGTCCCCCACGATCCCCAGCGTGACGTCCAGCTGGTCGGTCAGCTGGGCCGGGTCGATGTCGATCCTGATTATTTTAAGGGACCTGGGAAATACGTCCCGGGTCATGGTGTACCCGGTCCTGGTGCCCACCACCAGGGCCAGGTCGGCTTCGGCAAGGGCCATGCGAAGCACCGGGCTCCCCGACGCGGCTATACCCATGCACAGCCCGTGGGTATCGGGAACCGCCCCCCTGGCGGCGTTCCGGGTAAACACGGGTATCCCGGTTTTTTCCACAAACTCTTCCAGCTCCCGCTGGGCCTGGGACCACCAGACCCCGCCGCCGGCGATGACCACAGGCTTCCGGGCCTCTCCCAACATCTTTACCGCCGCCTCTATGCCGGCGGGATCCCCCGCCGGCGCGCCGGCCGCCCGGTACGTCTCCTGGAACTCCGCCTCGGCGGCCTCAACGTCTTTCTCCATCAGGTCCCTGGGTATCTCCAGGTACACCGGCCCCGGCCGGCCGGTGGAGCAATACGCCATGGCCCGGCCCACGTACTCCGGTATCCGGTGCGCTTCGCTCACCGACCTGGAGTGCTTGGTTATGTGCTTCACCATGTCGATCTGGTTGAAGTCCTGCAGTTCGTTCCGGTCATTCTCGGTTATCCTGGCCTTCCCGGCAATGCAGAAAACGGGAAATCCGCCGTTCGAGGAGTTGGCCAGGCCGGTCACCAGGTTGGTGAACCCCGGCCCAGCGGTGCCCGTGCATACCCCCACGGTCCCGGTGGTCAGCGCCCACCCCTCGGCCATGAAGGCTGCGTTCATCTCGTGGCGCACGCCTATAAAACGTATGCCCCTTTCCTCGCATGCCTCCATCATCGGGTAGATGTGTCCCCCGGCCAGGCCGAATACGTATTTCACCCCTTCCCTTTTTAAGACCTCGGCAACCAGAGACCCGCCATTGTACTTTCGACTCTTCACCGTGACCCTCCTTCCAAATTAGATAACAGCCAGGCTCCTTTTGTTCAGCATGACTGAATCAATGTTCAGTATTCTTAGTCAAATGCTACCACCGGCGTGATTTCATGTCAATGATTTTTTGCAGTTAATATTGTTTTAACATTATTTCTATGATAGCATAAATTTAACAAAATATGAACACGTGTTCAATTGTACTGAACTTCCGGGGGCTTGTGCATTTCAGACTCTGTTCAAACAAGAAAGGAGGCCAATTATGACAGGACCGGCAATAAGGCTTCCCGCCAGGGGAACGCCGGGCAGGCAAATATTAGAGGAAATGAGCGGCCTGCGCGCGCACGACGCCGACTGGAGGGGCGGAAGGACGTGGAGCCTCGTTTATTATGCGGGAGAAGAGGTTGAAGATCTGATCAAAAAAGCGTACACCATGTTCATCGCAGAGAACGGACTCAACCCCGGGGCCTTTCCCAGTCTAAGGAAATTCGAAACCGAAGTGGTGGCCATGACCGCAGACATGCTGGGAGGCGGGCCCGAAGCCGCCGGAACAATGACCTCCTGCGGCACCGAAAGCATCATGATGGCGGTGAAAACGTACCGGGACAAAGCCAGGGATGAACACCCGGAAATATCCTCCCCGGAGATGGTGCTGCCGGAAACAGCCCACCCCGCCTTTTACAAGGCCGCCCATTACTTCGGCGTTAAGGCGGTAAGGATTCCCGTGGGGACGGACTTCCGGGCGGACGCCGGGGCAATGCGGGACGCAGTCAACGACAATACCATACTGATGGTTGGTTCCGCGCCCTCATATCCCCATGGGGTGATCGACCCCATCAAGGACCTGGCCGCCCTGGCCATGGAAAAGGGAATCGGGTTCCACGTGGACGCGTGCCTGGGCGGTTTTCTGCTGCCCTTCGTGCGCAAACTGGGCTACCCGGTGCCCGATTTTGATCTCCGGGTGCCCGGGGTAACCTCCATCTCGGCCGACGTGCACAAGTACGGGTTCGCCGCCAAGGGCGCATCCACCGTCATATACAGGGACAAAAGTCTCCGCAGGCACCAGTTTTACGTTTTCACCGACTGGTCCGGGGGAATATACGCCCACCCCACCATGACCGGAACCAGACCCGGAGGTTCCTTCGCCGCGGCCTGGGCGGTGATGAAGCACCTCGGGGAGGAGGGATACCTGCGCCTTGCGGACACCATCATGAAAACCGCGAAAAAATTGATGGAAGGAATCAATTCCATCCCCGGCCTGCGTGTGCTGGGCAGGCCCGACATGAGCGTTTTCGCCTTCGCCTCCGACAGCTTCGACATCTATGCCCTGGGCGACGCCATGGACGCCCGCGGCTGGCGCCTCGACCGCCAGCAAAGGCCTCCCTGCCTGCACATGATGGTCACCCCGGCCCACGAAAAAATCGCCGGCCTTTTCCTCTCGGACCTCAGGGAGTGCGCCCGGGCCGTGGCGGAAAACACGTCCGCCGTCCCGGAGGGAACCGCGGCCATGTACGGCATGTTGGGCACGCTGCCCGACCGGGGCGTTATAAAAGATTTCGTGCTGAACTTCATGGACGACCTGATGAGCGCAAAATAACCGGTTCAGGACATCACGGCCGCCGGGCCGCGCAAGATTTTAATTCCGGGAGGGATAGACATGGCTGCGGAAGCAGAAAAGGCGAAGTTCCGCCTGACCACGAGGCAAAAGCAGGTATTCCCGCTGATCATGCTGGGAGCCTTTTTTGAAGGATTTGATTTTTCGACGGTCAACCTGGCCCTGCCCTTTATCACCCGGGACCTGGGAATAGACACCAAATCCGCCGGTTTCATGCTGTCAGTCATAGCCGTCGGCACACTGCTGGCCTTTTTCGTGGTCAGGATGGGGGACCGGGTCGGCCGCAAGCCGGTTTTTCTGTGGTCCGTGGTACTCTACTCCGCTCTAAGCCTGGCCACCGCCTTTACCCCCAACATGCCCCTGTTCGCCCTGTGCCAGTTTATTGCCAGGACCTTCCTGGTGGCGGTCTGGGCAGTGGGCTTTATCATCATCGCCGAGGAATTTTCCGTTGATTTGAGGGGGCGCGCCCTGGGGCTGTTCCAGGCCGCGGCCGCCATCGGGGCCATATTCCCGGCCCTGTGCATGCCCCTGACGGCCAATTTGGGGTTCGGATGGCGGGGGCTGTATGTTATCGGCGCCTTTCCTCTGCTTGTGGTTTTCTTCCTTGCCAGGAACTTCCACGAGACCGAGAGGTTCCGGAAAACCAGGGAAACATCCGCAAAAGGGCCCGGCTTTTTCGCGGCCTGGAAGCCGCCGTACACCAGATACATGGCCGTGGTTTCCCTGCTCTGGGTGTTGCTGTATTTCTGTTACATAACCGGCCAGAATTTCTTCTCCTACCACGCCGTCAACGAACTGGGATGGAACGAGGCAAGGGTGGGGCTCACCACCGCCCTGGCATACACGCTGGGGCTCACGGGATACTTCGTGGCCGGAAAACTGCTGGACGCCATAGGCCGGAAACCCACGGCGGCCATATTCCTGCTGGGCGGGTCAGCGTTCATCATCTGCGCCTTCCAGGCCGTTTCCTTTGCCTTGGTGGCGGTGTTCCTGATTGTCGCCACGTTCTTCATCGGAGTTTTCACGGTAATCGGGGCCTCCTTCACCAACGAGCTTTTCCCGACGGCCATAAGGGCCAACGCCACCGCCTGGGGGAACAATATCATCGGCCGCCTGGGCCAGGTGGCGGCCCCCGCCATGGTGGGGTCCCTGGCCGTTCCCCTGGGCGGCGTGGCCAACGCCGTGTCCGTGATGGCCCTGTCGCCGGTGCTTGCAGTCCTGCTGATACTCCTGTTCCTGCCCGAAACCCGCCACCGTGAAATGCAGGACTTCATCGAGGCTGATCCCGGCGCCGGAATGTAGCAAGAAAAAAAATATACGCGGAAGGGTGATGGAATAATGAAAGTAGCGGTTATCGGATCCGGGGTAATGGGCCCCGGGATTGCCCAGGTATTCATGACCGGGGGGCACGAGGTGGCCCTGCAAGATATCAGCGAAAAGGCCCTCGGGGAAGGCGCGGAGTCAATCCGGAAAAGCATTGCCCTGATGCACGAGAAAGGCATCCTGGAAAACGGGGAAGAAAAGTACATGCCCCTGCTTTCCGTCACCACCTCGCTGGGGCAGGCGGTGGAAGGATCAAGGCTGGTGGTTGAAGCCGTTCCCGAAAGGCCGGACATAAAGCAGGCCCTTTTCAGCGAACTGGACAGGCTGTGCCCGGAGGACGCGGTAATCGTCAGCAATACCTCTTCCCTGCCCCTCCCCGAAATATTCCCCGATTTCCGGCCGGGCAAGTTTTTTGTGTGCCACTTTTTCAACCCTCCGCCGATCATCCCCCTTGTGGAGCTGGTCATATCCGGCCGCACCGATAAAGGGGCGGTTGACTGGCTGAAAGGGGAGCTGGTGAGGTGCGGCAAAAAGCCCATCGTGGTGAAGGGCTTCGTGCTCGGCTTCCTGGTCAACCGGCTGCAGACGGCCATGGCCAGGGAAGCCCTGCACCTGATTAACCGGGGCATCGTGGGGCCTGAAGACGTGGACACCGCCGTCACGGCCGCCATAGGGTTCAAGTCGGCCTGGCAGGGCATGTTCGACACCATGGACTACATCGGCCTGGACACCGTGGCCATGGCCTACGGCGTAATCTTCCCCGACCTTTGCAACGACACCGGCGTGCCCCCGGAGGTCACCGAAAAGGTCCGGGAGGGGCACCTCGGCGTCAAAAGCGGCCGGGGATTTTTCAATTACGAAGGCGGCCGGGCGGCCGAGGTCATGGAAAAAAGGCAGGCCCTGCTCCTGGACCAGCTAAAACTGTGGAAAAAGCACATGACCTGATACCGGCGGCCACTGGAGGGAAAAATGAGTCACTGTTACTGCGGAAAGATTCTCTGGGTGGACCTGGGCACCGGTGAAATCCGCCGGGAGGAAGTCGATCCCGGGGTCTACCGCCGGGTGCTGGGGGGGTACGGGCTGGGGGTGAAGGTCCTTCTCGAAAGACAGCCCGCCGGGGCTGATCCCCTGGGTCCGGACAACATACTGGGATTTCTGCCCGGCCTGCTGACGGGGACGCCCGCCCTTTTCTCAGGGAGATACATGGTGGTTGGCAAATCCCCGCTCACCGGCGGGTGGGGCGATGCCAACAGCGGCGGCAGCCTGTCGCCGGAAATAAAGCGCTGCGGCTATGACGGCATATTTGTCCGGGGCGTGTCCGAAAGGCCGGTGTACCTTTACATTAAAGACGAGACGGTGGAAATAAGGGATGCCTCCCGCCTCTGGGGCCTGGATACCGTGGAGACCGAAAATGTCCTGGGACGTGAGCTGGGATCCGGCTTTAAAATTGCCTCCATCGGGCCCGCGGGTGAAAATCTGGCCCTGATTGCCGCCATCATAAACGACAGGGGCAGGGCTGCGGCCAGGTCGGGTCTGGGGGCGGTGATGGGATCCAAAAAGCTGAAGGCGCTGGCCCTGAAAGGGTCGGGCAAGGTGACCGCGGCCAGTCCCGGCCTGCTGAAAAAAGTCAACATGGTGATTTCGGCCCCCCTGAAGCATGAATTCGGCAAAACCGAGAGATTTGTCACCGATATTTTCGCGCAGCGGGTTTTGCCCTTCCTGCTGAGAAGAAAAGTTTTCTTCAAGCCCACCGTCAGGCAGGTGATGAATTCCCTGCGCAACTACGGCACCGGCGCGGCCACCGCCATATCGGTGGAGGGCGGCGACGCCCCGGTAAAGAACTGGAGCGGTGTGGGCATGTTCGACTTTCCCTGGGACAGGTCGGGCAAAATCAGCGACCGTTCGGCGGCCCCATACGAGATCAAGAAATACCGCTGCGCCGGCTGTCCCCTGGGCTGCGGAGCCCTGGTGTCCGTGAAAGAAGGAAAATACCGGGTGGAGGAGGCCCACCGGCCGGAGTACGAGACCGCGGCGGTGTTCGGCAGCAACATACTGAACGACAATTACGAGTCCATCATCAAGCTGAACGACCTGTGCAACCGGCTGGGACTGGACGCCATTTCCGCCGGCGCCGCGGTGGCCTTTGCCATGGAGTGCTTCGAAAAGGGCCTCATCGGGCCCGGAGACTGCGGCGGCCTGGACCTCCGCTGGGGAGATGCGGACGCCGCCATCGCCCTCGTCCGGGACATCGGCCTGCGCCGGGGGCTGGGAGACATACTGGCCGGCGGCGTGGCCCGGGCAGCGGAGTCAATAGGCCGGGGAAGCGGCGAATTCGCCATGCACTGCGGCGGGCAGGAACTGCCCATGCACGACCCCAAGTACCTTCCTTCATACGGCACCACCTACGTGGTGGACGCCACCCCGGGCAGGCACACCGCCGGGGCCGCGAATTTCGTGGACGCCGGTTCGCCGCCCCTTTTCGGTGAGTATAACCTGTCCAAAACGGTCAAATACCGGTACGCCGGAAAGGGGGAGGCCCAGGCCTATTTCGCCAAGGCCGCCCAGGTTCTCAACTGCCTGGGCCTGTGCCAGTTTTCGGCCTTCCTCGGCACCCTTCCCTACTCCGAGATGGTGAACGCCGCCGCCGGGTGGGACGTGACCGACGACGAACTGCTGGAAACCGGGGAGCGGATACTCACCATGCGGCAGTTGTTCAACCTGCGCGAGGGAATCGACCCGGGTTCCTTCACCCTGCCGGACCGGGCTCTGGGCAGGCCCCCCTTTGAAAGAGGCCCCACTTCCGGCGTCACCGTGGACCTGGAAACCATGCGCCGGGACTTCTTCCGGGCCATGAAGTGGGACGATTCGGGAAGGCCGGACCGGAACCGTTGCGCCGAACTGGGCATTTCGCCGGATTAGGAGGGCTTTATGGCCGCATACCACTACACCTTGCGTGGTTTGTCCCGGCACGGTTCAGTAAGCCTGAGCGGGACGGTCGCCACCGGAAAAGAGGTTACCCTGGAAGAATTAATCCGGAAAATCGGGGAGACCGCCGGGGAGGAGCTGGACCCGGCCCTTTCCGGCGCGATCCTCATGGTGGATGGAAAAAGAGTGGACTGGGACAACCAGCGGGGTTTGGTCCTGAGCGACGGATCACGGGTCACCTGGATTGCCCCCGCTTTAGGCGGATAGGCAATTCCCGCGACGCGCCGGCCAGGAAAAAGGAGCGGCGGGAACAGACAGTGTTCCCTAGACAGCGCGTGACATTCTGCCTTTAACCGTGAACTGGGTAAGGAGTTTATCCCTTACCCAGTTCAAAATCAAAACTACCAGTTTCTATGATCCAGGTGCGCGTACTTGGGCAGCAGTCTGGTCGGCAGGGCCAGGGCGTCCCTCCTGAAAGGCGGGGCGAGCTGGGTGCCGTCCACCACGAACTCCAGAACATAGGGCTTCCTGCTCTTGATTGCCTCCAGGATTGCCTCGGCGACGTCGCCGGCCCTTTCAATCCTCATGCCTTCGGCCCCCATGGCCTTGGCCGCCGGGACAAAGCTTTCCGGGTTGGGTATGTCCACGCCGATGAACCGGTTGTTGTAGAAATCCACCTGGTTCTTTTTCTCCGCGCACCAGGCCATGTTCCTGAACACGCAGGCGATTACCGGCAGGTTGTGTTCAACGGCGGTGCTCACTTCGTGCAGGCTCATGCCCCAGGCGCCGTCTCCGATGATGGCCAGCACAGGCGCTTCCGGGCAGCCCATCTGGGCGCCCAGGGCGGCGGGATAGGCGAAGCCGGTGTTGCCAAAGGTGAGGGCGGCTATGTGCTTGCGGCTTTTTGTGAATTTCAGGTAGCTGTTGGCGGTGGATGAGACGTTGCCGATATCGGTGGCCACAATGGCGTCGGGCGGCAGCACCCTGGACATCTCCAGCAGCACCCGGCGGGGATTGATGGGGTTGCCGTCCACCATGGCCAGGGACACTATCTCCTCTTCCCACTTTTTCTTTCTGTCTGCCACTCCCGTCAGGCGGGCGCCGTCGGGCCTGCGGCCGGGCTGTTCCGACCGCAGCAGCTTCAGGATTTCAACGCCGGCCTCCCTGGCATCGCCGATGATCCCCACTTCAATGGGGTGCGTGCGGGCTATGTGCCTGGGGTTGATGTCTACCTGGATGATCTTGGCGTTTTCTGGGAAATAGTTGATGTCATACTGCGGCAGGGTGCCGAAAACGGACAGCCTGGTGCCGATGGCCAGGATTACGTCGGCCTCCGCCAGGGAATACATGGCCGCCTTGGATCCCATGTACCCGATGGGCCCCACCCAAAGCGGATGGTCGGCGTAAAAGGCGTCGTTGTGCAGGTAGGAAACGGCCACGGGGGCAGTGAGAAATTCGGCTATCTCCTTAACCACATCCAGGGCGTCCGCGTCCACCGCGCCCCTGCCCGAAATGATCACCGGCTTTTTGGCCGCCGCCAGGATTTCGGCGGCTCTCTTCAGGTCTTCCAGGCAGCCGCAGCCCCGCCTGTCCACGCGGTACTGGTGCGGCTGCAGGATCCTGTCCTCCAGCTCACCGTAGAAATAGTCCCGGGGAATGTCGTACAGCACCGGGCCCCGCTCGGCATAGGCAATCCTGAAGGCGGTCCTGAGGCAGTCGGCGGCCCGCCTGGGGTGGGGCACTCGCACGGTAGCCTTGGTGATGGCCCGGAAAACCGACACCTGGTCGCATTCCTGGAACCCGTCCCAGCCCACGGTGGGTGTCCCCGCGGACGGGGAGATCACCACCATGGGCGTGTGGCCCATGTTGGCTGCTGCCACCGAGGTTACCATGTTGGTGATCCCCGGGCCGTTTTGTCCCGTCACCACCCCGCACTTGCCCGTCACCCGGGCGTAGGCGTCTTCCATGTGGGCCGCGCTCTGCTCGTGCCGGACGGAAATAAACTTGATTCCCGCCGTGGGGAACAGGTCCAGCATGTCCATGAAGGCGGACCCCACAATGCCGGATACGTGATCCACCCCCTCGGCCAGCAGGGTTTCCACAATCGCTTCACTGGGCGTCATCTTGACCTTCGACACTTTTCAACCCTCCAGACGACTTCATTATTTTATTTTTTCAAGGGCATTCCGGATGGAGACAACTATCCTGTCGATCTGTTCCCTGGTTACCACAAAAGCGGGCGCCAGGTTGATGATGTTGTTCCCGTTCGGTATGCTCCTGTTTGTCCTGCCCACCAGCACCCCTTGGGCCGAAATGTCCGCGATAATCCTGCCGATCACCTTCTCGTCCACCGGGGCCTTGCTGGCCTTGTCCTCAACCAGCTCGATGCCCGCAAACAGTCCCCTGCCGCGAATGTCCCCCGCCATGGGGTGGCCCGAAAGCTGGTCTTTTAAACTTTCCAGCAGGTACCGGCCCATTTCCGCGCTTCTCCGGCAAAGGTCCTCCTCTTCAACGATCCTTACGCTTTCCAGTCCGGCGGCGCAGGCAGCCGCATTTCCGCCGTAGGTGCTGATGTGCCTGAAGTATTTAAGCTTGTCGGACGGGTCGTTCAAAAAAACGTTGAATATTTCCTCCTTTACCATGGTGGCCGAAAGGGGCATGTAGGCACTGGCTATCCCCTTGGCCACGGTGACCATGTCGGGGTCAACGTTCCAGTGCTGGTGGCCGAACATCTTCCCGGTCCTTCCAAAACCGTTGACAACCTCGTCCATGATCAGGAGAACCTCGTACTTGCGGCAGGTCTCCTGAATTATCCCGTAGTAGCCGTCGGGCGGTATGATAACGCCGCCGCCCGCCGTTATTGGCTCCAGTATAACCGCCCCCACCGTGTCTGGGTCTTCGGCCAGGATCAGCTTTTCAAGGGCCCGGGCACACTCCAGGTCGCAGCCGGGGTAGGTCTTCCCGAATTCGCACCGGTAACAGTATGCGGCCGGGATGCTGAGAAAACCAGGTACCATAGGCTCATATCCCATCTTTCTCTCCGGCTGCCCGGTGGCGCTCAGGGCGGCCATGGTGGTGCCGTGGTAATCCCGCTGGCGGTATATTATTTTGTGCTTGTCCCTGTCCTTGTATTTGATGCGGAAATACTGCCTGGTCATTTTAAAGGCCGTTTCATTGGCCTCGGATCCGCTGTTCGAATAGAACACCCTCTTCAGGTTGGGCAGCAGGGAAACAAGTTTCTCAGCCAGCATCACTGCGGGGATATTGCCGGCGGTCATGGCGTAATACGGCATTTCCTTAAGCTGTTTGTAAACGGCCTCCGCGATTGACTCCCGGCCGTAACCCAGGCTTACGCACCAAACCCCCCCGGAAGTTGCGTCCAAAAATTCCCTGCCCCGGATGTCCTTCAGTACGCAGCCCTTTCCTTCCACGAAAATCAATGGTTCCTGGGTCTCAAAAACCTTGTGCTGGACAATGTGGTGCCACACATGGTCCCGGTCCAGCCTTACCAGTCCGTCCGCCCCTGCAACACCAGGCATACGATCATCCCCCTAAACAGTTTTATCCTTCCCCCGTCAGTTAATCAATTCGCTTAATGGAGTGTATTCGAAACCCAGAGACCGGGCCACCTCGCTGAACGTCACCCGGCCGTCCAGGACATTCACCCCCCTGGCCAGGGAAGGATCTTCAAGCACCGCGTCCCTGTAGCCCTTGCAGGCAATTTTCAAAATGTACGGCAGCGTGGCGTTGGTCAGGGCCAGGGTCGAAGTCCTGGCCACGGCGCCCGGCATATTGGCCACGCTGTAATGCACCACCCCGTGCTTTATGAAGGTGGGGTTGTCGTGGGTGGTTATCCGGTCAATGGTTTCCACGCATCCGCCCTGGTCGACGGCCACGTCCACAATCACCGATCCTTCGCCCATCCCTTTGACCATTTCTTCGGTTACCAGTTTCGGAGCCTTTGCCCCCGGCAGCAAAACGGCACCGATCAGCAAATCGGCCTCCCTGACGGCGTTCATGAGGTTGAAGTAATTTGAGATCAGTGTTCTGACGCGGAAGCTGAACATTTCGTCCAGGACTCTCAACCGGGCAGGTTCCTTCTCCACTATGATCACGTCCGCCCCCATGCCCAGGGCTATCCTGGCCGCATTTGTGCCCACCGTTCCCCCGCCGATGATGACCACCCTGGCCGGCAACACCCCGGGAACGCCGGACAGGAGAACCCCCTTACCACCATGCTGCTTGGCCAGCAGCTGGGCGCCCACCTGCACCGACATCCTGCCCGCAATCTCGCTCATCGGGGCCAGGAGGGGAAGATGTCCACTGGGAAGCTGAACGGTTTCATAGGCGATGGCCACAACCTTCCTGTCCATGAGGGCCCTGGTAAGCTCATATTCGGGGGCCAGGTGGAGATAGGTGAAAAGAATCTGGTTTTCTTTGAACAGATTGTACTCCGACGGCTGGGGCTCTTTGACTTTGACAATCATGTCGGCCGCCCCGAACACCTCCGCGGCGGTAGCTGCGATCACCGCCCCGGCGTCCTTGTAACTTTCATCGGTAAAACCGCTTCCCTGCCCCGCCGACTTCTCCACTATCACCCTGTGCCCCTCCCGCACCAGGGCCATGGCTCCGGCGGGAGTTAGAGCCACTCTGTTTTCACCGCTTTTTATTTCCCTGGGTATTCCTATTATCACTTTTCAGCCGCACCCCCATTACTAGTGCGATATTTCACTTTTCTTGACGCCCCGCGACTTTTGCGATAGAATATTCTTGGGTTTATAATTTTATCTTCTTCTTTTTTACCGCGCTTTTAAGATTTAAGCGCTTTTTTTTCCCTTTTCAAAAACCATCAATCACCCCCCCCGCCGGCGGCAGGGGCCCGTCAGCCCCTTCTCCTGTCGAGCTTGATGCGAAATGCGTACATATCCGCCCGGAAAACCCCCCTCAGATATTCCACCGCTGTCCCCTCGGGGTCGTATATTATGCGTTCGGCAACCATAACGCAGGTGGAACGGGGTATATCCAGGTGTTCGGCTTCCTCCCTGGTCGGCAGGGTGCTGCTGATTATTTGTTCCGCCTCCCAGAGTTTTATGCCGAGATTCAGCTCCAGCAGGTCATATAAAACGGCATCGTTCAGGTCGTGCTTTGCCAGTTCGAACCCTATTTCCACCGGGTAGCACTGCCTTTCTATGGCTATGGGCTTGTCGTCCGCGAACCGCAGCCTCTCGATGACGTAAAATTCGTCGACACCCAGGGTTTTGGCAATTTCCCCGGGCGATGATTCTTTGCCCTGGTACAACAGGCGGGTGCTCGGCTTCATGCCCATTTCCTCGATTATTTCATTGTACGTGCAAATGTTCCCGAGCCATTCCTCCACCGGCCGGCGGGAAACGAACGTCCCCTTGCCGTGCACCTTTTCCAGCACGCCCTCCGCCACCAGATCGGAAATTGCCTGCCTTACCGTGGACCTGCTGACGGAAAACCTGTCCATCAACTCCCTTTCGCTGGGCACCTTCTGTTTGAAGTCCCCCTGAATGATCTCATTTTTCAATATCTCCTTCAGCTGGACATGCAACGGTATCGGACTCCTGGGACTAAACTCCATTTCGGCAACCTTCACCCCACATCATGACGTACGAACCACTTATAAGTTAAATATAAACAGTTTTAGAACCACTGTCAACCACTATTGTAAAAAAAATCACATTCATTCACTTCAACAACAAGGCCGTTTCCCGGGCGATCATTTTTTCTTCGTCGGTGGGAATAACCAGCACTTTTACGGCCGACCCGGGCGCCGAGATCTCCGCCTCCGCCCCCCTGACGGAGTTCCTGTCATCATCCAGCAGCACCCCCAGCCAGGTGAGATAAGCGCACACCTCGCGGCGTATTTCGGGAGAATTCTCACCGATACCCGCCGTAAAAACAAGCATGTCCAGCCCGCCGATGGCCGGCACCAGGGACCCGATCCCCGCCGCCACCCTGTACACGAACATATCGATGGCCAGACGCGCCCTTTTGTTCCCTTCCCCCGCAGCCCGGAACAGGTCTCTGAAATCGCTGGAGATACCCGAGATTCCCAGGGCGCCGCTGTCCTTGTTCAGGACTTCCACGACCCTGCCGGCCGTCAGCCCTTCTTTTTCAGCCAGGTATGGAATGATCGAAGGATCTATATCCCCGCACCGCGTGCCCATCATCAGGCCCGCCAGGGGTGTGAAGCCCATGGTGGTATCCACTGACCTGCCGCCCCGGACCGCGCAAAGGCTGGAACCGTTGCCCAGGTGGCAGGTTATTATTTTTAAATCCCCGCTCCCGCTTCCGGCAATTTCCGCGGCCCTTGCCGATACGTACTTGTGGGAAGTGCCGTGGAACCCATACTTCCTTACCCGGAAATCCTTATAATACCTGTAGGGAATTGGGTACAGGCAGGCGTATTCCGGCATGGTCTGGTGGAATGCGGTATCAAACACAGCCACCTGGGCGGCGTGGGGCATCAGCCTCCGGCAGACGCGAATGCCCGTAAGGTTGGGGGGGTTGTGCAAGGGGGCCAGGTCACTGCATTCTTCCAGGGTCAGGATCACCCCGTCGTCCACCAGAACCGGCTGCTGAAAGAATTCGCCCCCGTGCACCACCCGGTGCCCCACGGCCGAGATTTCCGCAGCAGCGCCCAGCACACCCCGGCCGGCGTCTGTAAGGAGGCCGAGAATCCGCTCCGCCGCCTCCCCGTGACCGGGCAGGGGATCATCCAGGACGATTTCCTCCCGGCCCGGGACCCGGTGATAAATCCTGGATCCCGCTGACCCAATCCTGTCGGCCATTCCCCAGGCCAGAACCCTTTCGCCCTCCATCTCAAAGAGCTTGTATTTCAAGGTTGAGCTGCCGCAATTCACCACCAGAATCTTCAACGGCAAATCACATCCCGGCAGTATTCAAAATCAACATAGTGATGTCATGATGTACGTACCACTGATCAAATTATAAATTTTTTCCACTCAGATGTCAATCCCGGACATTACTTCCATGATCCCCTGCCGGAAAAGGAAAAAAGCCGCCGTGCCGGCGGAGGAGCTCAGACCCTCATGCCTCCAAAAGCGAAACGAAAAAATGAAAATTCGGAAGCCTGGGGGCCTTCCTGCGTGTCAAAAGGAATAAGGCCGCCCCCTCTCCGGGGCGGCCTGCGATCCGGCTATTTTTTCAGCCAGGGCATCATGGACCTCAACTGGGCGCCCACCTTTTCAATCAGGTGGTCCTTGTCCTTTTCCGCCAGGGCGTTGAACTGCGGCCGGTTGACCTGATTTTCCAGCATCCACTCCTTGGCAAAGGACCCGCTCTGAATTTCTTCGAGAATTTTCTTCATTTCGGCCTTCACGCCGTCGTTTACAATCCTGGGGCCCCGGGTGAGGTCACCGTACTCGGCGGTGTTGCTGACAGAATAGCGCATCAGGCCCAAACCGCCCTCGTATATGAGGTCCACGATCAGTTTCAGCTCGTGCAGGCATTCAAAGTAGGCGATTTCAGGCTGGTAGCCGGCCTCCACCAGGGTTTCGAAACCGGCCTTGATCAGGGCGGTGACCCCCCCGCACAGCACCGTCTGCTCGCCGAAAAGGTCGGTTTCGGTCTCCTCCTTGAAGGTGGTCTCGATAACGCCCGCCCGGGTGCAGCCGATGCCCTTGGCGTAGGCCAGGGCCAGCCGGTAGGCGTTGCCGGTGGCGTCCTGGTGAACGGCCAGCAGGGCCGGGACACCCTTGCCCTCCACGTACATCCTCCGCACCAGGTGGCCGGGGCTCTTGGGGGCGATCATAAACACGTCCACGTCGGCGGGGGGGACCACCTGGTGATAAACGATATTAAAGCCGTGCGAAAAAACCAGGGCATTGCCGGGCTTCAAGCCGGGCCTGATCTCTTCCCGGTAAACAGCGCCCTGTATCTCGTCGGGCAGAAGGATCTGGATAACATCGGCCTCGGCCGCCGCCTCGGAAACGGTGGTCACCTTAAGGCCGTCAGCCTCCGCCACTGACCAGGACTTGCTCCCCCGGCGCAGGCCCACCGTAACGTCCAGTCCGCTTTCCTTCAGGTTTTGCGCCTGGGCGTGACCCTGGCTGCCGTACCCCATAACGGCAATCTTTTTACCCTTCAGGACGCCCAGGTCGGCGTCGCTGTCATAATACATTTTGGGCACTTCGGTGTCCTCCTCGATCTTTACTTTTTATCCCTAGTATTCTCTCCGGATGAAGATGTTTCCTCCTCGGCCGCCCGAAGTTTTTCTTTAAGTATTGCCGGTGAAGAATTTCATATACCACCTTGCAAGACGGCCGGGCCCGGAGGCGGGAAACGCCGCTGCGGCGGAAGCCTTCTTCACTGAAAAGAAAAGGCCGGGTTTTCACCCGGCGGGCCTAAATGAAACCTCATCCGGCCAGACCCTTTTCATTTATGAATTCGGCCAGCAGCTTGCCGGTGTTGCCGGTTATCTTTATGCAGTGGCGGAGGTGCTCCTTGGTGTCGAAGGGGTGCGGGTTGAGGCTGCGGCAGCAGGTATAGCCGAAATTCGTCTCAAAACGGTCGTGGAACTCCTTGGACAGGGCGTACGCCTGGTCCCGGCTTTCTTCGGCGCTTGTCCTGCCCCTCAGCAGCCCCAGCACCACGGCCGACCCGGTCAGGGCGCCGCACATGCACCCCGCGTGACCCAGCCCCCCCCCGAAACCGGTAAGCGCCCGGACCGTCTCCACGGGCACATCAAGGCCCAGCCAGTCCCTGAAGGCCAGAAAGATCGATTCCGCGCAGTTGTAGCCGTTCCGGAAGTAATCTCCCGCCCTGTTCCGGGCATCAGTGGGGTCTTTTGCCATCATTATCACCTCGTATAACATATTTTCAGTGCCCTCTATTTACTGACTTTGAGCTTGGCGACCGCCCTTTCCAACCCCTCCACCGTCAGCTCGAACATGGGGAAAATACCCCGGATGATCCCGATGGTGTCATAGGACCTCTCGCCCACCGGCGGCCACATGTACTCCGGGATGGGATTCAGCCACACGGAGTGGGTGAAGTGGCCGGCCAGCCTTCTCAGCCAGGACTCGCCGGGCTCGTCGTTTTCCACTCCCCAGTCCAGGGCGCCGCCCACCATCAGCAGCTCGCTGGGGGCCATGCTGGCGTCCCCCACCATGATCAGCCGGTAGCTGGAATCCAGGTCCCGGAGAACATCGATGGTTCTCACCGAATTTTTCACCAGGCAGAAGGGATCGTTGAAAAGCCGGTCGTACACGCAGTTGTGAAAATAGTAGAATTTTATATCCTTGAAGTGGTTCACCTTGGAGGCCGCCTGGAAAAGCTGGCTGCAAAGCCTGGCGTAGGGGTTCATGGAACCCCCGGAGTCCATCATCAGGATCACCTTCACGGTGTTCTTGCGCGGCCGGTCCCAGACCAGTTCCAGCATTCCCCCCTTGCGGCAGGTGGCGTCGATGGTTTTGTCCAGGTTGAGCATGTCCGGCGGCTTCTCATCGTTCCGGCTCAGCTGCCTGAGCTTGCGCAGGGCCACTTCGAACTGCCTGGTGTTCAGGGTGTCGTCATTGCGGAAGTCCCGGTACCTTCTTTCGGCCGCCACCTTGACCGCCGAACGGTTCACTGACTGGCCGCCGATGCGCAGGCCGGCCGGGTGGTATCCCGAGTGCCCGAAAGGGGAGGTCCCCCCCGTCCCGATCCAGCGGGACCCCCCGTGGTGCTCCTCCTTCTGTTCCGCCAGCCTCTCCTCCAGTTGCTTCTTGAGATCCTCCAGGCTCCAGTCGGAAAACGGTATCCTGCCGGACGGGTCCACCTTCAGGGGGGGAAGGGAGTTTTCCAGCCACTTGGCCACCTGGCCGGCCAGCTTTTCGGAGGTCTCGATGCCGTCGAAGTACCGCCTGAAGGCCAGGTCGAAACGGTCGTAGTAGGCCTCGCTTTTTACCAGCACCGCCCTGGCCAGGTAATAAAACCCCGACAGGCTCGCCCCGGCCAGCCCCCGGTCCAGGGCTTCCATCAGGGTCATCCACTCGGTGGGGGTCACCGGGACCTTCTCATCCCGCAGGGTGTAAAAAAATCCGGTAAACATCATTTTACCCCCAGAGAAGGCTTAATGGGTCAGGAATCCATCTGAAAGCTAGTAAGCAATACCCTAATAATATTCTTGATTCTGGATTCTGGCTTCTGTATTCCCGTCATTCTTCACCACCCTCAAGCCCTTAATTCCTAATTCCCGATCTCACGTTGCCCGGCCAGCCGGTCTGGCGCTGCAATCCCCCGGGGGAGTGCAGCCTTCTCAACACCTGATCGAAGTCCTGGTTTTTCTTCAGCAGCACGCCCAGGAAGGGGATCTCCGCCGTCACCCGGTCCGGGTGAATCCCCCCCACCACCAGGGCCTGAACCCAGTCCAGCAGTTCGCTGGTGCTGGGCTTCTTCAGCAGGCCGGGAAGCGACCGGATCCAGTAAAAGGCCTTCAGGGCCTCGGCCAGCAGGTTTGATTCCAGGTTGGGGTGGTGCACCCTCACTATGTTGGCCATCATTTCCTCGTCCGGGAAGGAGATGTAGTGGAAAATGCACCGGCGCAGGAAGGCGTCCGGGAGTTCCTTCTCGGCGTTGCTGGTGATCACCACCACCGGCCGGTGCCTGGCGGAGATTGTTTCTCCCGTTTCGGGGATGTAGAAGTTCATGATGTCCAGTTCCCACAGGAGGTCGTTGGGAAACTCAAGGTCGGCCTTGTCTATTTCATCAATCAGGAGCACCGCCTGCTTTTCAGAGACAAAGGCCTCCCCCAGCTTGCCCAGCCTTATGTACTGCCTGATGTCGGAAACGTCCCGGTCGCCGAACTGGCTGTCGTACAGCCTCTGGACGGTGTCGTAAACGTAGAGCCCCTCCTGGGCCTTGGTGGTGGACTTAATATTCCAGATGATCAGGGGCATGCCGAGCCCTTCGGCAATGCTCCTGGCCAGCATGGTCTTTCCGGTTCCGGGCTCCCCTTTGATCAAAAGCGGCCTGCCCAGGGCCATGGCGATGTTGACTGCATTGCGCAAATCTTCTGACACCAGGTAGTCGGCCGTCCCCTGGTAAATGCTGCGTTCCATCTCTTTTCCCCCATCGCAAGAATTCTTATAACAGTATAACACAAACCGCCGGTTTCCGCCGTCAAAAAATTCCCAAATACGATCATTGGTTCAGCAAAGGGGCAAGAAAGCCGCCCCTTTGGCGGGGGCGGCTTTCTCAAACGGGTTTTAGCGCCTCTTTTAGTGCATGAAGAAGGAGTGGGCGGCGGTATTGACCACCTCGGAGACCGGCCCAGGGTAGATGCCCAGGAAAAGGGTCACCGCCATGGCCACCAACAGGGTGACGGTCACCGGCGCGCTGACGGCGATGGGGGTGCCGTCCAGGGGCTCGTCCCGGTACATCACCAGGGCCACCCTCAGGTAGTAGTACACCGACACCATGCTCATCACCAGGCCGATGAAAGCCAGCCAGAGGTAATCTTCCACGATGGTCATGAACAGGTAGAACTTGCCCACAAACCCGGCCAGAGGGGGTATCCCGGCCATGGACAGCATGGCCACCACCATCACTGCGGCCATCAGCGGGGAGCGCTGGGCCAGCCCGGCGTAGTCCCTGATTTCGTCGCTGCCGGTGACATTATAGAAGTAGGAGGCCACGGTAAAGGCCCCCACCGTGGCGAACACGTACAGGAAGGCGTAGAACAGCACACCCTTGACCCCTTCCTGGGAGGCCGTCACCAGGCCCACCAGGATGTATCCGGCCTGGGCGATGCTGGAGTACGCCAGCATCCTCTTGATGTTGGTCTGCGGGATGGCCACCAGGTTGCCCACAATGATGGTCACCGCCGCCAGGATGGCCAGCAGCAGCTCCCAGTTCAGCGATATGCCGAACATCCCCACCACGAAAATCCTGATCAGGATGGCGAAGGACGCAGCCTTGGATCCCACCGCCAGGAAGGCGGTGACGGGTGTGGGGGCGCCTTCGTATATATCAGGCGACCACATGTGGAAGGGCACCGCCGAGATCTTGAAGCCCAGGCCGGCCACCAGCATGACCACGCCCAGCATCAGGATGGGCAGGGGTCCCCGCAGGGCCAGGGCCTGGCCCACCTCGTTGATGACCACCGTGCCGGTAATGCCGTATACCAGGCTCAAGCCGTAAAGCAGCACCGCCGAGGACATTCCGGCCAGCAGGACGTACTTCATCCCGGACTCCAGGGACTTGGACTCGGTCCGCCGGAAGCAGACCAGGATGATGAAGGCGATGGTCATCAGCTCCAGTCCCAGGTACATGGTCATGAAATCGTTGGCCGAAGCCATCACCATCATGCCCAGGGTGGCGAACAGCAGCGTGCTGTAGTACTCGCTCTGGCCGCCCAGATGCTTGTCGACGAACCTCATTGAACCCAGCACCACCAGGAAGGCGGCCGCCAGGAAGGTTATCTTGAAGAACTGGGAAAACTGGTCCACCACGTACAGGTCGCCGTACAGGCTGCCGGTATTGTTCCAGCCCGCCAATACAAGTCCCATGACCCCCAGCAGGGCCAGGGCGGTGAACCAGCCCAGGCCGTGGCGGGACTCTTTGGGAACGATCAGGCCGAGGATAAGCACCGTCAGACCCAGCACCGCCATGGCCATTTCAGGAACAATCAGCGAAAGGTCCACTTGCACCTACATCACCCCCCCTATCTTCAGGACGTTTTCCACGTGCGTCATGAGCGGGACGGCTCCGCTGTTGACCATGTCAAACAGCAGGGAGGGCAGGATGCCCCCGGCCACCAGGGCGGTGCCCAGCACCACCAGGGGCACCATCTCGGGGCCGCGGATGTCCTTCAGGTGGTCGTAGTCCTCCCGCGGGGGGCCGAACAGGGTGTTGGCGCCGGCCCGCAGGGCGTACAGGGCGGTCAGGATGATGCCCGCGATACCGATGACGGCCAGCCCGCCGTACACCTTGAAGGCGGCTATGAAGATGGTGAATTCCGGGATGAAGCTGATCAGGCCCGGCAGTCCCAGCGAGGCCAGGGCCGCCAGCATGAAGGCCACCGCCAGCCTGGGCGTTTGCCTGGCCAGGCCGCCCAGGTCCGGAATCCAGCGGGTATGGGTTTTTTCGTAGATGAAGCCGATGGTCGAGAAGAACAGGGCCGCCATCACACCGTGGGCGAACATGTTGGCCACCGCGCCGTTGATGCCGATGACATTGAACGACCCTATGGCCAGCATCACGTAGCCCATGTGCGACACCGAGGAGTAACCCACGATGTACTTCAGGTCCTTCTGGGCCAGGGCGGCGAAAGCCGCGTAAGTCACCCCGGCCACCCCCAGCACCGCCATGTAGGGTGCCCAGAACTTGGCCCCCAGGGGCAGGAAGTACAGGGCGATCTTCACCAGGCCGTACCCCCCGATCTTCTTCAGCACCCCGGCGTGAATCATGGACACCGCCGTGGGGGCGCCGGCGTAACCGTCGGGCGACCAGGAGTGGAACGGCCACATGGAAACCAGGGAACCGAAGCCGAAGAGCATCAGGGCGAACAGCCAGGTCTGGTCGAAGGCGCTCAGCTGCTTCCCGGCCTCGGCCAGGGCGGTGAAGCTCATGTCGGGCCCGCCCAGGATGCCCGCCGACTTGACGAAGAAGGCGATGATGCCCACCAGCAGGAAGGCCGACCCGATCAGGAGGTAGATGGTCAGCTTCATGCCGGCGTACTCCTTGGACACCCGCTTGGAGCTACCCCAGATGATCACCAGGATGTAGATGGGAATCACCACGACCTCGTAGAACAGCAGGAAGATGAACAGGTCGTGGGCCACGAAGGTGCCCATCACGCCGGTGATCAGCAGGCAGAGCAGGATGAAGAATTCCCGGGGCCGGTTGTCGACGTTCCAGGAGGCGAACACCGCCGAGAAGCCGATCAGGTTGGTCAGCAGCAGCATGGGCAGGCTTATGCCGTCCACGGCCAGGAACCAGCTCACGCCCAGGTCCTTGATCCAGGGGATCTTCTCGGCGAACTGCAGTCCGCCCAGGGCGGTGTCATAGGAAAAGTAGACGTACAGGGACAGGGCCATGGATACGAAGGTGCCCACGGCGGCCACGCACTTGATCAGCTTGCCCTCCTCCCGGGGGATGAAGGTCATGATGACGGCGGCGGCCACCGGCGCCAGGAGAATGGTGGTCAGTACGGGAAAACCGCTCATCTACTTAACACCTCCCGTCAGCCCGGCCGCAACGGAGGGGCCGGTGAAGGCCAGCACCACGGCCACCGCCAGCACCCCCAGGAAGAACACCAGGGCGTAGTTCTGCAGCCGGCCGGTCTGGGTAACCCGCAGGCCCTCCCCGGAGAGCCGGGTGATGGCGGCAATGCCGTTCACGATAATGCCGTCCACCACGTAGATGTCAAACAGGTAGAACAGCCTGGCCGCGCCATCGATAAAGGTATGGTTGAACCACAGGTAAATCTCGTCGATATAGTACTTGTTGTACGAAAGGGTCCAGAAGAACTTGTACCTCTCCTTCAGGGCGTGTGCCCTGGCCTTGGTCTTGTCGGCGCAGTACAGGGTGTAGGCCAGGTAAATGCCGGCGGCGGCCAGCACCACCGATCCGATCATGATCAGGTAGTTGGGTTCGGCGTGGTGCGGGTGGCCGAAGAAGATCCACTCCTGCCAGAAGGGCGCCCACGGGGTGCCCACCAGTCCGCCCACAGCCGACAGGACGGCCAGCCCGATCAGGGGCAGGGTCATGTTCCAGGGCGACTCGTGGGGGTGATTTTCAGGCTTCTCGTCGCCGAACAGGGCCAGGAAGATCATCCTCCACATGTAGAAGGCGGTCATGAAGGCGGTCAGGGCGGCCATGGTGAACAGCACGTAGTGCCCGGTGTCGAAGGCCGCCAGCAGTATCTCGTCCTTGCTCCAGAACCCCGCGAAGGGAGGAATGCCTGCGATGGCCAGGCCGCCCACCACGAAGGTCCAGCCGGTGATGGGCATTTTCTTGATCAGTCCGCCCATCTCCCAGACGTCCGCCTTGTGGTGCAGGGCGTGCAGCACCGAACCGGCGCAGAGGAACATCAGGGCCTTGAAGAAGGCGTGGGTCCACAGGTGGAACATGGAGGCCGTCAGGCTGCCCAGTCCCAGGGCCAGCATCATGTAGCCGATCTGGCTGACGGTGGAGTAGGCCAGGATCCTCTTGATCTCACGCTGGGTGATGGCAATGGAGGCCGCGAACAGCGCCGTGAAACCTCCGGTTACGGCCACCAGTTCCATGGCCGAGGGAACCTCGGTAAACAGGAACATGGTCCGGCCCACCAGGTAAACCCCGGCCACCACCATGGTTGCCGCGTGGATCAGGGCGCTGACCGGAGTGGGGCCCTCCATGGCGTCCGGAAGCCACACGTGCAGCGGAAACTGGCCGGACTTTCCGATGGGCCCCAGGAACACCAGCACCGTAATCAGGGTCAGGATGCCCATGCTGGTGTACTGTCCGAAGTTGCTTATCTTTTCGGCCAGTTCGGTGAGGTTCAGGGTGCCGAAAACGATCTGCAGGGACAGCAGCCCCAGCAGCAGCCCGAAGTCGGCCACCCGGCAGGTGATGAAGGCCTTTTTGGCGGCCTCCCGGGCTGATATCTTATGGGAGTAGAAGCCGATTAACAGGTACGAACACAGCCCCACCAGCTCCCAGGCCACGAACATCTGCAGCAGGTTGCTGGAGATGACCAGCAGCAGCATGGACGCCGCAAACAGGGAAAGATAGGAGAAAAACACCGAATATCCGGGGTCCCCCTCCATGTAGCCGGTGGCGTAAATGAAAATCAGCGATCCCACCAGGGTGACCATGAACATCATCATGGCCGAGACGGGATCCAGCTGAACCCCCACGTCTATGTTCAGGCCGGCCATGGAGAACCAGCGGACGGCATAGACCAGGGGCTTTTCGGTAAACTCATGGTTGGTGAACACTCCGTACGCGGCCAGGGTGGCGATGACGCAGGACAAGACCATGCCGGCCACGCACACCAGGGCGCTCAGCCTCTTCCACGGCTTCGTCAAAAATACGATGATCACGAAGGACAGGGCGGGCAGGAGCGGCACCAGCCATGCATTATGCATCGCGAATTCTACCATCTCAGTTCAGCACCTACCTTCTAGAAAGTTACCACTTAAGCCAGTCAAACTCGTCAAGGTTAACCGACAGCTTGTTCCGGTAGATGGCAATGATAATGGCCAGGCCCACCCCTACCTCGGCCGCGGCCACGGTAATCACAAATATGGCGAATATCTGGCCGATGAAGTCGCCGGGTGTAATGTACTTGTTGAAGGCCAGCAGGTTTATATTGATGGCGTTGAGCATGAGCTCGACGCAGATCAACACCGCCACCGCATTCCTCTTGGTCAGCACCCCGAACAGCCCTATGCCGAAGAGGACGGCCGCCAGGATCAGGTAGTGGTGCAGACTGACACTAAGAGTCAGCATCGGCCTTCACCTCCTTGGCAAGGAATATGGCGCCCACCAGGGCCACCAGCAGAAGCAGGGCCGCCACCTCGAAGGGAATGACGTACTTGCTCAGGAGCAGGGTGGCGATTTGGTCCACCGTGTTTTCAGGCACATCCGGCGGCGACCCGGCATAGCGGATCCTGAAGGACAGGACGCCGCTGAGCAAGGTGACCAGGACGGCCACCCCGCCGCCGGCGAAGACCTGCCTGTTGAACTGGTTGCTTTCGCCCATGTTTCCGCGGCGGATGAGCATGATACCGAAGACCACCATGATGCACACCGCGCCGGCGTAAACCAGGATCTGCACCAGGGCTATAAAGTCGGCGTCCAGGGTGAGGAAAACGCCTGCCAGGGCGATGAAGCAGACCGCCAGCCACAGGACCGCATGCACGATGTTCCTGACCAGAACCACCAGCAGGGCGGAAATCACCACCACCGCCGCCAGGGTGTGGAAGGCCACCGCCACCCAGCTGATGCTGTTTAAAAATGCCATCATCTGTCATCAACCCTCCTTGCCGGGAGCAGCCTTGCCGGCCGCCGCCTGTTCCTTGGCGGTTTCTGCCGGGGCCTCCTCAGGGGTCTTTTTCGATTCCGGGGCCGGGCGGTCCACCAGGGTCAGGCGGACCCATTCACGCCGGTACTGGTTCATGTCGATGACGCTGCTGAACTTGAGGGCGTCCTTGTTGCAGGACTCCACGCACAGCCCGCAGAAGAGGCAGTACTCTATGCGCATGACGTACTTGGTGAGGTACTGCTTGTTGTCAACCTTTTGCTTCTCCATCTGGATGACCTTGTTGGGGCAGGCGTTGGCGCACAGCCCGCAGGCTATGCACTTGTCCACGTCCAGCTGGAAGCGGCCGTGGAAGCGGGGAAACATCTCTATTTTTTCGAAGGGGTACTTCACCGTCTGCTTCTTGCCCAGCATCCGCCCCCAGGTTATCTCCAGGCCTTTCAGCAATCCTTGTCCGAACATATCATCACCACCCTATCGCCCGGAAAATGTACATGCCGGCGCCGGTAACAAAGATATTGGCCAGGGAAAGGGGCACCAGCACTTTCCAGCCAAAGGCCATCAGCTGGTCGACCCGGATACGCGGGTAGGTCCAGCGGATCCACATGAAGATGAAGATCATCAGGTACATCTTGAGGAAGAACCACAGCCAGGACGGCACGAAGTCCAGCCCGAAGGGGGCCAGCCAGCCGCCCAGGAACATGATGGTGCACATGGCCGACACGATCATGACGTTGGCGTACTCGGCCAGGAAGAACATGGCGAAGCCCATGCCGGCATACTCGGTATACGGGCCGGCGATAATCTCGGATTCCCCTTCCACCAGGTCGAAGGGCGTCCGGTTGGTCTCGGACACGCCGGCGATGAAGTACACCAGGAAGGCGATGGGCTGGGTGAATATGAACCAGACGTTTTTCTGGGCGTTGACAATCTCGTTCATGTTCAGGGTCCCGGTGATCATGATCACGCCCAGGAGGGCCAGCACCAGGGGCAGTTCATAGCTCACCATCTGGGCCACCGAACGCATGCCGCCCACCAGGGAGTACTTGTTGTTGGACGACCAGCCGGCCGCCCAGAAAATAATGGTGGACAGCGAGGCCACGGCAATCAGGTAAAACACGCCGATGTTCATATCGACGGCCACCATGTCCTTGCCGAAGGGAATGACCGCGAAGATCACCAGCGGCGGCACGAATATCAGCACCGGCATGAGCAGGAAGACCACCAGGTCGATATTCTTCGGCAGGATGATCTCCTTGCCCAAAAGCTTGCCGATGTCGGCGGCGGTTTGCAGCAGGCCCTTGGGCCCCACGTGGATGGGCCCCAGGCGGGACTGGATATATCCGGCCACCTTGCGCTCCATGTACACCAGCCAGAGGGCGTTGACCAGGATGAACACCAGGATGGCCAGCAGCTTGACCACCATCAGGATGACGTCATTCCACAGGTCCGGCACCCCCAGGCCGCCGAGCAGCCCTCTGAGCCAGGCGGCGATGCTTACAAAAATATTTTCAACCATACATCTTCTCCCCCACAACTGTTTTAACTAACAGTCAACCTCGCCCAGCACGATATCGATGCTTCCCAGGATGGCCACCACGTCGGCTATCTTCCAGCCCTCGCAGAGCTTGCCCAGGTATCCCAGGTTGATGAACGAGGGGCGGCGGAAGTGGACCCGGTAGGGTTTGGGGCTGCCGTCGCTGACCACGTAGCAGCCGTACACACCCTTGGAGCTTTCAATTTCGGCGTAGGCGTCGCCCACCGGGGGCTTGATCACCTTGGGCACCTTGGCCTGGATGGGACCATCGGGCATCTGCTCCAGGGCCTGCTGGATGATCCTTCCGCTCTGGCGCATCTCTTCAATCCTGATCCTGAAGCGGTCGAAGCAGTCTCCGTTTTTGCCCAGGGGAACGTCGAAGTCAAAGCGGTCGTATACGCTGTAGGGCCGGACCTTGCGCAGGTCGTAATTAACCCCGCTGCCTCTCAGGGTGGGCCCGCTCAGGCTGTAGTTGATGCCCACCTCGGGGGGGATGATCCCCACGTGCTTGGTCCTGGCCTGGAATATCTCGTTTCCGGTGATCAGGCCGTCGTACTCGTCGCACATGCCCGGCAGTTCGGCAAGGAACTTCTTCACCGCCGGATAAAACTCCTCCGGCAGGTCCTCGGCCACCCCGCCCACGCGGAAATAGCTGAAGGTCATGCGGGACCCTGAAACCATCTCCAGCAAGTCCAGAACATATTCCCTGTCCCTGAAGGTATAGGTGAATGCCGTAAGGGCCCCGATGTCCGCCCCGTAGGCGCCGGTGGCGATCATGTGGCTGGCAATCCGGGAGAGTTCCCCGACGATGACCCTGATGTACTCCGCCCTTTCCGGAACCTCTACGCCCATAAGATCTTCAACGGCCTTAACGTAACCCCAGTTCATCAGCATGGCGGCCAGGTAGTCCATCCTGTCGGTGTATGGAATGACCTGGGTGTAGGTCCTGGCCTCGGCCAGTTTTTCAATGCCCCGGTGCAGGTAGCCCGGCACGGGGGTGGCCTTGACCACCGTCTCTCCGTCCAGTTCCAGGATGATGCGGAACACGCCGTGGGTGCTGGGGTGCTGGGGGCCGAGGTTCAGGTAGTATGTTTGCGTTTTCATTTACCACAACACCTCTTATCCCGTAAATCGCAATTCTATGGTTCCCTGCCGCCTTCCCACCGGAAATCCTTGCGCAGCGGGTGACCCTTGAAGTTTTCCTCCAGGAAAATCCGGGTGGGATGGCCGGGGCAGCCGGTGAAGACAATGCCCATCAGGTCGTAAATTTCCCGCTCCTGCCAGTCGGCACCCCCCCAAAGAGGGCAAAGGGACGGCACCTCGGGGTTATCCTTGTCGGGAATCTTCACCCTGACCGTCAGGGTATACCCGTGGGTCATGGAAACCAGGTTGTAAATCATTTCAAAGCGGTCCGGGTAGTCCGCCCCCGTCAGGTTGGTCAGGTAATCCATGGCGTAGTCGGGGTTTTCCTTTAACTCGGTCATAAAAGGAATCAGGCCGTCCGGGGGCACGGTGACATCCTGCCTCTCTCCGACCTCGATACCCGGGAACTTGCTCTTCAGCGCCTCAACCAGTTCATCAGGCAGCCTGTAATCAGCCACGGACCTTGCTCACCACCTTCGGGTCGAGTATTTTCTTCTTAATCATCAGCCAGGCCTCAATTACCGCCTCGGGCCTGGGCGGACAGCCGGGAATGTACGCGTCCACCGGGATAAGCTTATCCACGCCGGGCACCACGTGGTAGGAATCCACGAAGGGGCCGCCGGAAATGGCGCAGCTGCCCATGGCGATAACCCACTTGGGCTCCGACATCTGCTCGTAGAGCCTGACCACGAAGGGGGCGGCCTTGTGGGTCACCGTGCCGGCCACCAGCATCACGTCGGCCTGGCGCGGGGACCCCCGCATAACCTCGTAGCCGAACCGGGCCAGGTCAAAACGGGGCATGTTGGCGGCCATCAGCCCCTCAATGGCGCAGCAGGCCAGGCCGAAGCCGAAGGGCCAGAGGGAGTGGGCCCGGGCGATGTTCAGGAGTTTTTCCAGCGGAGCGATGCGCACGATGCGCTTGACCTCGTCGACGACCGCCGGGTCGTTGGTCAGTTCCTCCACCGGGTGCTTGTCTTTTACATCCATTCCAATGCTCCTTCCTTCCAGGCGTACCACAGTCCGACAATCAGGATAAACAGGAAGATAATCATTTCAATAAAGGCAAACAGTCCAAGACTCTGGAACTTCACGGCCCACGGGTAGAGGTAGATTGTTTCCACGTCGAAGATCACGAACAACAAAGCGTACATAAAGTAGCTGGTTCTGAACTGCACCCAGGTGGGGCCGATGGTGTCCACGCCGCACTCGTATGTCGTCTGCTTCTGGGCGGTGGTCCGGCGCGGCGCAATCAAAAAAGCCGTTATAATCCCCCCTGCTCCAAACACCACGGCAACCGCAAAAAAGATAAACACAGCACCCCAGTCAGAAAGCAAAGATTCTCCCCCCTTTCATATAAGATTCATTGGCTGTTGGCTATTAGCTGTTAGCTTTAAGCTTTAGGCTTTAAGCTTTAAGCTCTAAGTTGTGGCTATTAGCTATTAGCTTTTAGCTGTTAGTTTTTTAAACACAGGGGACTCTTGCGGTACCGCCGGCGGCAAGGGAAATCCCCAGGCACAAAGTAATTATATAGGATGCGGGTCAATTAGTTGAGCAACAATTATTGACACCCGCCCCATAAATAACTGTCAGCCCCAGACCATAGGCAACAGAACCGGGAATCCCGGAACCCCCGATTCCCGATTCCCAACTCCCAATTCCCAATCCCTGCGGTCTTTATCCACCCGCTCCGCCAAACTCCCTGACCGGGCCGAACCCCTGCCGGTGGAGCGGGCAGGGCCCGTAACGGCGCAGGGCCTCGACGTGGTCCGGGGTGGGATAGCCCTTGTGGCGGTCAAACCCGTATTCGGGGTACAAAAAGTGGGCCAGTTCCATCAGGTCGTCCCGGGCCACCTTGGCCAGGATGGAAGCCGCCGCAATGGAGGCGCTTTTCCCGTCTCCCCCGACAATGGCGGTCTGGGGAAATCCAAGGTCCGGAATGGCAAATCCGTCCACCAGGACATGACCCGGCTCAGTCTCCAGCCCCTCCAGGGCCCTGCGCATGGCCAGCATGGAAGCCCGGTGAACATTGAGCTCCTGGATTTCCTCAACCGTGGACATGCCAACAGCCCAGGCCTTGGATATTTTTTTTATCTCAAGGGCCAGGGCTTTTCTCTTGGCCGGCGAAAGCCGCTTGGAATCATTCAGTTCATGTATGCGGGCGCCGCGCGGCAAGATCACCGCCGCCGCCGCCACCGGTCCCGCCAGGGGGCCGCGTCCGGCCTCGTCCACTCCCGCCACCGCTTCCATCCCCAGGGCGGCAAGCCTGTCTTCATACAGGTAGAGGTTTTCAAGCCGTTTCTGCTCCTCCAGGAAAAGCCGGCGCTGCTTCTCCAGCATCCCGGCCATATTCCTGACTCCCGCCCTGGGGTCGCAGGACAGGGCCCGCAGGAGTTCCTCCGCCGCCAGGCCTGAACTCGCGGAATCCCTGACCAGCTGCCTGATTTCTGCCACAGTCATGGCGGACAAGTTCACACCGGGAACCCCGCAACAAAAGATGGTTAATTAGGATTTTCGAGATGAAAGGACAAATCCCTGCCCCGAACGCAAATAATTTTTACCCGAATGGTATCTTTGGCTTGCTGGCCGGCCCTCAACGGCAGAATCCAGAATCAGGAGACAGAATCCATTACGAACCGGGTGACTCCAGGGTATACCTGCCCAGCACACCCGCCCTGAATTCCTTGAGCAAAAGCACGGCGGCCTTGTATGTATCCACCCTGCCGCCCTGCAGGACAAGCCCCCTGCTATTGCCGATCAGGGCCAGCACCTCCTGCGGGTCCGCGGCATCCGCCGCCCGGATTTTATACCGGCCTTCGAGGCTGCCCGGGTAATTTGCCGCCAGCCACGCCGCCAACCGCCCGGCAACCGCCTCCTGATCGTACACCTGGTCCTTTATCGCCCCGGTAACGGCCAGCCGGTAGCCCACCTCCGGGTCGTCAAACTTGGGCCAGAGAATTCCCGGCGTGTCCAGCAGGTCAACCTCCCCCGCCACCCTGATCCACTGCCGCCCCCTGGTGACACCCGGCCTGTTTTCTGTTTTGGCGGACTTCCTGCCCGCCAGGCGGTTGATCAGAAAAGACTTGCCCACGTTGGGAATGCCCACAATCATGCAGCGGGGCGGCCTGGGCAGGCGCCCCGAAGATCCCAGGGAAACCGTCTTCGGGCCGGCCATTTCCCTTACCAGGGGGGTTACCCCGGCAATCCCGGCTCCCCGGACGGAATCAACGGGCAGGGCGGCCAGGCCCCTGGACCTGAAATGTTCCTCCCACCGGGCGGTCAGGACGGGGTCGGCCAGGTCGGCCTTGTTCATCACCACCAGCAGCGGCCTTCTCCCCACCGTTTCTTCCAGCACCGGGTTCCGGCTGCTGTACGGTATCCGGGCGTCCACCACCTCGATCACCACGTCAACCAGTTTCAAGTCTTCCTGCAAAATCCTCCTGGCCCTGGCCATGTGGCCGGGGAACCACTGGATATCCATTTTTGCTCTCGGGACCTCCACCTCTGCCAGAATACAGGAGACAGGAGACAGAATAAAAAACCTTTTTATTGCCGCTCCCGGCTCTGACTTCCCCGGCACCAATACTGCAGTTTCCCCAAAAAGCGGAAGATTTACTCTATAAAACAATAGGAGGAACCCCGGTTCCTCCCGATTGCTGCCGGCTGCTGTCATACCAAAAGGCACCGGACCAAACCCCAAAGGAAGCAACGCTATCGCGTCACAAACCATTTACCGTTCAGCAGCCGCATGCGGTCCAGCGGCCAGTACACCAGCATCGCCTTCCCGATAATGTTTTCCCTGGGCAAAGGTCCCCAGACCCGGCTGTCATCGCTGTTGTTCCGGTTGTCTCCCAGCATCAGGTAGGTGTTTTCCGGCACCACCACCGGGCCGAAATCCGGGTACCTCAGGCCTGCGGGCAGGTATTCCTCGGGAATCTCCCGGCCGTTTACATAAACCCTGCTGTTCCTTATCTCCACCCTTTCCCCCGGCAATCCGACAAGCCTTTTGACAAAGTCCTTCTTCGGGTTCAGGGGGTACCTGAACACCACTATGTCTCCGCGCATGGGCTCCCAGAACCGGTAGCTGAACTTATTCACAAGGATATGGTCCTTTATCTGCAGGGTGGGCTCCATGGACCCCGAAGGGATGTAAAAGGGCTGGAACACGAACGCCCTGATCAACATGGCCAGAACCACCGCTATAACCAGGGACTCAAGGATTTCCCTGAGGGTTGATTTATGGCGGCTTTCCTTGATTTTGCCCAATGCTTCGGTGTTTTCAGACATGAGATCAGTCCTCCGAAAGGGGGTATTGACAAAAAGGGACTGCTTTTTACAGTCCCCCAAGCCTATTTTTACCGTCTGACCTTTTCTTTGATCCGGGCGGCCTTGCCGCGGAGCTTGCGCAGGTAGTAAAGCCTGGCGCGGCGCACCTGGCCCCTCCTGACAACCTCGATCCTATCTATTTTGGGAGTATTCAGTGGGAAGGTTCTTTCCACACCCACTCCATAGGAAACCCTGCGCACGGTGAAGGTCTCGCCCAGGCCGCCGCCCCTGCGCCGGATTACCACTCCTTCGAACACCTGTATTCTTTCCCGGTTTCCTTCGATAACCTTGACGTGCACCCTGACGGTGTCCCCCGGCTTGAACTCGGGAATATCAGTCTTAATCTGTTCCTGTTCCAGCAATTGAATGAGACTCACGTTATGTACCTCCCTTCCCGCCAAGTCGTTCATACGCCGGATTTTTCACGGAATAGAGGACCGACCTTAATTCAACAAGCAAGATTATACCACAAAGGCTAGGGCCATGCAATACAGAAGAATACAGGAGACAGAAGACAGGAGACAGGAGAAAAAAATTTGCATGATGAATTCTGGGGTCCTTGGTTATTCTGAGATTTGGCGCAAAATACGGTGATTCCTATCAGCCCTTAATACGACCTGACGAGGCCAGTATATCCCAGTGCAATAAATTTCTTATCAAGCAGACAGCAGGAGAATAAGTGCACAATAATTTCTGTGCTCTGTCTCCTTCTCTTACTCCTGTCTCCTGTCTCCTGTCTCCTGTCTCCTTTGTCTTCTCTTCTTCCCAATCTCCTCCGGCAGGCCCAGTTTTTCCAGGTCCAGGACCACCTGCTTCAGGATTGCCCGGTCCTCTCCGGTCAGTTCGGCCTCCGCCAGGAGGTCGGGCCGGCGCTCCAGGGTCCGCAGCAGGGACCGCCTCCTCCTCCACAGGCGGATCTGCTCGTGGTGTCCGTTCAGGAGCACCTCCGGCACCTCAAGCCCCCCGTAAACCCTGGGCCTGGTGTAATGCGGGTACTCCAGCAGCCCGCCGCTGAAAGAATCCTCCTCGGCCGACGCCGGCTCCCCCAGAACCCCCGGGATCAGCCGGGCCACCGCGTCCACCAGCACCATGGCCGGCAGTTCGCCGCCGGTGAGGACATAGTCGCCTATGGATATTTCATCGGTGACCAGCAGATCCCTCACCCTCTCGTCCACCCCCTCGTAGTGGCCGCAGAGAATCACCAGGTGGCTTTCAGCGGCCAGTTCCCTCACCTTTCGCTGGTTTAAGGGATCCCCGTCCGGGCTCATGTAGATGAAGCGGCCTATGCCGCCCCGCCTGGCTTTTATCCAGCCCGCCGCCTCAAAGACGGGATCGGGGGCCATGACCATGCCCGCCCCGCCCCCGTAAGGGGTGTCGTCCACGGTATGGTGTTTGTTGCGCGAGAAATCGCGGATATTGACAATCTCCACCGAGATGAGGGATTTTTCCCTGGCCCTTTTGATTATGCTGTGGTCAAAGGGGCCCTGGAACATCCCGGGGAAAAGGGTAAGAATATCTATCTGCAACCGAAAACCCCCAGTAAACAGTCATCGGCGGCGGGCCCTCAGTCGTCCGGCGTCTGACACCTGACCACCATTCTGCCTCCCCTGATGTCGATCTCCCTGACCACGTCCTTCAGGGCCGGCACCAGCACCGGGGCCTTTTCCCCGGTGTCCACCACGTAGACATCATTCGCCCCGGTCTGCAAAACATCCTCCACCACGCCCACGTAGCCGCCCTCCTCTGTGAACACCTTCAGGCCCACAATATCGAAAATATAATAACTGCCCTCCGGCAGGGGGGTCAATTCCTCCCGGCCGATCTTGATCACTGCCCCCCTGAGGCTTTCCGCCCCGGTCATGTCGGCCACTTCCTCCAGCCTGATCAGCACGTGCTTCCGGTGGCGCCTGACCTCGGCCACGGTGTACACTCTCCGCTTACCGTCCTGTTCAAGGGTAACCCTGTCCATGCCGAAGAACCGGTCCGGAAAGTCGGTCAGCGGGAATACCTTCACCATCCCGCGGTGCCCGTACGTGCCCACTATCTTCCCGATCACGATATCAATTTCTCCCATATGCCGGATCAGGGCAGCCCGCCCTGCCTGATCTCAACCACCTTTCCATCCTGTAAGACAACCTCCACGGACATGATCCTGCCCCAGTCGTCCCCCACCTTTATGTCCACCAGGCTCTCCACCCGGCCGTGGACCACTTCCCGGCCTTCGGCCAGGCGGCCGATTTCTTTCAGCCGTTCGGTGAGCTGCCTGCGCGTTTCAATCACTTTCCGGCGTTCGGCGTCTATCTGGTCCAAATCCCCGGCCTGCCGGGGATTATTTTTTTCCACGGAAATTTTATTGTACCGGTGGTTCAGCTGATCCAGCCGGGCGTCCAGCCCGGCCAGGGCTTCCTGAACCTCGGCGGCCGCCGCCCTTTTGTAGCCGTCGGTTACCCGCACTTTGACAATTACCGGGCGGGTGATGGTAATGGAATCCATGGAAACCCCACTTTTCAATTTCAGAGTTTTACGGAGGGGGAGAAGCCCCCTCCGGTCCCTATACTATGTCCACAACCACCTTTTTGTTGGACTTGGTGGCTGCCGCCTTGACCACGGTGCGAATGGCCCTGGCGATACGGCCCTGTTTGCCGATAACCTTGCCCATGTCTTCCGGATCCACCCTGAGTTCAATAATGCAGGATTTTTCTTTTTCAATCATGTTGACCCTGACCCTGTCCGGATTATCCACCAGGGCTTTGGCCAAAAACTCTACCAGTTCTTTCACGGGACAGGACCTCCCCTTGCATCCGGAGCTTTTTGGACGACCCCGGTCCGTTATCGGACACTTCCTGTTACAGAGAACTTACCGGCTCTCACCGGCGGGTTTGGCAAGCACTCCGGCCTTGTTGAACAAGGCCCGGGCGGTATCAGTCAACTGGGCGCCCTTTTTCAGCCAGTCCATGGCCTTGTCCTGGTCTATTCTGATTTCAGCCGGGTTCTTGAGCGGGTCGTAATAGCCGATCTCCTCTATGAACCGGCCGTCCCGGGGTGAGCGGGAATCAGCCACCACGATGCGGTAAAAGGGTTTCTTTTTGGCTCCCATCCTTCTGAGTCTGATCTTGACTGCCAACTTCTTTCTTCACCTCCTTATCAGCTGTAAGCGGCAGGCTATAAGCTTTGGAACTCTTTTTTCCCGCCCATGGCCTACAGCATATGCCCCGAGCTTATAGCTTATTGCATAGAGCTATGTCAAAACAGATCTCTTTTGCCCATCTGCGGGAACGGGTTGATCCCCTTCCGGCCGCTCTTTTTAATGCTTTTCTCCATCTCGCTGAACTGTTTCATCATTTTTTTGGTCTGTTCAAACTGCTTGATCAGGCGGTTGACATCCTGTACCGTGGTGCCGCTCCCCCTGGCTATGCGCTTGCGCCGGCTGCCGTTGATTTCATGCGGGTGGCTGCGCTCCCAGGGGGTCATGGACTTGATTATGGCCTCCACGTAAACCAGTTCTTTTTCGTCTATCTCGCCTATCTGCTTCAGTTTCTTCGCGCTTCCCAGCCCGGGGATCATGCCCAGCAGCTGCTGTATCGGCCCCAGTTTCTTGACCTCCTGGATCTGCTGCAGAAAATCCTCCAGGGTGAATTCCATGCTGCGTATTTTTTTATTGAGCTTTTCCACCCTTTCGGCGTCAAAACTGGCCTGGGCCTTCTCAATCAGGGTCAGCACGTCGCCCATGCCCAGGATCCTGTCCGCCATCCTGTCCGGGTGAAAGGATTCCAGGGCATCCAGCTTTTCACCGGTTCCCACGAACTTCACCGGACAGCCGGTCACGGCCTTCACCGAAAGGGCCGCGCCGCCCCTGGTATCGCCGTCCAGCTTGGTGAGGACCACCCCGTCCAGCCCCAGCCTGCCGTTGAAGGATTCGGCCACCTCCACCGCCACCTGGCCGGTCATGGCGTCCACCACCAGCAATATCTCGTGGGGGTGAACAGCCTTCTTGACCGCTTCCAGCTCGGCCATCAGATCCTCGTCCACGTGCAGCCGCCCCGCGGTATCTATTATGACCATGTCCCGGCCGTTGGAAACCGCGTACTCCCGGGCGGCCCTGACAATATCCACCGGGCTGGCGCCGTCGCCCATGCTGAACACCGGCATATCCAGCTGCCGGCCCAGCACCTGAAGCTGCTTGATGGCCGCCGGCCGGTACACGTCGGCGGCCACCAGCAGCGGCCGGCGGCCCTGCTTTCTCATCAGGTTGGCCAGCTTGGCCGAGGTGGTGGTCTTCCCGGCCCCGTGCAGGCCCACCATCATAACCACGGTGGGCGGCTTGGAGGCCAGGTTTATTTTGCTCTGGGTCCCGCCCATCAGGGCGGCCAGTTCGTCGTGAACAATTTTTACAACCTGCTGCGCCGGCGTAAGGCTGGCCAGAACGTCCGATCCCACGGCCCTCTCCCTGACCCTGGCCTGGAAGTCCTTGACCACCCTGAAGTTAACGTCGGCGTCAAGCAGCGCCCGCCTGACCTCCTTGAGCGCCTCGTCCACGTCGGCCTCGGTCAGACGGCCCTTGCCCCTCAATTTGCGAAAGGTCTCCTGGAGCTTCTCAGCCAGCCCGGAAAACACCACGCCTCCACCTCCTAGCTTTCCTCCGCCTTGATCAACTGGAACAAAATCTTTTTCGCATTCACGATGTCCGGCCCGCTGCCGTCCTCCAGGAGAGCCACGGCCCTGGCCAGCTGCTCCCTCTGGGCCAGGGACTTTCCCACCAGACCCAGCTTCTCTTCAAAACGGTAAAGGGCCTGTTCGGACCGTTTCAGGGTATCGAAAACCGACTGCCGGCTGACCCCGAACTGCTCGGATATCTCCCCCAGGGAAAGGTCGTGGCAGTAATGCAGCTCGATGAACTTCCTTTGCCTCTCGGTAAGCAGCTGCCCGTAAAAATCATAGAGCAGGTTGATTTCTGTCAGCTTTTCCATCACAGGCCTCCCCGGTCTGCCAAGGAAAAACACTTGACACAATGATTTTAATGAAAGCCCGCCCCGCTGTCAAGTCAAGATGTCTAATATGTGATCCATCTGTGATATTGTCAGGGTGAAATCCATCTGTAAAAATGTCAGTATGATTGATGAGAAAATGAAGCCCAATAAGTAAGGAACGGAGGAGTATTTAAACAACAGAATGCCCGGGAACTAACAAACAGCCAGCCCCTGGAAAACGCTGGGAAAAACTTATTAATGAGAAACAGCTGTGCTTTGGTTAGCAATAACGGTGTAGCCCAATCTTTCAAGACGGCGGATCATTGATTGTTCTTTGGAAAACGATTTGCGCTTTTCTAGGAAATCAGCTCCCAAGTCATGGTAAGGTAGCTTGGTTTTCAAGACATGGTAAGAAATTACGAGGATTTTATGAGCAATGGCGACAGCAGCCTTTTTCTTACCTTTTCGTCCGGCTAACGACCAAAATTTTGAGCCCAGAAAGGACCGCGTCTTGCTGGCAGCCCAAGCTGCTTCCAGTAAAGCTGATTTCAGAGCTTTGTTACCTTTGGTGGTTCGAGTCCGTTTTTTTTACCTGCACTCTCATTGTTTCCCGGGCTTAAACCTACCCAGGAAGATACGTGGGCATCGGATGGGAATACTGACATATCCGTACCCAACTCAGCAAGGATAACTTTGGATACGTTTGGGCCAACACCGTCTATGGTTTCAAGTAAATTCAAATCTTCACGATAAGGTGCAAAATATTGCTCCATATCGGCTTCCAGTTCGGCTATGGACCGTTCCAGGAATGTCAGGTGGCTCAAGGACTTGCGAATTATATTGCGATGATGTCTGGTAACCCGGCCGTTTAAGGCCTGTGTCAGTTCCGGTATTTTGGATCGCAGTTTGCCTTTCGCCAAATCAGCCAAATGCTCGGGTTCAATAACTTCACCGTTTACCAGTGCGTTGAGCATCAGTCGTCCGGAAACACCAAATACGTCAGACATATATGTAGAAATCTTTATATTGGCATCTTCCAGGACTTTAAGGATTCGGTTTCGCTCGGAAGTTTCATATCCCTTTAGCTTTTTCCGGTATCTGGTCAAATCTCGTAATTCCCTTATTTCCGGCGGGGCGATAAAACTTCCGCTAATCAGGCCGCAGCGATGCAGTTCAGCTATCCACTGGGCATCCTTTATGTCGGTCTTGCGTCCGGGCAGGTTCTTGATGTGGGCAGCATTAGCAAGGGTGATCTTACATGAAGCCTCCAGCACGTTATACACAGGTTTCCAGTAAACACCCGAACTTTCCATGGCAACTTCAGTACAACCTTGCTGAAAAAGCCAGTCTGATAACTCTAACAAACCTGATAAGACGGTGGAAAATTCCCGAATCTGCTTTTCTGGCTTACGGTCCAGCGGTCCTTTTAAAATGCAGGCGACGACATTGGCCTGGTGAACGTCCAGACCGGCACAACAGACACGAATTGCATCCAACAACATCCTTCCTTTCCAAGCAGGGCACAACCGCCTGACCATCTGAAATTTGATGGGTGTGCTCGTGGCAACAACGTATTGTACTCAAGGCGGCTGTAATCAGTTTAGGAAACGGGGTCTTGCGCCCATAAAGATATTGACCTTCCTGTCCTGCTTATCTTTATGTTGAAGGATGTTGAAAAAAAAGTAAACAAATTAACCCCACATTTTCATTATGGATTGTGCCCTTCATGGGCATGGGGGTTTAGGGTGAAAAACTGAAGACGCTTTCAACTCAATAATGGCAATAAATAGTGGTACGTCACTTTTCTGTGCCCGGAAACCCTTGATATTCAGGGAAAGTTTATGAGTTAGGTGTCAAATTTGAGTTTGACTGGAGGGCTCCCGCCGATATTAAAAAAGAACGAAATTTAAAAAACAATTTTCGACAAATATTATCGATAAACACAACTATAATGATAAAAAGACCAGTACTATAAGGGTTGAGACTTAGGAAATCGTGCAAAAAATTTAGCAGCAAAGCGAAGAGCTAGAATTTTTCCAGGAAACTCTGTTGCTGGTGGGAAAAAGGACTGTGGTCAAAGGTGTTAGAATGGATAAAGGCTTCTTTGCGATTGGAAGGCAGAAGCGATTGAAAATTTACTGGTTCTGTTTACTCGCGGCGCAAGTGAGGCGGAAAAATTAGAAAGCAGTATGAAGCCGAAAAGGAGGAACTGACCAAACAAATCTGCCAGTTAACATTGAGGTTAACTGGTTGAAAAAAAATCTTGGAGAAAAACAACTACCTCAAAATGATTTAATTTTCAGTTTTCAAGGGTCGATTCCCCCTCGAAAAATGGTGTTCATGGATGCTCTGCATTGAGGGAACTGATATATCTTACGAGGAGTGACGGGGATGATTCAGGTGCAGATGCTCGGTCGCTTCGAAATTTACACGCTGCATAGAGAGGTTAGCCTTCCTACTGCCAAGGTACGTGCCCTGGCGGCCTACCTGTTCTGGCAGCAGGGCCGCTGGGTTCGGCGTGAGCTACTGCGCGGTATGCTCTGGGGAGATACCTGCGAAGAACGGGCAGCGGGAAACTTAAGGACAGCCCTTCACTTATTGCGCCGGGCCCTTGCCGGTGCGAATGCACGCTATGAACTTCTGGAAGTGAGACGCGATATAGTAAGGATTTCTCACCACCCTGACTGCCAACTCGATGTCCATGAGTTTGAGGAAAAGGCTTGGGCTGGCTTGGAAAAAGACACGCCCGAGGTCGAGAACTTGATGGTGGCTGCTTATCTCTACCGGGGGGAATTCCTGGAGGACCTGGACGTAGAATGGTGTCTCCCTGAACGCCGTCGTCTTGCCGATTTACACCTTGCCGTACTACGTTCACTGGTGGAGCGACTGGTCGAGCTGAACCTTCACGAAGCTGCCGCTTCCTACGCTTCCCGGTGGTTGGCTGTAGATCCACTGGATGAAGCGGCACACCAGTCACTGATGCGCATCTATGCTAATCTAGGAGAGCCGGCCCGGGTCGTGGAGCAGTATGAACAGTGCCGTCAGGTGCTGGAAAAAGAGCTGGGCATAGTTCCGGGCGAGTCCACCAGGCGCCTGCTGCATGAACTATCCCCTGCGGTCAAGAAGCGGACGGAAATATCTCAGCAGAGAAATACCAAAGGACGCGCGCAGAGCAGCTTTCGTTTTTTATCCGACGGGAACAAACTGTCCCCAGACCCGCTGCGCAATGCCCGGTTGCTCCTGGTCTCCGGCGAGGCGTTAGCCTTGCTTGGGGAAACGGCGGACGGGATCAAATTACTGGAAAAGACCCTCTCCTTCTACGAACGCTTTAGCGGTCTGGCAGCCAGGGCCCGCCTCATCCTGGGGGAAACGCTGATCTGGCTCTCCATTCCTTTGACTCCCAAAATGGACAGCTCGTTGCGCGAAAAAGGGCTTCGCTATATTGAGCAAGCCCTGGAATATTACCGTGTCAACGGCCCCCCCTCGGATCTGGGACGTGCCCTGCAATTGGGGTCACAGGCCTGCTGGGTAGTGGGCCTGAACAGCAGGGCTGTTGCACTGGCCGAAGAAGGCCTGACCCTGGTCACTGCCATTGGCGATCGGGAAGCGGAAGCACGCCTGGCAACCCTGCTGGCCATGTCACAGCGCGAGAAATATTGCCTGGCTGAAGCGCAGGCAGCTTTTGACCGTGCCATCCAGAACGTGCCGTACATGAGCACTCCCTGGGAAATGCTCTGGATTATTTTCCAGCGGGGTATCCTTTCCTACATAATCGGCGATCTGGCAAAAGCAGAATCCTTCCTGCGCGAAGCTCTGGCGCTCTGCAGGATGACCGCCTTCCCTTCGCTGATGATCAAGGTTGGCGAGTGTATGACACGCTCCATGATGATCGTCCTTCTCCACTACCAGGACAAACCCGAGGAAATGGACGAATTTCTCAAACCGGAAATGGGCAAATACAACCCGGAACCCTTCATCTATTTAAACCAGTTGTTTGCCGCGGCGGAGGGGCGACGGTCCCTTTTGCCCGGGGTGGAGGGATGGTTGCGGGCGCGCATATTAAGGTTGCCTGGTCCCATGATCGCGTGCACCATCCGCTGTGTAGCGGAGGAAATGCTGGCGGCTGGCCTGTTCAAAGAGGCAGCCCGCTGGGCAGGAGTGGGAGTGCGCCTGGCCAGGGTTCGTGAATGGGGCGCTTTCGAGGCGTTTTTTTACAGCCACCGGGCTGTAGCCTTGCTCAAACTGGGACGAACCGGCGCGGCGGAGGTCTGCCAGCGGCGGGCTGCCGAAAAGGCCGATCCGATTGATCGGTGGGTACCGGCCTGGCAAGCCCGGATCGACGGTTTAATGGCCTTACGGCGTGGAGACAAGGCAGTATCTAAACGGTACCTGACACAGAGCAGGCACCTTTTTCTGCAGATCGGCAGCCGCTACGACGCCCGGCAGGTGGAAAATGACCTAAAAGGGATTTTAAAAGGAGAATGCTGAGCAAATAATTCATTCTGAACCGGGGCGGGAAAAGGCTGTTCCGGTAAAGGGGCAGGGACTTTCCGCCCGTTAGTATATGGACTCGAAGAACTAGGGGTTACTTTCCTGCGAACATTATGCATTATTACATAAAAAGGGAGCGCCGTTAACTGATAAAAAACAGTTTTTGCGACACTCCCTCTTGGCGGCGGTTAGCTATCGGATAAGAGATCAGTTGGCTGGTCTTATCGCATTGGGATTGGGGGTCTGGTTGGCCGCTCTAATCTGCTCAGCAATTATAGTCTGGTCAAAAAGCAGTTGTCTGTGGATGCTGTTCAAATACTTGGTCAGATTTGTCTTAACGGTGTTATGGCTTTGGATTAGTCCTGAGTTGACAAAAGGAAAGCTCTGGTAATAAGAGACCTGGTTGTTGCAGTAGCTCTCAATACTCGCGGTGCTCTGCCCCACAGTGGTTATGGCTTTAGTTAGACAGGCATATTCATACTGCAGCCAGGCAATCCAATTTTCTTTAGTACCGTTAGAGTAAACATGATTTTGCAGAGCGATGGCTTCCCCCTGCAGGGCGGCGGCCAATGTATCCAGTTGGCCCTTGACGTCACCGGCTCTTGCCGCGGCAAGTTTGGTGATATCGGCGTATGTTGCTGACACAATGGCATTGTTGATCCCGCTCCCTAAAAGATCCCGGGCCGTTTGTACATAGGAGAGGCACTGGTAGACCGGGCCCATGACGTCAAGAACGTGTCCGAGAATTTGACTGTTGTAGTGGACAATGTTTAATACCTCCATGGTAGCCAAGCCATAATCCGAGATCAGTTCAGGAGTTGACCCCACCACGAAGCCCTTGCTATAGTCGAGGACCACGTTGAGACCTGCCTGAGTGGAACTGGAGGTGGGCGTGTCCTTGATACCCTGCCAGGCAGACGCCGCGGAGTGGTAATAGTCGGACCTCTGCAGCCTGGTGGCAATCCACCTGGGTGCAGCCTGATAACCATTGGAGGTATTGGCGGGCCTTCTGGCAAACCAGAATTCACGCTTGGCCTCGGAAACGCTGCCTCCGGAGGACGCAAAGGCGGTTACCCGGTACCTGGCTACCGGCTTGGTGCTGTCCCACATATTGGTCAAAGCTCCGTTGGACTCCTTAACGGAAAGGACATCCTCCACGTTGTAGGTACCCCAAAAGTCGCTGCCCCTGCTTTTCGTGACGGTGCTTTTAATGTTGGTCCACGTGAACGTGGCCGGATCCCATTTGGCCACCGTCATCTGCACCTTCTGGTTTTCGCCCCGGCCATATGCGCCGTCTTTCATCTGGTAATCCATCTGGATGCATAAAGAATTATAATCCAGGATTTGGGCTATTTTTAGTCCTCCCGGGTAATACCAGTCGATGGCGGTCCAATTGGAAAATGCGTTGTCCAGGCAAGCACGGTTTTTCCCCATTTTGTAGCTGCTGGCTGATACCGGTCCGGGAAAGAGGGAACAAACCAAAAAGAGTACCAGGGTGATGGACGCTATCCGACGTTTCAATCTTCTATCCCCTTTCATAATTTTTAATTCAACTATATGCAGGATGGATCTTCAGGTTTGTCGAACCAGGTAGACCCGGTACTCCCTGTTTTTTTCTCCAGGGCGGTTGCCGGGTTAACCGCCGCGATGGACCCCTTAAGCCGCTTCACTGGCCCCCCGGTCCGGAGGGAAGCCGCTCCATCATCTTGTTGAGGTCGGTCACTTCCACGCCCGGCGGCAGTTTAAAGGTATCCGGCGGCAGGGGGCCCACCTGCAGGTTCTTGTACTCCATCACCGTTTTGCCGCCCGCGGCGGAGGTGACCTCCACCCGCAC
>JAILZP010000021.1 GCA_023512435.1 Peptococcaceae bacterium | reverse complement strand
GGTCAAAGGTCTTGTCCCAAACCCGGGGAAACAGTTCCCCGCCGCCCGCCCTGCCCTCCAGGTAGGAGGCGATGGCCGCGTCGTAGCCCGCCGTGTGGGCGAAGGCCTCCCTGGCCAGGGACAGCCTGAAATCATAGTCCGCCCGGTCCTCCTCCAGGGCCTTCAAAACCTCGCCGTATTTCGCGGGGTTGACCACCACCAGCACGTAGCGGTGGTTCTTGGCGGCCGCCCGGACCATGGCCGGCCCGCCGATGTCTATGTTTTCCACGGCCTCCTCCAGGCCGACCCCGGGCCGGGACACCGTCTGCCGGAAGGGGTAAAGGTTGACCGCCACCAGGTCGATGTACCCGATCCCCTGCTTTTCAAGCTGGCCGGCGTGGTCCGGGGTGCGCCTGGCCAGTATCCCGCCGTGCACCGCCGGGTGCAGGGTCTTCACCCGCCCGTCCAGAATTTCCGGAAAGCCCGTCACATCGGTTATGTACGTTACCGGAACGCCCGACTCCCTCAAGGTCCTGGCGGTCCCGCCGGTGGATATGATTTCGAATCCCAGCCTGACCAGGCCGGCCGCGAACTCCACCACCCCCGTCTTGTCGGAAACGCTGATCAACGCCCTTCTGACCATTGCTTTATTCACCTCATAATGATATTTATCCATATTCAATAAATACCTCTTCGGAACCGTATAAAGCCTGTCAGCTTTAAGCCGTAAGCTTTAGGCGGGATAAGCAAACAGCCGGCATCAGCTTATTGCCTGCAGCTTACAGCTGACCCTATTCCTCCTCCCGCAAGATAACCACCTTCCTGCCCTCCACCCTCAGCCGGCCCTCGGCGAAAAGCCTGACGGCCTCGGGATAGATGATGTGCTCCTGCTCCAGGATGCGGGCCGAAAGGTCGTCCTCGCCGTCCTCCTGGCGCACCGGCACCACCGCCTGCAGGATTATCGGGCCGCTGTCCATCCCTTCGTCCACGAAGTGAACGGTGCAGCCGCTGAACCTGACCCCGTATTCCACCGCCTGCCGCTGGGCGTGCAGTCCCTTGAAAGACGGGAGCAGGGCGGGGTGGATGTTCATGATCCGGTTGGGGAACTCCTCCAGCAAAACCTTTCCCACCAGCCTCATGTATCCCGCCAGGCAGACCAGGCCAACTCCGTACTCCCTCAATTCCAGGACGATTCTCCGCTCGTATTCCTCTTTGCTTTTATAGTAAGGGGGGTGGATGTGCACCGCCGGTATTCCGTGTTCCCTCGCCCTGTCCAGGGCCATGGCCCGCGCGTTGTCGCTGACCACCACCGCCACCTCGGCCGGAATGTCCCCCTTCTCCGATGCGTCTATAATGGCCTGCAGGTTGGACCCGCGGCCCGAGGCCAGCACTCCCACTCTCAGCTTTTTCACGAAAACCCCTCCTGATTTGGGAATTGGGAATTGGCAAGGATCAAACCCCTGTTATATCGTATCTGCCTTAAGCCCCGTTTTTTCTCCTGTCTCCTGTATTCTGTCTCCTGACCAATAAAACTGTCTACCCGGGCATCACCTGTACACCACCCGTTTTTCGGGATGCGGAATTATCTCGCCGATGATGACGGACCCGGAGCCGCCGGCCCTAAGTTCCTCCAGCAGCCCGCCGGCTTCGTCCCGGTCCGCCGCCAGGACCATGCCCACGCCCATGTTGAAGGTTCTCAGCATTTCAGCGTCCTCCACCCGCCCGGCGCGCTGAATCAGGCTGAAAACCGGGGGGACGGTCCAGGACTTCCGGTCTATGGCCGCCGCCGTCCCGTCCGGCAGCATCCGGGGAATGTTTTCGGTCAGGCCGCCCCCGGTGATGTGGGCCATCCCCTTGATCCGGTAGCGTTCCAGCAGGGGCAGCACCTGCTTCACATAGATGGCGGTGGGCTCCAGCAGCTCCTCCCCCACGGTGCGCCCCAGCTCCCCGATGTATGTGTCCACCCCGTACCCGGCAATTTCAAAAAGGGCTTTGCGGGCCAGGGAAAAGCCGTTGCTGTGCAGGCCCGAGGAGGGAATGCCCACCAGCACGTCACCCGGCCGGATTCCCGACCCGTCCACGATCCGGGACCTCTCCACCACGCCCACCGCGAATCCGGCTATGTCGTACTCGTCCTCTTTGTAAAAGCCGGGCATTTCGGCGGTCTCCCCGCCGATGAGGGCGCACCCCGCCCTCCTGCAGCCCTGGGCCACCCCGGCCACGATGACCGCCACCCTCTCCGGCACCAGCCTGCCCACGGCCAGGTAATCAAGGAAAAAAAGGGGCTCCGCCCCCTGCACCAGGATATCGTTGACGCACATGGCCACCGCGTCGATGCCCACGGTGTCGTGCCTGTCCATCATCATGGCCACCCGCAGCTTGGTGCCCACCCCGTCGGTGCCGGAGACCAGCACCGGCTCCCGGTAGCGGGCGGGATCCAGGGCGAAGAGGCCCCCGAAACCCCCTATGTCCGCAAGCACCCCCGGCCTGAAGGTGCTCCTCACCGATTCCCGCATCAGGTCCACGGCCCTGTTGCCGGCCTCGATGTCCACCCCGGCCGAAGCGTACGTCAGTTTTTCACCCGTCTTTTCCACAAAAAACAACTCCCCAATCCCCAGCCTGGCTGTTGGCTGCTGTTAGCTTCTTGCTGCTAGCCGCTGGCCGCTCAACCCCTAATTTTGCAATCCCTAACCCCTGATTCCCAATTCCCGATTCCCACTCATTCCAGGGCGAATTTCCCGGCGTCCCCGGGCTTGGAAATCTCAACCGGATACTTTCCGTCAAAGCAGGCGGTGCAGAAATTGTCCCGGTACTCGCCGAAAATGCCCAGCAGCCCGTCAAGGCTGAGGTAATAAAGGCCGTCCACCCCGATCATGGACTGGATCTGGCCGACTGTCATGTGGGCCGCCACCAGTTCATCCTCGTTGGAGGTGTCTATGCCGTAATAGCACGACTTGATCACCGGCGGCGAACTCAGGCAGAGGTACACCTCCTTGACCCCGGCCTCCCTGATCATGCGTACGATTTTGCTGCTGGTGGTTCCCCTGACCAGGGAATCGTCCACCAGGAGCACCCTTTTGCCCTCCAGGATGTGCCTCATGGGATTGAGCTTGAGCTTCACCCCCATGTCCCTTGTGTCCTGGCTGGGCTGAATGAAGGTGCGCCCGATGTACCTGTTTTTCATCAGGCCCTCTTCAAAGGGTATGCCCGACTCCTCGGCGTATCCCCTGGCCGCCGTGGTGCCCGAGTCCGGCACCGGTATCACCAGGTCCACGTCCGCGGGGTATTCCCGGGCAAGCTGTTTCCCCATTTCCCTTCTCACCCTGTTCACCTGGAAGCCGTCCATCTCGCTGTCCGGCCTGGCGAAATAGATGTACTCGAATATGCAGTGGGCTTTCCTGCGCGGGGAGAGGGCCCGCATGGACCTGATCCCCTGCTGGTCGATGATCACGGTCTCTCCGGGTTCCACGTCCCTAAGCTTCTTTGCCCCCACGGTGTCCAGGGCGCAGGACTCCGAGGCCACCACGTAGCCGTCGCCCAGGCTGCCCAGGCACAGGGGCCGGAAGCCGTACGGGTCCCTGACCGCGATGAGGCTTTCCTCGGTGATGACCAGCAGGGAATAGGCCCCCTTCACGTCGATCATGCACTTGGCCAGGGCCTCCTCCAGGGTGTTCCGGCTGTACCTGGCGATGAGGTTGACGATCACTTCGCTGTCGGTGGTGGACTGAAAGACTGACCCGGTGGAGGCCAGCTGCGACCGCAGGTCCCAGACGTTGGTGATGTTCCCGTTGTGGGCCAGGCCGATGGTCCCCCGGGCGTACCTGAACACCAGGGGCTGGGCGTTTATGGTCTGGCTTGAACCGGTGGTGGAGTAGCGGACATGCCCCACCGCTATGTGCCCGTCCATCCGGTCCAGCTTTTCCCGGCTGAACACCTCCGGGACAAGCCCCATTCCCTTGTGCAGCAGCACCCGCCTTCCGTCGGAGACGGCTATGCCGGCGCTCTCCTGACCCCTGTGCTGGAGGGCGTAAAGGCCGTAATAGGTAATCCTGGCCACATCCAGGCCCCTGCCGTAAACCCCGAATATGCCGCACTCCTCCCTGGGTTTGTCCAGGTCCTTTTCTTCCGGGGCTATTTCCGGGGAGCGCACCGCTCTGGCTTTCATTCCTTCCCCTCCAAAACCGGCCGTCGGCCGTCATTTCAGATCTTTTTGCAGGCCGTTTATCGCGGCAAACTCGCTGAGAACGCCTTTCGACTCGTAATACCCGATCTCCCTCCGGCCCGTGGACATCAGCCTGTCGAAGGTTTCGCCGGCGTCCGCCCGGCCGTATATATACGAGATCAGGGCATTGAATTTGGCCTCCTGGATGGAGATGAAATCGCCGTCCACCTCCGGGGTCACCGGGTAACTGCCCTTCTCCTGTCCCTCCCTCAGGTGGTCCAGGAAGGATCTGCCGGACTTTGCCGCCTCCGCCTTGGCCGACTGGACGGCCTCGAACCACCCGGCATGCATTATTTTATAGTAATCCCTCATTGACTGCTTGTTGAAATTGACAAAGTACGGTTTGCCTTTATATTCTATCCCGGCCGTCACCCTGATGGAGTCGGTGTCGATGGTGTCAACGAAGACCAGTTTGTCTCCGTCTCTGGCGATTTCCCATTTCAGGTCCCACAGCGACAGGCCCAGCTTTTCAAAGAACCTGAATACCAGAATTGATCCCAGCACGCTCATTCTGATCAGGTTTTTAAACTCATCCCCGCCGCAGCCGCTGATGTAAAGCGCTTCCTGCAGGCCCAGGTTTCTGTCCTCGGGCTCGTATTTGGTGGTGAAATCCACTACCGGCGCCGGAAACGCGGTCCACGGGGCGAGATCTTCCTTTAACCCCAGCTCGCCGAGGTAGGCCCGCCTTTCCTTTTCGTTCATGCGCAGGTACTTTCTGTATACGGACGAACCGGGGGTGATGCCGAAGCGCACTATGTTCTCCAGGGGGATGACATATTTGTCGGCGCCGCGGTAGCCGCTGTAATCCCACAGGTAATTTGAAAAGAGCCTTACCCGGACCGGTTTGATGACTTTGTATTTCTTGACCAGCACATACGGGCTGGGGTTGGGGGGAAACCCGTCCGCGTACACCTCACCGCTGTCCTTGTCAATCATCCCCAAGTGGTGGGTGGGCGCTCCGTTTTCAACGAACTCCTCCAGAATCCCCGCCCCCAGAAAATCCAGGTGCTCCCTGTCACTGCCGTACCGGCGGCGGATGTCCCCGGAAATCTCCCGCCACTCCCCGGCCGACCCCAGCAGTGAATATATCTTGTGCCTGACCGCGGTCCTGCACAGGTCGCTGCCCGGAATCGAAAAAATGGTCCCCACGTCGAAGACCGAACCGCCCGGCGTGGTTTTGCAGATCATCCATTCCGGGTTTTCCCGGCAGAAATACAGCTCCTGCACCGATCCCCGGTAATCAGGGCTGATGTCTTTGGGAAGGCTTACCACTGGCTTCTTGTTCACCTGCCGTCACCTCGACTCGACTTATGTTTGGGTTGTAGTAATATTGGGGACATTCCTCCGACTCCCCCGGAGTTTACCCTTGAAGAGGAGGTGTGTCCCCTTTCCTCTAAAGCCCGAACCTCCTGTAAATATCATTAATCCTGCGCAGGTGGTAGCTGTAGTCGAAAAGTTCGTCGATCTCGTCATGGCTCAGGACCGCCGTGATCTCGGGGTCCATCAGGATCATTCCCCGGAACTCCCGCCTGTTCTTCCAGGCTTCCATGGCGTTCCTCTGCACCAGGTCGTAGGCCTTCTCCCGGGTCAGCCCCTTGTTCACCAGGGCCAGCAGGACCCGCTGGGAGAACAGCAGGCCGCCGGTGATCTCCAGGTTCTTCTCCATGTTTTCCGGGTAGACCTGGAGGTTCTTCATCATGCTGATGAACTTGGTCAGCATGTAATGCAGGGTGATGGTGCTGTCCGGGATAATCACCCTTTCCACCGAGGAATGGGAGATGTCCCTTTCGTTCCACAGGGCCACGTTCTCCATGGCCGCCAGGGCGTTGCCCCTCAGCAGGCGGGCCATGCCGCTGATCCTCTCGGCGGTGATGGGGTTGCGCTTGTGGGGCATGGCCGAAGACCCTTTTTGCCCCTTGGCGAAATACTCCTCCACCTCCAGGATTTCGGTGCGCTGCAAACTGCGGATCTCGGTGGTGAACTTTTCCAGGGAGCAGCCGGTGACGGCGATGGCGGCGAGAAATTCGGCGTGCCTGTCCCGCTGCACCACCTGGGTGGATATGGGCGCCGGCTTCAGGCCCATCTTTTTGCACACGTAGGCCTCTACGAAGGGGTCGATGTTGGCGAAGGTGCCCACCGCCCCCGATATCTTGCCCACGCTGACCGCCTCCACCGCCCTTTCCATCCGCCCGATGTTGCGGTCGGTTTCGGCCATCCACAGAAGCATCTTCAGCCCGAAGGTGATGGGTTCGGCGTGCACCCCGTGGGTCCTGCCGATCATCACCGTGTCCCGGTGCTCCTTGGCCCTGTCCAGCAGTACCGACCGGAGTTCTCTCAACTTTTCCAGGATAAGATCCCCGGCCTCTTTCATCTGGGCGGCCAGGGCGGTGTCCAGGACGTCGGAGGAGGTCATCCCCATGTGTATGTACTTGGAGTCCTCCCCCACGTGCTCGGCCACGCAGGTCAGGAAGGCGATAACGTCATGGTTGGTCACCGCCTCGATTTCGTTCACCCGCTCAACGGTGTAACCGGCCCTCTCCCTTATATTTTTCAGGGCTTCAGGCGGGACCAGGCCCAGTTCGGCCATGGCCTCGCAGGCGTAGATTTCCACTTCCAGCCACTTCCGGAACTTGTTGTCCTGGGACCAGACCTTCCCCATTTCCGGCAGGGTGTAGCGATCTATCATAACTTAATGCCTCCCGTTAATGCAGGAATCGGGAATTTTAGGTTATAAGTTAAGCGGCTAGAAGCTAGAAGCTAGCCGCTAATAGCCTATATCTTACAGCTTACAGCTAATTACCCTTTCTTTCTTCCAGGTACTTTTCAATGCCCAGGGCCCGCAGGCGGGAGTCCTTCTTTTCCACCCCCGCGGCCAGGCCCGCTTTGTACTCCTCGACCCTCCGCCTGACCGCCTGGTCCTTCACCCCGATAATCTGGGCCGCCAGTATCCCGGCGTTCCTGGCGCCGTTGATGGCCACGGTGGCCACCGGTATCCCGGCGGGCATCTGGACGATGGAGTAAAGGGCGTCCAGGCCGCTCAGGGCCCCGGACTTAATGGGCACCCCGATCACCGGCAGCGGGGTGTAGGCCGCGATCACCCCAGGCAGGTGGGCCGCACCCCCGGCCCCGGCGATGATCACCTGGAGCCCCCGGCCCGCCGCCGTTCTCGCGTATGCCGCGGTTTTATCCGGCGCCCGGTGGGCGGAAGAAATGACCACCTCGCAGGGAACCCCCAGTTCATTCAGGATTTCGGCCGCCTCCCGCATCACCGGAAGGTCGGAGTCGCTGCCCATGACAATCCCCACCAGAACCTCGTTCATGATCCTCCCCCCGAAATATATATATATAATTTCCCCTTTGCCTTTTTTAAAGCGGGCCCGCGCCCGGTGAAACCAAAAAGCCCTGGCACACAGGTTTCCTTTTCATAAGAGAAACCTGCCGCCTGGGCTTTTACCCCTCACGGTGTAACGCCTTCATAGACGCGCCCTTGATTTGCCATAGAGTAATATACCGGCCGGGCGGGTTCTGCGAAGACGCCTGTGCCGCTCGGTCCATGCCGCCCCCCGCCGCCCAAAGGCGCCCGGACGGGCGCGGAACCCTAAGGCACACTTTCTCCGAACCAATTGTATCATAACAAGAGTGCAGACGGGGTGTCAACATTTTTGTTGCCTGCTCTTGCCGGCTTAGGATATAAAATAATATTTAACAGGGGGTGTTATGGATGGAAAATCCGGCCAGGCCCGGACCCGCGGCGGCGGACCCGGCGAAGAAAACGCCCGCTCCAGAACCGGATGAAACGGCCCGTTTGGTGCCGGTGGGTGAGATAACCATGAAAGAGGCGTCAATAAGGGACCTGCCGCTTTTTATCGTGATCACCGGCCAGGTTTTCGACGTTGATTTGCCCCAAAAAGAATTCCCGGGCGAGGATGAATTCGAGGAATACCTCCGCCGGTACGCCGGGGAAAAATTCGACAATCCGGCCCAAAGGGAAAAATTTATCAAAAAACACCTGGAAACCGCCATCTACATGGAAGATGAAATCAGGGGCGAAAGGGCCTGGGAGATCAGCGGCGAACTCCAGTTCAAAAACGCCAGGGCTTGCGGCTTCGGCATCCTGAAGACCCAGTCCAAGCAGTTTTACATGTTCCAGACCGGCCCGGAAACGGACCTGCCCTCGCAGCTGGCGGCCTTCCAGGCCCTCACCTACGGCCGGATCAGCGGGGAGTTCCTTCCTCTGTTCGCCTCCGGGGAAAGCAGGAACCGCCTGAAATCCGTGATCGGTCCCGGCCTTTACGCCAGGGTGATGGAGGCCCTCGGCTTTCACGCATTCTGAGTTCAGAGTTTTGCCGCTCGCAAGGCGTTTTTTTGTTTTACGTTAAATCATCTTTTCCATGTGCAGCCATATTTGGTAAGAACCGTCGGACTTGTTGAAAACCGGGATTTTCCTCACGATTATAAAGCCGCCCTTCTTGTAACAGTTAACCGCCCTCTGGTTGGCTTCCCGCACCGACACCCAGAGGAATTTAAGGCCGAGATCATCTTTGGCAATGTCAATCATGGCGTTCATCGCCCTGCTGCCCAGGCCCATTCCCCAAAGGTGCGGCTCGCCTATCAACAGCCCCAGCTCGGCGGTGCCGTTGCGCTGGTTGATTTTCTCCAGCCAGACGGCCCCGACTTTCCTGTTGCCGTACCGGACTATTTTCAGGTAGTAGTCATCCGACCGGCCCGATGTGGACCTGAAATTTCTCGGCCTGACAATGGTTTGAAACATATCGGTGTCTATCTTGCCAAGCCACTGTTCCCAAAGTTTGGCATCCTCTGGCACATAATCCGTGAGGGTTATGTTATTGCTTTTTTTCAGTTCACCCTCGTCAACGGTCATAAATTCAACGAACAAAGAGGCCTCTTTGCCGTTGACGGCCAGGTCCTTGACCCGTTTTTCCAACCTCTGGTCGCAAAGCAGCGAACCCAGGGGGTAAATCACCAGCCAGCCGGGCTTGCCTATGGCTCTGACCTTTGTTTCGGCGGCGCCGTCCTCCCGCAGGGAGAGGCTGTTCAAGTCCCCGGGACTGACCCAGGCATCGTAGTATACCCTGACAAAATTATGCATGGGGTGGCCGGAAAACCTGACCACCATGGCTCTCAGCGGCGGCCCCGCCTGGTAGGCCTTCTGGCTTCTCCCATCCACCAGGGTCATTTTCGCCTCCTCCAATATTATCCGGTCCGCCTTCCTGGTGAATTTGCCTATGGGAAAAGTGGCCTGCAGGTTGGCCCCTGAATTCAGCAGGTCATTCAATATATTTATGACTGACTGCCGGTCCCACAACTCGGCCAGGATGTTTGCGCAGCGGGGAAATATCCGGCTCAGCTGCCGGTCAAAAATATTTACATCTTCTATGATTAACGCCTCCTTAGATACCGCTTTTTGAACTTAAGCAGTAAAAGACCCGCCAGTTCTTCGCTTCTACTCCCACTCGATGGTGGCCGGGGGCTTGGAGGTTATGTCGTAGACCACCCGGTTGACGCCCTTGACCTCGTTCACCAGGCGGTTTGATATTTTCTCCAGCACCTCGTAGGGCAGGCGGACCCAGTCGGCGGTCATTCCGTCGTGGCTGTGCACCGCCCGGATGGCGATGGTGTGCCAGTAGGTGCGGCCGTCCCCCATCACGCCGACGCTGCGCAGGCCCGGCAGGACGGCGAAATACTGCCAGATATCCCTGCTTAAGCCCGCCTTCTCGATTTCCTCGGTAACCACGTGGTCGGCCTCCCTGAGAATGGCCAGCCTTTCTCCGGTGACCTCGCCGATGATGCGCACGGCCAGGCCCGGACCGGGGAAGGGCTGCCTCCAGACCACGTGGTCGGGCATCCCCAGCTCCCGGCCCAGGACCCTGACCTCGTCTTTGAAAAGCCAGCGCAGGGGCTCCACCAGGGAAAAGCGCATGTTTTCCGGCAGGCCGCCCACGTTGTGGTGGGACTTGATCACCGCCGCCGTGGCGGTGCCGCTTTCCACCACGTCGGGGTACAGGGTGCCCTGGACCAGGAAGTCTATCCGGCCCAGCCTGGCGGCCTCCTCCTCAAACACCCGGATGAATTCCTCGCCGATGATCTTTCTTTTCCTTTCCGGGTCCGTAACGCCGGCCAGCCTGTCCAGGAAGCGCCGGGACGCGTCCACGTAAACCAGGTTTATGTTGAAATCCTCCCGGAAGGTCCTGACCACCCCTTCGGCCTCCCCCTTCCTGAGCAGGCCGTGATTTACAAACACGCAGGTCAGCCTGTCCCCCACCGCCCGGCTCACCAGCACCGCCGCCACCGACGAGTCCACGCCCCCGCTGAGCGCGCACAGCACGTTTCCGTCACCCACTTTGGCCCTGATCTCGGCCACCGCGTGGTCGATGAAGGAACCCATGTTCCAGGTCCCCGAACAGCCGCAGACCTGGTACAGGAACTGCCTGAGGACGTCCTGCCCCTTCGGGGTGTGCACCACCTCGGGGTGGAACTGGACGGCGTAAAGCTTCCTCCTGTAATCGGCCATGGCCGCCACCGGGGCCTGTTCTGTGCGGGCGGTGACGGTGAAGCCCGGAGGCGGCGAGTCAACCCTGTCCCCGTGGCTCATCCAGCACTGGTCGGTTTTGTCCAGGCAGCACAGCAGGTCATCGCGGGCGGAAACCTCGATCACCGTTTTGCCGTACTCCCTGCGGTCCGACCTGGCCACCGCCCCGCCCAGCTGAAAGGCCATCAGCTGCATGCCGTAGCAGATCCCGAGGATGGGTATGCCCAGTTCGTATATGCCGGGATCGCAGGAAGGCGCCCCTTCCTCGTAAACGCTGGAAGGGCCGCCGGAAAACACTATTCCCCGGGGGTTCTTTGCTGTTATTTCCTCCAGCGGCGTGGTGTAGGGAAGCATCTCGCAGAATACCTTCAGTTCCCTGATCCGCCTGGCGATCAACTGGCTGTACTGCCCGCCGAAATCAAGGACGATCACCATTTCCTGTCCAATGTCAGTCACCTGTAATACCTCCGTTAACCTTTGGAATAAACCTCGGGCCTGAGCACCGCTATGTCCCTCAGGTTCCTGTAATTCTCCGCGTAGTCCAGGCCGTACCCCACCACGAACCTGTCGGGTATGACAAACCCGTTGTAGTCCGGGGTGACATCGGCCTTGCGGCGCGACGGCTTGTCCAGAAGGGTGCAGATTTTGAGGCTGGCGGGCTTCCTGGTGGAAAGGTTGTCCAGCATGTACCTAAGCGTCAGGCCGCTGTCCACTATGTCTTCCACCACAATGACATGCCTGCCCTCGATGCTCTGGTCCAGGTCCTTCAGTATCTGGACCACCCCCGAGGACTCGCTGGACTTGCCGTAGCTGGAAACGGCCATGAAATCTATGGCCAGGGGCACATTCACGTGCCTGATCAGGTCGGCCATAAAAACAACGGCGCCCTTGAGAATGCCCACCATCAGAACGTCCTTTCCGCGGTAGTCCTCCGAAATCCTTTCGCCAAGCTCCTTTACTTTCGCGGCAATCCGGTCCTCGCTGATCAGAATCTCCTGTACGTCTGGATGCAAGCGCGCACACCTCCGCCGGGGCGACATATTTCCGGTCTTCACATCTAATTATATACCATATCTAAAATTACCCTTTTGCACAACAAAAAAATTCAACCGGTATTTCTACCGGCCGTCCACAATATTGCCCCGCGGGGGATCAATCCTGATCTTCTCGTTAAAACCCCAGAACTTCATCACCACCACCATTCCTTCCCCTCCCCCGGGCATGTGGGCCGCCATTTCGGCCTTCCTGATCAGTTTTTGCCCCGGGTCCACCCACACCTTGAACTTGAAATCCGTGTACTTGACCTCCAGGAAGGGGTTGGCCACAATGGGCCTCAGTTCAAGGACCTCGGTCTTCACTCCTTCCAACTTGTCCGATCCGGTCTTTTTGATTACCGGAACATCCTTAAACTTGAACAGGCCCAGGGGGTTGAATTCGGTCATAAACAGCTCCGACTGGGCCAGGGAATTGCCCTTAAGGGTAAACCAGCGGTCGGACCAGGGGTCCTTCATGTAAGTGGTGTCCCCAATCTGGACAAATTCCATCTGGGATTTCTGCATGGCCCCCTTGATGTGGACCCTGTCCGGTTCAACCCGCTCCCCTTCCACCAGGGTGACCATGTCCCTTCCGCCCTGCCTGACCTCGACGCTGTACCGGTAACTGGAGCAGGCCAGGGTGTTGCTCAGGGCCCTGTTGAACAGATCGCTGTCCGACATGGCCAGGTTGCAGGCCAGAGAGACCGCCCCCCACAAGAGAACCAGAAACAAAGCGATTAATAATAACATGGGAACAACGCGCTTTCTGTTCAGCACGTACCAGCGCGGCCAGTACAAAAACTCCACCCCCGTTTCCTTTACCAAATATATACTTGACAGTAAGTTTGATTATGCCGGTGGCAGTAATTACCACGGCAGATCCATTTTTTTATGAAAAAGTGGAACTAAGATAAAAAAACTGATAAAATTATGTTGTTTTAGAAGGTTATACGGGGTGAACGGCTTTTGGAGATCAAGGATATGCAGGCCGAGGTGGACCGCTGGATAGGACAGTTCGAGGAAGGGTACTGGCACCCTCTGTCCATGCTGGCCAGGCTGACCGAAGAGGTGGGCGAACTGGCCAGGGAGGTCAACCACCGGTTCGGCGAGAAGCCCAAAAAGCCCGGTGAGCCGTCAGGAGACCTGGCCCTGGAGCTGGCGGACATTTTGTTCATCATCGTCTGTTACGCCAACTCCCTGAACATAGACCTGGAGGAGGCCTTCCGGCGCATGATGGACAAGTACCGCCGGCGGGACGGCAGCCGGTGGACGCGAAAAGACGGGAATTAGGCATTGGGAATTGGGAATTAGGGGGAAGGAGGATACAAATGGCCGCCATCATTCCCTTCAGGGGAATCCGATACAACCCGGAAAAAGTGAAAAACCTGGCCGACGTGGTGACGCCGCCCTACGACGTCATCGACCATGCCGCCCAGGAACGCTACTATAGGAAACACCCCTACAACATCATCCGTCTGGAATACGGAAAGGTGAACGAGGGGGACGGGCCGGGCGGCAACCGGTACACCAGGGCCGCCGCCCACTTCAGCCAGTGGATGGGTGAAGACGTGCTGGTCCGGGAAAAGACCCCGGCCCTTTACCTGTACGACCAGGAGTTTGCCGCGGCCGGACGGAAGAAGGTCCGTTCCGGCTTCATCTGCGCGGTGAAAATCGAGCCCTATGAGAGGGGAGTGGTCCTCCCCCATGAGGAAACCCTGCCCAAGCACAAGGCCGACCGGCTGGAACTGATGCGGGCCTGCAGGGCCAACTTCAGTCCCATTTTCGGCCTGTACGCCGACCCGGAGATGGCTGTAACCGGGGCCTTGAGGCAAGCCGCCGGCCGGCGTGAGCCCGATGCGGCCTTCACTGACGAAAACGGGGAAATCCACCGCCTCTGGGTAATCAGCGACGGGGAGACAGTCCGATCGGTGCAGCGGACCATGGCGGAAAAGCGCATTTTTATCGCGGACGGCCACCACCGTTACGAGACCGCCATGAATTACCGGGCGGAGCGCGCAGCGGCCGGGGACACGGGCACTGAGGCATACAATTACGTTATGATGACCCTGGTAAACCTTTACGACCCGGGCCTGGTCATCCTGCCCACCCACCGGCTGGTCAGGAACGTAGACCAGGGGGACATTTCCGCGCTTCCCCAACGGCTGCTGGAAAATTTCCGGCTGGAGGAGTTCAGGCTGTCGCCGCAAAGGGAAAATTTCAAGGAATTTCTGGACCTCCTGGCTGGCCGGGGGGCGGATCCCGCAGGCCGGTGGAAGCACCGCCACGTTTTCGGCATATACACCGGCGGTGGAAAACTATTCCTGGCCTCACTAAAAAATGAAGACGGACTGGCGGAACTGATGCCCCAGGGCAAATCCCCGGCCTGGCAGGGCCTGGACGTCTCGGTCCTGCATTGCCTGATTGTTGAAAAACACCTGGGCATCGGACCGGAACTCCTGGCCAAAGGCGACCACGTCACCTACACCAGGGAGGAGGAGGGAGCGCTGGCGGCCGTTGACAGCGGGGAATACCAGCTGGCCCTGTTTTTAAACCCGACCATGGTGGAAGAGGTCACCGAAGTGGCGGCCAACACTGAAAAAATGCCGCAAAAGAGCACCTTCTTCTATCCCAAGATGATCACCGGGCTGGTGATCAACCCGTTGGATTGAACGGGATTGGGGATTGGGAAATCGAATATTTGATACAATAGTTAAATAAGGGATTCGCCGGGCGAATCCCTTCTTGCAGATTCTGAGTCCTGAGTTCTGTGTTCTGGTTGTTCTTACTCTTTCAGCTGCCTCAATCTTTCCTCCGGGCTCATGATATAGGTTATCCGCACCCCGAAGTTTTCATTAACCACCACCACCTCGCCCTTGGCCACCAGCGTGCCGTTCACCAGAACCTCCACCGGCTCGTCCACCAGTGAGTTAAGCTCCACAATGGCGCCCGGCGTGAGGTTGAGCACTTCCCTGATCGGCCTTCTGGTGCGGCCCAGAACCACGCTCACCTTCAGGGGAACCTCCAGCAGGAGTTCCAGTTTTCTCTTTTCCTCCGGGGTCAGTCCGGAAATCTGAACTCCCGCCGGAATCTTGCTGAACCTCTCCCGGGGAGCCGGTTTCAGTTCCGGCCCCTTCCACTGCTCCGCAGCCGGCTTACCGGCTTCCGGGGCCTGTTCCGGCCTTCCTCCTTCCTGATCCCCTGGCCAGAAGTCTTTTGACAGCCAGTTGTCCTCGTCTTCCCCGGCCTCCTCCCCTGCCTGGAGGGGTTCATCTTCCGGCGGGGAAGCCCCCTCGATGCTTTCCCAAAGCAGGGCGGCTTCTTTCTTGGCGGTTGCAATGCTCAGGACCTGCATAATCTCGGTATCAACCAGGTCCCCTATTTTCATGTCGAAGGATACCGCCACCACGCTTTCTTCATCCCCGGACAGGTTGATATCCGGATTATCCGGGTTTTCCAGGACTTTGGTGACGGGCGGCGATATGTTAATGGCCCTTCCAAACATCGTGGACAAGGAAGTCGATGCCGACCCAATCATCTGGTTCATGGCTTCGGAGGCAGCGCTCAGTTCAAGTTCGCTGATCTCCCCGGAGGTAACCTCACCGTCCCCGCCCATCATTAAGTTGGCCATAATCATGGCGTCCCTGAGCTTGATCACCAGCACATTGTAACCGGTCAGGCCGGCCTTGAATTCCACCTGGATTACCACGTAGGGCACCTTGAAGCTTTCGAAAAGCGCCCGCTCCGGTATAACCTCGACCCTGGGGCTGGTGATCACCACCTTCTGGCGAAGCAGTTCGGACAGGGTGGTGGAAGCGGCCCCCATGCATATATTGCCGATTTCACCCAGGGCGTCCTTTTCGCTGTCTTCCAGCAGCCCGCCGGATCCGCCCCCGGGCGGCGACGAATCGTCCGGGCGCAAATCCAAGGCCGCTTCCGGTTCAGTCCGGCCTTCATTGTCATCAAGGTTTGATCCGCTCAACAGGGCGTCTATCTCCGCCTGGCTGAGCATTTTATTATTATCAGTCAATTTCTTTGCCCCCTTCGGTCAGGGACACCACCTGTACCGCCAGATTTTTGTTCACCCTGCCGGCCTGTACTCCGAATTTCAGCTCCTTTTCCACGTACAGATCCAGGTCCTGGTCGACGCGCCGCATTAAAACCAGCACGTCGCTTTCCTGCAGCTGCAAAAAATCGTTTACCGTGATATAGGTCTCGCCCAGGATGACCTCCAGGTTCACGCCCGAGAAGCCCAGCCAGTGTTTTATCCACTTCACTTCTTCTTCCCGCGGTCCCCCGGACTGCCTTAAAAACTGCTGCCTAACCGAAAGCTTGGGTATAACCGGCTCCAGAACAATGTACGGAATGCACAGGTTCATCAGGCCCCGGGACTCTTCATCGATGGAAACCGAGAAGGTGACCAGGGCAACCACCTCATTTGGCGAATAGAGCTGCTGCATCCTGGGGTTTGACTCAATGGCCTTGATCTGGGGCCTGATCTCATACAGGTCCTGCCACGCCGTTGCCAGGTGTTCCAGCACCCGGTGGTAGAGCTTTTTGACCACGGTCATTTCTATGTCGGTCAGTTCCCTGGCTTTGTCGGTGGCCGTGCCCGGACCCCCGAACATCAGGTCGATAAGGGGAAAAACCACCTGGCTGTTGGTTTCTATTATGGCCGCCCCCTCCAACGGGCTGCATTCGAAAATGGTGAGCACCGTGGGACTGGGGATGGACCGCATGAACTCCTCGTAAATCATCTGCCCCACCGAGGCCACTTCCACATTGATGGCCGACCTCAGGTAGCCGGAAAAAAAGCTGGTCAAAAGGCGGGCAAAGTTCTGGTGCAGCATTTCCAGGCTTCGCAGGTGTTCCTTGGAAAACTTGTTCGGGCGCCTGAAATCATAGGGCCTGCTGGGAGACGGCGCCGCGGTGTGTTTTATTTCTTCAACATCGATCTTTCCCGTGGTCAACGCCTCGAGAAGTGAATCAATCTCGCTTTGGGATAGGATTTCCTGCAATTAAAACACTCCCCGGATTTATTTAAAAGCCGGCCGGCGTCACTTCCCCCTGGAGAGGGCCCTCTCCACCGCCTGCAGAAGCCTCTCCTGCTGAAACGGCTTGACAATGAAATCCTTGGCCCCGGCCTGGATGGCCTCCATAACCATGGACTGCTGTCCCATGGCGCTGCACATGATGATGGTGGCTGACGGATCCGCGGACCTGATGGCCTTGACCGCCTCCAGGCCGTCCATTTCCGGCATGGTTATATCCATGGTCACCAGGTCCGGCTTGGTTTCGGCGTACAGGCCGACGGCCTGCTTGCCGTTCTCGGCCTCTCCCGCCACTTCGTATCCGTTTTTCACCAGAATGTTTTTGATCATCATGCGCATAAAGGCTGCGTCATCAACGATCAGGATTTTCTTCCCCAAAATTATTCCCTCCTTGAAAAACTTGAAGCTATGGGCTTTGATCTATTCAGTAAACGAAACCCGAAAGCCGAACTTTCCGTTTTCGGTTAATCAGGTCATTGAAAAACCCAGAGCGTCAATCAGCTTATTGATGGACCCCGGTTCGGCAAGCATGAAAAAATGACCGCTTATGCTGGCTTCAGCCTGTTCCTGAAACAGCCTGGTCTCCAGGACCAACACCCGGTCTTCGGTTCTTCCGCTGGCAACCATCAGCGAGGTCAATACGGCGCCCAGCATGTCGTAAGCAAACATCGGCACGGCTGATTTTATGTCCAGCGCCGTCAGGCTGTATATGGCGCTGATAAACGATCCGGTCAGCACGTTCCCCACTTCCTTGACGGCGGACTCGCCCATTTCGTCAAGTTCCCCGGTGGTGCCCGGGTCCAGCCCCATCAGCAGGTCGACCAGCCTGTACGTGCTTTTTGAATTAAAGACAAACAAGACCATTCCCGGCACGTCTCCCGACAGCCTCACGCTGACGCAGGAAACCAGTTCCTCGGGCCCTCCCACCAATTGTATGGTCTCCTCGAAGGGCATGAAGGTGGCCAGCGGCACACTCATGTTAATCCGCCTGTCGAGCAGCTGGGCCAGCGAGGTGATGGCATTGCCCATGCCGATGTTGCTAATCTCCCGTAAAGCGTCCAGGTGCACTGCGGACAGCTCCGGGTTATTGTTCATCATCATCCATCCTTTCACAGCCCGCTACTTTTTCCTGTAGAAACAGGGCAATATTTTTTCCAGGCCCAGTTCCTGGTGGTTGAAAATCATTTCGCTCCCCCCGATGAAGAGGAGTCCGCCCGGTTGAAGCGAACGGGAGAAACTTTGGTTTATTTTGTCCTGGGCTTCTCTGGTAAAATATATGGTAACATTCCTGCAGACAATCAGGTCGTACCCCTGGGGGTAGTCATCCGTCAGCAGGTCATGTCTACTGAAGGAAACCTTCCTTTTTATGTTTTCATTAATCAGGTAGCTGCCGTCCGACACGGTAAAGTACCTGGCCATCCTTTCCCGGCTCACGTTGCGCACCACGTCCTGATTATACCGGCCCGCCCTGGCTTTTTCCAGTATGTTTTTGTCTATGTCGGTGGCGTCGATCCGGTGCGCCCGGCCGGGACTCAGTTCGTCCAGCAAAATTCCCAGTGAGTATGGCTCGGCCCCGATGGAACAGGCCGCGCTCCATATTTTCAGCGTCCCCCGGCCCTGCAGCAGTCCGGGAAGGATAATTTTTTCAAGATCCTGCCACCTGTGGGGATCCCTGAAAAACTCCGAAACATTTATGGTCAGGTGATCAAGGAACATCTCGTATGCCTGGCGGTCTGCGGCTATCAGCTTAAAAAGATCCGCGTAGCCGTTAATCTTCTTCCTTAACAGAAAGCTGTCGATTCGCCTCTTTAACTGGGTCTCCTTGTAGCTGTGCAAGTCCAGCCTGAAGTGGGCCAACATTCTGCGCTTGAATTCACCAAAGTCCAACCTCATACCACCTTCATTTTGTTGCCCAGCGTACGAATCAGCACATCCCCCGTCTGAGTATCCAGGATCATCGTCCTCCCCCGGTTGCCCCCGACCTCCTCGGCTAAAATGGGTATACCGAGCCTTTTTAAAATCTCTCTAGACTTTTCGGTATTTCGCTGGCCAATGTTTAGGGTCAATTTGTCATCCAGGCCGGAGAACATCTGGGCGCCTCCCACCAGTTTGGCCTGCAGCCTGCCTGTGTTAACGCCCATGGCCCGCATTTCCTTTATCAGCAAGGGTATGCCCAGGTCCGCAAATTTGGCCGGCTTGCTGACGTTATTGAACTGAGTGCTGTCCGGCAGCATCACATGAAGCAGTCCCCCCACCTTTGTCACCGGATCATACAGGCTTACCCCCACGCACGACCCCAGCCCCAGCGTGATCAGCCGGCACGGATTCCTGGCAATCTTATAATCAGCTATACCCACCTGGATTTCAGCGACGCTTTTTGCTGCCAGCTCCATTATCTGCCCCCTAAAACATTACTTGCGGAGGTTGTTGGCCAAACCCCACATCTCGTCGGCCATCCGCAGGGCCCGGGCGTTTAACTGGAAAGCCCGTTGGGATTCCAACAGTTCCGTCATTTCAACAGCCAGATCCACGTTGGAGGATTCCAGGCTCTTCTGCACAATCTCGCCGAATCCATCCTGGCCCGGCACTCCCTCTTCTTCGGGACCGGCCTCCTCGGTGGCGGCAAACAAGTTGTCGCCCAGGGGCTTCAGTCCCGCCGGGTTGACAAAATTATAAATGGTCAGGTCCAGGAGGTCCGTCACTTCGCCGTCTTCCTCCCTGACCCTGATCTTTCCGTTCTTGTCCACCAGCAACTCCTGGTATCCTTCGGGCAGAACGACCCCGGGATCAAGCTGATACCCGTCTTCGGTGACCAGCTCCCTGTTGGCGTTCAGATTAAAATTTCCGTACCTTGTATAGGCGGCGCCGCCGTCCGGCAGGATCACCCTGAAGAAACCCCTGCCTTTTATGGCCAGGTCTGTTTCCCTTCCCGTTTCACGGATAATCCCCTGCTCAAAATTTTTCACAACCGCCACCTGCCTGGACCCGGTCCCGTGAACCGGATCGTTTCCGGTCTTCCTCACCGGCTTTCCGGAATCCGCCATCCTTTGGTAGACCAGGTCGGCAAAAGACGGCCTCTCGCTCTTATAGGCATCGGTGTTTACCCCGGTTATATTGCGGGCCGTGGAGTCGATCCTGGCCTGCTGCGAGTTAATGCCGGCGGCGCTGTTATGGAGAGACCTGATCATCTACTTCACCGTCCCTACCCGGTTGATGGCGCCGTCCATCAACTCGTCATGGGCCTGGACAATCTTCTGGACGGCCTCATATGCCCTTACTATTTCAATCATGTTTACCATCTCGGCGGCAACATCGACATTGGACTTTTCCAGGAAATGCTGGGTAACCCCCGGATTTTCCACCGCCACGCCCTCCCCCTGGGGAGCGCTGAAATATCCGTTGCCCTCCTTGATCAATTTGGTTTTATCCGGAAAATCCATGATCATCAGTCTTTCCTCGCCGCCGTCCGAGGTGGTCACCACTCCTTCCGGGCTCACCGTGAAGCTGCCGCCGCCCACCTGAACCGGCTCTCCGGATTCTCCCAAAATGCGGTGCCCCCTGGAGTTGACCAGGTACCCCTCACTATCCCTGTGCAGTTCCCCGTCCCTGGAGTACAGGATCCTGCCTTCCCCGGCCCCGCCGGCCTCGAAGGCGAAAAACCCTTCGCCGGAGAGGGCCAGGTCCGTTTCCCTGCCGGTTTCATGCAAGATCCCGGTCCCGTGGTCGGTGTATACCCCGGTAACCACAGCCCCCTGGTTGGTCCGGCCCACCGGCGCCCAGCCGCCCAAACCCGGACCGCCCACGCCTCCCCGGATCCTCTCCTGGAGCAGGAGGTCCGGAAACGCCGCCACTTGCACCCTGTCCTGCTTGAAACCGGTGGTGGAAACGTTGGCCAGGTTGTTCGAGGTGGTGTCCATGCGCGCCTGCAACACTCCAAGTCCCGAGGCCGCGGTGAAAAGTCCCCTGATCATCATCTGCCCCCCTTCATCAGCTGTTGGCTGTTAGCTGTCAGCTTTAAGTTTTCCGGGTTACTCTGCCGGAAATGCCTCAACTATTCTGGGTTCTGGGTTCTGAGCCCTATTTCAACTATATTTTTCCGCCAGTATCTTTCGCAGCTTGGCTATAGCCCGCCCGTGCAGCTGGCACACCCTGGATTCCGAAACGTCAAGCACCGCCCCTATTTCCCTCAGGGTAAGGCCCTCCTGGTAGTACAGCGCCAGGAGCAGCTGCTCTTTTTCCTGCAGGGATTTAACGGCCTCGGCCAATATTTCCTTGTTCTCTTCCTCAACCACCAGTTCAAATGGATCGGGGCTTTCCGGGTCCTGGACCAGGTCGCTTAATTTAACCCCGTTGCTGTCGGATGCTGCCAGATTTTCGTCCAGGGATACCGAAAAGGCCCGGTGGTAGTATGATTCCAGTTTTCTCAGGTCCTGTACCGATAATCCCGTTTCCTCCGCCAGGGCCTCCTCGCTGAGCCTTTCCTCTCTTTCCAGCCTGTCCTTCACCGCCTGCAGGTCCTGCAGCCTTTGCCACATGGTGCGGGGGAGCCAGTTGGCCTTCCGTATTTCGTCAATCATGGATCCCCTGATGCGCCTGTAAGCATAGGTTTCAAAATCTATGCCCATGCCCGGGTCGAACTTTTCCACGGCCTCCACCAATCCAAACACCCCGCAGCTTTCCAGGTCCTCCTGCCCCATGAAGGAAGGCAGGCGGATGGCAAGCCGGCCGGCCAGGTGCCTCACCAGCCACAGGTACGACATGACCAGCCGGTTTCTAAGGGTGTCGCTTTTGGTGCGCTTGTACTCTTTCCAGAGGTCTTCTGCAGCCATCCCAATACACCATCAGGTCCGGTTTAACCGCTGATTGACATATTGAACAATCATATCCCGGTGTTTTTTATCCACCCTGGTATACTTCAGCCCCAACTGGTATTCCGCCGGGTCTTTCCGGTCATCGACCACAACCCTTACCACCAGGCCTTCAACCTCGACGGGCATGATCCCGTCTCCGGCCGGCAGGTTCAATTTGATGGAAAATTTCGTGCCGGGGGAACACAGCTGGTCAGCAGCCAGCCTCATACCGTTGCCGCTTATATCCACCAGGTATCCCCTCTTGTATTCCGGATCGGCGTCCCCCGGCCGGGTTTCGGCAAAAAGCACTTCCAGGTCCGCCCGGGCCCGGGGGTACTGCCTGAAGTCAATCCTGTCCACCTGCACGGGCTGCGCGATAACCAGGGCTTCCTGCCCGAACACCTGGCACACCGTCGTCTCGTAAAGATACCTGGTCTCCCCGTTCACAAAGGATATCTCCAGGGTTTCATTTTCTTCCGGGACCATGACCTGCCCCTTGATCCTGGGCATGGAAATCAGCGCCTCGCTATCGTAAAGGTCCAGCACCGTGGCGCCGTACCACTTTTTTTCCTTTTGTCCGGTTTTGCCAGCCACCATGATGTTCTGCCGCAAAGACAGCATAATCCGACTAAACTCCTTTCAGCCAAACAACCTGGCCAGCAGGTTGATGAAGCTCCTGGCCCCGGATCCGGGCGGGGACCACTCCCCGGCCTGGTGCTGTCCGGTAATCAGATACTTGGCCATTTTCGATATGCTCTGGCCCGCCGGGCTGTGCGGGTGAAACATGCTGAACGGTTCCTGGTCCTTTATTGCCTGGCTTACCAGCCTGTCCTCCATTATCCAGCCGATGACCCTCACCCTGATCTGCAGGAATTGGCCGACCACCTTCTCAATCTTCTGGGCCGTTCTTACAGCCTCCCTTTCATCGCCGGCCCTGTTCACCACCAGCATGACTTCCGAATGAATCTTGAACATGGACAGGACCTTGATCAAACTGTAGGCGTCGGTCAGGGAGGTGGGTTCCGGGGTCACCACCACGATGACCTCGTTGGCGGCGGCCACGAAGCCAAGGACATTCCTGGAGATTCCGGCTCCCGTGTCAATGATCAGGAAGTCGGCTTCCCGGTCAAAGTATGAAAGCGACTCAATGATCTGCTGGCGCCTTTCGCTGTCCAGGTTGGCCAGTTCCAGAAATCCCGAACCTCCGGAAACCAGTCTCACCCCGCAGGGGCCCGGAATGATTATGTCCTCGATGTCCTTGCTGCCGTACAGGCAGTCAAAAAGAGTGTACGGAGGGGTGATTCCCAGCAGGACCTCGGCGTTGGCCAGTCCCAGGTCGGCGTCGAATATAACCACCCTCTGGCCCATTGCCGCCAGGGTGATGGCCAGGTTTACCACCAGGCTGGTTTTCCCCACCCCTCCCTTGCCGCTGGCCACCGCAATGACCCTGGCTCCCGGGCCGCCCGCCTTTCGGCCCTGCGGGGCCGGAAAATATCCCTCACGACCGGCGGCCTTGATGATCCTGGCTGTTTCAACGGATTTGGAGGTTTTGTTCCACATACCGGTCAACTCCCCCCAGCAGAAGGCCGGCCAGCTTTTTCGGATTAACCGGGGCGAGGTCGTCTGGAACGTTCTGTCCGTATGATACAAAGGATACGGGCACTCCCATCCTGCAGACAACATTGAGAATCGACCCGCAGGTGTCCGTTTCGTCCAGCTTGGTGAAAATCAATTTGGAATAGCCTATTTTTTGGTACTCTATGGCCGTTCTCATCAGGTCCGGGCTCTTGGTGGCCGAACTCATGACCAGGTATATGTCCTGGCTCCCTTCAAAAGGCCGCAGCAGACTGTTAAGTTTCAGCATGGCGCCGGCATTTCTTGAACTGGCGCCGGAGGTGTCAATCAGGACCATGTCCTTGTCGGAGTGCCTGTCCACCAGGTCGACCAGTTCCCCGCGGCTGCCGGCGCATTCCACCGGCGCGCCGATGAGACCGCCGTAATACCTGAGGGCTTCCAGCTGGCCGGGCCGGTGGCCGTTATACCCGGCCGAAATAAGAACAACCTTTTTATTCTCATACACCTTGTAATGGGTTGCCAGCTTGGCCAGGGTAAGTGTTTTGCCGGCCCCTGCCGGGCCCACGAAGGAGCAAATCCTGTGTCTGGGCGAAGGCTTGTAGGCAGGCTCCAGCAGCCCGGCAATCTTGCTCTTCAGTACGATCAGGCAGGCCTCGAACATCTCGGTGATTCCGTTCACTTCCTCCTGGCCGGCCACCACTTCCCGGAGGCTGTTCATCAGGTTCTCCACGATGCTTTCATTTATTTCCAGGCTGGTAAGAATATTCTTCCATTGCTGATTTATTTCTCTATTAAACAGGAAATTACCTTCATTTTTTAGAATAATGTCGAAAGGAACCCCGCCCCGCGTTTGATCCCCAAAACCCGTTCTTTCAGGGCCGGCCAGATATCCCCGCACCTCCCGGCCGGCCCTGACGGCGTCCCTCCTGGCGCCGTCGGGGTCAAAATCCCTCAACAATTGCAGCAGCCTCCGGGCACTCTGTTCACCGCTCCCGGGCAGCCTGGGGGAACCCGAATAGACCGTCTTTTTGTGGTCATCCACGGCGGCCGTTACCTCCATCAGCCTGGGGGAAAAGAAATCAGCCAGGCCTTTGCGGGGCAGCTTGTAGCTGCTGATGATGACGGCGTCCGGTCCCATCTCCTCCCGGATCAGTTTCAGAGCCTCATTCATGTTCCTGACAATATATTTTTTTATTTTCAATTAAGCACCACCGTCCCCACAACCTCCACCTCCACGTTGGGGGAGATTTCATTAAGGGATAGTATGGCTAAACCGGGCAGGTGCCTCTCGGTAAACTTCTTCAGCGGCAGCCTGACCCGGGGAGAACAGAGAATGACCGGGGCCGCCCCCTTTGACGAAACCCTTTCCACCGATTCCCCGACGGCCTCCAGCAATTTCCTGGCCAGGCCGGGCTCCAGGACCGGATAGTTTCCCATCTGGGTGGGCTGAATGGAGTCCGTTACGATTTGCTCCACCTTTGGGTGCAGGGTGATTACCTCAAGCCTGTTTTCACTGTTCACGTGCTGCCGGCAGATGGTCCTGGCCATGGCCTGCCTTGCGTGGTCGGTAAGAAAATCGACCTCCCTGTTTATGCGGACCCCGTCGGCAATGGCTTCCAGGATGGTGACCAGGTCCCGGACGGGCACCCTTTCCCGCAATAGATTCTGCAGCACCTTCTGAATGTCTCCCAGGGGAATAATGTCCGGGGAAAGGTCCTCCAGCACCGCCGGATCCTTCTCCTTAACGACGTCCAGCAGCTCCCGGACCTCCTGCCGGCCCAGCAGGTGGTGGGCGTTGTTCTTTATGAACTCGGTGAGGTGGGTGACCAGCACCGTGGAGCAGTCCACCACCGTCATTCCCATCAGCTCGGCCTTTTCCTTCTCCGCCGGCTGAATCCACCAGGCCGCCAGACCGAAGGTGGGCTCCCTGGTGGGTACTCCGTCGATGCCCGACTCCCTGCCGGCGGGATCCATGGCCAGGTAGCAGCCCGGCATCAACTCCCCGGAAGCGCCCACCTCGCCCCTGATCTTGAAAACGTACCCGTTGGGAGGAAGCTGCAAATTGTCCCTGATCCTGATCGGCCGCACGTATATGCCCATTTCCGAGGCGCACTGGCGGCGCACCGCCGACAGCCTGCCGAGCAGGTCCCCGCCCTGGCTTTCATCGGTCAGGGCAATGAGGTTGTACCCTATCTCTATCTGCAGGGGGTCGACCTGAAAATAACTGGCAACGCTCTCCGGTTCCCTTTTCTGCTGGGCCTTCTCCCTGGCTGCGGCCTCCTGCCGGGCTGCTTCCCTGGCCCGGGTGCCCAAGGTCATCCTGTACCCCGCGTACCCGAACCCCAGGGCCGCGGCGAGAAAAAGCGCGTTGGGCATGGCCGGAACCAGCCCCAGGATGAACAGTATGCCCGCCGCCAGGAAAATTATCTTGGGAAAACGGCCGAACTGCCAGGCAATCTCGTGTCCAAAACTGCTGTCCGACGTGGACCTGGTCACCAGTATGCCGGCCGAGGTGGAAATAAGCAGGGCCGGGACCTGGGCCACCAGCCCGTCCCCGATGGTCAGGACGGTGTACACCCCCAGGGCGTCTTCCACTGACATCCCCATCTGGATAAGTCCAATGGCGATCCCTCCCACGATGTTGATCATGGTAATCAGGATGCCCGCGATGGCGTCGCCGCGCACAAACTTGCTGGCGCCGTCCATGGCCCCGAAAAAGTCCGCCTCGCGCTGCAGCTTTTTCCTTCTCTCCCGGGCCTCGGCCTCGCTGATCAGCCCGGCGTTGAAATCGGCGTCGATACTCATCTGCTTGCCCGGCATGGCGTCCAGGGTGAACCTCGCCGCCACCTCGGCCACCCTGCCGGCGCCGTTGGTAATAACCACGAACTGGATGATGGTGATGATTATAAATACTATAAAGCCCACCAGATAGTTGTTGCCGGCCACAAAAGTGCCGAAGGCCTCGATGACCTTCCCGGCCTGGGCCTGTCCCAGGATCAGCCTGGTGGAGGAAATGTTCAGGGCCAGGCGGTACAGGGTGGTCACCAGCAGCAGGGCGGGAAAAACCGAAAACTGAAGGGGCTCGGTGGTAAACATGGTAATCAGCAGGATAACCAGTCCCAGGCTGATGCTGACCACCAGAAAAACGTCCAGCAGGGCGGGCGGAAGCGGGATAATGATCATCAGCAGGATGCCGATGATGAATGCCGCCACCACCATGTCGGTATGTTTTTTTATCTCTCTCAGAACCGTTGTTGGAGTCGCCGGAGGCATTTCTTTTCCCTCCATGTTGTCATTCAGAACTCAGAACCCAGAACTCAGAACTGTAAGGAGATATTTAAGGAAAAATTGAATCTCGCACACTCATTCTGAGTGCTGAGTTCTGTGTTCTGACTTCTTACCCGTAAGAATTTCTTTTAAGCCTGAACACCATCGCCAGGACCTCGGCCACGGACCGGTAGAGTTCCACCGGTATTTCCCTGCCTATATCCACCTGCTGAAACAGCGCCCGGGCCAGGGGAGGGTTCTCCACCACCGGAACATTGTTTTCCTCGGCTATATTCTTCAGCCTGAGGGCGATGTCGCCGGCCCCCTTGGCCACCAGCAGCGGGGCGGCGGTTACGCCCTCCTCGTACTTCAGGGCCGCCGCGTAGTGGATGGGGTTGGTGATCACCACCGTGGCCCTCGGCACCTCCTGCCTGATCCGGTTCATGGCCACCTCGCGCTGCCTCCGGCGGATCCACCCCTTGATCTGGGGATCCCCCTCGGTGTGCTTGTATTCATCCTTCACCTCCTGCTTTGTCATGCGCAGGTTCTTGAAGTACATATAGCGCTGGTAGTAGTAATCGGCCAGGGCCAGGACCAGGTAGGCCGCACCCCCGGCGGCCGCCACCGCCATGATCACGGTTACGATCTCCAGGGTCTCCTGGGCCGGGTTTTTAAAGTAAACCATGAGCATTTCGGGTATATACCTTACCGCCGTCAGGTAACTGACCACGCCCACCACGATTACTTTTAAAATGCTCTTAACCAGCTCGGCCAGGCTGTTTATGCTGAACATCCTTTTGAACCCGTCCAGGGGGTTGATCCGCTCCAGCTTCGCCTTGACGGCCTCCGGCGCCAGCAGAAACCCGCTCTGCATGACATTGGAGAAGACCGCAGCGGCCGCCAAAACCGCCAGCACAGGTGACAAAGCAAGCATAACGTCCGTCAGGACTCCGGCCAGGGCCGTGTATAGCCGGCCGTCCGGCAGGCCGAAGGTAAAGCAGTTGGCAAAGTACCAGGACAGGTGTCTTTCCATGGCGGTGACCGCGCTCCGGCTGGCGGCGTAAAATACGGCCACGGCCGCCATCAGCACCACTGCCGCCGAAAGATCCCTGCTTTTGGCCACCTGTCCCCTGCGCCTGGCTTCCTGCAGCCTTCTGGGCGTAGGCTGTTCGGTTTTTTCCTGTCCGCCCTCAGCCACCCCGGACCAGTCCTTTCAACAGCGTGTAAAGATCCCTTTCCATCATCCTGAACAGGGACTGGAACACCACCCCCAGCAGGGGAACCATTACGGCCATGGTCAGGATTCCGGCCCCTATTTTTACGGGAAACCCCAGCATAAAGACATTCATCTGGGGTGCGGTCCGCCCCAAAAGACCGAGGCAGATGTCGATAATCAACATCACGGCGATGACCGGGGCGCTAATCTGAACGGCCACCGCGATCATCCTGGCGAAGGCCCTGATCAGAACCGTCACCCCGCCGCTTCCGAACACTGCGGTTTGGAGGGGCAGCAGCTCAAAGCTCCTGGCCAGTCCCGCCAAAAGCACGTGGTGGCCGTCCAGGGTAAAAAACAGCACGATTCCCATCAAGTACAAAAACTTGGCCACGAGGGTGATCTGGCTTCCCAGGGCCGGGTCGAAATAACTGGACATCAGAAAGCCTATGTGCAGGTCGAAAATTTGACCCGCAATATTTAAAATCTGAAGGATCATGCTGCAGATCAGGCCGGTTAAGAGGCCCACCCCGGCCTCCCCGGCCAGGGCCAGCCCAAATCCCGGGAGGCTCCCCGGAACCGTCTGGGGGGCCGGCACCAGGGGCAGCATAATCAGGGATACCACAAAGGCCATGCCGGCCTTCACCTGCCCCGGCGTGTTCGGGCCGCCGAAGAGGGGGGCAACCGCCACGAAAGACCCTATCCGGGCAAAAATCAGCAAAAATGTCACCATCAGATCATAATTAAGCATCCCTCAATACCTCTGGCAGTCAGCTCCTGGCTGCTAGCGGCTAGCTCCCAGCTTCTAGTTGCTAGCAGCTAGTCTCTAGCCGCTAGTTGCTAGTAGCTAGCAGCTACTTCACCATCTGGGGGATTTTTGTGTACAGTTCCGTGGTATAGCCCGTCAGAACGCTGGCAATCCAGGGGGCCAGGACAATCAGCAGCACCAGCACCACAACCAGCTTGGGCACAAAAGTCAGGGACTGTTCCTGGATTTGGGTGGCGGCCTGCAAAATGCTGACAATAAGGCCCACCAGCATTCCTCCCGCCAATACCGGCACCGCGATAATCAGCACCATAATGAGGGCTTCCCTGACTATTTGGACCACCATCGTATCTGTCACAGCGCGCTTCCCCCGCATTTATGAACGTCAGTTACTAGCCGCTAGCTGCTAGCCGCTAGCTTCGATTGGTCAGTATTCAGTTGATTTTACCGTTTATACTTAAAAGCCAGCAGCTATTTTAAAAGCTCTCCACCAGCGACTTGACCACCAGGTACCACCCGTCCACCATTACGAACAGCAACAGCTTGAAGGGAAGAGAGATCATCACCGGCGGCAGCATAAACATCCCCATGGACATCAGGGCGCTTGCCACCACGATATCAATCACCAGAAAGGGCACATAAAGCAGGAACCCCATCTGGAAGGCGGTCTTCAGCTCGCTGATGACAAAGGCCGGGGCGAGCACGGACAAAGGCACTTCCTCGGGACTGCGGGGCCGCCCGGACTTGGATATGGCCACGAACAGGGACAAATCTTTTTCCCTGGTCTGTTTCAGCATGAACTCCCGCAGCGGCTTGTAGGCCTCTTCGAAAGCCTGCTGCTGGGTGATCCGGCTGTCAATGTACGGCTTGATGGCGTTCTCGTTGATTTGGCCGTATACCGGAGCCATGATAAAAATGGTTAAAAACAGGGCCAAACCGATCAACACCTGGTTCGGCGGGGTCATTGGAATGCCGATGGCCCCCCTCAGCAGGGAAAGCACCACGATGATCCTGGTAAAGCTTGTTACCATCAGCAGAAAGGCCGGGGCAAGGGCAAGCAGGCTGATCAGGACCAGCAGCTTGACGCTGTCCACCACCTCGCCCGGCGTCTCCGTGGCATTGATGGTCAGGTCGATGCCCGGCAGGGGCTGGGCACAGGCCGCCGCCGGAACAAGGACAATCCCGGCAACTATAAGAACAAAAAACAACTTCCGTCTCATAAAATCTCCTGATGAGCTATTATCGGCTGCCAGCTGTTAGAAACAGGCTGAAATAATCTGTCCGGAATGTCTCTACTCTTCTGGATTCTGGATTCTGGATTCTGGATTCCTCTTTCTGTATGTTTTTCTCAAATTCCCAAGCAGATCTTTCCAATTGACGGCTTCCAGTTCCCGCTGCGTCACCGGGCCCGGCAGTTCATCCATCTCCCTGACCACGCAGAACCCGTTCTCCGAGTGGGCCAGCAGGATATAACGCCCCCCCACCTCCACCAGGCTTAAGGATGTTTTGGGGCCCAGGGGGATCTGTTCAACCAGGCGCATCCGGCGCCTTCCGCCGGGAAGAAACGTCCGCCTGGCCAGCCCGTGCCTGATTAAAAAATAAGCCAGTGCAGCCACCAGCGGGAGCGCGATGATTATTCTCACGGCCGCTTTCAGTATTTCCGCATCCACTAAACTTTACCGAATGTTTCCTTTCTCTCAATTTGACAAATGCTGTCCATCCTGATGCCGAAGCTGCCGCCGATGACCACCACCTCGCCGGTACCCAGCTTCTGATCGTTGATCAGCACCCGGGCATTCTCGCCGGCCGGCTGCTCCAGTTCGATCACCGAACCTTCGGCCAGCCTCAGGATGTCTTTTATTTTCATGGTGGCCTGGCCCAGTTCGGCCGTTATGACCACCTGGACGTCGTCCATAAAGTTGATGCTGACCTTCATCCCGTCCCTGCCCGCGGGGACATCAAAGGGCGGAAACTCCACCTTCTTAATCATGTCCGGGGCGGACATCCTTCTCAGAAATTCCTGTATTTCCTCCTGCCTCAGCACATCCGGTCACCCCCCGGCTTTACTGGATTAGAAAATCGGTAAAGTAAACCTTCTCAATCTTGCCGTTTTTCAGCCCGGCGTTGATGGCGTTCATTATTTCCGTCTTCAATTTTTCTTCCTTGTCCACGGGCTGCACCTCTCCAACGGATTTACTGCGCAGGATTCTAACCGTTTTGTCCATGATCTGGGCGTTCTTTTCCTTCAGTTCGGCGGACAGTTTTTCGTCCTTTTTGTGCTCCAGCACCATCCGCACCCTCAGGTAGCGCCCCCCGCCGTCGTCGGCCAGGTTGACCACCCGTTCACCCAGTTCCAGGGTCTCGTAAACGGGTGGAGGATCGGCCTTCATTTTGGGCATGACCCCCGGAATACCCACGAAGTAAAGCACCAGGCCCGACACCAGGCCCACGGCCAGAAAAGTCCCGGCAAGCACCAGAAGCACAATCATGATCCCGGATCTTTTCTTCCCGCCCGCCGGTTCGGCGGCTTCCTTCTCCACCAAATCCTTTTTCACGACAGCCATTTAAATCTCCCAACCCCTTTATTCCAAATGGTTGCCCGACCTCCGGGCCGGGCAACCGTTTTCAAATGTGCTTAACGCTTGAGTTGAATCAATTCCTCCAGGAGAGTGTCGGACACCGTGATGATCCTGGCGCTGGCCTGGTAACCGCGCTGGGTGGTGATCATGGTGGTGAACTCCTCGCTCAGGTCGGTGTTGGACATTTCCAGGTACCCGGACTCCACGGTCCCCGCGCCCGTTCCGGGCGTATGGGTTGCAGCGGCCCCCGATACGTTGGGGTCTTCCTCGTACAGGCTGTTGCCGGCCTTGAGCAGCCCCTCCGGGTTGGGGAAGGTGAATATCTCGATCTGGAGGGTTTGCGGTCCGCCCCCGTCAGTGTAGCTGATCAATCCGGTTTTATCGATGGTGATGCTGCTCGGGTCGAACCCGGCGTTGAACTGCAAGGGCCCGGTGCTGTCCTCCAACTGCAAACCCATGGAATTGACGATGTTTCCGTCGTTGTCGATGAAGAACGCCCCGTCCCGGGTATAGTAATGGCTGGTCCCGTCGGTGACCCTGAAAAACCCGGTTCCCTGGATGGCCAGGTCCAGGGTGCGCCCGGTCATCTGCAGGGTGCCCTGGCCCATGTTGGTCCCGATGCTGCCCGTCGAGAGCCCGGTTCCGGCCTGCATCGGGTTGCGGCTGCCGCCGCCTCCCCTCAGGACCTGGTTGAGGCTGTCCTGGAAGTTGGCCCGCGCGGTCTTGAAACCGGTGGTGTTGACGTTCGCGATATTGTTGGACAACGTGTCCATACGCACCTGGTGGTTGCGTATGCCCGACACGCCGGAGTACAGGGATCTGATCATCCTTGCTTCAAACCTCCCTATTTCTAGCTTTTAGCTAATAGCTACTAGCTGCTAGTTGCTAGTAGCTGCTTTTAAGTCCGCCTCGGTCGTTCAGCGGATCACAGCCTCCTTGTCGGGCCGGCTGTCAACTGATGATCACCGCGCTGTCGATGTTGGTGAAAACGTGTTCCTTCATGTCCTTTCCTTCCAGGGCGGTAATTATGGTCCGGTTTCTGACGCTGGCCACCAGGGCCAGGTCGCCGTATATGACCAGGGACTCCCTTGATCCCTTGGCCGCGGCCTTCTGCACCGCCCCTTCAATTTTCAGCATGTCCTCCCGGCCCAGGACAACATTTCTTTCGGCCAGCCTCCTCCCGGCGTGGGCCGATATCTTCAGCCCGCCGGACCGCTCAAGTTCCGCGGACAGGATGTCCCCGAAGGACCCCCCCTGCACCGCTGGCTTTTCAGGCTTTGTCTGCCCCGCCGGCGCCGCCCCGTTTCCCCGGGACGATCCGGGCACTGGCCGGGGAATGACAACCGGAACGCTGCCCGGTTCCCTATGGTGTACCTTCACCGTCAACAACCCCCGATTCTTCCTGGTCCGGCATATCTCCGGCCGCCCGGGGCGATCCCGCGCCGCCGATCTCCACAATGCCGCCGATCCCGTATGGGACTCCGTTGACGAACACCTGCACCAAACCTTTGTCCAGGCCCACCTTTTCCACTGTCCCCCTGACCTGTCCGTCCCCGCCTGCGATCAGCACCTCTTTGCCGATCATCAGCGCGGCCTGGATGAGGTCGCTCCCGGTGGCCGGGTTAAGGTTCGGGTCCTGGTACAGCACCTCCTTGACCTCGTTCAGCCCGTATTCTTCTCCCCCGACGTACAGGACCGCCTTTCCGTTCACGATGCCGGCCTTTTCCACCCTGCCGCTGACCGGTTCCCTGTTCGGCTTCTGCACCGTCACCGGCCTGTCGATCATGGCCACGGCCTGGCCGTACTGAACGCTTTTATCCAGGGAGACCAGGGTCTCCAGGGAGTTGAACTGGGCCATGGTGGACATGAATTCTTCATTGCTCTGGGGATCCAGGGGGTCCTGGTTTTTCAACTGGCTGACCAGAAGGTTCAAAAAATCCGTCTGGTCCAGCACCTTTTTGGGCACCCTGGTCTGCTTGGCCGGAAGGCTGAAGTTGTTGCCCACCGGATTGGTATCCACTGGTTCACCCCCTTTAAATGAACAGGTCGAGGGACCTGCCGTTTTCCCCGGCATGAACCGTCCTCACCGGTTCACCGGGATATTCCCCGGAAGCGCCGGAAGGTATTTCCCGGTACCGGTATCCGGAACCCCCAAGGTCCGCCCACCTTTGGCCCTGCTGTTCCTGCCCGACAAAGGCGGCCGCCTCGCCCAGGCTGACACTGTGCTGGGCCAGGGCCTCCCTCAGCTGGGGCAGCGAACATTCGACTGCATCCTTCACCAGCCCGCTGGAGGTAAAAAAGTGAGCGGTCAGTTCCCCTTTTGAGTAGGCAAGCCTGATTTTAATCTCGCCCAGATTTTCCGGCTCCAGCTTGAGTTTGATCACGGTTACCCGGGCTTGATCGGCGGTCATGTTCCGCAGGGTGCCGATCACGTGGGGCAGCACCGCCGACGAAAATCTCCCTTGAAAAATGTTTGTCAGCGTCGCGGCCGTGTTTCCCGACGCCCCGGGCCGCGCGTCCAAGCCGACCGCAACCGGTATTTCCCCGTCTTTTCCTGCATTTCCCTCACCCGGCCGCGCCTCTCCCCGGCCTTCCGAATCGGCGCCGGAAGTCCCGGCCGCATTCCTTCCGGCCGCGGCGGTCCCCGTAATAACCGTTTCCGGTCCGTCTCCGTCCTTGCCGGCTTGGTCCGCGGTCACCGGCCGTAAGACCTGTTCTCCGGCGGCATCAGGCAAAACGGGAGTGGCGGAACCTGGCCCCGTACCCTGAACGGCGCCCTTTTGGGCGTTTTCTACCAGTCCTGCGGCTGCCGCTTCGCCGGACTGCCGCACCGTTGCTTCCGCCGGAAGGCTTTGCCCGGACCCGGGTGCCCGGACCTGGTCAACCGCCATCCTGAACCGGAAACCGTAATCCCGTGGGCTGTCCCGGACAACCGCCTGCCGGTCCCGGCCCGCCATATCCCCGGCGGACGTCAGGCCGCCTTCCTCCGCCCAGGGCCGCAGTCCTCCCGGAGGCCCGTCCCCTTCCCCGGGGCGTTCTGCCGGTCCGGAGGCAATGCCCGGATGCGCGGCGGCATTCTTCCGGCCATTCAGCGGCTGGACCAGCCCCTGGAACGTCAGGCCGGTGTCCGCCGCCATCTCCCCGGCGGCCGGCCCGCTCCCCGGTCCTTCGTTTCCCGCCTGTCCGGGAATTGCTTGTCCCTGAACCGGAAACACTTCCCCCGGCGCCGTGCCGGATCCGGTGGCCGCGGTCGGAGCTTCCTCCGGCAGGATCGCGGGATCGATAACCCCCCAAACCGCCCGCAACCCCGGCCAACCGCCCGCGGCCGCATACTCCCCGCCGGAACCGGCCGTCCCCAGGCCGCCCGGGGGTTCTTCCGCCATAACTCCCGGCCAGGCGTCTGAAAAAACTGATCCGCCCGGGGGAGTCTCACCCCGCGCCGGCAGACCGGCGGTGTCCTCCGGGGCCGTGGCCGCCATCAGAGCCAGGAGGAAATCGAACGGAACCGAGGTCTCCGCCTCAGCCATGCCCTCCCGGGCCGCCCGGACCGGTCCGGGTCCCCTGGCACCGGCTTTTTCCGCGGCTGTTGCCGCAACTTCAGCTACCACTTGATCACCTCCTTCCATACGCAATTTTTTTTGAGAAGAGGAATCACACCCTGTTCGAAAATCACCCCCTCCCGCGGCGGCTGGAAAGCGCCATGCACTGGTCGTCGGTGATTTTTGTCTCCAGCCGGTTCATTTCATCCATATATTTACCGTAAAGTTTCTCCTTCAGCTTCTTCAAGACCAGTTTGTCCTTCCGGGCTTCAACCACTTCCCTTCTCCTCTTTTCCAGGTTTTGCGAGGCCTTTGCCACAACCTTTTCCTGCCGGGCCTGGGCGGCTGTCAGGTAATCGATGTAAAGCGACCTGGCCAGGCATTCCTCCGCCGTGGGCCTTTCCGTCCCGGACTCCCGGACGGCCGCCAGTTCCCTGCGGATGGTTTCCAGAATGAAGCGCTGATCCCGGTATTCCTTCTGGGCCCGGGCCTGTTCCATCGCGGCCCGTTCTTCTTTCTTGGACCGGTATTCAAGCACGGGTTCCAGCCTGAACGAAAACTTTCTCAAAAGGTGTCACCCCGCCCCAAATCTCCGGATTTACCATATTTTCTCATTCTGTTGACATTTTAGCAATAGTTTTTGCAAATTTCACCTTGTCCGGCTGTCAGCCGCCGCCGCCTAAATCGTTGAGCTGTTCGACGGTTTCATCAAAATTAAACCCCTGGTTCATGTCTTGTCGTAAAAAGCCGGTTACCGGTCCGTAGCAGTCAATGGCCTCGTCTATTCCCGGATTGGTGCCCCTGACATAAGCCCCTATGTTGATCAGGTCCTCGGACTGTTTGTAGACCGCCATTTTTTCCTTGACCAGCATGGCCTTCCTGTAATGTTCCCCGGGCACTATTTCCGGCATCAGGCGGCTGACGCTTTCCAGGATGTCAATGGCGGGGTAGTGGGCCCTGGAGGCCAGTTCCCTGGACAGCACAATATGCCCGTCAAGGATACCCCTTATGGTGTCGGCAATGGGATCATTCATGTCGTCGGCCTCCACCAGCACCGTATAGAAAGCCGTGATCGACCCGCGGGGGCCCATGCCCGACCTCTCCAGCAGCCGCGGCAGGAGGGCAAATACCGAAGGGGTGTACCCCCTGGTGGCCGGGGGTTCTCCCACGGCCAGGCCCACCTCGCGCTGGGCCATGGCAAACCTGGTTATGGAATCCATCATCAGCATCACGTCTTTGCCCTGATCCCTGAAATACTCGGCGATGGCGCTGGCCACAAAGGCCGCCTTCAACCTTACCAGTGCCGGCTGGTCCGAGGTGGCCACCACCACCACCGACTTTGCCAGCCCTTCGGGTCCCAGGTCCCTTTCTATGAACTCCCGCACCTCGCGGCCCCGCTCCCCCACCAGGCCGATGACGTTGACATCGGCGCTTCCGTACCGGGCAATCATTCCCAGGAGCGTGCTCTTGCCCACCCCGCTGCCTGAAAATATTCCCATCCGCTGGCCTTTCCCGCAGGTCAGGAGCCCGTCGATGGCCTTAATCCCCGTGGGCAGCACCTCGGTTATGCGCCTCCGGGCCAGGGGATTCGGCGGGGCGTTGTCCACCGTCACCTCTTCTCCCGTGTCCCACCGGGGCTCCTCCCAGTCCATGGGCACTCCCAGCCCGTCCAATACCCGGCCCAGGAGATGCGGCCCCACCCTGACGGTGAGTGATTTTCCCCGGGGCACCACCTTGCAGCCGGGGTGGATGCCCATCAGTTCCCCCAGGGGCATCAGCAGGGTGGACCTGTCCCGGAATCCCACCACCTCGGACCTTACCGGGCAGGGTTCTCCAGGCACGATTATGTCGCAGATTTCCCCAATGCTGGCCGAGATCCCCCTTGCCTCCACGGTCAGCCCGATTACCCTGGTAACCTGGCCTTCCGGGAAGAACAGCTTCAGCTGCCGGACCCTGCGCTTCCATTTTTCCAGGTCTATTTCCCTGGCCCCGGTGATCACCGCCCGATTTCCTCCAGGTTTTTCAAAAGGGCCTCCCAACGGGTCCCCAGCCTTGCGTCCACCCGCCCGAACTCGGTTTCGGCCACGCACCCCCCGGGGCCCACTCCGTGGTCGGCAATAATATGCAATTCCCCCCGGGGTGAAAGGTGCTTCATCAGTTCCTCCCGCTTGCTCTCATATAGTTCTGCCTCTGCGGGGTTCACGTAAAGCACCACCTGGTCCCGGTCGTGCAGCATGTTTATTGCCTCTTTGGCCACATCCACAACTACCTGGGGGTGAAGTTTGAGCTTCACCGCCAGGACCTTTTCGGCTATTTCTATGGCCAGCCGGACAATATCGGCTTCCACGGACTCCAGGGTCTGCCTGCGAATTTCCTCGGCCTGCCTCAAAACCGACCGTGCCTGGTCCCGTATGGACGAGGCATCCGCCGCAGCCTTGGCCAGGGCTTCCTTTTTCCCCTGTTCAAAAGCTTCCTCCCTGGCCCTCTCTTTGATTTTTTCAGCTTCTTCCAGGGCTTCCTGGATAATCCTCTCCTCCAGAACACGGGCGGCTTCCCTGGCGTCGGAAATTATTGTCCGTGCCTTTTCCTCGGCCTCCGCGACAATCCGCCCGGCTTCCAAACCCGGATTAACCTCCGGGGCTTCCATGCGCGCGATTCCAAGGTCTTCCTCCAAAGCCTCCGGCACAAATTGATGCCTCAGCTCAAGCACCCTGAAGCCGCCGTTGCTTTCCACGCCCCTCAGTATTCTACAGGATAATGGCATCTTCTCCACCCCGGGCGACAATAATCTCACCGGCCTCGTCCAACCTCCGGATTACCTGGACTATCTTCTGCTGGGCCTCCTCAACATCCCTCAGGCGCACCGGACCCATGAACTGGACTTCCTCCCTGAGCATATCGGCTGCCCTCTTGGACATGTTCTTGTAAATCCTGGCCGCAACCTCCTCGTTGGTCCCGCGCATAGCCTTGGCCAGGTCCTTCTGGTCGACCTCCCTGAGCACCCTCTGGATGGCCACGTCATGCAGCTTGATAATGTCCTCGAACACAAACATCAGCTTGCGGATCTCGTCGGCCAGCTCCGGGTCGTTGGTTTCCAGTTCCTCCAAAATGGTCTTTTCGGTGGAACGGTCCACCCTGTTCAGGATGTTCACCAGGGTCTTTATTCCTCCGGCCTGCTGTTCGTGGTGGGGGATGATCATCGACACCTTTTTTTCCAGCACCCCTTCCACTTCCTTGATTACCTCCGGCGATATGCGGTCTATGATGGCTACCCTTCTGGCCACGTCGGCCTGAATTTCAGGAGGCAGCGACGCCAGGATCAGGGAGGCCTGTTCGGGATGCAGGTAGGTCAGGATCAGTGCAATGGTCTGGGGATGCTCGTCCCTGATGAAATTTATGAGGTGTTTGGCCTCGGTTTTTCTCAGGCTGCTGAAGGGCACGTTTTGCAGGTTGACGGCGACCTTTTCCAATATTTCAACAGCCTTCTGCTGCCCCACCGCCTTCTCCAGCAGGTCCTTGGCGTAGTCGAAGCCGCCCCGCATGAGGTACTCCCGGGCCCGGAAAAGCTGCAGAAACTCTTCGATTACATTCCGTTGTACTTCCCTCGGAATATTTTCAAACAGGGATATTTCCCCGGTTATTTTTTCTATTTCCTCATCGGAAAAATTTTTTCTCAGCACCCTGGCGGAGAGGTCCGCCCCCAGGGTAATCAGAACTATGGCAGCCTTCTGAAGTCCGCTGAGTTTAGGCGGTATAGCCATACTGCCTTACTCCTTTACCCAAATCTTGAGTATTTCGGCAATTTCGTCTGGTTTTTCCATGGCGATATCCCGGATCTCGTCCTGCCTGGCGGCTGTCTTGGGCGCTTCCCCTTCTTCCCCGGCGGCTTGCAGTTCCCTCATCCTTTCTTCCTCTTCCAGCCTTCTCAGCTCGGCCAGCCTCTCCGCCCTCCTGCGAAGCTTCCGGGATATGTACATCCAGACCACAGCCAGCACGGCCAGGCCGCATCCGGCAATGGCGCCGTACGTAAGGTACTTTTGGCGCTGTTCCTCCATGGCTTTCTGCCTGGCCAGTTCCGCTCCGATCTCCTTTTTCTCCGAATCGTCAAAAGTTATGCCGGAAACCTCCACCTGGTCCCCGCGTTTTTCGTCGTAGCCGATGGCCGAGGCCACCACTTTCTTAATCTGGTCTTTCTGCGCCTCGGAATAGTTACCGTTCAACACCACCGAGGCCGACAGCCGCCTTAGCCCCCCGGGAGCCCTGACCACGGTCTCTTCCCTGGTGGGCACCTGGTAGTTGGTGGTGGCTTCCTGTTTTGAGTAGCTGGAACCGCCGCTTTCTCCGGCCGCCGGAATGCTGCTTCCCGGGAGGTCTGAATCGGTGCCCGGGACTCCGCCGGATCCCCCGGGACCGGTCCCGGTTTCGTTGACGGTGTGTTCGCTCAGCACCTGGCCCTTGTCGTAGGTGGTGGCCTTGTACTGCTGCTGGTCGAAGTCCAGGTCCGCGGTCACCATGGCCACGGCCATGCCCGGCCCCAGTATCTGCCTGAGCATGTTCTGGATCCTGGTTTCCAGCTCTTTTTCAAAGGCCCGCCTGATTTCGTTGCGGTCCAGGGCGGCCTGGCTGATGGAAACCTGTTTGTTGCCCAGTTTCAGGCCTTCGGTCAGGGAATTTCCATGCATATCTATGATGTGAATGTTTTCCGGCTTCAACCCCTCGACGCTGCCGGCCACCAGGTCCACAATACCCCGCACGTGTTCCGGGGATATCTTGGCCGTTGGATCCAGCTTCAAGGCAATGGAGGCCGAGGGCTCAGCCTTGTCGTCCAGAAAAAGGCTTTTCTTGGGAAGCACCAGGTGGACCCGGGCCTGTTCAACCCCGTTCACCTGAACAATGGTCCGGCGCAGTTCTTCCTGCAGTGCCCTCTGGTAGCCCACCTGCTGCTCGAACTCGGTGACCCCGAATTTTTTCTGATCAAACAGTTCAAAACCGACCCCGCTGCTGTACAGGGCCCCGCTGCTGGCCAGTTTAATCCGGGTTTCGTAAACCAGCTTTTCCGGCACTTCTATGGTCTTGCCCTGATTGGTGACCCGGTAAGGTACTTTTTCCTTCTTCAGCTCCTCGCTAATCTTGCCGGCGTCTTTAGGGTCCAGGCCGGTGAACAGCGGCGCGTAAGGCGTTGTGAACAGGATCTGGCCGATAACCGCCAGGGCCACCAGAACCCCCGCGGCCGCCAAAACGGCGGCAGCCCTCCGGCCCTGGCTCATCGCCCGCCATCTTTCACCGAACCTGGCCGTCAACTCTCTGAAATTCACTTAACCACACCCTACACCTGCATCCTGGATATTTCCTGGTACGCCTCGATAATTTTATTCCTTACCTCCACCGCCAGCTGCATCATCAGCCTGGCCTCCTCCATGGCGATGGTCACCTGGTGGATGTCCTGAATCTCGCCGGTGAGGAATTTTTTAACCATGCCGTCCGCCTTCAGCTGCGCCCTGTTAACCTCGTCCAGGGCATTCGCCAGCATTTCCCCGAATGACCCGCCCCTTTCCGCAGCCTTGTTCTGACTGTCAGTCCCCGGCAAGGATTGGGGCATTATCATTGGAACCGGCAAAACATTCATTAAACAACCTCCTTGAGGGGTTAAACCCGGCTTTATACTCCAACAACCACAGGGGTCACAGATAATTCTTCTTAAATGGAGACATATTAGCAATGCCTTCTCTATTCTGGATTCTGGCTTCTGAATTCTGTATTCCGACCCTGAAAATTTTCAGGATAAGCAATTTACCCCCGCCCCATCTCCAGCGCTTTCAGGGCCATGCTCTTGGCCGCGTTGAAAGCCGTTACGCTGGCCTCGTAAGCCCTGGTGGCGGCAATCATGTTCACCATTTCGTTGGCCACGTTGATGTTGGGATAGGCCACATAGCCATTTTCATCGGCGTAGGGGTGGCCGGGGTCATGGACCATCCTCGGCTCGGCGGGGTCATCCAGCACCCTGGGCACGCGGACCCCCCTGCCCCTGTGCCTTTCCTTCCCGGTCACCGGTCCGGCGGCGGACTCCAGCAGCTCGGAGAACACCGGAACCTGCCTTCTGTACGGCTGCAGGGCCGGGTCTCCCGGCCTTCCGGCGGTGTTCAGGTTGACAATGTTGTTGGTGATCAGGTCCAGCCACAGCCTGTTGGCCGTCATTCCTGAAGCGCTGATGGCAAAGGTTTCAAAAAGCGGCACGGTTACCTACCCCCCTTGATCACGTAGCCCAGAAGGCCCAGTTTGCCCGAAAGGGCGTTTGCGCTGAAATCGTACAGGATAGTATTGGTGGCCAGGTTTACCATTTCCTGGTCGATATCCACGTTGTTCCGCCCGTACCTCATAATGGTCCCGGTTTCCTGCACCACCTCGGGAGAAACGTTCCTTATATCCGCCGCCCCTCCCAAATGCCTGGGATGGGAGGTTTTAAGAACCGGGGCCTTTTCATCCAGTGCCCTCTTCAGTTCGTCCGCGAAGGAGACATAAGACTTTTTAAATCCCGGGGTGTTCACATTGGCCAGGTTGTTGGCGATAACCCTCTGGGTCAGCGCCGCCGAATCCAGCTGTCTGGCCAGGGCAATCATAACCGGACTGTCAAACATGATTGTTCAAACCCCTTTTAATTCCAAAATTTAATAAAAAATTAGATCAATTACCATGGATTACTAATTACATAGGGTAATAATTCAACATTATCTGATTTATTCCTTCTAAATTTTCCAATTTTCCCCCTTTTCTTTATTGAAATTTTCCTTTGGGGTTTTTCGGGATGAAAAACACCCCAAAAAACAAACTCCCGGGGCCGGATTTAGTCCGTTCCCGGGACGCCGCGGCAGGACGCCGGTCATATAAACTTGTCCACGATAATCCCCAGCATTTCCTTAAAGTGAGCCACCATGTCCAGAACCCGCTCGGGCGGAATTTCCCTTATCACCGTGTTGTCGCTGGTGTTGATCACCCTGACGATGTACTCCCCGCTCGCTTCGTGGAGACTGAACTTCAGCTGGGTGCTGTAGTTTTCCATGGTCTTGTTGAGCAGTTCCACCGCTGCCCTTACTTCCTCGATGTCGCTCCCCTTTTGCTGCTGGTCCTCCTCTGGTTTTTTGCCGGTCCCGGGCAGGCTCCTCCGGGCCGTTTCAGCCTGTTTGCCCGGGTCAAGCCTGGCGGGTTCCACCGGCGCAGAACTGCGCAGAGCTTCCGCCCTCATTTTGTACTCCCCCATATGATACAAATTTATTTATTTTATCCTATCGACAAAAACTCCCTCCCGGCCGGAACCGCCAAACCGGTACGCGCTTAATGCCCGGCGGCTTAATTTTACCTGTTCCCGCATCTCCCCGATCCTGGACAGCCGGGACTCCAAACTGGGCAACTGCTGCCGGTCCAGTTCCTGCATCTCTTTCACCGCTTGCAGGCAGCGGCCCCGCAGTTCCCCGATTTCTTCCCTGAGGGCGGCGCAAACCCCGTCCGGTTCCCCCGGACCGCCCTCCAGCCGGTTTAAAAGGCCGTCAAATTTCCTAATCTCCGCGTCAATGCCGTCCACCTGTTCCATAAAAACCTGCCTGGACTCGACCAGATCCAGGATCTCCTCCGCCCGGTCCGCTTCGTCCAGGCCGGTCCTGGCCCTGGTAAGCCCCAGCATTTCCGCCAGCAGTTCATCCTTGCGGCGGTACAGGTCCAGCAGTTCCCGGAGCCGGGCTTCCTCCCGGCCGTTCAGTCCCATCTTACCGCCGCGTCCCCGGCCAGTTTCACGGCTTGCTGCCAGGTGTCGCGCATGTCCACGGCCAGTCCCAGCACTTCTTCGATAATCCGGGGGTCCTTTCTGACGTTGGCCGCCACCAGCCTCCGGTTCATGTAATCATAAAGGGCGGACAGGTTTTGGGATATTTCATATCTGTGGTCCAGGGTCTCGTTAAGATAGGCCACGATTCCCTGGGCCCTCACCAGGGACCCGTGGGCTTCCTTTATGTCCTTCTTTTCCACCGCCAGCAGAGCCAGCCTGATAAATTTCACCAGGCCGTCATAGAGCATCAGGGTAAGCTCTCCCCTGCCGGCGCCCTGCACCGCGTTCTGTTTGTACTGAAGGTACGGGTTTACTGCCAGGTTCATTTCACATCTCCTCTGATTTTTATCGTCCGCTGGAGAACTGCTGGGCCAGCCAGGCGCTCTGGGCGTTCATCCGGCTGATGGCCTGCTCCATGGCGGTGAACTGCTTCCAGTAGCGGTCCTCCATCTCGGCCAGCCGTTTTTCCCACTTTTCAATCTGATCGTCGTAACCCCTTATCTGTTTGGCCAAAAAGCTGTTGTCGTAGGCGCTGCTCACAGAGGCAATCCCGGCCTTGTCGATGATCAGGTCAATCGCCCGGTCCAGCTCGTCGTAAAGCCTTTTGGCGATTCCCTTTTCCGAATCCACCCCGGTTGCCTGGGTAAATAATTTCAGCACCCCGTCGGGGTCTGTTTCCAGGGCCTTTTTAAGGTCGGCCCCGTCGTTTTTGAGGTACAGTTTCCCGTCGTTGTAATCATACGCCGATACCGTGATGCCGATCGAGGACAGGGTGTTGTGAGTCACGGCCGCCCCGTCCACCACCACCGGAGCAATGCCGTCAACCCTCGCGCTCATAACGCTTCTCATCCTGCTCAAAGTCCCGTAAAGCAGAGACTCGCCTTTCAGGATACCGCTCCTGGCCTTCTCCTCCCATTTCTTTTCCTGGTCGTCCGATAGCTTCTCCCGCTGTTCGTCGGTCAGGGGCAGGTAGTCCCTGTAGCGTTCCTCCGACAGCTCGCTTTTTATCAGTTCCACGGTCGAATTGTACTGCTCTATGAACGATTTTATCGACTCAAAAACAGCATTGGTGTCCCGGGAAACCTGGACCGTGACACTGCTCGCGGAGGTCCCGGCGAGGGTGTACTTCACCCCGGCAATGGTGAACTCGTTGGTTGACTGCTCCAGTCCGGTCACTCCGTTCAGGTCGAACCTGGCGTTCTGGCCGGTGACCGGGTAGGTGTACGAGTCCACTTTTAAGAGGGCCAGCAAGTTAGTTCCCCCGGAGACCTGGGACAGGCTTATCTCCGCCGAACTCCCGGTGGTGGTGGTGGTGAAGAAAATCCTGTCCAGGTTCGCGTCGTAGCTGGCCTTTACACCCACGCCGGAACCGTCCGGCCTGGTCAGGCCGTTAATCTTGTTGACCAGGGTGTATATGCTGTCGGTGCCGGTATTCACGGTCAGCTCCACGCCGTTGACGCTGATGGTTATATCCTCGGCGGACCCCAGCCCGAACTGGGACTGCAGCGTGGTCTTGTCGGCGGCCGATCCCATGGCCGAGTCGCTGGTGACGTGGGCGCCGGCGGCCAGCCTCTCCACCTTGATGGTGTACACCCCCGGCGCGGCGCCGGTGCCGGCGGAGGCCTTCACCACGCTTTCGTCGCCGGAGACGGCCTTCATGGCCAGGTACGTGCCCTGCAGCCTCATTTTCGACACCGCGCTTCTCAGGGACATGAGAGAACTGTTGATGGTGCGGTAGTCCTCCCGCTTCCACTCCGCCAGCTGCTTCTTTTGCTTAATGCTGTCGAGCCTCATCCGCTGGGCCTTCATCAGGTCGCTGACCATCTGGTCGATGTCCATGCCCGAGGCCAGCCCGCCAATCCTCAATATATTGCTCATTTCCATCCCGCCCTTAGAAACCTTACTACTTATATCGTATTTCATTTTAAAAACTTGAGTTTATTAAAAAATATTCCACTTACACCGCTATTTTTGCAAGCGCATCCACCACACGCCCGGCATCTGCCATATCCATGGAGGGAAATATTGGCAAACTCAATGCCCTGTTATAGTACAGCTCCGCCTCCGGGCACAACCCTTTGGGATAACCAATTTTTTGATAATAAGGATGCCAGTATACCGGTATATAATGAACCTGCACACCTATTCCCAATTCGTGCAGTTTTTCGTACATTACCCTTCTGTTCAATTTGGAGTTTTTTATGCGAACAACATACAGATGCCAGGCATGCTTCACCGACGCCAGTTCCACCGGAGTTTCAATTGTTTCAATTTTGCCCAGCTCATGTTTATAGAACTTGGCTATTTCACGTCGTCTTTTTATAAACCGGTCAAGCTTTTTCAGCTGGCTTACCCCTAAGGCCGACTGAATGTCAGTCATCCTGTAATTGTAACCAAGAAAATGCATTTCATGGTACCAGGGCCCGTGGTAATCGTGCATTTTTTCCTTATTTCGCACCATACCGTGTGTTCGGAAAGACGATAATATTTCATAATACTTTATACTGTTTGTTGTCACAGCCCCTCCTTCACCCGTTGTAATGTGTTTCACCGGATGAAAACTGAAAACTGTCATGTCAGCCAAGGATCCGACAGGCCTGCCTTTGTAATCTGCCCCCAGGGCATGGCAGGCATCTTCAACCACCACCAAATTATTTTTTTTTGCAATATCCATTATCTCTTCCAAATCCGCCGGGTGCCCGGCAAAATCCACTGGAGCCAGAACCCTGGTTTTGGGTGTTACACTTTTTATAATCAATTCGGAATTAATATTAACGGTGTCAGGCCTGACATCTACGAAAACCGGACGTGCGCCCAAATACAAAGCCGCATTAGCTGTCGCCGCAAATGTTATCGGTGTAGTGATTATTTCATCCCCTGGCCCCACCCCGGCGGCAAAATAAGCGGCATGCAACGCCGCCGTGCCCGAACTGAACGCAACCGCATATTTTGCCCCCGCCCTTCCGGCCAGTTTTTTTTCAAATTCCTGCACCATAGGACCTGTAGTCAACCAGTCTGACTTTAACGCATCCACTACCGCGCTGATGTCATCCTCATCTATGTACTGCCTCCCGTACGGAATAAATCTCACATTATTCACCAGCCATTTCACGCAGTTCTTCTACAGTCAGCCACCAGTCATTTGTGTCACTGGCATACCTGAAATCAGCCGGTACTTGGCGCCCAACCGTCCATGCATTTCTTTTCCCCCACCAGGGAAACGGCGGCTGGATTATGTAAAAGCGGTCCATCTCAATGGTATTTCTGGCGTCATCCTCGGGGATCATGACCTCATGCAGCTTCTCCCCCGGGCGGATACCGATGTATTCGTGCCGGCAGCCCGGAGCAACGGCCTCCGCCAGGTCGGTGATTCTCATGCTGGGTATTTTGGGCACGAATAATTCCCCTCCTTGCATGCGCTCGATGGAATCCAGGACAAACTTCACGCCCTGATCCAGTGTAATCCAGAACCTTGTCATGCGTGGGTCGGTAATGGTAACCACCCCAGTTTCCCGCATCTTTTTGAACAGCGGTATGACGCTGCCCCGGCTCCCAACCACATTGCCGTAGCGAACCACGCTAAAGCGGGTATCTCTGCTCCCGGCGTAAGAGTTGCCCGAAATGAAGAGCTTGTCCGAGCATAGTTTGGTAGCCCCGTAAAGGTTTACCGGGTTGGCTGCCTTGTCGGTGCTCAGCGCCACTACCTTTTTGATCCCGCAGTCAATGGCGGCCTCAATAATGTTCTGAGCTCCCAGAACATTTGTCTTTATAGCCTCGAATGGGTTGTACTCGCAGGCGGGCACCTGTTTCAAAGCTGCGGCGTGGACCACGTAATCAACCCCGGCAAAAGCGCGGTACAGCCTGTCTTTATCCCGCACATCACCGATAAAAAAGCGCAGCCTGTCGTCGCTGTACTCCCTTTCCATCTCGAACTGTTTAAGCTCATCCCGGCTGAAAACGATTATCCGGCGGGGGTTATAGTTATCCAAAACGTACCGGATAAATTTTTTCCCGAAGGATCCGGTTCCGCCGGTTACAAGAATTGATTTTTCGCTTAAAAAGTTATTCATTCCAAAACCCCTAAAAGTTTTATTTGTTTTTCGCCATATAATCAGCCAATTAAATCCCAACATACCGGGGTACCCCTTTTAACATCCCGCGCCACCTTTTTCCCCAACAGGTAATCATAATATTTTGGAGGCAACCCCAGCCCCGGCCTTATTGCTCTCAGGTTCTCCCTGGTGAATGCATCGCCGGCCTTCATATCACAGGCGACATAAAGAGAACGCCTGAACTGAAGTGATTTTTTTTCTTTCTCAGTGGGACCGTAGCTTATTTTTCCCAGGGCCTGCCATGCCCTCCCGCTCTCCACCACCAGGAGCCGCATCTCCTCAGGCTCCAGGGAAAAAGCCGAGTCCACCCCGCCGTCGGCCCGCCGGAGGGTAAAGTGCTTTTCAATAACCGTGGCTCCCAGGGCCACCCCCGCCACTGCCGCACCAATACCAATTGTGTGATCCGAAATGCCGACCTGGCACTGAAAAAGTTCCCTCATGTGGGGTAAAGTCATCAGGTTGGTGTTCTCCGGCGTGGCCGGGTAGGTGCTGGTGCACTTGAGCAGTATCAAATCCTCGCAGCCCGCTTCCCTGGCCGTGCGTACCGTTTCATCCAGTTCCGCAACAGTGGCCATGCCGGAGGAGATGATCATGGGCTTGCCGGTGGCGGCTATTTTCTTAATCAACGGAATATCCGTATTCTCAAAAGAAGCAACTTTGTAGCATGGAACACCCAGTGATTCCAAAAAATCGACCGCCGTTTCGTCGAAGGGGGTGCTGAAACCGATCAGCCCCAGCTCACGGCAGCGGTCGAAAATCGGCTTATGCCACTCCCAGGGAGTGTATGCCTCCTTATACAGTTTATAAAGGGATTTGCCCTTCCATAAGCTGTCCGGGTCGTCTATGTAAAATTCTCCATTATCTATGTCCAGCGTCATTGTGTCAGCTGTATAGGTCTGAATTTTCAGCCCGTGCGCCCCGGCCTTGGCCGCAGCTTCAACAATTTTCAGCGCCCTCTCCAACGAATGGTTGTGATTGCCGGACATCTCGGCAATTATTAAAGGTGCCCTGTCAAGACCAATTTTCCTGCCCATTATCTTTATATCCCTCATCTGGCTTCTCTCCATAAAAGCGTGGTTTATCTTTCAGCTTCACTCATGGTGATAATCTGAACTGTGCACATCACTGAACTCTTGCTTCCCGAATTTCGACATTCAAAAACCTTTCCCAGGTCTGACTTCTCTACCTGCCTAAGCTGTCAATCTTCATGCACCCGGTATGGCTAACCTCCGTAATAGCCTTATTACTGATCCTATCCCGTCACAATACTGGCTGCCCATTAATTCCATGGCCTTCTTCGCCATTTTTCTTAGCTCCTTAGGACTTTTCAAGGCCCATTCAATAGCCTCACACAGCCCATCCACGCTAACCTCCTGTGCCCAGCCCAATGCCCGTAACGCCCCGACTCTTGCGGCGGCAACAGTGGTCTCGTACTGGTTTTTGGCCAGCACCAGAACAATGGACGGTAGCCCCAGAAAGCACCTCTCCCATGTCGTAATGCCACCTGCACCGATGGCCAGGTCTGCCTGCGCCATTAATTTAGCCATGTTATCCACCTGGCAATGAAATACGGCACTTGGAATCTCCGAACACATCTGCTTTATCATTTTCCTGTGCGGGTTGACGTTCCCCACCACCACATCAACGCCAATATCCTGCCGATTGATCCGATATATTGCCTCCAGCGCCCTGGCAGTTTCGTTTGTGGGATCACTGCCGCTAAAAAAAACCAACATTCGCCGCACACCGCCGTCCCGCTCCTTTAAGTTCCTCCGGGCCTCCCTGAACTCCGGACGCAGCAATGCATAACCGGGTCCCAGCAACTTCCGGCAATGCTTTGGAACTTTACCCTCGTATCGCATTTCCATTTTTTCGTAAAAGTTTTGGTCCAGTAGTACATCGCAATCATGGGGGCGGTCGGCCAAGTCGTCAATAACCATGATATTCTTTACAAAAGGCCGTATCTGTGCTTCCCACCGTTTATCTAGGAAATAGTGGTCAACAATAATCCAATCAGGATTCCCTGCTCTTATCAGTTCAGCAACAGTCTCCTCAGAATCACTTTTCCAGCTGAGACCACAAATCTTTTCATCCTGCGATTTATAATCATTCTTTTTAAAGTCATTCCCGCATGAAAGGCGGCTAACCTTGTGCCCTTTTTTCTTAATAACACTGCACAAATTGCCCGGAAGTTCCCTGCATATAAAAGTTATATCGTCCCCCTCGCTCCTTAATACGTCTGCCAGGGTCAAGCATCGCATAACGTGACCGGTTCCTATTCTTATTGAAGCATCGCACCGAAAAATAACTTTCAATTTACGGTTCCCTCGATCTATATTTATTTACAGCTTTTCAAGCAAACTAACATCGAGTTCGTCAAGTGAGTATATATTTATATCTGCCTCATATTTTTTCGATTTTTTTATATCCTTAAATATTCCCCTTAATACCCTGATTGTCTTAAAACCCAAAGGTTTTATTCCTACAAAATCTTTATAGGGATTATCACCAATATATACAACCTCTTCAGGATTCACCCTTTCTCTCTCACATATTCTTAAAAAACAATACGGTGACGGTTTAGCATTTTTTATACCGTATCTGTGTGTTATAAAGCAAAATTTTACCCTGTCATATAACCCCAGTGAAATAAGCTTGTTGTTTTGAACAATTTTATTTCCATCAGTCACAATGTACAAAGAAAAATGTTCAAAACGTTTTAAACAAATGTCCGCATCTTCAAAAAGCACGATATCAGGCTTATGATTGCGATAAATAAAAAGACACTTTTTAACCTCTGTTTTACTATACAAATTATATTTAATTAAAACATCGTCAAAAACACGCCCCCGTCCCATCTCAAGCTTTTTTAACATGTAAGCGTAGCTTTCGTCTTCAGGGATCAAATGCTTACAGTATAAATAATTTGCTACTTTTTTAAAACCACTCCTAACAAAACTTCTTTCTTCATATAAAGTATCATCTAAATCAAAAACTATAACCATATCAAATAATCAAATCCTCTGCATATCTTATTTGTTTCTTCTCAGTAGCAGATCTTATAAAAGGGTAGTCATTCAAATTTTCACCTAATGACTCCAGTAAAAACCAATAAAAACTGTCAACTCCCGCCTTAATGCTTATTGATGACGCGCCGCCAAATCTGCTGTTACATTCAATAATATGGATTTGGGATTCACAGTCTATAATAACCTGCATAACAACATGGCCATATAAAGAAATCGACTCGGCTAAGTCAGAGCACACTCTCTCAAGAATATCATTTCTTATAGTGCAAGTTATTTGGGACTCACCGTTTATAACAAGCTCCCTGGTACGCACAACAACACCTTTTGTTTTACCTTTCGCATCTATGTAAAGGTCTATACTGTATTCCTTCCCCTCTATATAAGGCTGGTATATGGGATTTTCAAGCTTAGTTGCGTAATATAGCGCCTGTTCTTTGTTTAGATTTATCCCTATGCTGCGAGAACCGGCGCCATATCTTTCCTTAACAACATATGAAATACATTCTAGCTCATCTATGCTTGTGGTAGTTACAATCACTGGATAACCAAGTTTTTTCCCAACCATATAAAACTTAAGCTTATCATTGCATATTTCAATGGCTTCTAACGGGGAAACCATCGTACAAATGTTATTCTTTAATAACTCTTCTCTGTGATAAGCAAAGAAAGGTAAATCACCATCACGTGTTGGAATTATACACTTCACATTGTTTTTCTTGCAATATTCAATTAGTTCATTTAAATCCAATTGTAATAGAGGCGGCATTTGCCAAAAACTGTCCACAAAGTATTTTCCTATACAATTTTCATTCATATCAGCTCCTATAATTGTTCCTGTACCTATTTTGTTAACGGCATTCCTTAAAGACTTAATCAATGGAACCTTTTTAGATATGCTTGTAACTAGAATGTTTATATTTTTTGACATGACTTTTATCCTCAAAAAAATTATTTTTTCTATCTTATGCCAACATCTCAAATCCTAACTCCTAATCAATAACAATATATGAACATAGTGGATTTAACGGATTTCTTCTTATCGCATATTTGTCAAGGCCAAACACCTCTTTCAATGCCAACGTTTCACCAGGAAATTCCGGGCAATTCAATTCGTCAAAAACTAAAACGCTTCCCTTGGTCACCCTGTCTTTAATAGCCTCCAAACATTTTTTCGTAGGAAGATATATGTCAAAATCAAAATATGCAAGAGCAACTATTGTCTCAGGATTATTTTCAAAATAAGTAATAATTAATTCAGATGCGTCTCCTTTAATAAGTTCAAATTTCTTTTTGTGGGATATAGGACTTTCAAGTTCATGATATTGAAGAATTTCTTCAAGATAACTTTCATAACCGTCTACAACACCATAATCACCAACTGAAAGTTTATCGCCGTCCTTTTTGTCAATTTCAGGAAACCCGGCAAAAGTATCAAACCCTATTATTTTTCTGTTATAATTGAAGGGCTCATACATACCTCTAAATGACTGAAAAAGCGAAAGGTTCTGCCCCCAGCGAACTCCAAATTCAATTATCACCCCGTGAACATTAATAATTTTTTTATACATTTCATGGATAAAAATAATTCGGGATAAAGACTGCCTGTTTATAAAAAGACCAAGGTTGCTTAGAATTTCACTATCAGGAATTGGACAATTTTTAAATTTTTCTATAAAAGCCGATCTATTTTCAATTTCTGTTTTAGTTGATCCTACTAACACGTTAATTTTATTCATTTTTCCTCCTTTAGTCTGAAAAAACCAGTTATTGATCTACCCAAACCCATTTCTGCCAAGACCCGGTACAATTCATTCGTTTTTATTGGCGAGATATTATGTAACATGTTTTCAATTATCACTCTTGTTTTATGGCAATTACTCCCTTTGCTCTTATCATTAATATAGTTTGTATCTTCATTAAATAGAAAAAAATCTATAGGAAAGTCAGACATAATATAAAGACATGACCATCCAGCTTTATTACATATATTAACCAGTCCTTCCATATTAAAATATGATATATGATCAGGATTTGCTATCCAAAATGCATCAGATATATATCCTTTCTTAAGCAATTGCATCTGTGTTATTGAAAAATCATTTGGCACCTCTATTACTAGTATGCCGTCATTATTAATCAGTTTCTTTATTTTTATTAAAAGTTCTAATGGATTTAGTACATGTTCCAAAATATTATCCAACCAGATTACATTAAATGTTAACTTTTTTTTCACCAATTTTATTATACTATCATTAACATCTCCAATTAATAATTTTGGGGTCATTTCCGGATTATGCGCACGGCATCCATAGTCACTGTAATCCAGGCCGGTTACATTCCAAGACTTTTCACTAAAGTATTTAAGAGCCCAGCCTTCTCCGCAACCTATATCTAAAAAATTCCTGTCATTTAACCCATTATTCAAATATTTGGATATAATTGCGTATCTTTGTTCTATTTTGTTTGTTACGTACATTAATTCCTCTTCAGAATAAATATGTTTATAGCTGCCTTTAGCTTCCTGATAATATTTTTCAGAATAATATTTTTTTAATGTCTCAGTTGTTGGTTTTTTCTTCAGCTCAAAAAATCCAAATGAGTTTTTTATGACTGAACAATTCATAATTATCCCCCCCGGTAATAAATTATAATAGATCACAGTTTCTTATTGGCCATATTTTTTCTGTTCTACATGCGCATTTATATAGAACCAGTCTGGGTTCAGGCTAATAATGTCCAGTACATCCTCCATGGTAAATTCAGGATTAATGGGGTATAAGCATTCTAATACCCTCTTAATTAATTCAAAGTCCTCAACAGTATCTACTGTCCACCTGTGACAGCTTTGGTCCGAATGGAAGGAAACATTGTTAATTCTAAATTTCTCAGAATTGCGATATAAAAACGGTGTCACATGCTCCCTGTCCGGTGGTGACACCGCTTCAAAATGCGCTCTTTCCAGCGCTTTAAATGAGAAAACCTCAGTGTCCATACCACGTGGATAAGTTCTTTCAAGAGTATTGGATACATAATCGTATGTTGGATAATGTTGCAGGTAAAAATCCATCACCTTGTCAATTACAAAAGGGTCAATCAACGGGCAGTCGGAAGTGACTCTTACCACTATGTCGGCACTATACAACAAAGCAGCTTCATAGTACCTGGTCAGCACATCCGTTTCCGATCCCCTGTAATAAGAAATGTTTAATCTTTTGCAAAAATCGATCACCGGTTGATCCGACTGATTGACGGTTGTCGCGATAACAATCTTATCAGCCAACCTTACCCGTTGTAATCTCTCATACTGGTATTCCAGCAGGGGTTTTCCCAATACTTCCTTTAAAACCTTTCCCGGCAACCTGGTAGATGACATTCTTGCTTGAACTATGATTACTTTTTTCATTTGATTACCCTTCATACTATGCCATTCTCTTTATAAAATAAATCGTACTTCTCTTTATTATTTACTTTTATTTCACCAAGCAGTTCTATATACCTTTCATCGCAAAACAATTTTTTAATAAACTCAAGTATATACCAAATCATTTTTTCAAGCTCATTTATTAAAAGCTCCCTTTCTCTGCTTTTACTACCTTTCATTGTTAAATATTCAATAGTATTGTTAATTCCATTTAATATAAATGCAATTCTTTTGGTTATTACATCTTCCATTATGGCAATGCTTCTTAAGTTCCTCAAGGCCTTGAGAACTTTAATAGTGGTTTTATCACTGATTTTATTTCTATTGTTAATTTTGCTCAAGACATCTTTCAATTTTTTTGCTTCTAGATATACATCTATAAATTCATCCATTATCCTCCCGACAGCATTCAAACTTTCTCTTGTCACAACTTTGGGGCGCAAATTAATTAATTGTTCTTTTCTGCGAAATTGAAAATCAATATCCTTGACATCGACATAGGGAACCCCTTTTATTTTGGCCCCATTTCTCGACAAGTTATATATACGGAAATCATCTTTATGTATCAATCTTACCATCTCTTCAAAGGATTTAAGAAATGCATATAATGGAAAAGTGGTACCAACCTCTCCACCGTTGTTGCTTTCAATATATAAATGCGGCTTTACTTCTTCTGCCGCTTTATGCTCATGGACTCCCTCCGCGTAATATTTGTCATTAACCAGCGCCAGATCCTGACCGACCAAATAAACTTCTTGAAATCCCAAATAATGAATAATGGCTAAAGTAAACAACGCAACAGACGGATAAGAAGGAAATATATGCAATTTCGGCATTGCTCTCCTTGTTATATCATCAAGCCCAATACCCGCCAAAATTACATCTCCATTGTGCTTTTCCAATATTTTTGAGTTAACAATGCTACCAACTATTAAGGTCCCTTCATAACTGGAATTCTTAAAGTGAACATCGTAATTAGCCTTTCCTGAATCAATAGATGTAACAAAATCAGGAACTACTCCTCCGCTTATTAATCCATTAAAAGAAGAGCCTGCTGCAAATATAAATGCAGATCTTTTAAAATCTTTAACAAAAGATATTTGTTTTTTTAATGATGGTCCCGATGCGGTGAGCACCGCTCTTTGGCCTTTGAAAACATTCCTAAGCTCTTCTATTGACGTAAGGTTATAACTATACTTAAGATTTATAAGTGGCTCAATAACCCAATCGGTCATAAACAAGCGATATGTATTTTTATTAACTTTATACAGAGAAATACCCCTGTTTAATTCTCTAACAATTTCTTCCATGTATTTGGGGTCAGTTTTTTCATAGTTGGGATGTATAATAACCTCAATATCAACGCCTTCAAAGCACTCCAAAAAAAGTGAGAACTTGCTGGCCGAAAAATCTTTATAATTAAGAAACAATATTTTTCTGCTTTTCTTGATTATTCTTTCTGTTTCATTATCCGGGCTTATATCAAAAGGTTCTATTATAACTAAAAAAACAAATTCAAAGTTATTATTATTTTTCCAGTATTTTAAAAGAGCACCATTGCCTATTCCAATAAGAAATACTACTTTCCCCGTTATATTAATTTTTTTCGACAGCTTTTCAGCTTCTCTTTCCGGAGAAAAAACTGAATTCAAAGGAATTTTTTTATTGCTGTCATTGCAGTATAGGTATATCTCTTCTCCAGTATCAGATCTTCCTTTTAATATATTGTATTCTAACAATTAGCCTTACCTCTCAAGAGAAATTTTTTAAATTCTGAAATCATAGGAATAAATTCGTACTCAGTAATTTCCCTAAGATAATTATCGTTGTTTTCTTCCATTTGCACCACTGACTTGCGAGCATATTCTATTATTTTTTCCTGCTTTATAATAGGTGAATTGAAATACTTACATATTTTTGCCAATTCCAGCAATGATTCAAGTATCCCTGGAAAGTATTTAAATACTTCATTTGGGTTATCCGAGTCCAACATGTCGGCCATCTTTTTCTCCAGTTTTTCTGTGCATGATATTGATTCAAATATAGTCTCTTTTTCCAACTGTACTATAGGTTTGGTCTTAAATTCAACATAGTCATTGCTCATTAAGGCTATAATCTGATCATCAGTGCATGGTACGTCATTTTCATCAACAATTATAATTTTATTATTGTGTAAATGTAAACGCAAGGCCTTCATTGTTTCTTCAATGGAGTCCTTTCTTTCAATTAACTCATCGCCAATTTTTATCAAAATACATCCCACCCTGGTATATATTGCCAAGCGGTACTAATATGAGAGATAGCCTCCTGAAAGGCTATCTCTCATTATTTCGGTTATTCTTTTGACATCCGTTACTTGAGCAGCGTCAGCACTCCCTGGGGCTGCTGGTTGGCCTGGGCCAGCATGGCCGTGGCGGCCTGCTGCAGTATGCTCATCTTGGTGAACTCCATCATCTCCTTGGCCATGTCCACGTCGCGGATCCTGGACTCGGATGCGGCCAGGTTCTCGGAAGCGGTGCTCAGGTTGGCGATGGTGTGCTCCAGTCGGTTCTGGATCGCGCCCAGCGCAGACCGCTCAGTTGAGACCAAAGCTATGGCGGCGTCAATGGTGCTTATGGCGGCATTCGCAGCAGTCTGGGCGGAAATACTCAAACTGTTAACACCAAGCGCTGAGGCTCCCATATCGCTTATGGCTACGGTTATGTTCTGGCCTGCGTTGGCACCGATGTGGAACAGCTTTCCAGTAAAGCCCCCGCTTAGCAGTTTTTGGGTGTTGAACTCAGTTTGTTGAGCGATCCTGTTGATTTCGGAAACCAGTTGACTAACTTCGGCCTGCAGGGCGGTGCGATCCGCATCGGTGTTGGTGTCGTTGGCGGACTGCACGGCCAGCTCCCGCATCCTCTGCAGAATGGCGTGGGTCTCGTTCAGCGCACCCTCGGCGGTCTGGATCAGGGAGATGCCGTCCTGGGCGTTCTTTACGGCCATGTCCAGGCCGCGGATCTGCCCGC
>JAILZP010000063.1 GCA_023512435.1 Peptococcaceae bacterium | reverse complement strand
ACCCTCGGCGGTCTGGATCAGGGAGATGCCGTCCTGGGCGTTCTTTACGGCCATGTCCAGGCCGCGGATCTGCCCGCGCATCTTTTCCGAGATGGCCAGCCCGGCGGCGTCGTCGCCGGCCCGGTTGATCCTCAGTCCGGAAGACAGCTTCTCCAGGGACTTGGCGGTGGCGGTGTTGTTGTTGTACAGCTGCCGCCACGTGTTCAGGGCTGAAATGTTGTGGTTGATCCTCATTTTTCATTCCTCCGTGAATTTAATTTTATACCGCTTCCGTGCGGTATATTTTTTTCCGGTCGGCCGCCCCGGAAAAAAACTGTTTCTAATTAAAAGTATCGACAGATTTCTTCACGGATTGAGTGTTTCAGTCCTCTTTTTTTGTTTCTTCCCCATTATTTTGGGCCAGCATTTCCCGCAACCCCTTATTGTCCGTAATGGAGGAAGCGTTTTCTTCCATTATGGCCCTGTATATCTCTTCCCGGTATATGTCCAGGTGAGGCGGGGCCTCGATGCCGACACGGACCGTCTCACCGGACACATCCGCCACGGTTATTCTGATCTGGCCGCCGATTATGACAGCCTGTCCCTTTTTTCTCGTCAGCACCAGCACGGCAGCACCCTGCCTTACTTCTTTTTCCTCATTATTGCCAGGGGCGTCCTCAGGGAATACCTTTTGTCGTTGAGAACGACCTGCTTGCCCACCAGGTTTTCCATGTTGATGACGATGGGGGCCATGAGGTTCACGGTTGCCGACTCCATGCCCCTGCTGGCGTTCACCGTGCAAAAAACCGCCGCTTTTTCAGGATCGGTCAGTTTAAGCCGGCCGGCGCTGTCTTCTTCCAGTTCAAACTCATAGTCGCTGAACACGGCAAAGGGGTTAATGAGGATCAGCCCCACCCCGGGCTGTTCCGCGCTCTGCAGGAAATAAAAAGGCGATTCCGGGGCCACGGGGCTCAGGATGTACTCGCGGCAGTCCAGTCCCGGCATCCCCCAGGGAAAGGAAACCACCAGCCCCGGATGGCTGCCGCTCTTTTCAGTGTTTTCAGGGACGCGTTCCGTCGCCGGGCCTCCCATGGCAGTGAAAACCTCCGTTCGCCGCATCCGCGCCGGTTAAAAATCGTTCAATAAATGGTTATAAAAGGCTATGAACAACTGCTATGCGAATCCGTCCAGTTTCCCGCCCCTGTTTCCGCCCAAGCCCCCCAGCCAGGCCTCGGCCTCCTCCAGGGTGAAATCCCGGCTTGCCCCGGTGCGCCGGTCGCGGGCGGTTATTTTCGGCCTCTTTTTATCAGCCGTGTTGACCCTGAAATCCAGGGGGTGGTTGTAAGTTTCCGCGGCCCGGCGCATCCTTTCCACGGCCTTGTTCAGGTCGCGCAGCAGCCTGCGCAGGTTGGGGTCCTCGCTCTGCAGCAGGGCTTCCTCCGCGGGGGTTTTCGGGCGGTTAGCCTCAAGCCCCCTGGCCGCGTCCTGGGCAATCATGGCCTGCAGACCCCCGGCCCCTATTTTCACCGCGAACCCCTTCTTTCATCCCTGAGCTTACGGCCTATTTCAGGAAATTGAGCAGGGAAATCTGCATTATGCTGGCGCCCGACGCCAGCGAGGCCTGGTAAACCACCTGCTCCTGGCTCATGTTGATGGACAGCTTGTACATGTCGGCCCCTTCCAGCTTCTGCTCGTGGTCCTTGAGCTTTATCTCCTGGTCCATCAACTGGTCCTTAAGCGCCTCGAAGTGCCTGGTGCGGGCCCCCACCCCCACCCTTCTCTGCAGGATCTGGTTCATTCTTTGCTGGACTTCGCCGATGCTGCTGTCAACGCCGTTATGGTCCCCGGCGTTAAGCCGGTCCCTCAGTTTGAACAGGCAGTCGAAAATTCCCTCTTCCGGGCTGGGGACCAAAGGGTCGTACACCACGTACACACCCGACCCGGGGAACGTCTCCTCCCCGTGCCCGAACACCCCCACCGGCGTCGTGGTGGTGATTCCCGGGGAGTCTATCCGGTACTGGTCGCCGGTCAGCACTTCCCGGTACACGCCGTTGAGGTCCCCGGTGTAGATAATCGTGTCCCCCACCCGCTGGAAGGGGGCTTTGTCGTCCTTGGTGCCGGCGAAGATGAATCTTCCCCCCACGCTGGAGTTGGCCAGGTCCACAACGTGGTCGATCATTTTGTCGATCTGCTCGCCCAGGGCGGCCATGTCCTCCTGGGCATAGGTGCTGTTCGACCCCTGCACCGCCATTTCACCGGCCTGGTTCAGAATGTCGCCCAGCGTCTGCATCACGCTGTCTTCCAGGTAAAGGTAGCTCAGCCCGTCGTCCAGGTTCCGGTTGTACTGCTCCAGGTAGGATATGCCGGACTTCAGCGACAGGAGCTGGCTTACCTGGTCCGGCCGGTCGCTGGGCCGCAGCATGGTTTTGCTGGTGGACAGCTGTTCCTGGGTCCTGGCCAGCCGGCTCAGGTTTTGCTGGATGTGCTTGTTCAGGCTGTTGGCGATATACCTGTTGGTTACCCTCATTCACGGACACCCCTTACAGCGGTTTGAGGCGGTTGATTATTTCATTGATCAGATCGTCCATCATGGTGATCACCCGGGCCGAGGCCTGGAAGCCGTACTGGAACTGCACCATCCTGGTCAGTTCCTCGTCCACCGACACTCCCGACACCGACTCCCGCAGGTTGTACATCTGCTCCTGCACGGCCTGCTGGTTGGCCGCCATCCCGTCCACGGTCCGGGCCTTGTTGCCCACGTCCGCCACCAGCATCCCGTAGCACTTTTCAAGGGTGTACGGCCTGGCGGCGTCCATGTTTTCGTTCCTTATGTCGGCGATCATTCCGGCCTTGGTGCCGTCCATAACGCTGGGGTCGCTGACGATGGCGCTGTTCACCCCGAAGTCCCCCCCTGCCAGGGAACCCAGGAAAAAGTCCGGGACTCCCGCGGGAGGCGGCGTCAGGTTCTTTGCCGCAATCTTGTCCCTCAGATTCACCGCCATGTCATCCAGTGTGTCCTTGAACCTTATGATGTCCTGCCTGGACTTCTCCAGGCCCAGCAGGGACCCGCCCGTGCCCGTGTCGCCGCATTGGGCGGTGAGGTCCGCCACCAGCCCCAGGGCGGCCTCGTGCAGTTCCACGTGCCAGTCGGCGGGATCGGCAGACCCGTGGTCATTGATCTGGAGGGAAAAACTGGCCGGGGTGAAGACCGGGTCGGTGGGGTCCGCGAAGTCCATCACCTGCTGGCCGAAAAAACTGATCCTTATCTCCCCGGTGGGCAATCCGCCCACCGTATTCTGGGTCACTTCCAGCGGCCCGAACCGGGCCAGCTCGTCCAGGTAGAGGTCCCTCCGGTCCAGGAGATCGTTGGGCTGCTGCCCCACCCTGTATACCTGGATTATTTTTTCCGTGATGTCTTCTATCTTGACCAGCAGTTCGTTTATTCTTTCCACCTGGTCGGCGAGCTGCCCGCCGGCCACCGCCACCGCCGGCGGGCTGCCGCTGGTCTTGAGCACGTTTTCCTGCACGTCGGTAAGCTGCTTGTAGGTGTACGTCATCATGGAGGCCAGCTGGACCCCCATTTCGGCCACCGAGGCCTTGACCCCCGGGTCCTGGGGATTGTTGTTCAGGTTCATCCAGCCCTTGAAAAACTCGGTCAGCTGGTCCTGGATGCCCGTTGAGGCCGGCTCGGCGAAGCAGGCCTCCACCCGGCCGAAAACATTTATCTGGTCCTCCCAGTAATACCGGTAGGTGTTGGTCTTGCGCACCAGAGGATCCATGTACTCGTCCCTTATCCGCCTGATCATCGACGAGGTGACGCCGGTGCCGAACTGGCCCGGACTGGCGGAACTGTCAATCTCGGGCCTGGTGAAGGGGTCCGTGGTCACCGCCACCGCCTCCTGGCGGCTGTATCCCTCGGTGTTCGCGTTGGCCAGGTTGTGGCTGGTGATGTCCAGCGCCCTGCGGCTGTATTGCAGCCCCCTCCTGCCTATTTCCAGTCCGAAAAAGGTACCCGGCAAATCGATCAACCACCTTTACACTTCTTTATTGACGGTAACCAGGCGCTGGTGATCCTCCCTCATCCTGCCGTCGGGAGTATACACCCGGTTCGCCTCCGGGTTCAGAACCTGCAAAAAGATTTCGTTCAGGCGCATGGCCTGCCTGGCCAGCAGGCCGTTTGTTTCGTTGACCAAAGCCAGTTCCCTGGCAACCCGGCCCATACTGTCCAAAAGGCCGTCCAAATCTTCTTTCAACCGCGGGGGCGCCTTTTCGACGAACTCGCTGATGGCGGCCTCCCCGTGCAGGTTTGCCTTTTCCGCCAGTGCTTTGCAGATGCCCTCCCTGGTCCGGTCGTGCCTGCGCAGGGTGTCCGCCAGTTTCCTCTCCTTTTGCGCCAAGGACAGTATGACTCCGGCATCCAGCCGGCGCAAAGCCCGGTTGAGTTTCCGGGCCGTGTCCAACAACTGTTCCAGAATGTTTTTTTCTGTTTCCAGCACGTTTTTCAGTTCACAGAACAGAGACTCCAAAGCCCGGTCCCCCATATCAAAATCTAAAAGCGCGCGCAGGAAGCGTTATTAAACTTGTTTGTCAAGGAGTCCTTCGCTGATTATCCCCTCTGCTATCTTCCACGGGTCGGCCCTGTATGTCCCGTCCTCTATTTCCTTTTTTAGCCGCTCCACCTTCTCAGCCCGGACTTCACCGACATCCTTAAGCGCGGCACGAAACGCGCCCAGTTCCCTGGCCTGCGCCGAAAGCTCCAGGGTGTCCTCCCTTTCGGCCCCGGCAGCATTTTCCCCCGGGGCGGGCTGCTTCCTTTTCTGGGAGGTGTAGGCCTTCATTATCTCCTGTATATTTGGATAGCTGTTGATCTTCACGGTTAACACCACTTATCCGTTTTTTTTATCTGAATAATTATATCGGCAGCAGGCAAAAAAACTTTACTGCGCCCCCGGATTCGGATTTTTTATACTGTCCTGATTATCTCCCCGGCGATCTCGTGCAGCGGCAGCACTTTTTCGGCGCCGCCGGCTTCAATGGCCGCCCGGGGCATGCCGAACACCACGCACGTGATCTCGGCCTCGGCCACCGTGGGACCGTTTTCACGCCTGATGGCAAGCATTCCCTGGGCCCCGTCCCTCCCCATGCCGGTGAGCAGCACCCCCATGGACCGGCCGTGAAAAGTCTCGGCAGCCGATTTCATCACCCCGTCCACCGATGGCCTGAAGCCCCCCGGCGGGACCGGACCCTGCCCCGGATCAAGGTTTACCGTGTACGAACCGCCGTTGCGCCTGAAGGTGAGGTCGTACCCCGCCGGGGCCACCAAAACCAGCCCCGGAGCCACCCGGTCGCCCTGGACGGCGTGCTTCACCTTCAACTTGGACTTTTTGTCCAGGTGTTCGGCCATGGGCCCGGAAAAACCCACCGGTATGTGCTGCACCACAACCAGCCCGGCCGGCAGGGTACCGGGCAGGGCGGGGATTATCTGCTGCAGGGCGGCGGGGCCGCCGGTGGAGGACCCGATGACCACTACCTCAATCCGGCTGCGGCCGGGGCTGGAAACATTCCTCGCGGGCCCCGTCTCTCCCGGCGGTTCTGAAGTTTTGGGCGGATTCGCCGCCGGCCGGGGCAGAATGGCGGGGCGTCTTCTCAAGGAAGCCTGGGCGGCAGCTCTGACCTTGAATTTCAGGTCCGCCACCATGGCTTCCGTTTCACCGGACCTGGCGGGCTTGGCCACGAAGTCCACCGCCCCCAGGGCCAGCGCCTGCATGGTGGCCTTGGCCCCCTTGGTGGTATGGGCGCTCAGCATAACCACCGGAAGCGGAAACAAACGCATTATCCTGCTCAGGGTGGCCAGCCCGTCCAGCACCGGCATCTCGACATCCAGGGTGACCACGTCCGGCCGCAGGACCTGGATTTTCCGGATGGCTTCCTCGCCGTCGGCGGCGGTGTCAATCACCCTTATATCCCCGTCTTCTTCCAGAAAGCGGGCGATCAGACGCCTCATCAGGGATGAGTCGTCAACAACCAGGACCCTAATTGGCATAGGCTAATTCCTCTTTGCCGGTGTCCTTGACGATTCCCTTGGCGTCGATAATCAGCGCCACCCTGCCGTCGCCCAGAATGGTGGCCCCGGAGAGACCGGTCATCTGTCCAAGGTAGCTGCCCAGGGACTTGATTACTATCTCCTGTTCGCCGATTAACTTGTCCACCACCACCCCGACCCGCCTGTTTCCAGACCCCAGGACCACCACGTACAGTCTGCCGTCCTCTGTCCGGCTTTCAATCTGGAACAGGCCGGCCAAACGCACCAGCGGCAGCACGCTGCCCCTGACCACAATGACCTCGCTGTGGCGGATAAATTTAATGTCCGACTCTTTAATGGCCAGGGTTTCCATAACGTTGGAGAGCGGGAAGGCGTACACCTGGTCCCCCATACCCACCATCAGGGCCCTGATGATCACCAGTGTCAGGGGAAGCTTGATCTGGAATATGGTTCCCCGGCCGACCTCGGAACTGTATTCCACCGCACCGTTGATCTGCTCTATCTGGTTCCTTACTATGTCCATGCCCACGCCCCGGCCGGACACGTCGCTGACCTCCTCGGCGGTGGAGAACCCCGGCATGAAAATCAGGTCGAGGGCCTCGCGAGTACTCATCCTGGCCAGCGCATCGGACTTGACCAGGCCTTTTTCCAGGGCTTTCTTTTTGATCTTTTCAACATCCATCCCACGGCCGTCATCGGTAATGGTGATTACAATGTGGCTTTCCACGTAAGAAGCTTTGAGAACTACCCGGCCCTTCCGGGGCTTGCCCAGCCGCAGCCGTTCCTCCGGGCTCTCGATGCCGTGGTCGATGGCGTTCCTGATCAGGTGGATCAGCGGGTCACCGATGATCTCGATAACGTTCCGGTCCAGTTCCGTTTCCTTACCCTCGACGATAAAATCAATCTCCTTACCCAGCTTCTGGGCGATGTCCCGGACCATCCTGGGCAGGCGGTTGAAAACCGTGGCCACCGGGAGCATCCTGGCCTTCATTATTTCGTCCTGGAGGTCGGTGGTGATCTGCCCCAGGTGGTTGGAAATCTCCACGATATTCTCCACCAGTTCCTCGGACCCGTATTTGTTTTCGAATATATCCACGAAACGGTCCAGCCTGGTGCGGTCGATTACCAGCTCACTGACCAGGTTCATCAGGTTGTCCAGCTTCTGCACGTCCACCCTGACCGTCTTGATGGCGTTTTTCTCGGGGCCGGCCGCCGCCGCCCGCCGGCCTATGTCGCCCACGTCTTCCTCCTGGCGGCCGCCTTCTGAGGCAGCACCGGGGTACCCGTCGGTCTCCCCGGATTCCAGCTGGACAATGTCCACGGAATTGACCTCGGCAATGGACATTAAAAGATTCTTTACCTGGCCTGCGTCCTCCTTGGTAATAAGCACCAACGAAAAGCCCCGGTCATACCTGCCTTCCTGGATATCTTCCGCCGGCGGGTCGCTTTTAATAATCTCCCCGATTTGCTGCAGTGTTTCAAAGACCAGGAAGGCCCGCACGTTTTTCATCTGGCACCCGGAATCTATGTCCACATTGATCCAGTACGCCTGGAAGCCCCTGACTTCGGCTTCCCGGATCATATCCCCGATCACTTCGTCAAGCCGGTCGGGTCCCCCGGCCTGGGGGCTTGATCCGGACCCGGCGCCGTGCCCGTTACCGGCGGACTCTTCACCATCGCCGGTTTTCAGGATGGCCCGGAGTTTATGAAGGACATCCTCCACCTGCACGTCCCGGGCATTCCCTGTAATCTCGTCCTTGAGCATTTTAAGATTGTCCAGCGCTTCAAAAAGCACATCCACCAGGTGGGTGTTAACCTCCATGGTGCCCTGGCGCAGCCGGTCAAACAGGTTTTCGATCTCATGGGTCAGCCCGGCCATTTTTTCAAAACCCATTACCGCCGAGGAACCCTTAATGGTATGGGCGGCCCGGAAAATTTCCTGGATCACTTCGGGGCTGCCGCCGTCTTTTTCAAGCAACAGGACATTGTCGTTGATGGACTGGATTTTCTCTTCCAGCTCTTCCATGAAGACCATCATTTCCACATCGTTAAACACTTACGGCACCACCCTCTAACTCAAATTTTCCGGTTTTATTTCCCAAAGCCCTCAAGCTGCCTTTTTTCCTCCTCGTACAGCACCTTGCCCAGGTCCAGCAGAATAATCATCTTTTCATCCACCAGGGCAATCCCCCTGAGGGCTTCAATGCTGGATCCCGCAATTATCGCCGGAGGCGGCTCTATTGAAGAAGCCGGAATACGCAGCACCTCCGAAACCGAGTCCACGATCATCCCCACCGTGACACCCCCGGCCTCCGCTATGATCACCCTTGTGGAGTCCGAAATTTTGGACGGGGGCATGTTGAAACGCCTGCAGAGGTCCATGACGGGTATGACTTTCCCCCTCAGGTTAATGATCCCTTCGATGAAATCGGGGGTTCCCGGCACCCTGGTCACGGACTCCATCCTGATTATCTCCAGGACCGACCCGATGTCCATCCCGTATACCTGGTCGCGCAGGGTGAAAACAACAACCTGTTCCTCTATGCGGCTTTGACCTGAAACTGCCATATCAATATCACTCCTTTGGTCTGACCCTGCCTGTGATACCGGAGAAATCGGCTGCTTAAACCCAAAACTAACAATTTACAACTTGGATCCTTTCACTCTTTCTCGTTGTCCCTGTCCCGGCCGCGCTTGGCGGGGTTAAGGAAGGCGGAAAGCCTTTCCCTTATCAACAATGGGTTGTAACCGGCCTGGAGAGAGACTATTCCTTCAATCATCAACTGGCGGAGATGGGATTCTTTCTTGCTGAGATTGGCCAGTTTGGCCGCCACGGGCAGCCAGAGAATGTTGGCGCTGGCGATGCCGTAGAGAGTGGCCATGAAAGCTACGGCGATGGCCGGGCCCAGGGAGTTGGGGTCATTCATGTTCCCCAGCACGTGAACCAGGCCCATGACCGTGCCGATAATCCCCATGGTGGGAGCATACCCGCCCGCCGACTCAAAGATTGAACTGCCTATGTGGTGTCTTTCTTCGATGGCGTAAAGCTCGACCTCCATAATGCTCCGCACCAGGTCCGGGTCCGTGCCGTCCACCACCAGTTGAATTCCTTTGCGGAGAAACGGATCGTCTATCTCCTCCAGGCGGTTTTCCAGGTAGAGCAACCCCTCGCGCCGGGCTTCATCGGCAAGGCTGACGATCAGGTCGATCACCTGGGCAGGTTCCATTTCCTTGGGGAAGAGGGCTATCTTGAAAAGCTTGGGCACATTTTTCAACTCGTTCAGGCTGTAGCTGATGGTGGTGGCGCCTATGGTCCCCCCAAACACGATAATGGCCGCAGTATACTTAAAAAGCGCCCCGACATGACCACCATCAAGGACAAACCCCCCTGCCAGGGAAAAAAGGGCAAGCAGAAATCCCAATACCAGTGGCAGATCCATACAGACTTCCTTTCCTTATTTTAGTTTGAATTAGGGCCGCCGCTGTCCATCCGGTGCGTTCCGGCAGCCTCGGTAACGGCAAACTTGCTGTACAGAATAACAATGTTTACACGCCTGTTCATCTGCCTGTGATCGTCGGAATCGTTAGGCACGATTGGGCGGTATTCGCCGTAGGCCACGGCCGACAGCCTATGGGGATGTATGTTAAAATTTCTGATCAGTTCGCGTAAAACGCTGTTGGCCCGGGCCGCCGACAGCTCCCAGTTGGACGGGTATATGCCTGATACTATGGGAAGGTCGTCCGTATGGCCTTCGACCCTGATGTAATTTGGCATCTTCTCCAGCAACGGACCAACCCTGCTGATGATTTCCCTGGCCCGGGGAGTGAGTTCGGCGGAACCCAGCCTGAATAGAACCTCGCCCTGGAAGGAAAGCACAACTCCTCTTTCTTCTGATGTCACTGTGACTTTAGCGTTCAGATTTGACTCCCTGATATACTTCTCCAAATCCCTTTTGACATTCTCCAACTGTTGATTTTCCCCTGATTCCATGGCTGACTGGGGAACCGAACCTGCAATACCCGGAACCACCGACGGACCCGGGCTGTCCAAAACCATCCCTCCTGCCCCCAGGGCCTTGGCCAGGGACGCCGAGAGATACTGAAACTTCTGCACGTCAATCCTGCTCAGTGTATACATGACAATGAAAAAAATCAGCAGCAGGGTGATCATGTCGGAATATGTAATCAGCCACCGCTCATGATTCGGCTTTTTCATATCGGTCTTCCGCTTCAAATCACACGGCCTCCCGCCAATACATGATCAACCGGGACCAATACCCTGATAATGGAATATTCGCTTTCCCTGGAAAACTTCCTTCCCATTCTTATGCAAAATTCATTAAATTACCAGTTTTTTATTCATATTTCGACTGCATAATTACATTGCGGCTGCCTTAAAATGCCAAAATCCCGGCCTCCAGGACACACATAAAATACATCGGCACAAAATAAAACTTCTGTACGGAAGGATCATAAGAATGCCATATCATCTAAAAGATAACCACCGGCGCACCAATTTCCTTCCCCTGAACCCTTGTCAACCCGCCCCCCCATATGGTAGAATAAGTTTTGCACATGGGAAGTGAAGATCCGGGGGTGTAGCTCAGCGGGAGAGCGCTTGACTCACATTCAAGAGG
>JAILZP010000079.1 GCA_023512435.1 Peptococcaceae bacterium | reverse complement strand
ACGGGATTGTCCCGTTAACACAAGCCTTGAGAGGACCGGAAGAAAAGTTTCCGGTCAAGAAGGGTGGCACCGCGGGAGGATAACCTCTCGTCCCTGTTATTTTATGGGACGGGGGGTTTTTTATTATGTAGGGTCAAAGCTTAAAAGAGGAATCCAGAATTCAGGAGACAGAATCCAGAATGGAAAAACACACAGGTCAATAATTTTAGGATTCTGAATTCTGTCCTCCGGATTCCGCAATGATTGCGGTATCGGCAACATTGATGCCTGTATATCAATTTTTTAAAGATAAAACAAAGGGGATGAAAGCCAATGATGCAAGACAAACAATACCTGATGATTCCCGGGCCCACCCCGGTGCCCCCGGCGGTGGCGGCCGCCATGTCCAGGCCCATGATCGGGCACCGCACCGATGATTTCGCGGCCATGCACAAGCGCATTGTGGAAAGGTTGCAGGTGGTGTTCCAGACAAAAAACGACATATTCGTGATCACCAATTCCGGCACCGGCGGAATGGAAGCGGCGGTGGCCAATACGGTGAGCCCCGGGGACAGGGTGCTGGCCCTTGTAACGGGCAATTTCGGCGAACGCTTCGCCAAGATCGCCAGGGAATACGGGGCCGACGTGGACGAGGTGAACTTCGGCTGGGGAAACTGCGTGGACCTGAAAACAGTGGAGGAAAAGCTTTCGGCCAACCGGTACAAGGTGGTTCTGGCCACCCAGAATGAAACCTCCACCGGGGTGATCAACGACATAGCCGGAATCGGCGCCCTGGTGGGCAAAACTCCGGCTCTGCTGATTGTCGACGGCATCAGCGGGGTCGGCGGAGCCGAGATCAAAACGGACGAATGGAATGTGGACATACTGGTCACCGCCTCCCAAAAAGGTTTCATGGTGCCGCCGGGGCTGGCCATGGTGGCGGTAAGCCAAAAGGCCTGGGAGGTTGTCCGGGATAATAAATCCCCGCGGTTTTACCTGAGCCTGCCGGCGGCCAAAAAATCTTACGAAAAGTGGAATACCGCCTACACCCCGGCCGTGTCCCTTTTCGCCGGGCTTGACGCCGCCCTGGAGATGATGATGGCCGAAGGGATGGACAATGTCTACGCCCGGCACAAGCTCCTGTGCGGCGCCGCCAGGGCGGCGGTCAGGGCCCTGGGGCTGGACCTCCTGGCCCCGGAGGAAGCGGCCTCACCGGTGGTCACCGCGGTGAAAAGCCCCGCCGGAGTTGACGCGGACGAAATCCGCAAGGTGCTGAAAAAAGAGTTCGGAGTCACCTTCGCCGGCGGCCAGGGGATCCTGAAAGGCAAAATATTCCGCATCGCCCACATGGGCTTCGCCGATAAAATGGATGTCATTATAGCGATCAGCGCCCTGGAAATGGCCCTGGCCCGGATCGGGTACCCGGCGGACCTGGGCAGCGGGGTCCGGGCGGCGCAGCAGGTCTTTTTGGGAGGGAAAAGATAATGAAGGTACTGGTCATGGACGGGGTGTCCGAAGAGGGGCTGGCGCCGCTGAGGAAAAACCCCGAAATAGAAGTGGTC
>JAILZP010000020.1 GCA_023512435.1 Peptococcaceae bacterium | reverse complement strand
TGGGGTGCAGGTTGCCGTCCCCGGCGTGGCCGAAGGTTCCTATGGTCAGCCGGTACTTTTGGGCTATCTCCTGCAAGGCCTTCAGCATATCGGTAATCTTGCTCCGGGGGACGGTGGCGTCCTCCAGCACGGTGGTGGGCTTCAACTGGGCCAGGGCCGGCAGGGCGGCCCTCCTGGCCAGCCAGATTTCGTCCCTTTCCCGGTCGTCCTTGGCCATCCTGATCCGGCCCCGGCGGCCCTCCACCACCCTGATCACGGTTTGGGCCTCTTCCTCCACCACCCCGGGCAGGCCGTCCACCTCGATAAGCAGGACGGCCTCGGCGTCGGTGGGCAGGCCGGCCCGGGAGTAGTTCTCCACCGTCTGGACGGTGACCCGGTCCATTATCTCCAGCGTGGCCGGAATCACCCTCTGCCGCACAATGTCGGTCACCGCCTCACCGGCGTCCTCCAGCCGGTCAAACACCGCCAGCATGGTGCGCCTGGCCTTGGGCGCCGGCACCAGCCGCACGGTGATCTCGGTGATCACGCCCAGGGTTCCTTCGGAGCCGGTGAACAGCTTGACCAGGTCGTACCCGGTGACGTTTTTGACGGTTTTGCCGCCCGCCCGGATGACCTGCCCGTCGGCCAGGACAACCTGCAGACCCGTCACGTAGTGCTTGGTTACCCCGTATTTCAGGCCCCTTAAGCCGCCGGAACACTCGGCCACGCTGCCGCCCATGGTGGCCGTGGCCACCGTTCCGGGGTCCGGGGGATAAATCAAGCCGTGGGAAGCCACCGCGTCGTTCAGGGACTGGATGATCACCCCGGGCTGCACCGTGGCCGTCAGGTTGTCGGCATCTATTTCCAGAATCCTGTTCATTTTAAGGGTGGACAGGACTATCCCCCCCTTAAGGGGAACCGACCCGCCGCTCAAATTGGTGCCGGACCCCCGGGGATAAACCGGGACGGCAAACCGGCGGGCAATGTTGACAATTCCCGCCACCTGGCCGGTGTTCTCCGGCATCACCACGGCAAGGGGCCTTCCGGCCGGAAGGTCCGGGGTGGCATCGTAGGAGTAGCAGGCCAGTTCCTCCGGCTTTGTGATCACCTTTTCCCCGCCCAGCAAGTCAACAAGCGCATTTAATACTTCTGCCCCGGACATAACATCTCCCCCGGAATGGTTTATTTTCGCGGCCAGGTTTCTGGCCGTTACGCCGACACCTTTTTGGCGTCGCCGTTTTTCTGCATGTAGGCGTAAACGGCCAGTATTAGCACGAATACTCCCGATACGGCGAGAATCTGCACTCCCCCCTGGGATGCCCCCGCCGACGCGGCCGCCGCCTTAACCATGGGCGGTATCATCCACGGGAAGACATAGGCCTGCAGGAGGGCGATCAGTCCCACCAGCGCCGTAAAAAAGATACTGTGCGGCAGGGTGAACCGGAACAGGTCTCCCTCGCGGCCCACCAGCCCGGTGGAGGCGCAGCCCACCACGATGCTCTGGGGCGAGATCATCTTGCCGGCCACTCCCCCCGCGCCGTTGGTGGCCACAGTCAGCACCGGATTGATGCCCATGGATTCCGCCGTTATTTTCTGCATACTGCCGAACAAGGCGTTGGACGAGGTGTCGCTGCCGGTGAGGAACACTCCCAGCCAGCCCAGGAACGCCGACAGGAGGGGGAAGACCATTCCGGTGACGGTGAACGCCTTGCCCATGGCGGTGGTCATGCCAGACCAGTTGGACACGTAAGCCAGTCCCAGCACCGATGCCACGGTGATAATGGCAAAGCGCAGGTTGTAGAGCGTCTCACCGAAGATCCGGAAAAACTGTCCCGGCCCCACCCGCAGGATGAAGGCGGTGACGACGGCGGCGATCAGGATGGAGGTGCCGGTGGCCGAAAGCCAGTTCAAGGTGTAGACCACCGACAGGGGCTTGCCGCCCACCAGGATCATCTTGTCCAGCCCGGAAAAAACAATTTTTATGTTCACCGTGTTAAGAAGGGTTTTTACAGGACTCAGTCCCCAGTCGGCGATCAGCACGGTAAGCACGATAAAGGGGGACCATGCCTTCAGTATGACACCCGCGCTGTGCCGCCTGACCGCCAGGGTGGCCGGGGGCTCGTCGGCAAAGCGCCAGGTGTTCCTGGGTTTCCAGTACCGCAGGAAAATTACCAGACAGACTATGGAAAACAGTGAGGCCATGATGTCCGGCAGCATGGGGCTCAGGTAGTTGGAAGAAAACCACTGCATGGAGGCGAAGGAAACGCCGCACACCAGTATGGCCGGCATCACTTCCCTGGCCCCCTTCCAGCCGGCCATGATCAGCACCAGCCAGAAAGGCACGAAAACCGAAAGGAAGGGCAGCTGCCGGCCGGTCATCTGGCTGATGGCCATGGCATCAATGCCGGACACCGCCCCGGCGGTTATGATGGGGATGCCGATGGCCCCCCAGGCCACCGGCGCGGTGTTGGCGATAAGGCAGATGCCGGCCGCGTAAAGGGGGTTGAAGCCCAGGCCCACCAGCATGGCGGCGGTGATGGCCACGGGGGTGCCGAATCCGGCCGCCCCCTCGAGGAAGGCGCCGAAGCAAAAGGCTATGAGGAGCGCCTGCAGGCGCCGGTCATCCGAAACAGCCGCGATGGAATCCTTGATGATCTCGAACTGTCCCGTCTTGACCGTCATGTTATACAGGAAAACGGCGGTCACAACGATCCAGCTGATGGGTAAAAGTCCGAACATGGCGCCGTATAAGGTGGAGAGCAGCGCGTACTTCGCCGGCATCCCGAATCCCGCTATAGCCACCAGCACCGCCAATGTGACGGCGATAAGACCGGCAATGTGCCCTTTCATGCGCATGGCGCCCAGGGCGATAAACATAAAAATAAGCGGGATGGCGGCCACCAGGGCGGACAGCCCCAGGTTGTTGAACGGGTTGATCGCCTGTGTCCAGGTCATCAAAAGATACCTCCTTAAAAGTTATTCGGTATTTAGTCCGCGAAAATTCCGCCTAGCCTATAAAACCACCCCCCGAAATGTCAGTCAGTCAACAAGATAATGCATAGCAGGCCATCTGATGGTAGGACCTAGCGGTGCCCGATTTGCTGCAGGTCTTCATCGGGACGGCCCCTGATCGGTTCAGAACCATAAACCTCGGGTAAATATATTTGATGGTATGACCATCAGATGTTTAACATATTCTTTTTCATTTGTAATATTCCTTTTTTTCTGACAAAAATTTTTTCCCAAGAGGTAATGTGGACTAGTGGCCAGGCCAATTAATTAAAATTTTTCTCCCTTTCGTAGGAATTTCCTGCTTTCATTATAAAAAATTTTTGTTTTTCACTTTTTATTCTTTGTTTCAAAATATGTTTTGTGTATTTTTTCAAGTTCCGTTTCCACTTTATGCAAATGCTGGTACATTATCTCCCTGGCCTTGTCCTTGTCCCCCGCGCTTATAGCTTCATATATGTCCCGGTGTTCTTCAAAAAGCCTGCGGGCCGTGCCCGAGGTGCCGGAAATCCATAGCCTTCTGGTAACACTGAGAGTTTGGTTCATGGCGCTGTGAATCGTGTTCATCAGCATGGTCAGGAGGGGATTGCCCGTGCTTTCGGCGATAAAGAAATGAAACCGGAGGTCGGCCTGCTCCCCGGAATTGCCGGTGGCCAGGTCGTCCTCCATCTCCCGCAGGGCGGCCTTCATCTTTTCCAGGTGTTCCGGCCTGTGCCGCTCGGCCGCAAGCCCCGCCGACTCAACCTCCAGCGCCTTTCTTACCTCAAGGATGTTTTTAATCTTGTCCCTCTCCAGGAGGATGATCATGGTCAGGGGCTCAATGGCCAGGTTGGCGTCGGCCTTTTTCAGGTAGATGCCGTCGCCGTGCCTGATTTCGAGTATGCCTGCCATGTTCAGGGCCGACAGGGCCTCCCTGACCGAAGCGCGGCTGACCTTTAGGTGATCGGCCAGTTCCCGTTCGGTGAGGAGCTTGTCCCCGGGCTTCAGTTGTCCTGACAATATGTGGTTTTTAATCTGATCGATTATTGTCTCAACGGCCCTTTTTACCTTTACCGGCACGAACTCCATAAGACCACTTTTCCTTTTAGAGTGTCACCGGGCGACAACACCCGGGCCAATTTCTTTAATGGTGGGGCAGCCCGTAAGGATCATGGCCTGCTTCAGCTCGGCGGCCATTTTTTCCAGCACGAACTTAACTCCTTCGGCCCCCGCCCCGAAGGCGCCCCACACCACGGGACGCCCCACCAGCACGGCGTCCGCTCCCAGGGCCAGCAGCTTCAGCACGTCAACACCGGACCGCACTCCGCCGTCGGCCAGGATGGTCAGCGTTCCCTTCAGCTCGGCAACGATGTCGGGCAAAACGTCGGCGGCCCCGGGAGTGTGGTCCAGAATCCTTCCGCCGTGATTGGAAACCACGATGGCGGCGGCGCCGGCCCTGGCGGCGGCGACGGCTTCGTCCGCCGTCATTACCCCCTTGACGATAAAGGGAAGCCCGGTGGCCGAAACCAGTTCCTTCAACTCCCCTTCGGTCTTGGGCCCCACCGGCTGTCCGTGCAGGGCCATGACCACCAGCCCCGCCCCGTCCACGTCAACGCCCACTGCCAGCGCCCCGGACTTTTCGGCCCTGGCCATTCTCTCAATAATAGCCTCGTTGGCCCTGGGCTTGATAATGGCTATGCCGTTCCCTTCCTCTCCGGCAATGGCCTCCAGCCCGGAATCGAAAAACCCCGGGTCTCCCCCGTCCCCGCACATGCCAATGGTTCCGGCCTGCCTGCTGCCCTTGATCACCGCCCCGATGAACTCCCTTTCCGTAAGCCGGCCGCCCATGTTATAGGATGCCCCGGTCAGGGGCGCAGCCAGTATGGGAAAGGAGATCCGGCGCCCGAAAATTTCGGTGCCGGTGTCGGGGTTGGAGGCGCCGTGCAGGGTTCTCAGGTTGACCCTGTACTTTTCCAGGGCCTGCAGGTTGGCCCTGAATGACGAACCGGTGCCGATTCCCCCCATGCCCGGGACCTCCCCGGCGCACGCCCTGCCGTCGCACACCGGGCATACCCGGCAGAATCCCTCCAGCATTTCCCTGGCCTTCTGTCTTATTTCCTTCCAGTCCAACTCAAATCCCCTTCCTTGCATACATTTATCTTTAATTCAGCCGGCAACCGCTAATCAACCGGTTATTTTATTGGTTTCCCGGTTTTGCGGCTACTTCTGCAGGCCCTTTTCCACTTTCTCCAGATGTTCCAGCATGGCCCTCCGGGCACCCTCAACATTTGATTTTTTTATCTGGTGGCAGATTTCGATGTGTTCCCGGAGAAGCCTTTCCGGGGTGCCGGGGGTGCGGTAAAGCTTCTCCCTGGCCTGCCTCAGCCCTGTTCTCATGGTGTCGGCGATGGCGTTCATCAGCTTCAGGAGAAGCGAGTTGTGGGTAGCCTCGGCAATGGCGTAGTGAAAATTCATGTCCGCCTGTTCCCCCAGTTCCCCGTTCAATATGTCCAGGCGCATCTGCTCGAGATGTCTTTCCATTTTTTCAATCTCTTCCGCCGTGTGTCTAAGGGCGGCCAGGCCGGCCGACTCCACTTCCAGTATCTTTCTCAGTTCCAGAAGTTCCCTTACCGAATTCTGCTCGGTGACCAGCAGGTGGGCCAGCACCTCCATAAAGGGGAGGGTGTTGGCTTCCCTGATGAATGTTCCCTCACCGGGCCTGATCTCGATAATGCCCATGGCCTCCAGGGCCCGGAATGCCTCCCGGACGGCGGACCGCCCCACCTGGAGCTTGTCCGCCAGTTCCCGCTCGGAGATCAGCCGGTCGCCTGGGGAAAGGGCGCCCTCGGCAATCAGCACCTTGACCTGTTCGATAATTTCCTCATAGATCTTTTTGGTTTTTATCGGCTTGAAGTCCATCAGTACCGGCATCCCCCCGCAGATCCCAATGCTTCCCCCGGCCCGCAAAAACCTATAGATTATTATACACCACAATTACGCAATGCAAAGAAAAAACCTTGCCCGGAAAGCGCATCTCCGCCCCGGCGGGCGGAGACACTGAAACAGCACTTGGCTTTAAATGAATTTCTTTGACCCCTTCTCCCCGTTGTGGGAAAAGACCACCCTCTTGTTGTCCAGAACGGTTTCCAGGTGCACCGGGCGGCCCCAGAGCTTGTAAACGTGGGGCAGGGTGCGCTCCAGGTAAAAAACGTCCAGTTCCGCCCCCTCGTACTGGTGCTTAATGTAAAGCTCGCCGCGCCTGTTGAAGTCCCCGTCCTCCACAACGATGTAGGGGTGGCCGCAGTTGGTCATGCCGGCCACAATATTGTCCCGCACTTCCTCCCAGTTCTTGTCGGTTATTTTCCACTCGTAGCCCACCTTTTTAAACAGGTATAGATCCATATCCTCGATCAATTCCCTGGTCAGGTAATTCCTTAAAAAAGATATGTCGTTTTCGGTTTCCCTGACCTCGAAGATCTTCCGCCTGCCCTCCCCTCCCGGGCGGCCGTACTTTTTCTTCTCCTCCTCCGTCGGGTGGTCCCAGCGCCTCTCTATGTCCTCGAATATCTTCAGGCCCAGCAGGTAAGGGTTGAGGCGCATTTTGGACGGCTGCACCACCCCGGCGTGCATCTTTGAAAACTCGACGGTTTCATCCTCATCCAGGTCGATTTCCCTCATAATCCTCATGTGCCAGTACGTGGCCCAGCCCTCGTTCATGATTTTGGTCTCCATCTGGGGCCAGAAGTACAGCATCTCATTCCGGATTACCGAGATGACGTCCCTCTGCCAGTCCTCCAGGTCCCTGGCGTGCTGCATGATAAAAAGAAGCAGGTCCTTTTCCGGCTTTTCGGGAAACTTCTTTGGCTTCTCTTCCTCCGGGCAGTCGCGTTCACCCTTTCTATCCAGGTCCCACAGATCATCATAGGGGGTTTCCTTGCCTTTCCGCGGGCCGCCTCCACTGCACCCGCGGCCCCCCCCGCTCCCGCAGCCGCATCCGGCGCCGCATTTCCCGGATCCGCAGGAGTCCCTTTCCCCGCCGTCAAAAGAGTCGCCGGCCTTCCCTTTTATATAACGGTACGGGTCCACGTGCTCCTGGATGGAAATCACCGAGTCCAGAAAGGCTTCCACCTTCTGCTTGCCGTGTTTGAACTCGTATTCCCTGAACCGGTTGGCGGCGCTGGCCATGCTCTCCACCATGCCCCGGGAAGTCTGCCGGAAATAGGCGTTGTTCTTGAAAAAATCGGAGTGGGCCAGCACGTGGGCCACCACCAGCTTGTTCTGAATCAGGGTATTGCCCTCCAGCAGGAAGGCATAGCAGGGATCGCTGTTGATCACCAGCTCGTAAATCCGGCTCAGGTTGTAGTCGTACTGGGTCTTCATTTTCTGGTAGGCCTTGCCGAACGACCAGTGCGAGAACCTGGTGGGCATGCCGTAAGCCCCGAAGGTGTAAATAATCTCGGCCGGACATATTTCAAAATACATGTTGTAGAAGTCCAGGCCGAATTCCCTGGCCTTGGCGGTGATCTCCCCGATGGCCTCCTCCAGGAGCCTGATTTCATCTTTTGTTTTCATAAAAAAACCCCCCATATAACACCATATGCCGGGAGGGTTGTACAAATTTAAAGATATTTGGGGCCGTATTCAGAACAGGTCCGGCCCTGTTTTTTATCTCAGCCGTTTTTCTCCCTTCCGCTGAAGCCGGTCCGCGCATTTTATTACCCTGGTCAGATCAATGCCGGTTTCCACGTCCATCGCGGCCAGCATGTTGACCAGATCCTCGGTGGCGATGTTCCCCGGGGCGCCCGGGGCATACGGGCACCCGCCGAGGCCCCCGATGGAGGAGTCGAACACGGCTACCCCGGCCTGGAGTGCCGCCAGCACGTTGGCCAGCCCCATGCCCCTGGTGTCGTGAAAATGGGCCGCCAGGCAGATCCCGGGTATTTTCTCCAGGACTGCCGACACCACCCTGTAAACCTGAACCGGATTGGCGCACCCGATGGTGTCGGCCAGAACCACCTCGCAGCAGCCCATATCCCATAGGGCGGAAGCAAGGCCGATCACCTTCCCCGGGTCAACCCCGCCCTGGTAAGGACAGCCGAAAGAGACAGCCACGCTGCCCCTGACCAGGATTCCGTCACCGCGGGCGGCCCCGGCGATGCGGGCAAAATCGCGCAGGGACTCTTCTATGCTGCGGTTCACGTTTTTCCGGTTGTGCAGTTCACTGGCCGAAACCACCATGTTTATTTCCGCAATGCCGCTGCTTACCGCCCTCTGGTAGCCCTTAAGGTTCGGCACCAGGGCGCTGAGCCTGACCCCGGGCGGCCGGCCCACCAGCTTCAGCACCTCTTCGGCGTCCCGGAGCTGGGGTATCCATTCCGGGCGGACGAAGGAGGTGGCTTCAATCCGCTTAAAACCGGCCTCAATAAGGCAGTTTATCAGTTCCGCCTTCAAGCCGGTCTCCAAAAAGAAGGGTTCATTCTGCAGGCCGTCCCTCGGTCCCACCTCGACTACGGTAACCTGCGCCGGAAGCTTCACGGGCGCCCCTCCCGGGCCGCAATTGGGTAATCTTAAAATTAAAGCCCCCTGAAGGGGCTATTGCGATCCTTGACAGCCGGTCAGTTGTTTTCGTACTTCTCCAGGATCTCCATGAACTCCTCTTCCCTGCTGTTGCTCACATAGTAATCGAAGAGAAAGTCCAGCTGCTTCTTGGTCAGTTGCATCTCCTTGTGGACCACGACCCTGCCCAGGCTCACCTTCACCCATCCGTTTTTTTCCAGGGTGTACTCCCCGTTAAGCTCGTGAGGAAACCGGTTGACCTTTTTGTATCCCATTCTGGCCACCAGCTTATCCGCGTATATCAGGTGGTCGTAATAATTACACGCGTAAAAAGTACCATCGGGAGCAAGCCAGCCGTCCACCCCGGTCAAATCTCCCTGGTACGGCTCCAGCTTGAAAGTGGTGGCTTCGTCGGCGATTGCATTGAGACTGCTTTTTATACTCTCCACAATTTTAGCTAAAGGGGCCACCGCCATCCCCCCACGGTCCTGAATTTCAGGAATTGTTCGTCTTTTATCCATATTGTACCCGCGCGAACATGGAAAAGCAACCATTACGGCACGAATTGTATTTTTAAGCCTCCCAATTTTAAAAATAGTAAGGCGTAAATTTCACTCACGGTTAAGAACCTGTTATCACTTTCGTAAGCGGTCCCCCTGCAATGAGGCATTTTCAATGACTCGTAATCTAACCCTTCAGCTTGACCACCATTTCTATCTCCACCGCCGCCCCCAGGGGCAGTTCACTGACTCCCACCGCCGCCCTGGCATGTTTCCCGGCTTCCCCGAACACTTCGCCCAGCAGGTCCGAAGCGCCGTTGACCACCTTTGGCTGGCTGACAAAGCCGGGGGCGCTGTTGACAAAACCGGTGACTTTGACAATCCTTTCAATGTTGTCCAGGCTTCCGGCCAGGTCCTTCACCGCGCTTAAACAGTTAATGGCGCAGATTTTCGCGGCCTCGTAGCCGTCTTCTTCGGACAGCCCGTCCCCCACCTTGCCCCTGTACCTGATCTCCCCGTCCGCAAAGGGGAGCTGGCCCGAGGTGTACACATACTCACCCGCCCGGACCGCCGGGACATAGGAGGCCACCGGCTTCGGAACCGGAGGCAGGTTTATCCCCATTTCCTTCAGTTTGGCTTCGTACATAATCACCATTTCCCTCCCTGTTCGTCTGGTTAATACTCCGGATTCCGGGGCCGGCCCCGTTTTACGGTCCGGTCCTATATGCCCTGCCACCGGTCCGGGGCGTTAATCTCTATGCCGAACTGTTCCAGGGCCCTTCCCACCGCCTGACTGATAACATCGTCCAGCGAGCGTGGGTTTGTGTAAAAGGCCGGCACCGGAGGCATGATCACCGCCCCGATGCGGGACAGTTTGAGCATATTTTCCAGGTGGATGGGGCTCAGCGGGGTCTCCCGGACCATCAGCACCAGCTTTCTTTTTTCCTTCAAGGCGACATCAGCCGCCCTGGCGATAAGGTCCTGGGAGAATCCGCCGGCAATGGCGGCCAAAGTTTTCATGCTGCAGGGGGCCACGATCATGCCCTCGCATTTAAAGGACCCGCTGGATATGGCGGCCCCCAGGTTATCGGCATCGTAATAAAAACCGGCCAAAGCCTGCACCTTCTCCGGGGTATAACCGGTTTCCCTGGCGATGGTAACCTTTCCCCACCTGCTGATCACCAGGTGGGATTCCACCCCCGCTTTCTTCAATTCCTCCAGTATCCTTATCCCGTATATGGCGCCCGAGGCTCCGCTGATGGCTACAACCAGCTTCAAAATTTCTGCTCCTTTCGGCCGGGAATATCTCCGGTGCGACGCGGTCCGGGTTGGACCGGCCGGTTCCGCCCGTTCCTGTTGGAACAAGTCAAATATAATCCAGGGGCATACCTGTGTCAATTACAAATATGAATTCGAATCAGGGACTGGGGATTAGTTTCCCAGGTTCGCATTATCTTATTTCAACTCAGGTTAACTTTTTAGCGCGGCATGTCACTCCCTAACCAGCATCAGCCTCATCCCGTTCAAGGTGACCAGCAGGGAAGCCCCGGTGTCCGCAAACACCGCCATCCAGAGGGTGGCGTGGCCCGTAAGGGCGGCCGCGATGAACGCCGCCTTGATCAAAAGAGAGAAAAGAATATTCTGCTTTATGACGGCCAGGGCTTTCCGGCTCAGCTTGATGGCGTAGGGCAGCCTGGAAAGGTCATCCGCCATGAGGGCTATGTCCGCCGTTTCTATGGCCGCGTCTGACCCGGCCCCGCCCATGGCGATGCCCACATCGGCAGCGGCCAGGGCCGGGGCGTCATTGATGCCGTCGCCCACCATGGCCACCTTGCCCCCGGATTTCAGCTGCCTGATGGCCTCAAGCTTATCCCGGGGCAGCAGTTCGGCCCTGAAGTCATCCACTCCCACTTCCCTGGCCACGGCCCCGGCGGTCTTCCGGTTGTCTCCGGTAAGCATGACTACTTTTTCAACCCCCGCCCGGGTCAGGGCGGCAACGGCCGCCCGGCTGTGCGGCCTTACCCGGTCGGCGGCGGCGATTATTCCGCTGATCCCCTCCCCTGTACCCACCATCACCACGGTTTTCCCGTCCGCCAGCAGCCTTTCGATGGAGATCCGCCACCGCCCTGTATCGGCCCCCAGGTCCCGAAACAGCCTGTCGTTCCCCACGTAAAAGGTCCTGCCGCCGATTTCGGCGCAGGCGCCCTTTCCGGCAAAGGATCTGAAGCCGGTGGCGGGGGGCGCTTCCAGTTTTTGTTCGGCCGCCTTTTCCAGAATCGCTCCGGCCAGATGGTGCTCCGAAAATTTCTCGACGGCGGCCGCTATGCCGAGAACCCGTTCCGGGGACACTCCTTCGGCGGCGATTACGTCAGTAACCTCCGGCTTCCCGCGGGTCAGGGTGCCCGTTTTGTCAAAAGCCACTATTTTAACGGATCCGGCCTCCTCCAGGTGGACCCCGCCCTTGAACAGCACGCCCTTCCGGGCCGCGCTGCCGATGGCCGAGATAATGGATACCGGAGTGGAGATCACCAGGGCGCAGGGACACGCGATGACCAGGAGAATGAGGGCTTTTTCAAACCAGGGGACGAAGGGACGGTGAAACAACAGGGACGGCAAAACGGCCACCGCCACGGCCCCCAGCAGAACGGCCGGGGTGTAGTAGCGGGCAAATCTGTCCACCATCTGCTGGGAAGGAGCCTTCTGTTCCCGGGCTTCCTCCACCAGGCTGATGATGCGGGAAAGGGTGCTGTCCGCGGCACAGCGGGCAACCTCCACCTCCAGGGCCCCCTGCCCGTTGATTGTCCCCGCATACACACGGTCGCCGGGGACCTTCTCCACCGGCTCCGACTCCCCGGTGATGGGGGCCTGGTTCACCGTTGAACTGCCCTCCCTCACCTTCCCGTCCGCCGGAATTTTCTGGCCGGGCTTCACCATAACAGTGTCCCCCGGCCTGATCTGATCCAACGGCAGGGTTATTTCCGTGCCGTCCCGCCTGACCAGGGCTTCCCTGGGCGAAAGGTCCATCAGCGCCCGGATGGAGTTGCGGGTCTTGTCAAAGGTGTAGGTCTGAAGAAGGTTGCCCAGGGAAAACAGAAACACCACGGCCGCCCCTTCGGACCACTCGCCTATGGCCGCGGCGCCGATAACGGCGGCCGTCATCAGGAAATTCATGTCCAAAACCAGGGACCTGGCGGCGTAAAGGCCGCTTTTAAAGACCGGGAAACCACCGGTGAGGATGGCCAGCAGATAAAGCCAGACGGACGCCTCCCCGCCGGCGGCGGCGCCCGCCGCCAGGAAGATCCCGGATAAAGCGGTGCCGGCCAGCCTTGCCATTTTCTCCCGGCCCAATGGCGGGTCCCCGCCGGAGTCTGCCGGCCACAGGGAGGCGCCGTAGCCGGAATCACTGACCGCCTTGATTACGGCCTCCACGGAAGCGGTGTGGACCACGTTCATTTTCCCGGACCCGAAATTGACGTCAACCGCCTCCACGCCTTCCAGGGAAGCAATCCTTTTTTCCAGTTTGACGGCGCAGTCCGCGCAGTCCAGGCCTGCAAGGCGGAGGCAGGTTGTCTTCACCTCCGGCCTTCGGACGGCCGTTGTGTCACTTGCGGCCCCGGCGGCCCGCCTACCGTTCATCACTGTCTCTCCCGTCATGCCGCCCGTGTTCCAGGGCAATGTTGATTATTTCCCTGACGCACTCGTCCCGGAGACTGTAAAACACCAGCTTCCCCTTCCGGCGGTACCTGGCCAGCCCGGTGTTCCTCAGGAACCTGAGGTGATGCGAGGCCGTGGCCACCGAACTGCCTATGATCCCCGCCACGTCGCAGACGCACAGCTCCTCCAGGGACAGGGCGTAAATTATCTTGAGCCTGGTGTCGTCCGCCAGGGCCTTGAAAATCCGGGCCATTCCCCCGGTAACGGCCACCCGCTTTCTGATCCGGTCCACCTTTTCCCGGTCGGAACAGAAGATATCGCAAACATCGTCCACTGAACAGTCCACCCATTCATTAAAACATTTATTTGAATATATTAATATCACCGGCAAGCCATTTTGTCAATTCTAATTATCCGCGGGAGAACACGCAGAGAGCCTGGGAACAGGCCGCCGGCCATTGGCTGCGGAATGATTATTGAAGGGTTCCGGCACAATACCTTGAATAAATATTGTTGGCCGGGTTTAATTCCGGGCGGCGGATTGATCCGGCAGTAAATTACAGGAGGAAAAGATTATGAACACCCCGGCGGCGGCGGGAGGCAAACCGGTGCGGGAAAGTTTCCTGCCCTTTGCCCTGCCCATGATAGACCAGGACGACATCCGGTCGGTCACCGAAACCTTGAAGGGGGACGTGCTGTCCATGGGCAGCGCCGTTTCCAGGTTTGAAGAGGCCTTCGCTTCCTACACCGGGTCAAAATACGCGGTGGCGGTATCCAGCGGCGCGGCGGGACTGCATATCGCCCTCATGGCGGGCGGGATCGGACCCCAGGAGGAGGTTATCGCCCCGCCCCTGACTCACCCGGCTTCCACCAACTGCATCCTGTACCAGAAGGCCGTGCCCATCTTTACCGACGTTTCCCCGTCCACCATGACCCTGGACCCGGACCAGGTCCAGGCCAGGCTGACCGAGCGCACCAGGGCCATGATCATCACCCACTACGGGGGTTTTCCCTGCCAACTGGACCGGCTCATGGAAATCGCCCGGAAAAGGGACCTCCTGGTGATTGAAGACGCCACCCGCTCCCTGGGCGCCCTTTACCGGGGCAAAATGACGGGAAGATACGGCCACATGGGGGTGTTCAGCTTTTCCGGAACGCAGGGTGTGACTACCGGCGAGGGAGGCATGGTGGTCACCGACGACGGGGAAACCGCCCGCTGGCTGGCCATGTTCCGGGACGGGGGAATGGTCCGGGACAGGGAAAGGCTGACCAAATACCCCGGGCCCTGGCACCGGGAGATGCAGGACCTGGGGTACAATTACCGCATGACCGAGATGCAGGCGGCCCTGGGCCTTTCCCAGCTGAAAAAAGCCGGCCTCTTCCTGAAGCGGCGGGCGGAGATCGCCGGAAAATACACCAGGGCCTTTCAGCAACTTGAACAGCTTGTCACCCCGCAACCCGTGGACGGGGCTGAACCCTCCTGGGACCTCTATCCCCTGCGCCTCAGGCCCGGGACCCTAGCCGGCCGCAGGGAGGTATTCGAGGCCATTCAAAAAGAGAACATCGGCCTGGATGTCATGTACCTGCCGGTGCACCTGCAACCATACTATCTCTGGATCGGCCACCCGGACGTGTGCACCATCACGGACAGCCTCTGCCCGGCGGCCGAGGAGATTTATGAAAACCTGATCTGCCTGCCTATATATCCGGCCATGACCGACCGGGACGTGGAAGACGTCATAACCGCTGTCTGCAGAGTGATCAGCCATTTCGCCAGGCAATAGTGAAAAACCAAACAAAAGCAAACTTGTTTGAACAAGATCTTGAAAAAACAAAAAGACCAGGATTTCTTTCCTGACCTGTTTTTTAAGCGGCACGGGCCGCCTAGCCCAGGGGGAGAAGCTTCATCAGGCTGGAGTATCCCCTGCCCCTGCCCAGGAAATCGGGTTCGTACCGCTTCCAGAACTGGAAGGCCCAGGGTGTGTTCAACTCAAACACCACCGGCCGGTCGGGGTGTTTCTGGCGCACGTAATCCACCAGCGCCCTGGCGTAACCCCGCCTCCGGTATCTGGGCAGCGTTTCCACCGATACTATGCCCACCACGCCCTTTTCCGGACACCAGGGGGGATCAAGTTGCCACGCGATTCTGGCTGCCAGTTCACCGTTGTCCAGGATGCCGTTGAAGTTGCAGTCCAGCAGATCGGAAATCCAGGCGAAACACAACAGCTCGTCGTCCTCAAAAGTCCGGCACAGAGGCGAGCTGGGAGTGATGCTTATGACTTCCACGGGTATGCACTTCCTGTTCTCTACGCCTAGACGGGCTTCCTAACAACACTTTGGATTAAAACCCTTTTTTCGTCAAGCTCTGTTTAGGTTAGTTAACACCCCCATTCTGATTAGGCAGCATTTATGATCAAGTATTCGGTCCAATGCTCCCGTTTTTTCCCCCGTTCTCTTCCTCTTACGCCCTGACGTTTTCCGGTCCCGGGGAAAAGAATTTTTTAAGGGCGGGGTAGACGCCGCTCTTGTCCTTTATGACCACCGCCGTAAATTTTGGGTCGGTTATTTTTTTGAAAGCCGACCTCAGGGTGCTGGTGTAGTAGTAGGGGCCCTCAATCTCCCCGTACCCCACCAGGTTGCACTTGGTCAGAAGTTCGCCCACCAGCCTGACACACAGGTCGTTGTCCGAAGCCAGGTTATCCCCGTCGGAGAAATGGAAGGCATAGATGTTGTAATCCTGGGGGCTGTATCTCTTTTCAATTATATCCAGGGCCAGGCGGTACACCGAGGAACAGCGCGTTCCCCCGCTGGCGCCCTTGGTGAAAAACTCCTCCTCGGTGGTTTCCCTGGCCTCCACGTGGTGGGCCAGAAAAACGATGTGCACATTCTGGTATTTGGTCCTCAAAAACCTGACCATCCAGAAGAAAAAACTGCGGGCGATATACTTCTCGTACGCGCCCATGGACCCCGAGGTGTCCATCATGGCCAGGACAACGGCGCTGGATTCGTACTTATATGTCTTTTCCCAGGTTTTAAAACGCAGGTCGTCTTTCTTTATGCCGTAAAGTCCGGGCTTTCCGCCCAGGGCGTTGCGTTTCAGCACCTCGTATATGGTCCGCTTGCGGTCTATGTTTCCGGATATCCCAGTTTTCCTGACATCCTTGAACTCCAGGGATTCCGAGGAAAGATCCGGCTTTTTCTTTTGTTCCAGGTTGGGCAGTCCCAGGTCTTCGAAGATCATCTCCGCCAGCTCGTCAATGGTGATATCGGTCTCGTAATAATCCAGGCCCGGCTCCTCCCCGGCCCCCTTGCCCTTGCCGCTTCCCTGCTGGGGCTCAGACCCCAAGACATCCCCCACATTGCTTTTGCCGTCTCCCTGGCCGGCGTGCTTCTTTTTCCCCGGGTCAAACCGGAAGTGGTACTCGTCAAGGGACCTGATAGGCACCCTGATCACCTTGCTCCCGTCCGAAAGGATGATGCTTTCCTCGCTCACCACGTCGGCCAGGTTTTTCTTTATCGCTTCCTTGACCTTTTCCCGGTGGCGCTGGCGGTCGATCTCCCCCTTGCGGTGCAGAGACCAGTCATCCCTGGAAACCATGTATTGTCCGGACATATTTTATCCCTCCTGGGCAACCGCAAAAATTGGTTCAAACGGCCCGCCCGGAAAGCGGGCGTCCTCCGTCGGCCCCCGAGTAATACATTATATGCCTTTCAGCCTAAAGGAATAATATTTCAGCCCTGAATAAAAAAGCCTTTTGACCGGCACTTTCGCTTTAGCGCTTCAAAGCGTCATATCTGAACGATAAATACCCGGCTTATCCGGCACCGGTCCCTTCTCCGGCCGGCGCACATAAATGCAGGACCCCCTGCGTTCAGGGGGTCCGTTTTTATTCGTGCCGTTCCGTTAATTTTCACCTCGCCTGACCGGCGGCGGGCAGCTTATTTCAATCTCCTGCCCTAACGGATTTTAAAACGCCCGGCCAGTTCCTCCAGTTCCCTGGCCAGCGCGGCCAGGGCCTGGGTGGTGGAGGACACCTCCTCCATGGTGGCCGTCTGCTCCTCGGCCGCCGCAGCCACGTTTTCCACCGCCGAGGATATCTGCCCGGCGGCATCGGCCACCATCTGGATGTCCGAGGCCAGCCCCCGGACCGCTTCGATTATTTTTTCAAGGGTGCCGCCCACTTCCCGCACCACATCCGACCCGGCCTGCACCTGGCCGGCCCCTTCCTGCATGCTCCGCACAGCTTCCCGGGTCTCTTGCTGGATGGAACTGATCAGAGAGTTGATCTCGCCGGCCGCGCTGGCGGACTGCTCGGCCAGCTTGCGCACTTCTTCGGCCACCACCGCAAATCCGCGGCCCTGTTCCCCCGCCCTGGCCGCCTCGATGGCCGCGTTCAGGGCCAGCAGGTTGGTCTGCTCGGCAATCTGGGTGATCAGTTCGACGATCTGGGAAATCTTCCCGGCGGACTCGTTCAGCCCGCCGATAACCTCCCCGCTGGCAGCCGCGGCGCGTTGTATGGCCTCCATCTGGTCGGTGATGCGCTGGATCCCCCGGCTTCCTTCCTCGGCATAGCCGGCCGCCCGGGCCGAAGATTCGGCTATATTCCGGACGTTGGACGTAACCTGATCCACCGTTGAGGCCACCTGGCTCGCGGTGGAAGCGGTCTCACTTGCCCCAGCGGTTATGTTTTCGGCGCTGGCCGACAGTTCGCCGGAGGACGATGACAGTATCCGCGATTTTTCCTGAAGCTGGCCGGCGATTTCCTTCAAGGTGGCCAGCATGGAATTGAAGGCCCCGGCCAGCTGGCCCAGCTCATCCCCGGATTTGACCGCTATTTCGTCGCCGGTGAGATCCCCCCGGGCGATTCTGGCCGCCCCTGCCGAAACCTGTTTGAGACCGCCCACCATCCTGGACAGGACCACCCCGGATATAATGCCAATCACAATTACAAACACCATGGCCGTCACCGCACTGGTCACCGGCAGCGATAAAAGCTGGGACGACAGCTCCGCCGCCGGAGCGGTCGCCGCCATGTACCAGTTGACCCCGGGCACCGGGGCGAAGGCCACGTACCTGTCCACTCCCTCAAAGACATAGCGGGCAACCCCGGTCTCGCCTCCGACCATTCTTTTCACTGCCTCCGCCAGCCCCGCATCAGCCTTTCCGTCTTTCAGCGGGTTGTACTTCATCACCAGTTCCCTGTCCGGGTGGGCGATGAACGTTCCGTCCCCCTGAACCATGTAGGCGTACCCGGTTTGCCCCACTTTAACCGAAGATACTTTCTTGGACAGGTCATCCACCAGCACAGTCCCGCCCATAACCCCGTCCACTGTCCCATTCCTGATTATAGGGGCCGCCACCACCACGATTAGCTTGTTGCTGGCCTTTGAAACCAGCGGGTCTGAAACCACCGGCTGTCCTGTGGCCATGACCTGTTTGAAATAGTCCCTGTCGCTAATATCGGCTGTTGTCCCCCCCGTTGTGGGAGCATTACCCTTCTTGTCGGAAACAAAAAACATTTCATAAACCTTGTTTCTCTTGACCTCTGACGCAAGGTAGGGGATGAACTCCTCCTGCTTGCCGCCGACAACCACTTGGGTATTGCTTAAAAGAGTAATTTCAGCTTTTCTGGCGTCCAGCCACAGGCTGACTTCCCTGCCGGAGGACTCGGCCAGGGAAATCATTGACTGCTCCAGGTTGTTTACGAGGATCTGCTTTGTTTTTTGATAATTCAGAAAAGACAAACCGCCCAATCCCAGCATCAAGATGATGATAATACTTATGATCAATTTCGTCCTTACGCTTTTAATAGTAAGACCTCCTTTCGACGACACAACCAACCCGACCTGCACATCGACTGACATTCTACACACTACTTTATAATTTTATATATTATACCTTTTTCTTCACCTCCACTTCCCCGTCGTTTTAATATTTGCTATAAATTTGACATATCCTGCTATAATATGTCACATTATTATAGAAAAATTACCAAATGAAAATGCCATGGAAATAAAACCGGCGGCTGTATAACCGCCGGTTGCGCCTGTCGCCATTTTGCATCAGGAAGTGCGGCCTGACTTGTCCGCCAGTTCGTACATGAAGAGGACCTTCTCCGGGGACAGCCCCGGATACAGTCCGCTGCTGGTGCCGAAAATGAAGCCGCCCTCCCTCCCCATCGCACGAATAAGTTCTTCCACCGCCCGGGCCAGTTCGGGAAAACCGCCGCCCGGGACATCATCAGGGGAGAGCAGTGCCGGATCGATGTTGCCCATAAGACAAAGACATTGCCCATAGACATCCTTAACCGTTTTCATGTCCATGCCGGAGGAAGGGTCAAGGCACTGCAGCCCCCCGAAGCCGGCTTCTACGACATAAGGGAGGACTGCGTTTATATTCCCGTCCGAGTGAAAAAAAACCGGCGCCTTAAATCTTTTTGCCGCCAGGACCTGATCCCTCCAGCACGGCAGAAGGTATTTCGCGATGAAACCGGGGGCAACGTATGTCCCCTGTTTGTAGGCAATATCGTCAGCTATGATCACGCCGTGCGCCCCTTTGTTTATAACCCTTTCAATGACAGGCAGAATTTCATCCGAATAAAGGCGAATCTCCCTTCCCAGCCGTTCCGGCTGAATAGCCGAGCTCAGGCAGAAATCGGCAAATCCCTTCCGCTTCATGACCGATTGAAAGGCGCCGTCCACCACCGAAAAAATAAAGAGTCCCTGATCCCGCTTCACGCCGGTGCAACTCTCTAAATCACCGTCACCGTTTATGAAATCACCGGCGGGTATGCAAACCAGGTCCAGTCCAAGGCGCCTGTAAAACTCAACTGCCATGCTTGTGCCGGTTGGATATGCAGTTCCGGCGTCATTGCCCCCGAAAACCCGCGCAAAGTCCCTGATGAAATCCATGTCCACCACGAACTCTCCCCTGGGTATCCGGTCACAGCGGGTCCGGTTGATGGCTGCCATTACCCTCCGGACACCGTTCATCCCTGAATTATCCATGCGGCAAACCCCTTATATATTGCGGTCGAACCCGCCAAAGGCCAGGGCATCTACAAAAGCTTCCTGGAAATCGGCCCTGGCCGACAGCTCAATATTTTTTGCACTGGATCGCCCTCTGACCGTTTTTTTCATCTTCGGGGACAAGCAAAAAAGCGGCCTGGCCCTCCCAATTGACTACACGCCGGGCAAGGCTTCACAGAGGGTTCCCCCGTCCCGGTGGATTATGATCCGGTTATCGGGCAGTAATTTTATTCTCGCCATTAATAATGCCCCTCTGATCAAAAGTTTAGGATTGTCATGGCGGCCGCCGGAAAAATTAATTTACTAAAATATATTTCCGTTCAATTGTATACTTCCCAGATACCGGCCCAGACTCGCCTTTCCGAACCCGATGCCTTGATCAGCAGGGGTACATTGCGGTCGTTTCTGAACTTAAGGTCCAGCACACCACTCCACACCGCCGCGTCAAGGTGTCCCGGCACATAGTCTACGGCCACGCTGTGGGTGTGGCGCTCTATCACTGGCAGTCCGGCGTTGAGGGCCGCCGCGTAAATCACCGCACTGGCCCTGCACACCCCCCCGCCCACATCGGGTACCTTCTGATTGCCGCTGTAGGAATAGCCGACCACGTAACCATTGTCCAGGGTGCGGGGTTTGGCTGCGGCGTTAAACGAAAAAACCTCTCCCGGGGCCAGGGTGTGGCCGTTCACCTTGCCCAAGGCAATGATGGCGTTTTGGATGTTCTTGTCATCCTCCGGGTTGCCGGGAAAGATTATCTCGTATTCCCCAATCAAGGCCGATCTTTCTTCTCCCATCGCCAATCGCTTCGCCTCACTGGCGTCCGGCTTCGGCATCCCTTTGGGCCAGCACAGGACGGTCCGGGAAGCCCCGTCCCACTCAACTTCGTATCCCAGGGCCCCGGCGACATGCCTGGCCGGGAGGTACGTCCGGCCGCCGGTCAGCACCGGGGCCGCGTCAATGTCCTCAGGCCGCCCGTCTTTAACCACTTCCGCCTTGCCGACGGTCATTTGCAGGGTAATGTCACCTCTCAGGGTGACGGTCCGGGTTTCGCCGTCCCAGGTGATCATACCTTCGTCCAGGCCAAGGGCGCTACCCAGATAACGCACAGGCACGAAAAACCTGCCCTCCTTTATGAAGGGCCGGGCGTCCATGGTTACCTCATTTAAACCGTTAACGTAATACTTGTTTAACCCGCTGGCGAATAAAGCGCTGATGGTTCCTGATCCCGCCGTGGAAACACAGGCGGGATTAACCAGCAGCAAAGCGAGGAAAAAAGCGAAAATGGCCGTTTTCCGCCCGGGCTTGCGGTTGTGTTTTACTTTCTCCCCGGGAATGCATGCGTCAATCATGCCATTGCCCCGTCCTGCGGGCAGGCGGCCATTCTTGCATTGCCGGCTGATTGCGGCCGCAGGGCTATAACATTCGGTCATAATGTTATAAATTTCAGCAACTTGTGCCATTTTCCTGCTTCGGGTTAATTCAGCCGGGCCATGTCATGACGGGACCGCAGGTCTCCGGCCCCCTGCAGGCACCGGAGACGGAGGGCGGTGAACAGCACCGCCGGCTCACAAACGCAAAGAGGGAAGAAAGGCACCCCAAACCCCTGTCCGGGAAGCGCAAGACAAACCGGTCGCCCTGAACGGCGAAACGCTTTGTTCCCGGCGGCTAAACATGCCTGTCTCCCTTTCCCGTCTCCAGAGCGTCCTTCAACCCCTCGCCCAGAAAATTCACGGCCAGCACAGTAGAAACGACCAGTACGCCCGGAAAGAAAACCGTCCACCAGACGCCAACCATCAGGTCGTCCATTTCTTCCATCATGATGTTTCCCCAGCTGGGCTCGTGCGGAGGTATGCCGAGACCCAAAAAACTCAAAGTCGCCTCCGCCAGAATGGCGTGGGCCACGCTGAAGGTGGCGGCCACCAGGGCAGGAGCCAGCACGTTGGGCAAAAGGTGCAAAAAGATGATATGGGCGTCCGGAGCGCCCAGGGCCCGGGCGGCCAAAACAAACTCTCTTGTTTTCAGCGAGAACGCCTCGCTCCGCACAACGCGGGCAGTCGCCGTCCAGCCGGTAAAGGCCAGCACGGCAAGGACATTGAAGATCCCCGGTTTTAAAAAAGCCAGAATAACAATGGAAATAATAATATTCGGCAAGGAATTTAAAATGTCGACAGCGCGCATCAGGATGTTGTCAACCAAGCCTCCGGTATACCCGCAGACAAGACCGACAGCCACCCCGACGGCCGTGGTGATCAAAGCCACCGAAAAGGCCACGGCTAAAGAGACCCGGGCTCCGAACACACACCGGCAGAATACATCCCGGCCCAGGTCGTCAGTCCCAAAGAGGTGTTCCCGGGAAGGAGGAAGACTGGCGTCACCAAGAGAAGTGTCCACAGGATGATAGTTACAGATATGCGGAGCCAAAACGGCGATCAAGACAACCAGGGAAAGAAAACAGGCACCGGCATACGCTTTTTTGTTCAATCGCTCTCACCCCCGTACCTGATGCGGGGATCAACAAGCAGATAAGCAATGTCCGCCAGGAAGTTACCCAGAAGCACAAAGATGCTGAGGAGAAAAACAAGCCCCATCACCACCGGGTAATCGGCCCGTAGCGCACTTTCCACCAACAGCCTGCCCACCCCCGGCCAGGCGAAGATCGTTTCAATCACCACCGCCCCCCCGATTAAATGAGGAAAGGCCAGTCCCAGCAGGGTAAGAAATGGTAAAAGGGCGTTGCGAAGGGCATGCCTGAAGACAACCGTCTTTTCCGGAAGTCCTTTTGCCCGGGCCAGCAAAACGTAATCATGCGCCAGCACCTCCAGCATGCTGGCGCGTAGAAAGCGGATATACCAGGGTGAGGTGGTCAGGGTCAGAACAGCGGCGGGCAGAATTAAGTGCCGCAACAGTTCGGGAAGGGAAAAAGCAAGCGCTTTTGGGGAAGCCGTTCCGCAGACGGGAAGCAGGCCCAGCTTAATGGAAAAAAGGTAAACCATGATGAGCGCCAGCCAAAAATTTGGGGTGGAGTAAAAAATGAAGCTGAGGACAGTGCAGGTGTGGTCAAGTAAAGTATCCCGCTTTTTGGCGCTGATTGCTCCCAGGTGAATGCTGATCGCAACCACCAGCAGGTACCCTGTACCCATCAGAACCAGAGTGGCTGGAATACACCCGGCAATTACGGCCAGAGCCGGTCTTCCGCTTAGGTGGGAGATGCCGAAATCTCCCTGAAGAACATGGGTTAGCCAGATAATGTACTGCCAGTACAAAGGCCTGTCCAGTCCCCAAGAGGCCCTCAGCCCGGCGAGGTCTTCCGGAGAAAGGAGGCTTGCCTCTTCTTTCCCCAGGCGGGCCTCGACGGGGTCCACCGGTGACATATGAATGAGCAAAAAAGCCAAGATGCTGATCCCAAAAAGGAGGGGGAGAAGCTGGCTCCCCCTTCTAAAAATATAGCGGCCCAGGTCCATCGCCTATCTCCTCGCCAACAATCAGATTCCTTATTCCGGCAATTCCCACTCTTCCAGGTTCCACCACAACCCTTCCGTCAGGTACCCGCTGTGGCCTTCCGGCTGGGCCTTGATTCCCTTGATCCTGGCGCTGGCGGCATAGGTGTGGTCCATGTGGGCAATAAACACGACCGGTTGTTCTTCCGCCAGAATCTGCTGCAGTTCAGCGTAAATTTTTTTCCTTTCGCCTCCCTCCGGGGTGACCCGGCCCTTCTCTAAAAGCTCGTCCACTTTCTTGTTTTGGTAGCAGGCAGGGTTATTCCACCCCTGGCCGATGAATTGCGAGTGCCAAAGCTGGTAGTTGGGATCGTCTACGTCATACACCGTTGCCCAGAAAAACAGGGTTGCGTCCGCATCCATCCGGGGCTTGATCTGGTCCCAGCTGAGGCCGGCCAGTTCCACGTCAATGCCTGCTTTTTTAAGATCCGTCTTTACCGCTGTGCAAATATCCTTGCGCAGAACGTCGTCTGCCGCATACATCAAAGTGAAGCGGAACGGCCTGCCGTCTTTATCCAAAATCCCGTTACCGTCGGAGTCCTTCCAGCCGGCCTCCGCCAGAAGGGCTCTCGCCTTCCCGGGATCATACGGATATTTTTTCGCTTCAGGATTGTATGCCCGGTGGTTGCTGCGCAGGGGATTGCTGGCCGGTTCCCCTTTTCCATCCAGGATCTTGTCCACCACCGCCTGTTTGTCAATGGCGTAAGCAATGGCCTGGCGCAACCGGACATCTCGGAAAAGAGGGTTTTTGGAGGGTAGTCCGAGACCGCACCATTCCCCCGTGGGAACAGAGTATACTTTGATTTTGTCGCTTTGGGCCTTTGCGGCCATTTTGGGCGGTAAAAAGGCCGCATCGACCTCACCTTTGGTTAATTGCAGCAGGCGGGTGTTTTCGTCAGGAATAAAGGAGACCACCACCCGGTCAACCTTCGGCTTTCCCCTAAAATACTCCCGGTTGGCCGCCATCACCAACTTCTCGCCCTTTCTCCACTCGACAAATTTGAAGGGACCGGTACCCACCGGATGCTGATTAAACTCCGCCGTCTTCATATCCTTTCCATCCAGCAAGTGCATGGGCACAATCCCCACGACAAGCTTTTCCAGAAAAGGGGCGTAGGGTTTTGAGAGGTGAATCTTTATAGAGTGATCGCTCACCACCGTGATCCCGTCGACAAAATCGAAGTACGGCTTGAGCGGAGAGGCCACGTTTGGGTCGCGGATTTTCTCGTATGTAAATTTGACATCATGAGCGGTAAATTCCATGCCGTCGTGCCATTTTACGCCCGGGCGCAGCTTTACGGTATAGATCTTGCCGTCCGGCGAAATCTCCCAGGATTCCGCCAGGTCCGGAACCAGGTTAAGGTTTTCATCAAACCTGACCAATCCGTTGAAAAACTTAGACCCGCCATACTGGCCGTAGCCCAGGACGGGATTCAGGTGATCGTCTTCGTATTTGGGGGCGATCACCACCGTTTTTTCCCCCGTTGCCGGGGGATCCGCCGCCTGCTGTTTTCCGCATCCGGCAAGCAGAACGGCCAGCAAAAAGGCAACCAGAAAACCAAATCTTTTCCAGGGCTTCATTCTCATTTTCCCCCTTTTTCAAAACATGATTACAGTTCTCCTCCTCCGGCAATTTCTTAAAACGAAGCGCCACCCCTATCTAATTTCCCCACCCCCCTTTCTCCTCCCGGCCGGCATAACTCAACAGCACAAAGCCCAGCACGGCCAGGGAGATACAGAGGGCGGGGGGAAGATACCACCACCAGTAGCCGTTAATCACCCCGCCGTGGGAAAAAGCGTAGTGCAGCATCATTCCCCAGCTTTTTTGGGTGGGGTCGCCCAAGCCCAAAAAACTTATCCCGGCTTCCGTGAGCATCGCCCCGGCAATTGCCAGGGAAGCCTTGGCCAAGATTACCTCCATTGTATTGGGCAAAAGGTGTTGAAGCACAATGTATAAACCGCCTGCCCCCAGGGCCTTGGCGCTTTTGACGAAGGGCATTTCCCTTACCTGCAAGACTCTGGCGCGCACCACCCGGGCCGTCGACGCCCAGCCTAAAATGGCGATGGCGACAATTATATTCCAAATGCCTGGTTTTAAATAAGCCACCAACACAATAACCAGGGGCAGGGCAGGAATCAAGAAAAAAAGATCGGCAAGGCGCATGCATAACTCATCCCAGGCGCCCCTTAAATAACCGACGAAAAGCCCAATCGCAGCACCCGCCGAGGTGGCCAAAAAAGCGGCCAAAAAGCCGATGAACAGAGAGACCCGGGCGCCGTACACCAGTTCGCTCAAAAGATCCTGGCCGATATCGTTGGTGCCCAGCGGGTGTCCTTTTCCCGGGGGCAGATAAGGGGTGTCCAGCGCAAAAGGGTCATGTGGTGCCACAAGAGGGGCAAAAACTGCCATGATAATAAAAAATGAAAGGATGATTATGCCCGCTGCCGCCACTTTGTTCTGAGACCCTGAAGAAAACGGGCCTGACGCGGCCACGACAGCCCTTTTGCTTTTAAGCATTGCTTTCACCTTCTTTAATACGTGGATCAAGGAAAGCGCAAATGACATCCGCCAGGAAATTGGCCAGCATAACGCAGATGGCCAGAATAAGGAAGCAACCCTGAAGCAACGGGTAATCACGGGATATAACCGATTCGTAGATTAAAGTGCCCATCCCCTGCCAGGAGAAGACTATTTCCACCAGCAGCGCCCCGGCCAGCAAAAAGCCAAAGTCTAAAGCCACCACCGTCACCAGGGGAGGCAGGGCGTTTTTAAAAACATGGCCGAATAAAACCTGCCTCTCCTTTAATCCCTTGGCCAGCGCGGTCAGGACATACTCTTCGGTTTTTACCTGGACCACAGCATTACGCATGATGAGATAATTATAAGCAGTGTTATGAACAACCAGGACGATCAGAGGCAAGCACAGGTGCCACAAGATGTTCACCAGCCTCCGAATGCCGGAAATATTTCCGCTGACCATGCCGCCCAACGGAAAGAGGTCCAGGGAAAAGGCAAAAAACAAGATTAGGAGCATTCCAAAGCAGTAGGTAGGCAGGGTATAAAAAAACAAGAACAACGGGGTAAGGATTAAATCCACCCGCCGGCCCTTTTCCCAGCCGGAGAGGGCACCCAGGCAGGCCCCTAGAAGAACTGAAATGACGGTTGCCGGCAGGAGCAAAACAAGGGTCCACTTCAAGCGAAAGGCGATCACCGCAAAGACCGGCTGTCCGTACTGGTAAGACCAGCCGAAGTCTCCTCTCAGGCAACCGGCAAGGTAAAGACAATACTGGACGGGCAAAGGCTTGTCCAGGCCGTACTGCGCTTTCACACCCTCCAGGGTGTCGGGCTCATGCACATAAAGATAGTTGTAGCTCTCTTCGCCCAACAAATGGATTAATGGATCGCCTGGCATGAAACGCGCCAGGAAAAAGTTCAGAGTGACAATTAAAAGGAAGGCCGCCAGGTACCGGCCGATCCTGGAGACAAGGTATAATCCCGGCATGTTTACCCCCTTTGAAACCAGATCACGGCATCCCTGTACCAGCATTTGATCAGCATGGCGCCATCCCGGCTGACGATCAAATTGTTCTTTTGAAAGAAAGCCAGAGCACTCTCTTTTTCATCCGGGGCGAGGTCGTAGTCTTCTGCCCAAAGCTTTTGCAACAGTCCCCAGGGATAAAGGTAGCGCCTGGTGATGATTTCGACGTTGGCCTTGATATCCATCTGGTATAAGAGGTTGTAAAGATAAATGTAATCCGGGGAAGGGTTGTAGCCGGGTATAATTGAGGCCAATACGGGTGTAAGGGAGCTTCCGGCAAAAGCAACCAGGAAAAGGACATTTTTGGTGCAGGAGATCATTTTCCCCAAGGCCTCTTTAATGTCCGGCATGCTAAAGCAATAGGCGGCATTAACCAGGTCATATTCTTCCAGTTCCTCCCGGTTTACCTCTTCCCAGCGCTTATTGACAATTTTAATGTTTTCAAGCCCCCGGGCTTTTTGGGCAAGGCGCCTGAGCTGTCCTTTCGAGGGTTCCACCACCGTTACTTCTCTGGAGATTTTAGCAAAAGGTACGGAGTACGCCCCGCTGCCTGCGCCAATGTCCAAAACCTTCGCTTCCGGGGCAAGAAAGGGGATCATCTTTTCCAAAATGGCGCCTGGGTAGTTGGTTATTTTGTCATGTGCCGCGTATATTTCGTCAGACCGGCTATCCCAGTACCCCTCATTGGTCATTCCCTTCTCATTCAGTTTTTTGGTCCAAAAACACTCCCCGTGTTTTTTGTGCCACTCATTGGCCCAGTCCAAATTCATTTAGGCCACCTCTTCTTTGCAGATCCTTAAATATTTCATCTTCCCGGGCGGCGGCCAAATCCAGCTCCAAATCAGCAAACCGGGCATAATATTCCATGGATGAAGTTTCGCCATTCCCATTCTTTAGCCATTCTAGGCCCCATGTCGGGGCGCCCTTTATACTTTCATGCACACCGGGTCTTCGGCGTAAAAGTCGCCGTTATACAAAAAGGCAAGGGCGCGGCAACCGCCGCAGATATATTTATATCCACAGTCACCGCAACTTCCTTTAAGTTTTTCGGCATCGAATCCCCGAAATGCTCTAAAAACCGGTGACTCACGCCAGATTTCCCGCATGCTTTGGGTTCTCACATTACCCGCATGAAAGATGATCAGATCGCACGGAGTTACAGTTCCGTCCGGCATTATCTGGCACCAGTCTCCGCGCACCAGCCCGCACATAAAGGATTTCTTGAATTCCCCGGCCTCTTTGAACCCCTTGTGGCCCTCCAGATAACCGTAAGGGCCTCCCTGGACAGCCAGTTCCGGAAACATTGCTTTTATTCTGACATATGTTTCTTTAAACATTGTCTTTTCCTCTTTATTCAGGAAGAAATCCTTTTCCCAGGCCATCCCCCTTCCTACCGGAATGAATTCGGCAAGCAGTAAACTGTCAACATTTAAACCCACCAGTAATTGTGCCAAATTTTCCAGGTCGTTAAGGGACCTTTTGCTTACAGTGGTCCTTACCTGAACAGGAATGTTTGCCCTTTTTAACAGTCTTATGGAATCCACACAACGGTCAAATGTGCCGCCACCTCTCACGAACTCGTGGTTTTCCGGCATTCCTTCAAGGGGAATCTGGACAAACTTTATATCCATCGAGGACAAAATCCCGGTTACATTCCCGTCCAACAGTGTTCCATTGGTAAGAAGCGTAACAACAAAACCCATTTCCCGGATCGTATGCAATATTGCCTCGAGGTCCGGCCTTAGTAACGGCTCCCCCCCTGTAATATCCAGCTGCATTACGCCCATAAAATACAACTGTTCCAATAAATCTTTAATTTCATCCAGACTGAGTTCGTTTTCCAACTTTCTCCCAGCATCTACATAACAATGTTTACACCTTAAATTGCACTCATTGGTAACAACCAAAGTCACATTATCAAGTTCGTAATCAAGTTTGTGCATTGTTTCAACACCGCTTTCCTGTTAATAATACCCTTTGCCTCCAGCTCATTTAATACCGAATATACATCTTCAGAAGCGATATTGATATCAACGCCGTAATGATCAGAGAATTTCTGAATAACGTCTTTTACATTGGAATTATCCAAACAATCCCAAACAAATCTGGCGCTTTCGTTGAGCTCAACCACAACCCCGTTTGCGTAATCATAGATCAAGAGCACCGATCCAAGGTCTCTGCATTTCAATTTCTCTTTTTTCACAAATACTTCCATAAAACTCACCCCTAAAAAATAAATGCTGGCGGGGAATGAAAGGGCCTGATTATCTACTTACCCCGAGAGTATGAGGCGTGCAGGCAACCCTGCGGATCCTGACAACAGGTTTAATGTATCCACGCATCATATCTCACCTCCTCCGGTCGCCGGTTGGATTTAATTCTTCAACATTCCCCGCCAGCTTTAAAATGCTACTTTTGTTTAAGATTGAACAGCGTATGGTAACATACGGGTCCGAGGCCCCTTTGCATTATCCACCCGTCAAATTTGTCCGTCCGGAAAGGATAAAGCACCGTGTCCCACGCCAGGGCAATCCCAGGCAATTCGCGGGCATGGTAATATTGCATTTCCTTAACGCCTTCCTTCATTTCAGAATTATCTTTTGCGTATATTACTTTCTCATAGGCTTCCACGTACTTTTGATCAGCGCATGTACCATAACCACCGGGATAATCAATTAAATAGGATCCGCCTGCGTCGCCAAGCACGCCAAACACGGTCATATGGCCGACAAGTATGCTGAAATCCCTTTCCTTCCATGCTTTTTCTTTCCACTTGCTGTAGTTGCCTATTACCTCCTGGTCAATGCGGGCGTCGATTCCCACTTCTTTTAGCTGGCCGCAGATCATTTCGGCCACGCGAACCATTATCTCCTCTTTCCCAGGCCTGGTTTGCGGCAGCACATAAACCGGTTCTTTTATATTTAAAGAAGCCAGAAGCTGTCTCGCTTTTTGCGGATTATATTCCAGCTTGGAGACAGACGGATAAAAACCTGGCATGGAAGGAGGTATGAGACCTTTTCCGGGAACTTCGCCATACTTGCCGCAAATCGACCGAACAATATTTTCATAGTTTATGGCGTAAGAAACAGCTTCCCGAAAAACCTTCTCCTTTGTCGGGTGGTTCTTGAAGCTAAAGCCCAGGTAGGCCGGAACCTGAAGGCCGGGGGTCTCGCCCAGGTTTATATTCTTGTCGCTTGCCAGGGCGGGGGCGTATGAACCCGGAACGGGCATCGAATAGTCGCTGACGGCATCGATTTCCCCTTTCTTTAGGGCGAGAACAACATGGTCAAAATTTTTGAAGTATTTGATCTTGACTGTTTCGACAGAAGGCCTGCCCTGGAAATAGTTGTGATTGGCCCGGAAGGTGGCCGTTTGCGCTGCCCGGTCGTAATCTTCAAAAATATAAGGTCCGCACCCAATCATATTTCTTTTATCCGTGTACTTTAAAGGTTCATTGACATTTTCCCAGATATGCTTGGGGATTAGATAACCAATGGCAAGCTCTTTTAGCAGCATCATCACCACGGGTTCTTTCAGGTTTAAAACAACTGTGTATTTGTCAACAACCGCTGCGTCTTTGAAAAACGGCTCAGCAGTGCACATGTCAGTGCCGACAAGATGCTTGAGTTTATATTCGAAGGTGAACTTCACATCTTCTGCAGTCACTTCCTGGCCATCGTGCCATTTGACATTCTTATTTAAAAAGAATTTTATCGATTTTCCATCCGGCGATACTTCCCATCTTTCCGCCACGCAGGGGATCACATTCAAATCCGGGTCGAACCTTACCAAATGGAGATGCGAAAAGCCGGTTGAACATATTCTCTCCCAGGCTCCGTCCGAACTGAAAAGATTTAAAGGGTCAAGGGGCGATAGTGTGCCCAAGACAAGCTCTTTCTGGGGCAACGGCGCCCCTCCGCCCCCGGACGGCGTCGTTGCCGGCTTTTCGGCCAGCTCTTCCGTGGGCTTTTCGCCGGCGATCTTTTCACTTTCTTTGGCGATAAAGGCCGCCGTGGCCACACTGACCAGGCGCTTGGCCCCGTCCCAGGTCACCCTGGCTCCTAAAGATTCGCTGACGAAGCGCACGGGAATGAGGGTCCGGCCGTTTACGATTTTCGCCGGCACGTCTAAAGCAACCGGTTTGTCGCTGACGTGGGCAAGGCTGCTCCCAACAGTCACCCTGACGGTCAGATCCCCTTTTACGGCGGTGACGGTCCTGGTCTCTTCTTCCCATTCGACTTGTGCCCCTATGTTATTAAACAAGGCCCGCAGGGGAACCAAGGTTCTCCCTTCTTCAATCAGCGGGGGAACGTCGCAGGCCAAAAGTTCTCCGTCGATATGAATTGTTACCCCATGTTCAGACGGGATGTCCGCAGCAATCAATCCTCTCTGCCCGGCATCCGGGGATGTTGCCCCGGCCTGGGAATGAACAGGCGGGCCGGAAAGAACCAAGCCTGCGGCCACAGCCACAACTAAAAGGATGCTTAGAAACTTTTTGCACCGCTTCATTGGTGAGAAACCTCCATTTTTGAGATTCTTCTTAAGACGAAAAAGGCGGCCAAAAGAAAGAAAGCAGAAAGGAGAAAAGGATATTTGGGATTGAACTCCAGCAGCCTTCCCCCCAACAGCAAACTCAACGCCCCCTCCAGAGCCGCGAAGGTGGAAATGAGGCCGAACAGGGCGGCCCTGTCCCGCCGGCCGGTCAGGTCGGCAAAAAAAATTTTGTTATAGTAGACAGCCAGGGAAAGTCCGCATAGCATTAAGACGATGCTTAGTATCGCTACCGCCGCCAGTGTGTGAAAGGTGATTAAAGTGAGCGAACTGAAGATGACAGTTAAGGTCACCAGAGACAGAATCACCGCCCGGTTAAGCCGGTCCGTTAACGGTCCCAACAATAATTGGGCAAACAGGTAAACTCCATTGGCCGTACTGTAAGCTGCCGCCGCTGCGCTGTCGCTTACTCCGGCAACATGCACCAGGTAAAGAACGTAATAGGTGGAAAGCATCCCTGCCGCCGGGATCTGGAGCAGGTAGTAGACTACGAACAGACGCAGCGCCGGGGATGAGTTCCTTGCCGCCCCGGCCAGGTGACGAAAAAACTGTCTTAAACCGGCAGAGGAATTCTCCCCCGCCCGTCCGGCTTCTTTGAGCCTGGACCCAAACAGGATGGACACCATCAGGGCCAGAACCAGGTAGACAAGAAAACCCAGTCTTGTTCCCTGGTAAACACCCAAACGGTGCACAATCAGTCCCAGAACAGAGGAAGTAACGATGGTGACCACCGTTACGGCCAGCCAGTTTAAGGAGTAGATCCTGCCCCGCTCGGCGGCGGCCGTGTGATCGGCCATTACGGCATCAATCGCCGGCCCGGCCGCCGCCCGGATTCCCAAAAGGCACATCCCGACAAGAACCCAGACCCAGTTCCTTGCGAAAAGGAAAAGGAGCAAAATGAAAGGAAAAAAGTAGTGGGTGACGACAATAAATCTTTTCCTCCCCAGCTTGTCGGCAAGATACCCCCCTGCCAGCCCGAAGATAAGCATGAGGTAATCCACCGCCATCAACCCACCGACAACCCTGGGAGTGGCTCCCAGCGCCTCCAGATAGCGGGTAAACAGCGGGCTGACCAATCCGGCGCCGGTTCCTATCAGGATGTTGGCCAGGATTATAACTCCCGGCACTCCCCGCAGGGTACCGGCCGTTTGCCTGTAACCGGTGCAAACGGCATAAAGATTACTGATCACATGATTGATACACCGCCCCCCCTTTTTTTAAAACGTGGTAGCAGGTGAAATCTTCGGCATAAAAATCCCCGGTGTGCAGCACGGCCAAAGCCCGGCAGTAGCCGGCGCAGACTTTTTTGTATTTGCAGGTACCGCAGGCCCCTTTGAGCATGGCGGGGTCAAACTCGCGAAATTTTTTCATGATGGGAGCCTTTTCCCAGATTTCGGCAATCTTCTGCCTTCTTGCGTCACCGGCGTAAAATACCATCATCTCGCAGGGGCTCACCACTCCGTCTGCCTTGATCAGGCACCAGGTTTTGCCGCAGGGGCAGAGAATATTTTCTTCCCGCAAGTACCGCAAAAATATTTCGTCCTCTAAAAAGCCACAGGGATCTGCCGAAATCTCAATCTCGCCGGCGTACTTCTCTTTAACCCTCTGGATGCTTTGGTGGAATAAAAATACTTCCCCGGCATCGAGCATCAACTCATCCTTGCAGGCCATGCCGCGGCCGGCCGGGAAAAACCTGACCATGCCCAGTTTGCAAGCCCCCATGCGAACCGCCAAATCGGCCACTTCTTCGATTTCCTTGACATTTCTTTTGTTTACGGTTGTTCTTACGGCAACTTTGACTCCTTCCCGGCTTAAAATTTCTATGGCCTTTATGGTTTCCGCATAGGTTCCCCACCCCCTTAATGATTCGTGGTTTTCCTTCAAGCCGTCCAGGCTTATCTGGACGTGCTTTAAGTCGAAGCCGCCCAGCCTTTTCGCCTTTTCCCGGTCAAGCAAAGTACCGTTGGTAATCAAGGTGATGGAAAAATTGAGATCTTTGGCGCGGCCAATAATTTCAAACAAGTCGGGTCTTAATAAAGGTTCTCCCCCGCTCAGCTCCAACTCCACCGTACCCAGTCGGGACAGCTCGTCCAGCAAGCACCCGGTCTCGGGCAGGGTCAGCTCGTTCCTGAGCTTTTCCCCGCAGCCGGCGTAGCAATGGCGGCACCTTAAATTGCACTGGTTGGTCAACTCAAGAGTGACAGTTAAGGGCAGGTAAATTTGCCAGCTCACCTCCTCCTCAAGGAAAATAAAAAGCCACCAATGATTCCTTTTCCTGCCTTCTGCGGCAGGATCGAAAACCTTCGTGGCTTAGGTTTTTTTTAAAATGATTGTCTGGTTTATACCCTTTCGCAGGGTGATTTTCTATATTATACCAATTCCTGGCGGAGTTTGTCAATTTAAAAATCGGCTAAACTGTTCTTGACATTAACCTCCTGGAAGGCATCTTTTTTTAACCCTGCCTTTTTAACCGCCCGCCAAAATGCTTTACCGTTCTTGCAATGACAAGGATAACCACCCCTATAACGGGCAGCAGTGACGGGTCTATTTTGGACAGCCCGGAAGGTTGCGCCACTTCAACTTCATAGGCTCTCCTTTCCGGCGCTTTTTGTTTTTCCGCTTTTCTTTCGCCACCGGCGGGTCCCTGGCTTTTTTTGTCCGGCGCAGGCGCTTCCCCGGGATCCCTGACTTTAAGCGCCGTTTTTGACGCCGGGCCGCCCGGTTCCTCCGTCTCCGGAGCCGTGGGGGTGGCTTTTTCCAGGAAGGATTTGGCCCAGTTTGTAATTTCCATGTTTTCCTGGTACCAGGCGCATTTCCCGCCGTAAGCCGCAGTTAACTGCAGCCAGCTGGTGGCCAGTTCCTTCAGGGCAACCTGGTCGGGATGCCAGTAACCCTTACGGCTGGCGGCGATCAGGATCCCGGCAAACCTGATGAGGAGACAGGGATTGGCTTGAATTATTTTTTGCCTGACGTTGAGGCCGTACCTGTCTTGCAGGTAGGTATCGTACGCAGCCTGCCACATCCACTCCTGGACGGCATGGGGGCTGGTCACCTGCCATCCCCACAGGCCGGGAAGAAAATCAAAACTTTTTTCGAAATTGGCTTCCACCCACCGGGGATTAAAGTATTTCGTACTCAATTCGCCGGCGATGTATCCGGCCAGGGTCTGAATTTGTCCGGAAGGAGCGGTTTCGCTCAAGATAAACAGCTTTGCCTCCTTCCACCGGTTCAGCTTTTCCAGGCATAAAAGCAACCCCCCGCCGTAATCGTAACTCACCGTGTTGTCCAGCAAACCGTACAATTCGGTATTTCTGCTGTGGAAAGCAAATTCTATGTCTTTCAAGTGTTCCTTGAAAAGAAAAGCGTTTTCCCCCCCCCAGGTTTCCTCTCCGTAGGAATGGCCCAGCTGATCCGGATAGAGGGTAGCCAGTTCTTCCCTATCCTTTTTGATTTCCCTGCTGATCCCCGCACCGTAGCCGTGCACGGAAGGGCCAAAAATTCTGGCCGCGGCCAGCCTTCCGGCAATCCCGGGACTTTCACCCGCCGCCAGGTATTTTTTAGTCAGATCCACCCAGCTGCTGGCCGGAAAATTTTGCGCCAGGGGCTCTCCGCCTTCAGCGGAATACGCATCCGTCCCCAAAGAGAAGAGCGCCGCCGCCAGGGCATCTTTCAATTCCGGACAATCCCTGGCAATTTCCCGAGCAGAGGCCGCCAGGGCCATTTTCCAGGCCCGCTCCATCAAAACGACGGTCGGCGCATAGTTGTCCCTGAACAGGCCGCTGATAATAACCACTACGTCCAGGCGGGGCCTGGCCAGTTCGCGCGCCGGGATCAGTTCCAGTCCCTTTATCGCCCCCTCCCGGTCCCAGACGGGCTGCACCCCCAGCAGGTTCATAACAAAAGAGGCCATTATCCCCTCGTCCCTTGCTGTTTCCCCGCACCAGACCAAGGCAGCGACTTTTTTAGGAAAAAGCCCCTGCTGCTTGTAAACGCCGGCGGTGACTGCTTCGGCCAGGTCCTTCCCTTTCTGATAAGCGGCCCGGCTGGGAGAGGCGGTGTTCCCGCCTGCCGTGGCCGGAAAACAACAAACCGCCAGAATTATACCGAGGGTTAAAATCGGGACGATCTTCCTGCCCATGTCCTGCATCCTTTTTGACTGGTACTATTTTCTGATTAATTTTCGACAACAATCAGCTTTCCGGTTTTCAAATCGCGGTAAACTGTCCCCACTTCCTGGTAACCGGCGCCGCCGCCTTTCTGGATTTCTGGCGGCTCCCTTAACTCCCGCCCTTTTTCCACGTTGATCACTTTTTGAATGCGGGTGAGCATTTCCTTCCGTTCTTCCGCACTGGTCTTGAAAAGGGCCGGGAGATTCCAGGATAAAACCAGGGAAACCAGTAAACCAACCGCAAAAACCAGCATCAGGTCTATCAAGTTGAGCAGGCCTACCCTGGGATCAACTTCTTCCTCCGGCCACGTCCTCTTCTTCCGTTTGACCTGCATGGCCTTCCCCCCCGAGGACAACATTTAAAAGCAGCTCCAGAGTATTCAGCTCCTGGTCATACCAGCGCCTTCTTATTTTGGACAGGAAAAAGCCCGTTCCCCCGGTGGCAATGCCCACCACGGTGGCGTCAAAGGCAACAATGATGGCCTGGGCCAGAGCATGCACATCCCCCTGACCCAGGGCGGCAAGCCCCGGTCCTAAAGGAATTAAAGTGAGCATTAAACCTAAAAGTGGGCCCAGCCTTGCTATCAGGTCGGTTTTTTCCAGTTTCTTATTGGCCAGCATTTCCTGCCTCTCCAGAATCTCTTGGGCAACCAGCTTCCTTTCCTCAACAGACAGCTCCCGGGAGTCTAAAAGATCTATGGATTTTTTCAGTTCCGGGGAGAATATTCTTTCTGCTATTAATTGCTTCAATTCTTGGATTTGCACGTTCCGGGCATGGCCTGTCCTCCCCATCACTTCGTCCGTTCTAAAAGCCTTTTTGGTTCGTCGCTCCTTTGTCTCGGCGACAAAAGATCCCACCTGGAAACAGGTCATGACCAAAAAGAAAAGAAGAGCGACAATCCCGGGTATCAAAAGACTCTGGGAGATGGCGTGCAAAATTTTGACCAGGTATTCCGAACCGGGGATGACCATCAGGCAACCTCCTGCGCCGGCAAAACGATGTTTTGGCACCGCTCCGCCCTTGCCGGGCTTTACCGCGGGCCGGTCTGTTGCCGGCTACTATCTTGCTCTCCACCATTCCTTAACACCGCAGCTTAAATAACCAGAGAAGAGCAGCCCGCCAAAAGCGGCGATCAAAATGGCCAGCTTGCCGGGGGGCACTGTTTCCAATGGTTTTACGGCAATCTCCGGGGCAATCTGCAAAGGGATAAAGTTTATTTGCATCTCTACGCCCAGCGGCCTTGTTTGCAGGACAAGCGCCGTGGCTGCGCCGGGAAAGAACAGCAGCAAAAAAATGATTATTACCCCTAAGTTGATCAGGCCCTGGTTAAAAGCGTTGCCCAGGCCGGGCAATTTTTTAGCGCCCAGGCCGGCCACCGCAACCAGCAGCATAAAAAACAGGGTTGTTTGCAAAGGGCCGAACTCCCCGGCGCCTTCCAGTAAAGCCGCCCCCAGCCCCGCGAAAATCAGGCAGGCCAGATAGGGAGCGAACAGCAGCGCCTGGATTATCCAGCTTCTTTTTGCCGCCTCGAGCCAGCCCAGATAAATCAGGAGCAAAGCGCCGCCGGCCAGACCGGCGAAAAGAACCCGATCGCCAGCCGGCGGAGCCAGCTTAAGGAATGTGCCGAGAAAGAAAACCAATCCGGAAACAAGGCTCGTTAAAACCAGCCTTCTCGCTTCCAAACCGGCGGCCAGAAAACCTGTTTTACAGGCTAAAACAACTATCGACATCCACAGATTGAGAAACGGCATCTTTTAAACACCTTTTTCCGGCCCCAAAGTTTCCAGCTCCCCTTCCCGCAGCCGGTATATGCGCCGGCAAAACAACCGGGCCAGTTCCAAATCGTGGCTGATGAAAAGGTAGGCCACCCCTTTATCCTTCTGGAGATCCTGGAAAAGCCTGATGATTTGCGCCTGGGTAATGGCGTCCAGCATACCGGTGGGCTCGTCCAGGACAATAAACTCCGGATCCAAAGCCATGACCCGGGCAATGGCCGCCCTTTGCAGTTCGCCGCCGCTCAACTGCGCAGGATAACGGGCAAGGTGCTCGGCGCCAAGACCCACAGCCTCTATTTGCTTTAAAACTGACTCCTCGGCAAAGGGAATTTTATACAGACGATAGGGTTCGGACAAGCTGCGAAGCAGTTTCCATTTGGGATTGAAAGCCGTCTCGGGATGCTGAAAGATAATCTGCACTTTGCGCCGGTAAGATTTCCTTTCCCGCACGTTCATCCCGTCCAATTCCCGCCCGCGAAAGAGGACCCGGCCCCCCTCCGGCTTTATAAGGCCGGTTAAAATCAAGCCCAGGGTGGTTTTCCCGCTGCCGCTACCGCCGATTATGCCGACAGTTTCTCCTTCGCTGACGGCCAGGCTGACCCGGCTCAGCACCCTGACCACTCTTTTTTTCAGCCAGCCCACCCGGTAGCTTTTGCGCAAATCTATTCCTTCAATCAGCATAAAACCAGCACCTCACCCGGCGGCCATTCCGCTCAAAAAGCGGCGGCTCCTCCAAGCAGCGGCTGAAAGCTCGGGGGCAGCGCCCGCGAAAGCGGCACCCCGGCTCCCCGTAGCTGGTGTTGGCCGGCGCGTAACCGGGCAGGGGCTTCAGCCCCCGGGCCGGCAGGGCAGCCAGCAATGCCTGCGCATACGGATGGAGCGGCCGGCTGAAAAAATCTTCCCGCGGAGCCACCTCCACGAGCTGGGCTGCGTACATCACCGCCACCCTTTGGGAAAATCTTTCGGCAAACCAGAGGTCGTGAGTAACGGTCAAGACGGTCTTTTCCTTTAAACTCAGGAAGAGATTCAGGATCTCATCCCGCCTTGGCCAGTCCACCCCTTTGGTGGGCTCGTCGGCCAGCAGAACCTTCGCCTCGGCGGCCATCCCCATGGCCACCAGCACCCTTTGCTTCATTCCCCCGCTGTACTGGTGGGGATATTCAAAAGCTCTGCGGGAAGCTTCGGGAATGCCAAGCCGATCGAGGAGAGAGATTGCCCGTCGCAAGGATTCCTTCCTGGTCAATCCCAAATGAACCACCATGGGTTCAGCCACCTGGATGCCCACGGTTAATACGGGATTAAGCGCCCCGCCCGCGCCCTGGGGGATGTAGGCCAACTCTTTGCCGCGCATCCGGCGCAATTCATCAGGTGAGCAGCCAAGCAAATCTTTTCCGCGGTACCACACCTCACCCAAAACCCGGGCACCGGCCGGCAAAAGGCGCAAAAGAGCCAGCAGCAGCACGCTTTTACCGCTGCCCGTTTCCCCTATCAGCGCTACCTTCTCTCCTTCCCGGACAGCCAGCTCCACCCTGTCCACCGCCCTGACGACGCCCGCCGGAGCAGGAAATTCGACCGCTAAGTTGTTAACCCGAAGCACTGCAGAACCCATTTCCAGCATCCTTATAAATAAAAAGCCACGAAGTCAAAAGCCTCCTATCAAGAGGAAACGTCGCCTTCGTGGCCACTTTTTAAACATCCTGATTCGAAGAGCATAAGCCGCCGGGCATTTATCCGCGGGCCGCGTGATTATAATGATTAAGGACGGCCTCCCTGGGGCGGATCAGCTGCTCATTGTTCCCTAACACGTGGCTCCAGCCACCATTTTTGCCATATTTATAAATTCGCTTCCAGACTCAAAAATCCTGCCGGCAGGATTGTATATTTTCTGCCGGAACGGGGTTCACCACCCCTACCGGTTCAGCAAGCTGCCCACGTACTTGAGCAGCTCGTTGGCGCAGATGGGGCAGTAGCCGTACTCGTCCACAAGCTTGGCGGTGACTTCGTTTATCCGTTTAAGCTGCTCGGGGTCCGGGGTCTTGGTGGAGGTGGTTATCTTCACCACATCCTTGAGGTCGGCGAACAGTTTTTTCTCCACCGCCTCCCTGAGCCGCTCGTGGGAACGGTAGTCGAATTTCTTTCCTTTCCGGGCGTAGGTGGAAAGCCTGATCAGTATTTCCTCCCGGAAACTCTTCTTGGCGTTCTCGGATATCCCTATCTGCAAGCACCTTGGCCGACTCCTCGTAGGAATAGACGAAGGCCTTCTGGATTTCTTTCTTGGCCAGTTCGTCATACTCCTTCCGGGCCACGGAGATGAAATTCAGCAGCCTCTCCTTTTCCTCCCTGGTGATGGACGCGTGCTGGTCCAGGCCGTCCTTCAGCGCCCTGAGCACATCCAGCGGGTTGATGCACCGGGTGGACGTGCGGATCAGGGCAGAGGAGAGGCGGTTAATCACGTACCTCGGGTCAACCCCGCTCATGCCCTCGTCGGTAAACTCGCTGCGCAGTTCGGAAACGTCCTTCTGCTTGAACCCTTCCACGTCCTCCCCGTCATAGAGCTTCATTTTCTTGACAATGTCCATGCCCTGCTTTTTGCTTTCCTTCAGCCTCGACAGGACGGAGAATATGCTGGCCACCCTGAGGGAGTGCGGGGCGATGTGAATATCCTTGAGATCGCTCTGCCTGATCAGCTTTTCGTAGATTTTCACCTCGTCGCTGACCTTCAGGTTGTACGGTATCTTCATCACAATGATCCGGGACTGCAGGGCCTCGTTCTTCTTGTTGGCGATGAAAGCCTTGTATTCGTTCTCGTTGGTGTGGGCCACGATCATCTCATCGGCGTATATCAGGGCGAACCGCCCGGCTTTGAAGTTGCCCTCCTGCGATAGGGACAGCAGGTTCCACAGGAACTTCTCGTCGCACTTCAACATCTCCTGAAACGCTTAACTCGAAACCAATCCTGGCGGGACGGAATCCGCCCGGCCGGGACCCGTCTGCACCCCGGGCCGGAACCGGTAATGGACCTCGGCCCGGGAAACCCTTTTGCCCTCCCGTGCTTCTGTTTTCACCACCACCCTTTCCACCAGCAGCCTGACCACCTCCATGCTGGGCGGAAGTTGGTCAATCCGGCGGGACAGTTTCTCCAGGAGGAGGGCGCTATCCGCGGCGTGGTTTCGCGCCGCCTGGATTTCTATGCGGCGGGACAGAAGGGTGTCCCGCCGGCGGGAAAGGGAACTGACTTCAGCGGCCAGCCTGTTCAGCTCGTTTTCAGCCTCCCGGTCGGTGATCAGCAGCCTGGAGACCATGGACAGTATCCTGGCCCTGGCCGACTTTTTTTCCTCCAGGGCCCGGTCCACAAGGTCAAGTTCCCGTTCCACCGGTTCCATGTCCCCATGGTCCCGTTCCAGCAAAACCCTTATTTTTTCCACCACCCGTCCCGGGCTGCAGATGAAATCCCTGATGTCGCTCCAGACCGCCTGTTCGATGTACGCCGCGCGGACCTGCTTGTTTCCGCAGGACCTGCCCCGGCCCCGGTTGACCGTGCCGGCACAGCGGTAGTAAAACCTTCCGCCGCCCCCGCTGTTGCCTATCATGGCCAGGCCGCAATGACCGCAGTATATGATTCCCCGCAGCAGGTACCGCCTGCCCCGGAACCCCCGGACGGCCTGGCCGTTTTCGGCCAGCAGCCTTCCGGCCCGGTTGAACTCGTGGGCGGACACGATGGCCGGGACCCTGATCATATCCGGACTTTTCTTTTTTTTCGACCTCCTCATGGTGCGGTACTCACCCATATACACCGTGTTCCGGAGGATTAGGCTGATATGTCCGGCATGCCACAGCCCGGCGCCGGCCTTTTTGTTTTTTTTCGAGGCCGTCGGGGTCGGAACCCCTCTGGCGTTTAGGTATCCGGCCAGGGGCACCATGCTCATGCCCTCGTTGTACAGCCGGAAGATAAGCCTGACCGTTTCGGCCTCCGGGTTATGGACAACCAGCCTCTTGTCGGCCCCGATGCGGTAGCCGAAGGGCGGGGGACCCGAGGTCCAGCATCCTTCCCTGGCCTTCCTTTCCTTCCCCATCTGGGTCCGCTCCAGGATGGTGTCCCGTTCCAGGGCCGCTATGCTGGCCAGCAGGGTCATGAAGAATTTTCCCACCGGGGTGCCGGTGTCAAAGGCCTCGGTCATGGACTTAATGCTGATATTCAGCTTTTCCAGCTCATTGTACGTGCTCAGGACCACCTGGGTGGACCTGGCCAGCCTGTCCAGGCGGTAGAAATAAACCGCGGATATTTTGCCGGCCCTGGCGTCGGCCAGCAGCCTCGCCCCTTCCGGGCGTTCCTCCAGCGGAATGGCCCCGGAAACCCCTTCGTCCAGGTACATTTCGTAGCCGTCGATATTCTCAGCCCGGCCGTGCAGTTCAAAATACTTTCGGGCAAACTCAACCTGGCCGGTGATATTTCCCCGGTCGGCCTGCTCCTCGGTACTGACCCTGCCATAAAATGCCACCCGCAAATAAAGAAACCCCTTTCTCGCCGCAGCATATATTCCAGTATAGACGAACCCGGCAAACCGGAAGGTGTTGGGATGATCATCGAAAAGCACTACAGCAGCCGGCCGGAGGACGAGGATTACGTGATCAGGGCCCTGCTGCTGGTAATAAAACTCCTGGACCGCGCCGGGGATAACCCCGCAGGCCGTTCTTTCCTTTTAAATGATTATTTATCCGGCGAGGGAAATATATCCCCGGGCGGTTCAGAACCGAAAAAATAACCGCCCCTTGGCGGATCGATCCTTTGTATTCCCGAAAAAAGAGCGGTCAGTCCCTATTCTCCGGTCCCTCCGGCTCAAGGACGGTAAAAATGGGACACACCCCTTTCATCTATCCTTTCCGCTATCCTTCCGTCGTCGGCCAGCCGGTCCAGGTGTGAAACCACCTCCATCACGGCCAGAAACTTGTCGAAACCCCGCACCTCGGGATAATACAGCCTGGACACCCGGTAGGGGGTAATCCCGTTCTCCTCGCCCCGGGGAACAAGTTTGTATATTTCCTCCAGCCTGCCCATGTGAAAATCTATCCTGGATTTGGCCAGTTCCCCCGGTTCGGGTATGGGTTCCCCGTGGCCGGGAAGGCACAGGCCGGGTTTAAGGCTGCGGACCCGTTCCAGGCTTCCCATGATTTGGGAAAGGCTCCGGCTGCGCAGGTTATCCCTTCCGGGATCAAACTCAACCGAAGGTACGGCGGTTATGTCGGGTAAAAGAAGGTCGCCCGAAAGCAGAATGTTCTCTTCCTCCCAGTAAAGGCAGGTGTGCCCCCCGCTGTGGCCCGGCATGTGCATCAGTTTCAGGTTGAATCCCGAAAACTCCAGGACAAACTCCCCGGAATAGGTTTTTATCCTTTCAATGGGATGGGTGTAAGGAATATTGGCGCCGAAGTCCACGATCCAGTTAAGACTGATTATGTCTTCAGGCATGCCGGTAGTTTTCAGGGACTGGACCATGCGGCCGACAAATTCACGGTCGGGCTTGATTTTGCCCACTTCCTCCTCCCTGACCAGCACCTCGGCCCCGGCGTCCTCCTGAATTTTCCCGGCCAATCCGTAATGGTCGGGGTGCCCGTGCGTAATCACTATTCTTTTTATGTCGGACACCTTAAGGCCGCATTCTCCCAGGGCCCGTTCCAAGGCTTCCACCGCGGGCGGGTAATACAGCCCGGGGTCTATGATGGTCACCGGGTCGGCCGTGAACAGGTAGGCGTTGATATCGCCAACGGGAAAAGGCGTCGGCAGGGGTATGGTTTTAACAGGCAGGTTGTCCAGATTCTTCACCTCCGAAACTTATAACCTGTTTTACCACATGCAGGGTGAGTTGGCAAGTGATCAGCCCTTTCACTGAGCAGGTAAATCTTGTTATTGATTTGATTTAAAAAAAAACACACCCTATTGCAGGATTTTCGGCCTGTCCGGGATATAAATAACAAAAAAAACCGGGTGTCCCTCCCGGCGGGGACGCCAAAAACGTTCAAGGGGGAATAGTGATGAAGATAAAGTGGCTGGGACACGCCTGCTTTGCCGTCACCCTGTCAAGCGGCCGGACCGTTATCACAGACCCCTTCGACCAGAGCATCGGGTACCCGCAACCAAACCTTCCCGCCGACTACGTTACCGTCAGCCACGATCATTTTGACCACAACGCGGTGAAAACCGTCCCCGGCAATCCGGAGGCGGTCCGGAAAGAAGGACGGCATTCCTGCGGGGAAATTGTCTTTACCGGAATTCCTTCCTTCCACGACAACAGCGGGGGAAGCAAAAGGGGCAGAAACATGATTTTTGTCATCGAGGCCGAAGGGCTGCGGATCTGCCACCTGGGAGACCTGGGACATGTCCTGGAGAAGGGTCAGTTGGACCAGATCGGCAAGGTGGACGTCCTTATGGTCCCGGTGGGGGGATTCTACACCATCGGCCCCGGCGAAGCGGTGAAGGTGGCGGACCAGATTAAACCGCGCTACATACTGCCCATGCACTACAAGACCGGGTACATAGACTTCCCCATCAGCCCGGCAGATGAATTCCTGAAGAACTACCCGGGGCACCGGGTGGAACGGGAACTGCAGGTTACCGCCGGCGACCTGCCCACCAATCCGCAGGTGGTGCTGCTGGAACTAAATCACTAATACTTTTCTGCTTTTCCCGGGAGGAAATCCGGCCCGACCTGTAGAATACCGTTATAACAATTTCATTATGTTTCCAGGTGCCCCGCCCAGGGCGGGGAGAATAGGGAATCAGGTGGAAAACCTGAGCGGTCCCGCCACTGTAACCGGGAAGGAGACCCGCACAAAAGCCACTCCGCATGGCGGGGGAAGGCGCGGTTCTGCGATGATCCGGGAGCCAGGAGACCTGCCTGGAGACTGCTGGTCGTCTCCCCGCCGGGGGGAGATCGCGGCAGGGATGATGGTAAAGTCCCGCCCTTGCAGAGGGTTGGGACTTTCTTTTTTGCGGGGCCGCGCTGACCGGGAAACGCGTAAGATTCGAGGAGGGAAGCAAATGTACGGAAAGCCGAGGATTGAAGTGCACCCGGAAAACTGCCGGGGATGCCGGAGGTGCGAGGTGGCCTGCTCCTGGACAGAGTACGGAACGGTCAACCCGCGGCTGGCTGGGATCAGAATCTGGAAACTTGAGGAAGAGGGAAAGGTTTACCCGGTTTTTAACCAGACGTGCCTGGACCGGTTTTGCGGCAAGGCTGATCCCGGCAAAAAAATGGATGATGAACCCCTGTGCGTGACCAGCTGCCTTTTCGGCGGAATAAAAATGGCCCGGGAGGTGTCCGAAAGTGAGTAAGAGGTGGTTCGGCTGGGCCGGCAAAATACTGGAGGTCGATCTTTCCAGCAAAACAATAATAAAAAGGGATCTTCCGGAAAATCTGGCCTACGGCTTTCTCGGGCAGGCCGGGATCAACGCCCGGATCCTGTACGACCTGGCCGGCCGGGGGATGAACCCCCTGGATCCGGCCGCCCCTCTCATATTCGGGGTGGGACCCCTGGGCGGCACCATGGCTCCCTGTTCGGGGCGCTTTACCGTCACCTTCAAGTCCCCCTTGACGGGCATATTCGGCGATTCCAACTGCGGAGGGCACTGGGGGCCCGAGCTGAAAATGGCCGGGTATGACCACATCGTTATCACCGGCAGGGCGGAACACCCCGTATACCTGTGGATAGACGACGACCGGGCGGAAATCCGGGACGCGCGACACATCTGGGGCAAAAACACCTGGGAAACCGACGCCGCCATCAAGCAGGAAACGGCGGACAACACTATCCAGGTGGCCTGCATCGGCCCGGCCGGAGAAAATCTGGTGCGGTATGCCGCCATAATCTGCAACCTTGCCAGGGCCGCCGCCCGCTGCGGCCCCGGAGCGGTGATGGGCTCAAAGAATCTCAAGGCGGTGGCCGTCCGGGGGAACCGCGGAGTGGAGGTGGCCCGGCCGGCGGAATTCAGGGAGGCCGTTGAAACCGCCGTCGAAGCAATAAAGAAAGACCCGCTGTACGAAGTGGCCAGCACCTTCGGAACCACCGCCATAACCGGCCTTGCCCAGATGCTGGGCTTCCTGCCCACCAGGAACTTCCAGCAGTCAACCTTCGAAGGGGCCGAAAAGCTCCGGGGAGAAGTGATGCTGGAAAAATACGTCACCGGTCACAAGGGCTGCTACAATTGCCCCGTCAGCTGCAGCCGGTACTGCAGGGTGGATCACGGTCCCTATGCCGGAACCATGGGGGAGGGCCCGGAATACGAATCCACCGCAGCCTTTGGGTCCAAGTGCGGCAACGACAACCTGGAAGCCGTGCTTCACGCCAACATGATCTGCAACCAGCTCGGCCTGGATACCATTTCCACCGGCAACACCATCGCCTGGGCCATGGAGTGTTCCGAAAAGCAAATCCTCACCCCCGCGATCCTGGACGGCGTCCGGCTGCACTGGGGGGACCACCGGGCGATGATAGAACTGGTCCGCAAGATCGCCTTCCGGGAGGGGGCCGGTGATGTTCTGGCCGAGGGAGCCCCCAAGGCGTCCCGGAAGCTGGGAGGGTCGGACCTGGTTGTACAGAGCAAGGGTATGGATTACCCGGCGGTGGACGTGAGGGGCACCAAGGGCATGGCCCTCTCTTTCGCGGTGTCACCCCGGGGCGGCGACCACCTGAAGGGACTGCCGATGTACGAAGTGGCACCGGACATATATGCCCGGGACATCAGGGAGCAGATCGGCATAGAAACCACCCCCGATTACTGGCTGAGGTACGAAACCAAGGCCCGGTTGATGTACTGGCATGAAAACTGGCACTGCGTGGTGGACTCCCTGGGTATCTGCAAACTGGAAGGCATAGCGTTAAAGCCCTTGCTGCCCGCCCATTTCCGCATGCTGTTGGCTTCGGCCACCGGCTGGGATATCAGTGTCGAAGATCTGGAGCGGATCGGTGAAAGGATATGGAACCTGGAGCGCATGTTTGGAGTAAGGGAGGGAATCAGACGGGAGGACGACATGCCGCCCCCGCGCCTTTTAAACGATCCGATCACCACCGGCCCGGCCAGGGGGCACGGCATCCGGAGGGAGAAATTCGTCCGCATTCTGGAAGAATACTACCTCCTCCGGGGATGGGACCCGGAAACCGGGATCCCCTCAGAGGCTAAATTAAGAGAACTGGGGCTGGAGGCGGCGGAAGAAACGAAATGATCAGGATCACCGTGAAATACTACTCGGTGTTTTGTGTCGCCGCGGGTTTTTGCCGGGAGGAAGAACTGGAAATGGACGGCGGCTGCACCCTTTGGGGTGTGATAAACATGCTGGCCGGCAAGCACGGGGAAAATTTCCGCCAAAAGCTTATTGACAAAACGGGTAATTTGCCGGTGACCGCCTGGGTGATGGTCAACGGCAGGAGGGTGGACACCGCGCAGTTTGACCAGGTCCTCAAATCCGGGGATGTGGTAATTTTTACCACCCCGCTCCTGGTGGGCGGGTAAACTGGGAACGCCATTCCTGAATACTCCCGGTAACACCATTTAAGGCCGCGGCATAGAATACATCGTCGGGCTTATTATGCCCGGCCTCGCAGCTCAAATTAGTCCCGTCTAACTTTCTTAGCCGGGACTAACTCCGGGTGCGTGTTAATCAGCGGGGGAGGGGACGGAATGCAGGAAATGCCGCTTTCAAAGCTTCCCCTGAAGAAGCGGGGAGTGGTTACCTCCCTGTCCGCCGAAGGCATGGCCCGGCGCCGCCTGCTGGACCTGGGCCTCGTGCCCGGCACCGCCGTGGAGGCTGTCCGCCGCAGCCCGGCCGGGGATCCCACGGCCTTCAGCATCAGGGGAGCCATTATCGCCCTGAGAAAAGAGGACGCGGACAAAATAACGGTTTCCTTACATTGAACAAAGAAGAGGAGAAATCATGTTGAGCGACCGCCTGCCGACCGAGGGGATCCGAAAAAAATTCAACATCACAAAAAAATCATCCGGCCAGAAGGTGGTGGCCCTGGCGGGGAATCCCAATACCGGGAAAAGCACAATCTTTAACGCCCTGACCGGCCTGCGCCAGCACACCGGCAACTGGCCCGGCAAAACCGTGATCCAGACCCGGGGAACCTTTTCATACGGGGGCAGTTCGTACATCCTGGTGGACTTGCCGGGAACCTACTCCCTGCTGGCCAGCTCGGCTGACGAGCAGGCCGCCAGGGATTTTCTCTGTTTTGCCCAACCGGACGCCACGGTGGCGGTGGCGGACGCCACCTGCCTGGAGCGCAATTTAAACCTGGTTCTGCAGGTCATGGAGATCACCTCCAGGGTGGTGGTTTGCGTCAACCTCATTGATGAGGCCCGCCGGAAAAAAATATCCATCGACCTGGAAGAGCTGTCGGCCCAGCTGGGCGTTCCGGTGGTGGCCACGGCGGCCCGCAGCGGACTGGGCATAGCGGAACTGAAAGAGAGAATACACCAGGTGGCTTTTGGGAAATTGACCACCAACCCCCGCCGGCTTGTCTACGATCCCGAAATAGAAGAGGCCGTCTCCTGCCTGGAACACAGCCTGAAGGCACTGATCCCGCCCGGCGTCAACAGCAGGTGGCTGTCCCTCCGGATCCTGGAGGGGGACAGAACCGTCCTGGACGCCATGAGGGAATACAGTTCCAAGATTTCTTACGGGAGGGAACCGGCCGTTGAAACAGGACACTGCCCTGCCGGATCGCGTGCTTGACCCCGCCGGCGACGGAATAATCAGAGACCGGGTTGTCAGGACCATATACAGCCATGCCGAGTACATAGCCGCCAGGACAGTGAAGCCGGCGGACACCCGGCGGGTGGACTGGGACGGGAAGATAGACGATATTTTGACCTCCCGGTGGCTTGGCTTTCCGGTCATGATGGCGCTCCTGGGCGCGGTCATCTGGCTGACGGTGGCCGGGGCCAATGTGCCTTCGGAACTGATCGCCTCCGCCCTCTTCCGGGTACAGGATTGGCTGGCCGGATTATTTGTCCGGGCCGGCCTGCCGTCCTGGGCGGAAGGTTTCTTTGTCCACGGGGTATACCGGACCCTGGCCTGGGTGGTATCGGTGATGCTGCCTCCCATGGCCATATTCTTTCCCCTATTTACCCTGCTGGAAGACCTTGGGTATCTGCCCAGGGTGGCCTTTAACCTGGACAATTTTTTTAAAAGGGCCGGGGCGCACGGAAAGCAGTCCCTGACCATGAGCATGGGATTCGGCTGCAACGCCGCCGGGGTAATCGCCTGCCGCATCATCGAGTCCCCCAGGGAGCGCATCATCGCCATCCTCACCAACGTGTTCGTGCCCTGCAACGGGCGGTTCCCCACCCTGATCACCCTGTCTTCCGTTTTCATGGGAGGAATGGCGGCAACGGCATACGGCGTTGCCGCAGCGGCGGCCGCAGTGGCGGGCATGGTCCTGGCGGGACTGTGGGTTACCCTGGTCACATCCCGGGTACTTTCAAAAACATTGCTCAGGGGGATGCCATCCTCCTTCACCCTGGAACTCCCCCCCTACCGTAAGCCCCAGGTGGGCCGGATACTGGTCCGCTCCATCATGGACCGGACCGTGTTCGTCCTGGGACGGGCCGTTACCGTTGCCGCGCCGGCGGGGGGCATTGTCTGGCTGCTGGCCAACATCAGGGTGGGGGAAATGAGCGTCATCGGTTTGCTGGCCGGAACGCTGGAACCTTTCGGCCGGGCCCTGGGCCTGGACGGCCACATCCTGACCGCCTTCATCCTGGGGCTCCCGGCCAATGAAATTGTCCTGCCGATACTGATCATGAGCTACCTCAGCACGGGTTCGATGGCGTCGCTGGACAGCCTGGAGGCCCTTAGAGTCCTGCTGGTTGAAGATCACGGCTGGACCTGGATCACCGCCCTGTGCACCATGCTTTTCTCCCTGCTGCACTTTCCCTGCGCCACAACCCTGCTTACCATCAGGCAGGAAACAAAGAGCCTGAAATGGACACTAACGGCCGCACTTATTCCCCTGGCCGCGGCCTGCCTGGTATGTTTCACCGTGGCCCAGGCCGCCCGCGCCCTGGGGCTGTGTTAAACCTTGCCTTCTTTGATTGCCGGAACAGAGGGGCTGAAGGGCGGCCCATTCAGCCTGGTCAAAAACTATGGTTGCAAACATCAAAAAAATTTGATATGATCAGCTCATGGTTGATAATGTTAAAATCGCCAGGGCTTTAGGCGACCCCATCCGCTACAAGATCATGCAGATGCTCGCCCGGAGCGGTGAAGGGTGCTGCCCCCTGCCCGGCGAAGGCGGCCGCCGGCCCGGATTGTGCAACTGCGAGCTGATGGCCGTGCTGGGCATGATCCAGTCCCGGGTTTCCTACCACATGAAAGAACTGACCGAAGCCGGGCTGGTGACCGAGGAGCCCCGGGGCAGGTGGAAGGTCTATTTCATCAACACCAAGACGCTGAGGCAGTACATCGAACAGCTTAAAAATGACTTTGCTTTAACCAGGGATTGGGATTAGCGGCCAGGATGATCCGGATCCCGTCCAGCCAACCGAAAACATTTTTTTAGCCCTGATAAATCAAAAAAAATTGATATGAGGAGGATTTCAATGGCCGAAGACATCAGAGAGGTGGTCAGAAAGAAATACGCCCGGGCCATCACCGTCAGGTCCGGCTGCTGCGGGGAAGGGCCGGCCGGCTGCTGCTCCGGGGATAACCTGGGTAGGACCGCCGGTGTCATCACCAGGGATTTGTACCGCCCCGAGGAAGTTGAGGGGCTGCCCCCGGACGTGGTGGAGGCGTCCTTCGGCTGCGGCAACCCCACCGCCCTGGCCGAACTGCACCCCGGGGAAACGGTCCTGGACCTGGGCAGCGGGGCGGGCCTGGATGTGCTCCTTTCGGCCCGGCGTGTGGGGCCGCACGGAAAGGCGTACGGATTGGACATGACCGATGAGATGCTGGCTGAAGCCAGGTCGAACGCGGCCCGGGCCGGCCTGGGCAACGTGGAATTTTTGAAAGGGCACATAGAAGACATACCCCTCCCCGGTGATACCGTGGACGTGATCATCTCCAACTGCGTGATCAACCTCTCGGCGGACAAGGACCGGGTCCTGCGGGAGGCATACCGGGTATTGAAGCCCGGCGGCAGGTTCGCCGTGTCGGACATAGTGCTGACCCGGCCCCTTCCCCTGAAGGTGCAGCAGGACCTCATGGCCTGGGCGGGCTGCGTAGCAGGCGCCCTGACGGAAGAGGAATACCGGGATAAACTGGCCGCCGCCGGGTTTACCGGCATCGGGGTTGAGATCACCAGGACCTTTGACCTCACCGATCCCCTGGCGGAGTCGGTGCTCCCCAATCTGTCCGAATCCGAACGCCGCGAGTTGAGCGGGGCGGTGGTCAGCGCCTTCATCCGGGCCAGAAAGCCGGCCCGCCGGCTGAGGCCGGATATCGACTTCCGGGTTCGCCCGGCCGAGAGCGAAGACTGTCAATCCATTGAAACCCTGTTAAGTTCTTGCGGACTGCCGTCCGCCGGGGTGCGGGAAGACCCGGACAAATTTTTGGTGGCCGATGACTCAGGAGTGGCGGGGGTCATCGGCATGGAGCAGGACGGTACATCGGCGCTGCTGAGGTCCCTGGCCGTCCGTCCGGACCGCCGCAGGTCGGGCATTGCCGCCGCCCTGGTGGACCGCATGCTGGAAACAGCCCGAAAAGCAGGGGTCACCCAGGTCTACCTGATCACCGGCACGGCGGAAAAATACATGGAGCGGTGGGGTTTTGCCAAAATCGACCGCGGCCTGATTCCCGCCCGCCTATTGCACAAATCGGCCCTGGACGGCTCTTGCCGGTGCGGCATATGCATGAAACTGGACCTTTGAGAAAGAGGGTAAGAAGGGCCGGGAACAATTCCACGGCCCTTTTTTGATCTTGCCGGCAGCTTTTTGACCTGTTCAACAACCCGGCTTATTTTTATTGCGGCCTCACTCTTGTCCTGTCGGGCAGGCCCAGGCCGCCGTCCCTGACGATTATGTCACCTTCCTCCAGACCCCCGGTTATCTCGACGTTTTCCCCGTCGCTGATGCCGGTGATCACAGTGCGGCGGACAACGCGGTTATTCACCACCGCCATGACTTCCTTCTGGCCGCCAGCCCCGGTGATCACCGATTCCAGGGGCGCCAGAAGAACATTGCGGCGGCTCAGGGTTTCCACCGAGTGCCGGGCGCATGGATTCGGCGGGGTTGAACGACACCACTTTCCTGGAGGCCGCAATCCCGGCCGCGGCTCCCACCGAAAGGCTTAATAAAAGGCCGTTAATCACTGCGGCGGTGTTTACCCCCCCTATAGCCCGGGGCAGGTTGAAGAAATCGGCATACATCCCTGAAATGGCCGAAGACAGCCCTATTCCCATAATAGTGCCCAACAGCGCGCCCAGCAGGGATGAGGACAGGGAATAGGCGGTATAGTAAGTCATTATTTGCCTGCTGTTGTAGCCCAGGGCCTTCATGATGCCGATCTGCAGGCGCTGCCCGGCGATCATCCTGCCCAGCATGACCATCTGGATAGCGGCGGCAATGCCCAGGAATATAACCGGCATAAAGGTGGAGACAGCCCTGAGGCCGTCCAGCTCTCCCTGCAGCACGGCATGGCTGAGCTGCTTTTTGAGCGGGTAACTGGAAAGGTTGCCGTAAGGATCCAGCAGCGCCCTGACCTGTTCGGCCGTTTTTTCCTCATCGGCCCCGGGTGAAAGTTTAATTACCACCTGGTTTATCTGACCGGGCAGGTTTAAGACCTGCTGGGCCTGGTTTAAAGGCATCATAATCAAGCCGAAGGTCTCCGGGTCGGGCAACAGGGTGGACGCGTCCTTCATGGCGTAGATGAACTCCGGCCCGGTCCCGGTGCCCGTCACGGTGAGGGAAACCTTTCTGCCTTCGGCCACCATATCTACAGTGTCGTTGAAGGACAGCCGGTTGGCCTTAAAATAGCTTTTGTCCACCAGTACTTCCACTCCCCCGCCCTGGGGGTGCTTCTCAAACATCCTCCCGGAAAGCAGCTGAATCCGGTTTATCCCCTCCATCGGCACGGATAATGGGAACCACACAGAAACGGTGCCGCAGGCGGGCAATTATGCTCTTGCCGGAGAAGGAACCATGCATTGCCGGTAGAATACTAATTAATGATAATTTTGACAAAAGGTGCAGAAAATGTGCGGTAACCATAAAATACTGGTGATTGATGACGACAGGAACATATGCGACCTGCTGCAGCTGTACCTGGCTCAAGACGGCCACAGCCTGGTTTTCGCCCACGACGGCAGCCAGGGCCTGGATGCCTTCAAACGGGAGAGCCCGGACCTGGTCATTCTGGATATCATGCTGCCCGTCATCAACGGCTGGGAGGTCTGCCGGATGATCAGGCAGCAAAGCAACGTGCCCATAATCATGCTGACCGCCCGGGACACCAGCGAGGAGAAGATATCGGGGCTGGACATGGGGGCGGACGACTACGTGATCAAGCCCTTCGACCCCCGGGAAGTGGCCGCCCGGGTCAGGGCCCGCCTCAGGAAAAAAGACTCCGGGGGAGACGCCGCCGGCAGGGATGTGCTGGTCGCCGGCGATCTATCCCTGGATAAAAAAAAGTACGAGGTTGTTTGCCGCGGGAGGCCGGTGACCCTTACGCCCAAAGAGATTCAACTGCTTCACTATTTAATGCTGAATAAAAACATGGTCCTGACCAGGGAGCAAATCCTGGAAAAAGTCTGGGGATATGACTATGTCGGGGAAACCCGCACCGTGGACATGCACGTAAAAAAAATACGGGAAAAGCTTCAACCCGGCGCCGGATGGGAAATCAGGACGGTTCACGGCGTGGGCTACAAATTCGAGGTAAAGTGATGTTCAGGAGCATTTTTCAGAGGCTGTTATTCACTTACGCCGTGATCATCCTCCTGGCGATCACACTGCTGGCCGCGCTGATAACTTATTTTTTAAACCTTTACCTTTTTCACCAGAAGCAGCAACAGCTTTTTGCAGCGGGCCGCCGGGCGGAGGAACTGGTCCAGGAATATGTTCAGAAAAAAATCGATCAGGACGATCTGACCCTGGCCCTAAACTCCCTGGGCCAGGTGACGGACAGCCGGATACGGCTGCATGTTTCCAAGAAGCTGTCCGAACTGAAATCCCACGGCGACCAGGTGCAGGAGATCCTGGGTGAAACCGGGATTGCGGAGGACATCAGGCCCATCCTGGAAGGCGGGACAGTGACCCGGAAAAGGCAGTTCTCCAGCCAGCTTAACACCTACGTGGTCTTCGTGGGGATGCCCGTATACATCAACGGCACAGTATGCGGGGTGGTCCTGCTTTTCTCGCCGCTGGACCAAATAAACAAGGCCCTGTTCGAGGTATACAAAATCATCTGGGGCACCGCCGCGGCTTCACTGGTACTGGCGGCGGCGGTTGTTTTTATCACCTCCCGCCGCATTTCAAGGCCCATAGAGGACATTCAGAAATCCGCCGCAGCCATCGCGGAGGGAGAATTCACGGAGGATGTGGTTCCTTCGGGAAAGGATGAAATAGCGCAGCTGGCCGGAACCTTCAACTATATGAAAAACCGGCTGAAGCAGGTGGAAGAGATGCGCAAAAACCTGATCGCCAACGTTTCCCACGAACTGCGCACCCCCCTGACCTCCGTCCGGGGCTTTATCCAGGGCATCCTGGAGGGGGTGATCGGGCCGGCAGACCGGGAAAAATACCTGCGCAGGGCCTATGAAGAAACCGGCAGGCTGAGCAGGCTGGTGGACGACCTCCTGCAACTGGCCAGGATCCAGTCGGGCAGCCTGAAGCTGAATAAGGAAATGGTGGACGTCGGGGAACTGATCGGCGAAATCATCGAGGAAGTCAGCCTGCTGGCCCGACAAAAGCGAATCGCCCTGTCCGCCGAAGCGGCCGGGGAAGGCATCACGGCCTTAGCCGACAGGGACAGGCTCAAGCAGATTATCCTGAACCTCCTGCACAACGCCGTCAACTATACCGGCGACGGCGGCCGGGTGCGGGTACGGGCGGGCGCTGAAAACGGAAAGTGCACGGTTACGGTACAGGACGACGGGCCGGGCATCCCCGAAGACCAGCTTGAACTGATTTTCGAAAAGTTTCACCGGGTGGAAGAATCCAGGAGCCGGCAGGCGGCCGGCACCGGGCTGGGGCTTTCCATCGCCAGGGAACTGGTGGAACTTCACGGGGGTGCCATATCGGCGCGCAGCGAAGTGGGCCGGGGCACCGAAATCACCTTTTCCCTGCCCTCCGGATAGCGAAATTTACAATTTGTTTACATTTCAAATAAACTCTGTTTACAAGCGGCGTTTAGAATCCCCTTTAAGGAAGGGGTGATAAACGCCATGTAAGACCACAAGCAAGCGTCAGAGGTGAGTCCAATGATCAGAAAGGTGCTGGTGACATTATCTCTGGTCATCCTGCTGGCGGCGGCCGGTTGCGGCAAGGGCTCCTCGGACCGGAAAGCCGCAGGGGACAATGACAGGGAGAAAAAACCCGGGGTGGAAGCTACGGAAAACCAACGAACCAAGGAAAACCCGAAACCAACCTCGAAGATCGCGCCCGGCGACACCCCCGAACTTGTCATCAAGACGGACAACCCGGTGTCAAACCAGGAAGCCGGCGCCATGCTGGATGAATTAGACAAGCAGCTGACCGAATTGATGGACACCCTGGACCGGCTTGATGACCTGGATGACACGGAACTGGAGTATTAAGGGGGTGGGCGGAATGAAAAAAGCGATCCTGGTCGTAATGTCAGCAGCCTTGTTGATTGTTGGAAGCGCCGCCTTTGCCCAGAATACGGATTTAAGGCCGGCGCCGCTCCGGGAAAAGGACCGGTACAGCCAGTTTTCAGACCACGGAAAAGACCAGAATATGGAGTTCGCCGCACAAGCCAAAGAGAGACAGAAAGCAATCAGCAATCAACGGGCGCAGATCAAGGAACTGCAACAGCAGTTAAACAGCCGGATCAGGCAAACCAAGTCCCGGTTGAACACGCTTCGAAAACAACTCCATACCCTGGACGCCGGCAAGATCAGTTCCATCAAGCAAACGCTGGACAGCATCAAGGTTGCTAACCGGGTGCTGCAATCCACCCGGGAAACCGTCCAGGTAAAAAACAGCGAACTCAAGTCCGCCAGGTATCACCGCCGGCCGGAAGCTTTCCTGAGAGCGCTGGACGACATCATCGATATCCAGCAGAAAAGGATAGATACCCTGTCCGGGATACTGTCAGACCTGGAGAGGCTGAACAACCAGTTATTGTGAGGATAGCAGAAAAACCATACCCGGAATTGAAAATGTCGGAGGTGTGATAGATGAAAAAGAAATTCATGCTGTCGCTGATCATGGTTGCCGTCCTGTTAATGGCCCTGACCGGCGGCGCTTTTGCGGCCCAGGAAACGGGCAAAAAGCCGGGAGCCACGGTAACAAGCGAACAGGCAGCGACCACGGTAACGGATGAACAGACGGACGTCAAGTGGGGGAAGGTCGCCACCAAGGTCGGCCTGCTTAAAAATGCGGGAGTAGACGGGTACGACTTCAAGATCGTTCAAGGGGAAAACTTGATCCTCCTGGTTCCGGCCGGTCCGGGGATAGCTGAAAAACTCAGCGAAAATTTGAACTGCCGGGTCCGGGTTCGCGGCAAGCTTTTGGCTGAAAGGTTCACCCACCGCAGTGTAATGGAAGTCAGTGCGGTGCGGGTGCTTGCCAGATCGGTCAGCGATGAGGTCTATGATGACGAATCGGTCAACGAAAACGTCTATGATTCGAATGACGAATTTTCCGATATCACTCCCGGGCACTGGGCCTCCAAGGCCATCCGTGAAATGGCCAGGCACAGGGTAATCATGGGAATGGGCGATAAAAAGTTCCAACCGGGCGCCCTGGTGACCAGGGCTCAATTCGCCACCATGCTGGTCAAGGCCCTGGGCCTGCAACTGCCTGAACCCACCGCCCAGACCTTCGCCGACGTGGGTCCCCAGGACTGGAGCTACAAATACGTGGAAGCAGCCAAGGATTACCTCACCGGTTTTGAAACCCAAGCCGGTACCGTACTCTTCCGGCCGGACCTCCCGGCGGTCCGCGAGGACATGGCGGCAGCCATAATCAAGGCCCTTGACCTTGAGCCGGCCACGGACCTGTCGGTGCTCGACAATTTCTCGGACAGCGATAACATCTCCGAAAGCCTTAAGCCCTATGTGGCGGCGGCAGTCAACGAAGGCCTGATGAAGGGGTACGAAGACGGGACCTTCAGACCCCAGGGCAAGCTTACCCGGGCCGAGGCCGCGGCCCTTTTGTACAAGGTGATGCTGTCCCAAAAAATAGTCATGTGAATAAACTGCAATAAGCACACGGGCGGGACAGACCCGCCTTTTTTTCTTTTGCCGGAATTAATATAATAATAGAGGCTTAATTTATAAATGGGACGGTGTCGGAAATAATCAGTCAAAAGATAACAGAAATGTTGCCCACGAGCCTCGACGAACTGGCGGTCAGGCTGCTGTGGTCTCTCCTGGTGCTGGCGGCGGCCTTTGTGGCGGTCAAGACAGTCAACGCCATCCTGAACCGGGCCATTGAAAGGGAGCGTCAAAAAAGCGCGGAAGCAGGGCCCATGGCGGGAAGTTTATTGATTTCCCTGGGGATGCTGGTGAGGACGGTATTCCTCTACGGCGCCGTATTCACCGCGGCGGTGGTCATCCTGGAGATCTTCCGGGTAGAGGTGGTGTCCGCCGCCGACCTCAAGAACATGGGCCTGATTGCCCTGAAGGTGATCGGCGTGGTGGTGGCCGCCCGGCTGGCCGCAAGGTTCGGCCGCACAGCCATAACCCAGACTTTCGCCCGGAAAGAACTGCAAAAAGGATTGATTGAGGACCGGAGGGCCCAAACCCTGGAGTCGCTTCTGAAGAACGGGGTTACCTACCTGATTTTCTTCCTGGCCGGACTGATGGTTTTACAGATTTTCAACGTGAACACCAGCGCCATCCTGGCCAGCGCCGGCATCCTGGGGCTGGCCGTCGGGTTCGGTGCCCAGAACCTGGTCAGGGATGTAATCAGCGGATTTTTCATCATCTTTGAGGACCAGTTCGCCGTGGGAGACTACGTGGAGGCCGCCGGAGTGGTGGGCGTGGTGGAGGAAATCGGCCTCAGGACCTGCAAGATACGCAGGTGGACCGGGCAGCTGCAGATCATTCCCAACGGGGAGATCAGCAAGGTCACCAACTACAACCGGGGCCGCATGATGGCCCTGGCCGTGGTGGGCATCGCCTACGAGGAGGATATCGACCGGGCCATTGAGGTGCTGAGAAGGGAGTGCGAGGCGGCCCACCGGGAGATCCCGGCCATCGTGGAGGTGCCGGTGGTCCAGGGGGTGGTGGCCCTGGAGGACTTCGCGGTGAAGATCCGCGCCGTGGCCATGACCGTCCCCGGCGAGCAGTGGGCGGTGGAGAGGGAACTGCTGAGAAGGTTCAAAAACGCCCTGGACCGGGAAGGCATAGAGATTCCCTACCCCAGGAGGGTGATTACTTACAGGGAGGAGTACAGCCGGGAGGAGCAAAGCCAAAACACGGCTTCAGCCCAGGAAAAGGGGACCGTGTAAATTCTCCGGGGCCAGGGCTTACCCGGTGTCTGTTAACCTGAACAGTGGTTTGGATTTAAACGTCTCCTGAAACTCCATAATCCCCCGGTTGGCGATGTTCAGCTCACCGTCGAAGCGGTAGGCCCTTGGATCCGATTCCGACCCGTACTCCGCGATGGTGGAAAAGTCAACACTCCCTGTCAAATCGGCTATGTCCTGGGACTTGGGGTCCGACGGGGTGAAGGTGCCTATTCCGACCCGGTTCTCCTCGGAGAAAAAGACCCTTTCCACCAACACGTTTTCTATTTTTCCGCCGTACTCCTGTTCCACCATCACCCGGCACGACGGACAGAGCTCCCCTTCGATATAGACCCCGTACTCCTTTTCAAACTCGGGCCTCAGTTCTTTCGGGATAAGGTGAAGAGGTTCCTCGTGCATGGGACAGCCCTTTATTCCATAGACAGCCCCCGGGTCCGTGCGGCTGAATTTCTCCAGCCCCTTTTTCAGCATGGCCACCAGGGTAGACTTGCCCCCGCTCACCGGACCCATCAGCAGGAGTATTCTCTTGCGCACGTCCAGCCTGCGGGCGGCCGGGTGGAAATACTCCTCCACCAGCTTTTCCAGGGTACTATCTATGCCAAATATCTCGGAAGAGAAAAAATTGTATCGCTTCTGTCCGTTAACCTCCTCAACTCCGGCGGACCTGATCATTTCATACATGCGGGAATGGGCCAGTTGGCAAACATGGGGGGATTTCCTGACAATTTCCAGGTAGTCGCTGAAACTTCCTTCCCAAGCCAGTCTCTTTTCTATGGCGCGGTGTTCTTCAAGTCTCTTCCAGAAATCCACGACAGTCACTCCTTTCCTTGGGATTTTTGGCCGGATATGGATTCCCCCGTATTGCAAGGGATGTTGATTATATATATGATATGCCGGAGCCCTCCAAAGAATTATCTGCCTGGGACTCCAAAGGCATGAAAAAACCGCCGTTTTCTACAACTGGCGGCAATGT
>JAILZP010000019.1 GCA_023512435.1 Peptococcaceae bacterium | reverse complement strand
CGAACTGGATGTCCCTCATCACCACTATGGCCCCCATGGTTTTCCGGACGTGTTCAATGAGTTCCTTCTTGAGATCATCGGAGGGTTCGTAGCCCTGCTTCAGGACCACGAAGGCGCAGGCCACCTCGCCCCGCAGTTCGTCGGGCACTCCCGACACCCCTGCCTCCACCACCGCCGGGTGCGAAATCAGCGCGCTTTCCACCTCCACGGTGCCTATGCGGTGGGCGGCGATCTTGATTACCTCGTCGGACCGCCCGGCGAACCATATGTAGCCGTCTTCATCCATGGAGGCGGCGTCGCCGCAGTAGTAGGCGCCCTTGGTGGAGGGCATTCTTTCCCAGTAATTGTACAGGTATCCCTCGGGATCGCCCCACAGGGCAGACACAAGCCCGGGGAAGGGCCTCCGGATCACCACCACTCCCTTTTGCCCGGGGGGCAGCGGCTTGCCGTCCTTTTCGTCCACCACCGCGGCCACCACGCCCGGCACCGGTATGTGCGCCGAACCCGGCTTGATGGGGATTATGCCCAGCCCGTAAGGGTTGGCGAATATCGGGCCGGATGTTTCGGTCTGCCACATGTGGTCCATGACCGGGATCCTGTTTTCAAAAACTTCTTCCTGCAGCCATTTCCAGGCCGGGGGATTGAGCACCTCGCCGGCGCAGAATATTCTTTCCACCGAACTAAGATCGTGTTTTCTGGCCTGTTCAATGCCCAGCCGCATCAGACCCCTGACCCCGGTGGGAGAGAGCCACAGGCCGGTGGCCCGGTTGCGGGAAGCTATTTCCCACCACATGTCCTTCCTCGGGTAGTCCGGCGTCCCCTCATACAGCACCGTGGTGCACCCCGTCAGCAGCGGCCCGTAAACGTTGAAGCTGTGACCCACAATCCAGCCTATGTCCGAGGTGCAGAACCAGACGTCATTCTCCTTAAGTCCGTATATCCACTTGCCCATGCAATACACGTACATCTGGTAACCGCCGTGTTTCTGCACGGTCACCTTGGGCTTGGCCGTGGTCCCGGAGGTGGGCAGCAGGAAAAGCGGTTCGTTGGACTCCATGAGCTCGTAGTCCGTACTCATGCCCCGCCCTCCGGCCAGAAACTCGTCCCAGAAAATATCCCTGCCTTCCTTCATGGGGGGCACCCGGTCCAAATTCTTTCTCAGCACCGCCACCTTGATGATCTGGTCCCCGGGGCACATGGCCAGGCCTTCATCCACTATTTGCTTCAGGTCAACGGGCTTGCCCCGCCTGGATCCCTCGTCCTGGGTCAGGACGAAGCGGGTGCCGGAGATCTTCAGCCGGTCGGCCACCGCGTTGGAGGAAAAACCGGCGAATATGACCACGTGGACGGCGCCGATGCGGGCGCAGGCCAGCATGGCGGTGACCGACTCGATACCCGTGGGCATGTAAATGGCCACCCGGTCTCCCCTTTTCACGCCCATCCCCCGGAGGGCGGCGGCATACTGCTTCACCAGGTCCAGCAGGTGGGCATAGGTAATGGTCCTGGTCTCTCCGGTTTCGCCGGATTCGGCCACGATGGCCGCCCTCCCGGCCCTGCCCCTTTTTATGTTGTAGTCGACGCAGTTGTAGCAGATGTTGGTCAGTCCGCCGGTGTACCACTGGAAGTTTGGATAATCCCAGGTGAAGACCTTGTCCCATTTCTTGAACCAGTGAATATCGTGGGACGCCTTTATGGCAGCGTCTTCCCAAAAGCTTTCCGGGTCTTCCCCGGCCCAGTCTATGAACCTTTTAACGTGCGGCGGGATCAGTCCTGTTCCCATTTTTTCATCAGCCATCGGCGGCATCATCCTCCCCTGAACAAATTATGAATTTTCTAAAATATAATTATATTGCCAATTGATTATTAAGTAAATGCTTAGATGCAAAAGTGTCATTCTTGTGTTCAAAAGGGTGAAATTTATGCAGTAAAAACTTATGTTTGACACTCCCGGATAATCGGCCTATAATGTTAATCAGCCTATACAAATAAAAAAATGCCTTCGGGGATGGGTGTAATTCCCTACCGGCGGTATGGCCCGGTGTTCCGGGCCGAGCCCGCGAGCCCGCAAGGGTTGACCCGGTGAGAGGCCGGGGCCGACAGTTGCAGAGCCCGTTTTAGGTCGTGGCTCTTAAAGTCTGGATGGGAGAAGGTTTGAACGGATTGTCCGCGCCGCTGGGTCGCGGTTTAGGTCGTCGTGCCATTCCCCGGGGAACTGTTACGGGGTTTTCTTATTTTTGGAGACTAAAACGGGTGGTGCACTTTGAAAGACACCGACTACATGAAAATGGCGCTGGAACTTGCGGCTGCGGCAATGGGCCGGACCAGCCCCAACCCCATGGTGGGGGCGGTGGTGGTCCGGGACGGCGAGGTTGTGGGCAGGGGTTTCCACGCCAGGGCCGGCGCCCCCCACGCCGAGGTGGAGGCGCTTCGGGATGCCGGGGAGAGGGCCAGGGGATCCACCCTCTACGTCACGCTGGAGCCGTGCTGCCATTACGGCAGGACCGGCCCCTGCACCGAGGCCGTGATTGACGCCGGGGTGAAAAGGGTGGTGGCGGCCATGGCCGATCCCAACCCCCTGGTGGCCGGGAGAGGGCTGGCCAGGTTGAGGGACGCCGGCCTGGAGGTGGATTGCGGGGTCCTGGAAGAGGAAGCCGGAAGGCTAAATGAGGTGTTTATAAAGTATATCACCACCGGGCTGCCTTTTGTGGTGATGAAGGCGGCCATGAGCCTGGACGGCAAAATCGCCACCCGTGCGGGGGACTCGAAGTGGATCACCGGGCCCGAGGCCCGGGAGCACGGCCACAGGCTCCGGGACAGGTACGACGCCGTCATGGTGGGGGTAAACACGGTGCTGGCCGACGATCCCTCGCTGACCACCCGGCTTCCCGGAGGGGGCCGGGACCCCGTCCGGCTGGTGCTGGACAGTATGGCCAGGACTCCGCCGGGATCCAGGGTGATCAACAGGGATTCAGCGGCGCCCGCCATAATAGTGGTTACCGAAAGGGCGCCCCGGGAGAGGGTGTCGCGTTTGATCGAGGCCGGGGCCCAGGTGCTTTCGGTGCCGGCCGAGGCTGAAGGGAGCCGGGTGGACATGGGGGCCTTGATGCGGGCCCTGGCCGGCAGGGAAATAACCAGCGTCCTGGTGGAGGGCGGCGGGCAGGTCCATGCCTCGGCTTTGGCTTCCGGAGTGGTGGACAAGGTGGCCTGGTTTATCGCCCCGAAGCTGATCGGCGGCCGGGAAGCCCCGGGGCCGGTGGAGGGGCGGGGCGCGGAAAGGCTCTCGGAGGCCGTCTGCCTTGAACGGGTCAGCTCATCCAGGATGGGAAATGATATATTTATCGAAGGATACATTTCTAAACAGCGAGGTTAGACTATGTTTACCGGCCTGGTGGAGGAACTGGGGGAAATCCGGGGAACGGTCCGGGGGCCGGATTCGGCCCGCCTGATCATTGAAGCCGGAAAAATACTGGAAGACATTAAGACGGGGGACAGCATAGCCGTCAACGGCGTGTGCCTGACGGCGGTGAACTGTCAGCGGACTTATTTTGAAGCCGACGTGATGGCTGAAACCCTGGCCAAAACAAATCTTTCCGGGCTTAAGCCCGGAGACAGGGTCAACCTGGAGCGGGCCCTGAGGCTGGGAGACCGGTTGGGGGGACACCTGGTCACCGGCCACATCGACGGCGTGGGCACCGTCATCAGGCTGGAAAAGCACGACATCGCAACTTTGATGACCATAAAGGCGCCGCCCGCGGTGATGCGCTATATAATCAAAAAGGGATCGGTGGCCGTTGACGGAACAAGCCTGACAGTGGTGGATTTCAGCGGCGACTCATTTCAGGTGTCTCTGATTCCCCACACGGCCCGCATGACCACCCTGGGTTTTAAAAAAACAGGCGACACGGTGAACCTGGAAGGGGACCTGGTGGGCAAATACATTGAACGGCTGCTTGCCGCCAGGGAGCCGGGAGAGCGGGAGAAAACAGGGCCGGGTATAACCATGGAACTGTTGCTGGAAAAAGGCTTCCTTGATTAGAAACCGCCGGAAACCAACATTCGAAAAATAAACCTGACGGCTTGAGAGAGGGTGGGGAAGATGAAATTCAGTTTCAATACCATTGAGGAAGTCCTGGAAGACATCCGCCTGGGGAAAATGGTGGTGATGGTGGACGACGAGGACAGGGAGAACGAGGGGGACCTGATCATGGCCGCCGAAAAGGTCACCCCGGAAGCCATAAACTTCATGGTTACCCACGGCCGGGGCCTGGTCTGCCTGCCCATCACCGGCGAGAGGCTGGACCAGCTTGACCTGCCGGCCATGGTTACCAACAACACCGACCCTCACGGGACCGCCTTTACCATTTCGGTGGACCATAAGGATACCACCACCGGCATATCCGCCCATGAAAGGGCCGCCACCGTAAAGGCCGTCCTGGACCCGGCCACCAGGCCCGAAGACCTCCGCCGCCCGGGACACATTTTTCCCCTGCGGGCCAAGGAGGGGGGCGTGCTGCGCCGGGCAGGCCATACGGAGGCCGCCGTGGACCTGGCCAAGCTGGCCGGGATGTACCCGGCGGGAGTAATCTGCGAGATTATGAAGGATGACGGCACCATGGCCAGGGTGCCGGAACTCATGGAATTCTGCCGCAGGCACAAGCTCAAGATCGCCACCATCGCGGATCTGATCCAGTACCGCCGCAGGACAGAAAAGCTGGTCAGGAGGGTGGATTCGGCCAGGCTGCCCACAAAATACGGTGAGTTTACCGCCGTGGCCTATGAAAGCCTGCTGGACGGCAAGGGCCACATTGCCCTGGTGCGGGGAGACCTGAACAAGGTGGAGGCCCCCCTGGTCAGGGTGCACTCGGAGTGCCTGACCGGAGACGTGTTCGGGTCCGAGCGCTGCGACTGCGGCGACCAGCTGGCGGCGGCCATGCAGATGATCGACCGGGAGGGGACGGGGGTGCTCCTTTACATGCGCCAGGAGGGAAGGGGCATCGGCCTTCTGAACAAGATCAGGGCCTACAAGCTGCAGGACATGGGCAAGGATACCGTGGAGGCCAACGAGGCGCTTGGTTTCCCGGCCGACCTGCGGGACTACGGAATAGGCGCCCAGATCCTGGTGGACCTGGGGCTTTCAAAAATCCGCCTGATCACCAATAACCCCCGGAAGATTGCCGGGCTGGAGGGGCACGGGCTGAAGGTTGTGGACAGGGTGCCGGTTGAAATACGCCCGGGGAAAAACAACCGGTTTTACCTGACCACCAAGAAGCGCAAGCTGGGGCACCTGTTGAACATAGGAGAAAGATAGGAGGAGATGCAGGCAATGGCGAAAGTTTTTGAAGGCCACCTGGTGGGGCAGGGACTTCGCTTCGGACTGGTGGTGGGACGCTTTAACGAATTCATTACCAACAAGCTGCTGACGGGGGCGCTGGATGCCCTGAAGCGCCATGGCGTTGAAGAACAGGACGTGGAGATTGCCTGGGTGCCCGGGGCCTTTGAAATTCCCCTGGCGGCCCGCCGGATGGCCGCCCTGCAGCGCTACGACGCGGTGATCTGCCTTGGCGCGGTTATCAGGGGGGCTACGCCGCACTTTGAGTACGTGGCGGCGGAGGTTGCCAAGGGAGTGGCCAAAGTCGGGCTGGATTCCGGAGTTCCGGCCATCTTTGGAGTGGTCACGGCCGATACCATCGAGCAGGCCATCGAGAGAGCGGGCACCAAGGCCGGCAACAAGGGATGGGACGCCGCCGTGACGGCTATCGAGATGGCCAATTTGATTAAGGGCATGGCTTAAAAAGGAATTGGGAATCGGGAATTAGGAATTGGGGATTAGGGAGCGACTGGCGGCTAGCAGCCAGCAGGCTAGGTGCCAGGAGCTAGCAGCCAGAAGGCAAGCGGGGTGGAAGCGGGTGCCTGACGGTAGGACCATTCAGAATTTGAAAGAGGTTGAACAGCTCCGGGTATCGGCGGATAAAAGGCTTTTTTCGGCTGACGGCAGGGAGATACGGGAAGGCTGGACAACCGATATTTATTTTATTAAGACCAGGGAGATACTGAGGGGCCTGGGAATGGCGGACACGCCGGTGGTGGCCGAGGTTTTCGCCGGGCGGCCCGGCATCATGGCCGGGACCGCCGAGGTGAAAAACATGCTGGCCGGGACCGGGGTGGAGGTGTGGGGCCTGCCGGAGGGGCGGCCCTTCGCGGCCAGGGAAGTGGTCTTGCGCATATCCGGGCCTTACGACAGCTTCAGCATATACGAAACCGCCCTCCTGGGCGTTCTGGCCAGTTCCAGCGGCTGGGCAACCGCGGCCAGGACGGTGAAGGAGGCGGCCGGCGACAAGAGGGTAATCTGCTTCGGGGCCAGGCACGTTCACCCGGCGGTGGCGCCGGTAATGGAGAGGTCCGCCTTGATCGGGGGGGCAGACGGGTGCAGCTGCATTCTGGGGGCGAAACTGGCCGGGCTGGAACCGACAGGCACTGTTCCCCATGCCGTGTTCCTGATCGTGGGGGATACCGTGGAGGTGGCCAGGGCCTACAAGCGCCTGATGCCGGAGGGAACCCCGGTGGTGGTGCTGGTGGATACCTTCAAGGACGAGGCCGAGGAGTCGCTGCGGGTGGCCGCGGCGCTGGGCAGGGACCTGTCCTCCGTCCGCCTGGATACCGCCAGTGAGCGCGGAGGGGTAACGCCGGGGCTGGTCAGGGAGTTAAGGGCCAGGCTTGACCAGGCGGGGCACAGCCACGTCAAGATCCTGGTAAGCGGCGGAGTAACGCCGGAACGCATCCCGGACCTGGCCGCCGCCGGGGCGGACGCCTTCGGGGTGGGGAGCTACATTTCCGGGGCGCCGGCCATAGACATGACCATGGATATCAAGGAGGTCTGCGGGAAGCCTGTTGCCAAGCGGGGGCGGATACCCGGAATAACGGCCGCCCCCAGGCTGGTCAAAATATTACCGTGTCCGGAAGGAGAGGGAAATTAGTGGCGCTTGTCAATGAAAACTACCTGAGGCTGCGGGGAAGTTATCTTTTTTCCGAAATAGCCCGGAGGGTGAACGAATTTAAGAAAAACAACCCGGACGCCGACATCATCAGGCTGGGGATAGGGGATGTGACCAGGCCGCTGCCTCCCGCGGCGGTTGAGGCCATGCAGAAGGCCGCCGGGGAGATGGGCCGGGAGGAGACTTTTCGCGGTTACGGCCCCGAGCAGGGTTATGACTTTCTGATTGAAAAGATTATCGACCACGATTTCCGCCCCAGGGGGGTGGAACTGTCCTCCGACGAAGTTTTTATCAGCGACGGATCAAAGTGCGACACGGCCAACTTCCAGGAGATCTTCGGGCTGGACAACATCGTGGCGGTTACCGACCCGGTATACCCGGTTTACGTGGACAGCAACGTCATGGCGGGCCGTTCCGGGGAATTTGCCGGGGGCCGGTTTGAAAGGATCGTGTACCTGCCCTGCACCGAGGAGAACGGGATGAAGCCGGATCTGCCGGGGACCAGGGTTGACCTGATATACCTGTGCTTTCCGAACAACCCCACCGGAATGACGCTTTCCGGGGAAGATCTGAAAAAATGGGTGGATTATGCCAGGGAGAACAGGGCGGTAATACTTTTCGACGCAGCCTACGAGTCATACATCCGTGAAGAGAATATCCCGCACAGCATATACGAGGTGGAGGGAGCCCGGGAAGTGGCCGTGGAGTTCAGGAGCTTTTCAAAGACCGCGGGCTTTACCGGGACCAGGTGCGCCTACACGGTGGTGCCCAGGGAAGTCAAAGCCTACGACTCGTCCGGAAAGGCCCACCCGCTGAACGACCTCTGGCTGAGAAGGCAGACCACCAAATTCAACGGGGTTTCCTACCCGGTCCAGGCCGCCGCGGCGGCGGTGTACTCCGAGGAGGGCAGGAAGCAGGTCAGGGAACTGATTGATTATTACATGGAGAATGCCAGGATAATCCGGGAAGGGCTGGAGAAGGCCGGCTACAAGGTTTTTGGCGGGGTAAACGCACCCTATATCTGGCTGAAAACCCCGGGCAACACGGGGTCCTGGGAATTCTTCGACAGGATGATGAAAGAGGCCCACGTTATCGGGACTCCGGGTGCGGGCTTCGGGGCCAGCGGTGAGGGCTACCTGAGGCTTACCGCCTTCGGCAGCAGGGAAAACACCTTGCGGGCGGTGGACCGGATCGTCAACAAGCTCTAGACATGGTTAACCGCTCACCCCGGTTCCGGGCTTTTCTCATTCTGGATTCTGAATTCTGGATTCCGACAGAATAAGGCCTTCAGAATGAGGTAGTTTCAAGGCAGATACTTTTTCAGGTTTTCAAAGAAGTGCGCGTGGCTGTCGAAGACCTTGCCCAGGGATCTGATTTCCGAGGGATAAATCCAGGCGTAGCCGCTGACCTCGTTTTCATTAATCCTTATTTCACGTGAAAGGGGCTTTGCCGTCCACCAGTGCAGGACAAAGTTTCTGTGGGTGGTGACGCTCTCCCAGACTTTTTTTTCCGGTATCACGGGCAGGCCCAGTTCCTCCATGGCCTCCCGCGCCACCGCCTGGCGCTGGCTCTCCCCGGGCTCCACCTTTCCGGTCGGGGGGCTCCAGTATCCTTCAAACAGGTCTCCTGGAGGCCTCTGCACGAACAGGTACCTTCCTTCCCATTCGATCAGTATGGCCACGGCATCTTTCATTTTATCTTCACTTCCCCAAAAGATAGGTTCAATCCGGGTGGTGGAGGAAATTCAAGACGAATGGGGTACAATAAATGAACATGCTACCGGCGGCTTTTTACAACAGGCTTGGAATCGTAAAAAAAATAAGGCGGGAAATAGCCGGGCATCCCCGAAGGGACAGGGTTATCGACCTGGGATGCGGCACCGGAATCCACACCGTTCACCTGGCCTCCATCGCCGGCGAAGTGGTGGGTATTGACACCGACCAAAAAAAGATTGACACCGCCCGAAAGAATTACCCACACCTTGAATTTTACCGGATGGACGCCGCCCGGACGGAATTTCCCGACGGCCGGTTCGATACCGCCTTCATGATCATGTTTTTACACGAAACACTGTCCGACGAGGTAATCCGGGAGTGCTGCCGGGTCGCCGGGGAAGTGGTCATTATCGACTATTCCCGCGTGCTGTACGGACTAACGGGCAGGTTGATCAGGCTGATTGAAAAGGATAAATATGAAAGGTACGCCGCCGTAAACCTGACCGAAAAGTTCGCCGGGTTCGGGTTTGCCCTGAGAGAGGGCAGGAGCATCCATCCCAATTTTTACATCTACTTTTTTGCCCGGGATAGGGCGGCCAAAGGTTCTTTGAAATCCGGCCAGGCGATCAGGATTGCCGGGCCCGGGGCGGCCGCAGGCCGGGGCCCGGACCTGTGCCGGAGAATATAGACATCGGCATTGTGGGGTGAAGACATGGAAAAAACCATACCCGACAGAGTGGCGGTGGTCAGCGACACCCACGGGGACGCCGCCTGCTGGGCCGCCATGGCCGGGGGTGCTCTCATGGAAGCGGACATGGTTGTTCACGCCGGCGACATACTTTACCACGGCCCCCGGAACCCCGTTGTTTCAGGTTACGACCCCGGGCGCCTGGCGGAAATGCTTAACGGGTTCGCCAAGCCCATCCTTTTCGCCCGGGGCAACTGCGACTCCGACGTTGATCAACTGGTTTTGGACTGGCCGGTCCAGAGCCCGTACCTGTTCGCCCAGGTGGGTCCCGGGAGGATCCTGGCCTGCCACGGTGAGAACCTCGGCCGGGAGGAAATGATAAACCTTGCCCGCCGGTACAAGGCGGACATTTTCATTTTCGGGCATACCCACCGGCCGTTCCTGGAGCGGGTGGAAAACGTAATCCTTCTGAACCCCGGCAGCCCTTCCCTGCCCAAGGGGGAATCAGGGGCCACCTGCGCCCTGGTAACCCGCCGGGAGGTGAAGGTGGTCAGCCTGAACGGGAAACGGACCGTCCTGAGGCTTGCGAGGCCATAAAAAAACGGCCGTAAAGCCGTTTTTATGGCTGGTTTGCTTATATCGCCCTTTTAACCCTCCCGCTCCTGAGGCAGCGGGTGCAGACCAGTATTCTCCGGGGTGTCCCTTCCACCAGCGCTTTGACTCTTTGCAGATTGGGCGACCAGGTTCTTTTAGTGCGGATGTGCGAGTGGCTGACCTGCATTCCGACCTGCGCCCCTTTTCCGCAAATGGCGCATCTCCTTGCCAATGACAACACCTCCTTTAAAAACCACAACTGTAATTTTACCAAAAAATATTCAGGGGCGCAAGCGGGCATTTTTTACGGTCAGCGGCGATGGGGGCCGTTTTCCGTTTCTTGACAGGCAATGCTTTGGACCTATATAATTAAGCATTATATAAAATGGGGGAGATATAATGTCTGAAATCAAGGTGGAAAAGCCCGTTGACTCCGGTGATTACATCGAGGAGAAGGTTGTTTTGGACAACAGCCCCGACCTGGGCGACAAAACCGGGGAAATTTTTCTGAACCACCTGGAAGAGGCCATCGGACGGTGCCGTGAGCTGATCGGCCAGGGCTTCCGACTGGTGGACTTCTGGAGCGATCCGGACCAGGGCATTCAGTTCATTTTAAAAAAGAAGAAAAAATAATCCCGTGGGATTTAGGGACCAGGCAATCATAAATTGGTTTTCCGGGTTTTGTTTTAACCACGGTTTCCGCTAATTCGGGGGTTGCTCGTGTGCAGGAAGGCGGAGTCTGGGACAGGGACATACAGGGTTTGAAAAACATCGGTCCAAAGAGGGTTCTTCTGCTGAAGAGAATGGGGATCAGCACAGTGGGGGAACTCCTTTATTATTTTCCCAGAGACTACCACGACCGCAGCCGGACCAGGCCGGCCGCCGCCTGCGGCAGCGGGGAAAGGGCCACGGTAAGGGGCGTGGTGGTGGGGGGAGAGGAAAAGCGGCCCCGCCGGGGGCTGACCGTTACCAGGTTGTTTATCGATGACGGGGCCGGGCGGACGGTGGCGGTGTGGTACAACCAGCCCTTTATCAGGCGGCAGCTTCCGGTGGGAACCCCGGTTCTGGTCACCGGGAGAGTGAGGCGATACGGCGGCGAGGTCCAGGTCCAGGTCAGCGACTACGAGGCGGGGGACCCGGACGAACCGGTCAGCGCCGGCCGCATTGTGCCCATTTACCCGCTTACCGAAGGGATCAGCCAGCGCCTGGTCAGGTCCCTGGTCAAAAGCGCCCTGGACCGGTGGGGGGAGAGGTTGGAGGAGTTTATTCCCGGGGACATGCTGTCCAGGTACGTGCTGCCGGAAATAGGGCCGGCCTTGCGCGCCGTGCACTGCCCGGACTCCTTTCCGGAATTGAAGATGGCCAGGAGGCGCTTTATCTTCGAAGAATTCCTGATCCACCAGACAGTGATTTCCCTGATCAGAAAAAAGGTCCGGGCCAGGCCCAAGGCCCACGCCTACCCGGAAAACAGCCTTCTGGAAAAAATTTTTCTCGATCGGCTTCCTTTCAGGCTTACGCCGGGCCAATCCAGGGCCTGGGGGGAAATCAGCAGGGACCTGCAGTCGCCCTATCCGATGAACCGCCTTCTCCAGGGGGACGTGGGTTCAGGCAAGACCGTGGTGTGCGCCCTGGCCATGCTGAAGGCGGCCGGCGCCGGTCTGCAGGCCGCCCTGATGGCGCCAACGGAAATACTGGCCGATCAGCACCGCAAGAACATTGCCGGATATTTCGATCCAATGGGCATTAGGGTGGAACTGTTCACGGGCGGGATGAAAAAAAAGGACAGGGAGGCCCTGATCGAAAAAATAAAGTCCGGTGAAGCGCGGGTGGTGGTGGGGACCCATGCCCTCATTCAGGAGGATGTAAAATTTAAAAATCTGGCCCTGGTGATTATAGACGAGCAGCACCGGTTCGGGGTCCGGCAGAGGGCGGCGGTCCGGCAAAAGGGACCGAACCCCGACGTCCTGGTGATGACGGCCACTCCGATCCCCAGGACGATGGCCATGACCCTGTACGGAGACCTGGATGCCAGTGTCATCAAGGGGGTGCCCCCAGGCCGGAAGCCGGTGGAAACAGTTGTCTGCCCCCGGTCCCAGGCAGGCCTGGTGTACGGGGAAATCAAAAAAGAAGTCTCCCGGGGCCGGCAGGCGTATGTTGTCTGTCCCATGGTGGAGGAATCGGAGAAAACCGACCTCCAGGCGGCCGCAGAACTAAGGGAATACCTGGCCGGAGGTCCCCTGGCCGGGTGCCGGGTGGAACTGCTGCACGGCAGGATGGGGGCCGGCGATAAGGAGAGAATAATGTCCGGTTTCAGGGAGGGCCTGATCGATGTTCTGGTCAGCACCACCGTGGTCGAGGTGGGAGTGGACGTTCCCAACGCCACGGTAATGGCGGTGGTGGACGCCCACCGCTTCGGGCTGGCCCAGCTTCACCAACTGAGAGGACGGGTGGGCCGGGGCGGGCATTCCGCCAGGTGCTACCTCATTTCTGATGCCGGGGGCGGGACGGCGGCTTCATCGAGGCTGGAGGCCATAAGGACCATATCCGACGGCTTTGAACTGGCGGAAAAAGACCTGGAGCTGAGGGGGCCGGGGGAATTGTTCGGCTCCAGGCAGTGGGGAGAGATGCCATACAGGATTGCCGATCCGGTGCGGGACCAGGGGGCGCTGAAAGCGGCCGCTGAGGAAGCCCGCCGGCTGGTGGAGGGCGACCCGGGATTAATGAAACCGGGCAACAGAATGCTGGCCCGCGAGATTCACGTAAGGTTTGGAGGGTTTAACTTTTTGCCGGTGGGATAACAAGGTGTTTTAAAATGGTTTTTTATAATTATTTGCCCCTAATTGAACTGTTCAGGGGTTTATTTTTTTATGAAAGCAAAGACTAAAAGTGCAAGTTAATTTTTAACCCTGCCACTGTCCTGCCGGAAGGAAGGCTTTTCATCTATTTCTGTGGAACTTTACAGAAAAATACTGAAATTCCAAGGCTGGCTTATCAAGCTTATTTTTTTCATAAAAATTTAGAATTTGTTTTGCAAATGTCAATATCCTGCCTGCAAATATTGGGATGGAATTATATAAAATAAATGCACTTCAATCCAGTTAATACTATGTATTTTTGATGTCTAACGGGACAAAATACTATCAACAAAATAAAAGGGGGGATTAAGCGGATGCCTCGTAACACCAATCAGCATGTGGTGCCTCAAGCCAGCAACGCCTTGGATGCGATGAAATTTGAAGTTGCCAACGAGCTGGGCCTTGCCAATTACGCTCAAATTGATAAAGGCCAGCTGACCTCCAGGCAGAATGGCTATGTTGGAGGTAACATCACCAAGCGTCTGGTGGCTCTGGGAGAAGCTGCCCTTATGCAGCAAGGCGCTGCCGCCATTGGGGCAACCTCGGCGGTAAACCTGGAAAGACCCCAGTAACCCTTAAGAACATAAAAACCGGGTGCTTATCACCCGGTTTTTTGTCGTTTACGCCCAGCATGGGCATTGTCTTTAGTCGTTAAGAAGAAGATGTTTTAATGAGGCAAAGGCGCCGGAAGCCCATGATCATGCCGTTATTGCATCGCTGTTTGACGTTATAAAAACAGTGTTTCCAACCAGCTTTACCCGGCAGCCCATTTCCTCGGCAATAAACCTTACGGGCACCATGGTGCGGCCGTCTTTTATGAACGGCGGAACGTCAATCCACTTTTCCCGGCCGTTGACGGTACACTGGTTCCGGTTCAGGTAAAGGATTATCAATTTGTCCGCTTTTTCAACGTGGACTTCGTCTCCCCGGTAACTGACCCGGCAGTTGAAGGCTTCAGCCAGGTTTCTGACGGGCGCCATTGCCCTGCCTTCCATAATAAAGGGCTGCACGTCAAAATTTACCTGATTCCCGTTTAAAACGACCTTGAGTTCCCCGCTTTCATCTGCTCCTGAGAGCATTTTTTTGCTGTTGGAAGGCGTCAGCACCGGTATGTCTACCGTTACATCCTGGTCGTACCGGCTTTTTGTATGTATCTTCAAGACCGCGCCGAAGAGGGAAATATCCTGCTTTTCCCCGGAAACAGCACACGAATAATCGGCTGATGCCATCTCGGGAGATTGTTCGAAGTCTCCGTCGATATTGAATGAAACGTCGATTTCCTTGCTTTTGGCTGATAAATCAACATCTAAATCGCCTTTTATACTGTCTCCCGCCCTTTTGTATTTCAGGGCATATCTGATGGCGCCTTTATTTTCGTATATATTCATGTCCATAACCACGGTGTTGTAACCGTCTGCACCCGCATTCCGGGAAACAACCAGGCGGCTTATTTCTATGCCCCCGGCTTTCAGTTTCCGGCTGATCTCCTCTTTGCTCTTCGGAAAGTCCGGGCTCTGGATATATCTTAAAAGGTCGGGCAACAAACCGGATCCGGACTGGCCCGTGTCTAAGCACCCGGCCAGGACGGCGGCAAATCTCTCCGGTTCAGATTCTATTTTTCTGGCAAAAGAAAGGATTACATCTGAAAAACCTTCATGGTCCAGGTTCAAGACCGTTTCTTTTCCGGAAGAAATTATGTATTCGTCGGGTATGGCCTCTATGAAGAAAACCAGGAGGTCTTTAAATTCCGGCGGAACCTGGTAATTTTGACTGTCAATAAAATTTTTCCACAGGCCGGCCAGTTCGGGACTGTCATCCCAGAGGTATTCGGGCATTGGATGGTTGTTATTCAATCCGGACCTGTCCAGAAGATTGAATAACTGAATAATATCCCGGGATAATATAAGCCTGGTCCCCTGAATAAAAGCGTCGCCCCGGCTGGTGGTCCCTTCAAAATTTGCGTCCACGTTGAATCCCATTTTTTTTGCAGGGGTGTCCAATTTGTAATTTAACAAAAACTTGCTGTCTTTTAATCCTTTAAATTTCAAATCCATGGCCAACAAGCCCGATATGTCGGTTATTTCGACATTTATCGATCCGCTTGATTTTTCAAAGAGTCTGGTTTTGATTTCCAGATCTGAGGTAATGCTTTTAATAAAAGCCTTTTTTGCAGGGGACATGCCCGCGGTTTCTTGGGCGCCGGCAGCAGCGCCGAAACTCAAGCACAGGCATAAAGTAAAAAGCACGGCTAAAAACTTTCTCAATTTTTTACACCTCCATCTGAACAGTTTATCAATTGGTGAAAAAGGCCGCCCGTTGCCGCATGGCCGCCGCGGGTTATGTATAACATAACCCGGCTGCCGGTAACCAGTCAAGCTATGTTTATCCACTCATAATGAGTTTCGGGTTCCGTGTTTTGGGTTCCGCCGCCCGCAGGGGGCGGCTGTTATATCAGTGCAGGTAATACTGGTAGTCTTCATCGGTGAGGTTGGGGTGAAGGGCCTTGGTGATGCCCCCGGCCACAACCTTGGCGGCCCTTTGGATCAGGTCGTCTATTTCTTTTGGGGTAACCATGAGCCTGCCGCCGAAGGGTTCCAGCACCTTTTGGATTACCGTCTGGGAAAAGTTGGGATTCAGCATGGAGTACAGCTTATGCAGGGACGGATTGGCCTTCAGCTGATCCATGAACTGTTCTATGGTATCCTGGGCGATAACGGCCCCGTGCACCACGGTGGGCACTCCGACGGCCAGAACATTGACGCCCAGGGTTTCCCTGTTAATGCCCGCCCTCTGGTTTCCCACCCCTGATCCCGGCTTGACCCCCGTATTCGCTATTTGGATCGTCGTGCCGATTCTCGATACGTTTCTCGCGGCGAGTGAATCAATGGCGATAACCAGGTCGGGCTTGATTTTGTCAACCACGCCCTTAACTATTTCCGCCGTTTCAATTCCGGTGATGCCGAGAACTCCGGGGGCGATGGCGCTGACGGAACGCATTCCCGGCTGAAGTTCCTGCGGCGCATAGTTGAAGATGTGGCGGGTGACCATGGTTTCGCTGACCACTTTCGGTCCGAGGGCGTCGGGGGTGGCATTCCAGTTCCCCAGGCCGACGATGAGTATGTTTGACGGCACCGGCAAATCCGGCATCAGACGGCTTAACATTTGGGCCACCACGAGACCTATTTCGTGGTGCGCCTTGGGGTCTCTGCCCGAAATCCCGGGCGCCTCCACGGTGATGTAGGTGCCCACCGGCTTGCCCATCACCGCTTCTGCCGAAGGGTCTTCTATGATTACTATAGTAACCGAAGCGTGTTCGTAGGTCTCCCGGTCGACCCTGACACCCGGTATTTCCCGGCCTGTTTGGCCCTGGACGATTTCTCTCGCTTCAAGGGCCAGGTCGACATCGATGGTGAAGTCTTTAAAAAATTGCAAATCCATGGTAACCCTCCTTCAGTATAGTTTCTGGGTGTTAATATTCCCAATACTGAGGAGAATTACTGCGGCTTTTTTGCGGTCAGTCCGTTTTGTTGTACTGCCAGATTACATATAGATCGTCCTGGTAAACCGTGTTAAAAAGGCCGGAGCGCACCATGGCCAGGTATGCCTTCTCTTTCTTGTTCACCAGCAGGTAATCAATGTTGTACTTGTCAAGCAATATTTTAAAATCCTCCTGGACTGACAAAAACCTGCAGTATTCCCCGAAAAGGTCCACGTTGTTGTAAACCGGCGCGAATATGTCGGCTCTCCCGTCGATGAACGGTTTAATTTCATTGTAAATGAGGAATCCCCCGTCATTGTACATATTGCAAATCCGGTCAAGGTTGTTGTTTTTGATATATCTGACCGCCTCCCGTGGATATCTGTCAAGGGACACCTCCCGCCGGAAATCGGTGGTGAAGGCAACAACGGCAAGCATTAACACGGCCAGCCCGGTAAAAATGATGCTTGCCGGGCCGTCTTTCAAGCGGTCCGCCCGGGGGTGAAATATGCCGTTCATGGCGATATACGGGGAAAGGACGGGAATCACCAGCAGGTACAAAAAGGCCATGTGCCTTTCCGCCGTTATCGTCATAACCGCCAGGATCACCGAAAATACGGCGTCCTCAGCCCGGATCCTTTTGTTGAACACAGAAAGAAGCAAAAGCAGGTAGACAGCCAGGTGAACTTCATTTCCATTCCCGATGAAAGTCGTAGGCATCCATTCGATTATGTATTTGTTAAATTCCGGGTACAGCTGGACCCGGAATGGGTATGCCAGTGTTTCAGCCCCGTATGGGTTGATCAATACCGACAAAACGGCCATTGGTATGATTAGGGGTTTTTCCCTCCACAGGTAATAAGCGGTCAGGAGAATATACATGGGATAAAACCCGCCGTGGAGGTTGACCCCGGTAACTATGACCGGGATTACCCAGAGGTGCTTTTTTCTTTCCATCAGCACCGCCGCGGCAATAAGCAGCAGGAAAGAGACTGACTGCGGCCTGGCGGTCATAAAAGGGATTAAACCGCTGATCCCAGCCAGGGAAAGGACCAGACTGAGAAGGGGGTTTCGGCACCTGATCAGGATCAGCCCGTACAGGGCGTAAAAAACAGCGCCGGCCAGCACCGAGGTGAACACTGCCGTTCCATAAAGCCCGAAGCCCCGGTGGACGGCAAAAATAATTAGATCATACAGCCATTCGTGATTGATCCACTCCAGGCCGTTCTCGGTGCCGTACCATGAAAAAATGTCGTGGGTAGGGACCGACCTGCTGTTGTATATGTATTCCCCTGTTTTGACATGCCAGAAGGTGTCGGAGTCAACATTCCGGTTGAACTGATAATTAAACGAAAACAGGGTACTGAACAACACCCCTGAGATTAATAAAACCGTTAACCTTTGATATGAAATAGGAATTCCGGTTTCTTTTGATAGGACTTTGGCATCAAATACAAAAAGGCAGGGGATAACCCTGCCGGAGGGAAATTGGTTCCGTTTATGCGCCCAGAACCACGCCCCTTTTCTTCTCAACTATGATGCCGCGGATACACAGCGAGATGATGATGGCGCTCAGACCCGCGGCCAGGCCAAGCATCATCACCCCTCCCAGGGCGTTCCAGAATTTCTCGTAATCCGCCAGCTGCTGCCAGGCCGGATTGGCGGCCAGCAACGCCTGGACCTGGGCCCGGTCTTCCAGTATGCCGGCTATTCTTCCGGCGTCCATGCCCTGGGCCGCCAAGTGCGCTTTCATGGCCTTAAGGTAAGCCTGTTCCTGGCAGTAGGACAACTGCTTCGCCACCACGCCCAGGGCCGAACCGAAGACGCAGACGGCGAAATAGAGCCTCATCTTGATGCCGAACACGTACCGGGTGGCAACGGTGCCGAACTGAGCCCCGGCCGCGGCCCCTATTACCATGAAGATGGCTCCGTAGATTTCCACCACGCCCTTCAGGGCGTAGGTGAATCCCCCGTACGTGCCGCTGAAGATGACCCCAAAAAGGTCGGTGCCCACCGCCAGTTTCATCGGCAGGCCGACGACGTACATCAGGGCCGGAACCCTGATGAAACCTCCGCCCACCCCCAGGAAGCCGGCCAGGAAACCGGTAAGCAGTCCCACCAGGAGAATGATCCAGAGGGAAATACGGATGCCGCTTTTTTTAAGCTCTATTACCGGGGGCAGCTTCAGGGACTGAAGGCGGCGGGTCAGCCGGTTGCCCACCAGGTCTTTGACCTCCCGGTGCTCAACCATGCTGACCCTGGCGGCGTCATGGTACTGCCAGAGCATGTATGCGGCCAGCGCCAGCAGGATGACTATGTAAGCGCAGCGGATTACCGGGTCGGCCAGCCCCCTTGCGGTCAGCCACATTACGGCCCGGGCGCCCGCTTCCACTCCGAACCCGGTGCCTGCAATCATCAGCAGGGCCAGCATCACGTCCACATGGCCGAACCTCCAGTGCCTGAAGGTGGACACAATGGATTTGCCGATCATGTGGGCCATGTCTGTGCCCACCGCGTAAGCCATGGGGAAGCCGAAGATATTGAGGGCCGGGGTGACCATGAAGGCTCCCCCGATCCCGAAAAAGCCGCCGATCACGCCCACGAAAAATCCTATCATGATCAACGGCAAAACCGATATGGTTTCGCCCGAGATCGGCATATACATAGTCATGGTTCTCCCTTCGGACCACTCTTTATTTATAAATGTACTATATTTCACATACTCCTGTCAACCAAAATTGTCCGCCCGGTGTAATATCTTTGTCAGCCCGAAATACTTCACGTTGTTGCAATTTATCCGTGTTTTCGCATATTTTTGTAATTTTAAAGCGTTTATGTTATAATAAGACCGGTACAAGCTGGCTGTTTCAGGAAAGGCAGGATCATTTTGCGAGTAATAGCCGGGAGCGCGAAAAAACGGCTGCTAAGAGTGCCCCCCGGTTGGAAGGGCCGGCCCACCGCGGACAGGGTAAAGGAATCTGTTTTTAATATACTGGGAGACCTGGTCATAGACTCTTATTTTTTGGACCTGTTTGCAGGCGCCGGCGGCATCGGCATCGAAGCATTAAGCAGGGGCGCCCGCAGGGCCGTGTTCGTGGAAAAGGACCCCCGGGCGGCCGGGGCCATTGTCCGGAACCTCAGGGATTCAGGGCTTGAGGCCGGATCAAGGGTGATGGTCAGGGACGTGTACAGGGCCCTGGAGGAGTTGGCAGAAATCAACAAAGTCAACAGTGAGGCCTTCGATTTGGTGTTTCTCGATCCGCCCTACGGCATGGGCTATGAAGCACCGGTGATCAGCAGGGTGCTGGATCTGGAACTGCTTGCCCCGGGCGGGATTATAATAGCGGAAAGCGGCAAAAGGGAGGTTCTTCCTTCCGAAATAAAGGGTTTCCAGCTGGCAAGGCAGCAAAGATACGGAGATACCCTGATTTCTTTTTACCGGCAGGGTTGCCGGAACGGCCTCAATAACCCAGGAGAGGATGGATCCCTTGCGAATAGCAGTTTATCCGGGCAGCTTCGACCCGGTGACGTACGGTCACCTGGACATAATCGAAAGGGCGGCCAATCTGTTTGACGAGGTCATTGTCTCGGTTTCCAGAAACGCCAATAAAAAACCGCTTTTTACGGTTAAAGAGCGGGAAGAGATGCTGGTGGAAGTTCTCCGGCCATATTACAATGTGCTAGTTGACTCATTTGACGGGCTGACCGTAAATTTTGCCAGGCAAAAAGGTGCCCAGGCCATTATCAGGGGCTTGCGGGCCATTTCAGACTTTGAGAATGAGTTTATGATGGCCCTTACCAATAAAAAGCTGGTTCCTTCAGTGGAGACCTTATTTCTTATGACCAGGGCTGAATATTCATTTATAAGCTCCAGTGCGGTTAAGGAAGTAGTAATGTTCGGCGGCTGTGTGGAAGGCATGGTTCCTCCCCCGGTGGAGGCAAAGCTGATTGAAAAATTTAAGGCGCTGCAGAAAAAGGGTCAGGAGGTATGAAGGGTGGAACTCTTTAATGCCCTAAATGAACTGGAGGAAATAATCGAGAACAGCATCAAGGTTCCCATGACCAGGCGCGTGCTGGTGGATGAAGACCGCCTTCTGGATATGCTGGACCGCATAAGAACCACGCTGCCGGAGGAAATCCGCCAGGCCAAGTGGATAATCCAGGAGCGCGAGAAGGTTTTGGCCGAGACCAAGAAGGAAGCCGGGCGGATCATGGAGGATGTCCAGAAGCAGATGGAAAGGCGCATCGATGAGAGTGAAATAGCCCGCCTGGCCAAGATAAAAGCCGAGGAAACCGTCGAAAGGGCCGAAAACATAGCCCGGGAGATCAAGCAGGGGGCCCGGGAGTATGCGGATGAAATTTTAAACGAGCTGGAAAAGAAGATAGAGGGCATCATGGCGGAAATCCGCAACGGCAGGGCCGAACTGAAGGGGTTGAAAAAGACCGGTTAACTGGTTGTCTATAGGTGTTGTTTGATTGAAGGCATCTTCGTCAAAAACAAGCCGGGGATGTCTTTTTTATGTCCCGTGATGAGGAATACAGAAATTTTCTGTTGCGCCGCCGGCTTGCCGGTGTTAATTTTAGATGTTGTGGAGATTGAAATGAAATTTATATTTGACCACTGTTACTTTTTCCCCCCCGGATGTGTCTAATATACGAGATGCCAGGAAGGGGAGTGGCCGGCCATTTTCCCGCGGGCAGAACAGGCGTTGAATATCAGGGACCTTTTCCACCGCTTCTACCCGGCTGTGTGCCGGCAGTTGACCTGCATTCTTGGAGACAGCGGCCTTGCCGAGGACGTTGCCCAGGAGGCTTTTATCAGGCTGTGCCAGTCGCCGCCCAGCAACCCGGACCGGGTAAGGGGATGGCTGTTCCGGGTGGCCACAAACCTGGCCTACAACCACCTGCGCAGCGAAAAAAGCCGCTCCCGGAGGGAATTCAGTGTTCAGTCCGGTTGCAGTGCCGAAGCGTCATCCGAGGAAATTGTCATCAGGAGGGAAGAGGCCGAAATGGTTCACCGGGTATTAAAAAGCCTCGGGGAGAGGGACAGGACGTGCCTGATCATGAAGTTTTCGGGCTTCAGCTACGAAGAAATCGCGCAGGCCATAGGAGTCAGGAAGGCGTCGGTGGGAACCGTCATCGCCCGTGCCCAGGCCCGGTTCAGGGATAAAATCCTGGAAATGAAAGGAAGTGACTCTAATGTGCTATGATCAGGGGCAGATCCAGTCATATATCGACGGCGAGCTTGCGGCGGCGGAGACGGATGAATTGCGGGACCACCTGGATGCCTGCGGGGATTGCCGGAACATGTACCGCAGGCTCATGGAAAACGAAATGCTGGTCAGGTCATGCATGGAAGGGTTTCTAGCCGCCGACAGGGAGAGGTACGACGCCGATCTTGCCTGGCAGAAGCTCAAGCTGGAGGCTGTAAAAAAGAAAAATAAAAATGCTGAAGGGGTTGTGCAAAAAGCTATGAAACACAGGAAGTTGTTTACCGCAGCCGCTGCCGTGCTGGCACTGGCGGCGATGTTCAGCTTCGGCCCGGTGCGCACCATGGCGGGAGAATTTCTTACCGTATTCCGGGTTGACAAGATGGGCGTGATTGCCATCACCCCCGAGGACATGATCCAGATGGAGCGCGTCATGAGGGAGGGGGCCGGCCTGATTGACATAAGGAATTTCGGCCGGCTGGAAGTTTCGGGCAGGCAGGAAGTGAGGCCGGTTACATTGGAAGAAGCCAGGGAAAAGGCCGGTTTCGAACTCAGAATACCGGCGGTGGCGGGGTACGGGAAGCCCGATCTGAAGATGACGCCGGGCATGAATGTGACCCTGACCCTGAATGTGAACGGAGTTAACGCGGCACTGAAGTCCCTGGGCAGCGCCGAAAGGCTGCCGGCTGAACTTGACGGCAGGGAATTCAGCCTGGACGTGCCGCCGGTGTTTACCGCCGAATATGCGGGGACGCCCGGCAAGCTGATGCTGGCCCAGTCGAAGGGCCCCTCAGTGAGGACCTCCGCGGAGGTTGACGTAAAGGTGGTCCGCAAGGCGCTGCTGAGCATTCCCGCCCTGCCGGAGAATCTTAAGAAGCAGCTGGCGGCGGTGGAGGACTGGCAGCACACCGCCCTGATACCGGTAAAGTCCGGGCAGTATTCGGAAGTGAAGATAAACGGCGACGACGGGGTGTATGTGAGGGGAGTTGCCCAGGAACCCGGGCAAAAACCGGTAAACGCCCTGGTCTGGCAGAAGGGCGGGGTGATCTACGCGCTGGCCGGTGAAGGGCTGGATATGGGCACTGCTTTGAATATTGCCCGGACAATGGAAAAAACGGGAATCAGGAATTAGGAATCAGAAATCGGGGATTGGGGAAATAAAGGAACAATAGGGATTGGTGATTAGGGGTTGGGGATTGGAAGCAATTCCCTATCCCCGGTCTCCAATACCGGATCATTAAGGGAGAATTCAATGAATCTGGCTGTTGAGACGGACGAATTGACCAAGATATACGGGGACAAGGTGGGATGCGAAAGGATTTGCCTCTCCGTACCGGAGGGGCAAATCTTCGGTTTTCTCGGGCCCAACGGAGCCGGTAAAAGCACCCTGGTAAAAATGCTGGTGGGACTGGTCAGGCCCACCTCGGGAAGCGCCCGGCTGCTGGGCAAGCCCCTGGGGAGCCTTGAGGCCAGGAAAAAAATCGGCTTTCTTCCCGAAAACTTCAGTTACCACGAGTGGATGACCGGACGGCAGCTGCTGGAATTTCACGCCGCCCTTTACGGGATGAGCCGGGAGTCCAGAAAACGCCGGATACCCCTGGTGATGGACCTGGCGGGCATGTCCGCGGCCGCCGGGCGGAAGGTGCGCACTTACAGCAAGGGAATGAAGCAGAGGCTGGGCATTGCCGTTTCAATGCTTTCCGACCCGGACCTGCTTTTTCTCGACGAGCCCACCTCGGCCCTGGATCCCCTGGGACGGCGGGAGGTAAGGGAAATACTCCTTCAGCTGAAGGAGAGGGGTAAAACCATTTTCCTGAACAGCCACCTTTTAAGCGAGGTGGAGATGATTTGCGACCAGGTGGCCTTCATCAAGGGGGGCCGGATCATTGCCCAGGGCAGTACCGTCGAAATGCAGGCGGGCAGCGTGGTGGTGGAACTGCAGGTGGAAAACGTCAGCGATGCGCTGATGGAGGAGATCAAGGGCATTTCAAAAATTATCGGAACCGGGCGTAATACGGTTAGGGCCGCAGTGGGGTCCAGGGAGGAAATACCCCGGCTGGCCGAGGCGGTGGTCCGGGGCGGGGGCAGGCTTTACAGGCTGGCCCATGAAAAGCTGTCCCTGGAAGAGATTTTTGTCAGCCTTTTGCGGGAGGAGGATCCCGATTGTTAACCATAATGAGGTTTACTTTCCGTGAGGCCTTCAACAGGAAAATCCTCCTGGTATCTGTGATTGTCGCCCTGGTTTTTCTGGCGCTGTACTGGACCGGGATATTTTACGCGGTCAGGGACATAGAGAGGTCCCAGAACAGTATTCTCGCCTCCGTGATCTATTCCCAGTTCCTGCTTTTAGGGCTGTACTTCGGGGGATTCATAGTATCCTTCCTGGCCATCCTTTCCTCCGCCGGGCTGATTTCCGGCGAAGTGGAAAGCGGCGCCATTCAGGCCGTGGCCACCAAGCCGGTGAGCCGCACCGGCATCGTTCTGGGCAGGTTTTTCGGCCAGGGGCTTTTTCTGGCCTTCTATGCCGCTGTGTTCTTCGCCGCCATATACGCCGTGGTGCGTACCCTGACCGGTATGGACCTGGCCGGGAGCTGGCGGGCCATGGCGGTGTTTTCCCTGCAGCCGGTGGTACTGCTGTCGGCGTCTCTGCTGTCCTCAACCCTGACCACCACCATTGCCGGAGGATCAGTGGTTTTTATGCTTTACACGTTGTCCGTGATCGGGGGATTCATAGAGCAGATCGGGTGGATGATCAACAACCTTCCCCTTAAGAATGCCGGGATTATATCCAGCCTGATCATGCCGGTGGACTCACTGTACCGCAAAAACGTGCACATCCTGCTGAAGCCCCAGGCGGACGACCCCCTGGCTTCCTTTCAGCAGATGGGCCCCTTCGGCAGCTTTGCGGAGCCAAGCATGTGGATGATGGTGTACACTCTGGCCTATGTTGCCGCGCTGCTGATGCTGGCGGTGTACGCCTTTAATAAAAAGGATCTGGGGTGATGGAACAAATTGGGTGAAGGAAGTCATCGCTGCCGGTACGCGTTGCAGAAGATTGGGCGGAAAGGGGAATATCCCCAGTCCGCCCAAATGGTCGAAAATCTTTGCCAATTAACTTGCTTCCTTCAGGGCTTATACGGATATGGAGGTGGAAAGGTTAACCTACTTTCTTTTTGATCATGTATATTTCCATCTCTTGCTTGCCGATCTTTTCTAAGAAAAACTCTCCCTGAGTATCAATTTTACTCTCAATCCTGGCCTGGCCGGCTTTGAGCTGGTCCACATCGTTTTCGAGCCTGGCCTGGCCGGCTTTGAGCTGGTCCACATCGTTTTCGAGCCTGGCCTGACCGGCTTCGAGTCTTGTCACACTGCCTTTGAGTTGGTCAACATCTTCGGCAAGTTTTACAACCATACTCCTTGTTACTTTGGTGTGTTCTTCCAAACCGCTGAATAGCTGATACAGTTCTTTTTGGCCGGCCTCCAGGGAGTCTATTCTGCCGTCCAGCTTGTCTACACGTTTATTAAGTTGTTGAAGCTCGGACAATATTTGTTTTAATGTTTCGTCCACCCGGGTTCCCTCCTGGAAAATATTATATCATCCAATTTCGCAGGTGTCGAGGAAGTGCCCTCACTGTTCCGTAACACCCGGCGGCTAGTTTGCTAAAAATTTTTTCGTTTTTGAGAAGTTTGGGCGGACGGGGAAATTTCCCAATCCGCCCAACGGGGTTGCATAAAAAACCCTGGCCGAAATCCAGAAAATGAACAAAAAATCAAAGTCATTGTTTACTCCGCATCATTCTCTGTGCATCTGGATAAAATTTTTCTATAATCTTATCCATCATACAAAGTGGGATGTGATGGAGTGCCAGCAGCATATTGGTATTCTGGGCTTGTTATAGTCAGCCTCATCTTGCTTATCTTGGCATTACAACACCGAAAAGACTGGAAGCTACTTGTATTGCACCTTAGTATATTCAGTATAATTCATCCATTTGAGGTTTTTGTGCTTGCGACGAAAGGATACATGTATAAGCCAGGCATTTTAATTTTTCCGCCAGGCGCAGACAATTTCTTGGGAGCATTTATATCAGATTTATTCATAGTTCCGGCCTCGGCAGTAGTTATTAATGCCTTCTCGCTTTCCTGGCGTTCCACCCTGTGTATTGCCACTATCTTTACTTGTATCGACTGGTTTTTTACGGTGATAGGCATATACCAGCATTTTTGGTGGAAATCCATCTATACCGGAGTTGGACTAATTATATTGTACGCCATAAGTAATTGGCTTTGGAAAGGACTCAAAAAGCAGCAGCAATCACTCCCATTCAGATTACTTATAATCCACTTGACGTATTTTTCGCTCCAAAGTGCCCTTTTTTTCGTCGTGAACAGAGGTGGACAGCTCTTTAAACTGCAAATCCCGAACTTTCAGTTTAGCACTCCTGAAATAATGGCCATTCTTGCCAGCATATATCAACTCATGTTAAGTATTACAGTAGTGCTATCTATTGGCCTGAGAATGCCTTGGCTATATAGGACTCTCGGTATTGGTGCAATAGTTGCGGTGAACTGGGCGATAGGGTACTCTGGCATATTCTTGCCACAAGTAGAAATTACCCCATACCACCTAATTTTATTTCCGGTTGTCGCAATAGCTTTATTGATAATTCTATTCAGGGCTGCTAAATTAGACTTTCTCTTTCCATAATGCTTATTGTGCTGACTGTTTGTTTCATCTGGTAGTTCAGGCCTTGACTTAAAGCCAATATACCACTGGACGGATGAGGTGCCGGAAGGCGTCAGCCTGCCCGAAATTTAAAGGCTCCCAAGCATCAAAAAGCTACAGCACGTGAAACAGAACCAGCACCACCAACACCCCGACCAGCCAGCAATGAGTACGCGAAAAAGGCTTCTTCCGGGTTGCCAGCAACGCCAGCGCAACCACTGCCAGCATCACTGACCAGCTGATCACCCCGGTAAGAATGTCGCCCTTCAAGTGCGCCAGCTTGCCCCACTGCCAGCCCCGCTTTCCTGACAAGGCAAGGAAACCGTGCAGGGTTAAAGCCGCCAGGCTGGCTATCGCCAGTTTGTGATGACAGCGGGCAAAGAATTTAACTCCAGGCAGGCGCAGGCGGCGCAGTACGAACGGCAGCAGCGTTCCAGCCAGCAGAAGGAAGCCTGCCCAGCCCAGCAATTTTGCCAAGATGGATCACCTCTATTAAGAAAATTCTTTTTCTGTATTTCTGCATCGGCGTCTGGAATTCCTCCCCAATCCGATCAGACAGGGAATAAGCCGAAAGAAATACCTCCACCCTGTCCGCGCGTTCTTATACGGCAATTTCCTCAAGCTCAAGCCCGGGCTTGACTTTCGGAGTGCCAAGCGCACAGGCGCATGCTATCCAGCTTGCAACGCCAAGCCATATGAACGTCGCCACTTCCACTCCAAAAATACTCACAAACGCCTGTGAGGTTAATCCGGCTAAGAGCAACGACACCCAAACTGAAAAAGAAGCGAAGGATCCTCCGGTACCCCTTGCTCTGGTGGGGTAGTTCTCTAACACATAAGCAGCAAAAACTCCCATATGCCCGACGGTAAAGAAATAATATAATGCCCACCAGAGAGCCATAAAGTGCCACGTATAGCTGCAAAACCCAAAGAGGGTTCCGAAAATCCCCCCGATTAAGAGCCATAATATGGCAACATTACGGCGGCCAAACCTCTCTCCAAAGAATGCCGCAACCAAATAACCGATAGCTCCGATTCCAGTTCCCCAGGCGTTAATAATCCACGAGTCTCCCAGTGTGAAACCATGTTGTTCGGCTATTGACGGTAAAAAATAGGCAACGGCAAATAGACCGTAATTATATACGAACATCCAGATCCAGAAAAGTATCGTTCTTTTGCGCAGGTCTGAATTAAAAAGTTGTTTATACGTGAATTGAACTGCTTCATCTTTTTTGACTTTAAATTTGGTTTCGACTTGTGCTGCCGCGCTTTCCAGCGTTTCATGCCTTTTCTGGGCGACCTCTCTCGATTTTTTTCTCAGCATCGCTATGTCTTCAAAACGGGGACTCTCTTTAACCAGGACCCGCACCCAGAGCAATAAAATGATTGGGACTAAACCTGCCCAAAAGACTCCGCGCCATCCCCATAAGGGCACAAGGCTTATCACGATCCAGGTCGATAAGAACCAGCCAACAGGCCACCCGATCTGGGCAAAACCGGTCCACCAGCCGCGAACGTTTTTCGGCGTGCCCTCAGTTACCATCGTCTGCCCGGTCACCCATTCGGAGGTGGCACCGGCCATACATACACACCTGGCAATCAACAGGGAGGTAAAACCCGTCGCCAGCGCACTAAGGGCGCTCCCAATCACAGTGAATAAGATGGTCCACTGGAATATCTTTCTTCGTCCCAGATAGTCCATCAACGGGCCCACGATAAGTGTCGCGATCATGGCGGCAATCGCCATCGATGAAACTATTGCTCCAATAGCCCAATCAGGTAGGTGTAAGTCCTTTTGAATAAGAGGGTACACGAAGCTGAAAAATGAAGCATCGACATTGACCAAAGTCCATCCCAAAAAGGATGTCAGCGTAACAACCCAGCCGCCCCAGCCCATACCCAAAAACTTCTTTTCGTAAGACTGTCCTGCTCCAGGTTCAACCGACACGGACTTCCTCTCCTTTCATTTTGTTTGTTTTGGAGTGCTTGATCTCTTTACTCAACTTTCGTCTTTTATACATTGCAGGGGGAAAGTAACCAGTAGTTTGTATTACTTTCCCCCTATTATTAAACTGAGTTATTTATTAGTGGGGCCCTAAACCATCATTCCCGCTTCATAGCCCTCCGAAACAGCTTCCAGAGCCGTTCTCACATTAACTGCATCACCTATTGTTACCACTTTGTATGGTTTGCCTTCGAGCTGTGACACAAGTCTGTTTTCGGATGTGGAACCTACGGCTAAGATGACGGTATCAGCCTCAATAACTTTTTCCTTGCCATCTTTTACCACAACCATGCCATCATCCAATATTTCCTTAACGGTGGTCTCTGTATATGTCTTTACATTCCCCGCTTCCAATGCCTTTAACAAATATGTTCTCGGTATTCCTTGCTCGCCTGGCGCAATTTCAGGCAGGGCTTCCACAAGGACTACTGACTTTCCATGATTGGCCAGGTGATTGGCGGTCTCCGCACCTGCCAAGCCTCCCCCCACCACAACAACTTTATTGCCAACCGAAACCTTTCCTAAAAGAACGTTGTATACACTTACTACGTTTGATTTATCAACCCCAGGTATTTTAGGAGTTATTGGCTTGCTGCCGGTCGCCACTATTACCACATCGGGTTTTAGTTTGTCAATAGTCTCAGGTGTAGCTACAGTATTTAAAAACACACTAACGTTTAACTTGGATAACTGTTTAATTTGCCAGGCAACAAATGAGCTAATTTCACCCTTGCCGGGCGGTATGCTTGCTAATAAAAACTGCCCCCCCAATCTGTCTGTTTTCTCAAACAGTTGGACCATATGACCGGCTCTGGCTGCTGTAATCGCTGCTTCCATTCCTGCAGGTCCCCCTCCAACCACTAAAACTTTCTTGCTAATCTCAGATTGTTTAATTGCCATCTCTGTTTCTTTTCCGAGTGTTGGGTTCAATACACACTTAATAGGCTGATCTGCAAACAATGTACCTAGACAGCCCTGAATGCAGCCTATACACTGAACTATATCATTATAATCACCTGCTGCTGCTTTCTTGGGAAGTTCCGGGTCAGCCAGAGAAGCCCTTCCCATACCAATTAAATCAGCTTTACCAGATGCAAGAATTCCTTCAGCCACTAATGGGTCGTTTATTCTGCCCACGGTAATGACAGGTATAGTCACAACCTTTTTTACCTCTGCAGCAAAATCAACAGCCCAGCCATGAGGTACGGCCGACGGTGGGACTATTTTATCTGCGCTTGCGTAGACGCCGGCTGAAATGTGCAGGACATCAACACCTGCTTGTTGCAATAAAATAGCTATCGTTTTGGTATCTTCTATTGTTCTGCCGCCAGGAACAAATTCGTCGGCCGAAATTCTAAATCCTATGACAAAATCTTTGCCGGTTTTTGCCCTGATGTTTTCTACCACCTCTATGGCGAACCGAATTCTATTGGTTAGATTTCCACCATAAATATCGGTTCTCTTGTTTGAATAAGGGGACATAAATTCTGCGATAAGATAACCATGCGCGCCATGAACTTCAACACCGTCAAATCCGGCCTTTTTTGCTCTTAACGCACAATCGCCAAATTTTTCCACCATGGTATGAATTTCATCTAAAGACATTTCGTGCGGTGTCTCCTGCATTGAGGGACATGGAATCGGGGATGGCGCAAGAGGTTGGGAACCCGTAATTAGATGACTTGTCTGCCTTCCGCAGTGATATATCTGTGCAAAGACTTTGCAGTTATACGTATGGATCCTTTTTGTCAGTTTCGAATGGCTCTCTATCTGGCTGTCATCCCATAACCCTGCTACACATGAGAAACCTTTGCCCGTTGGATCTACAGCATAATCTTCCGTAATGATGAGACCCCATCCGCCTTTTGCTTTAGCTTCATGATATGCTATATACCTTTCGGTGGCGGTTCCATCGGAGTTGCAGTAGTTTGTTACCATTGCAGTCACAACAGCTCTATTCGCTATTTTCAGATTTCCAATTTTTATCGGACTAAACAGGTTTTTCAACATTAATTTTTCCTCTTTTCTTTTTATACTTAAGGCAGCAATTTAAAGCTGCCTTAAAGTTTTAAAACATATTTCTTGTAAATTTTAAATACACCGTGGTTATCTTGATCCAGAGAAAAACCGGATAGGGTTATCAATAAAAATTTGGTTCAATACCGAGTCTGAGACTCCGGCTTTTTTCAATATTGGCACAATATTATCGACTAAATGCGTGGGGTGCCAGGTGTCTGTAACTGAACCCAATGCTACAGGTCTGCCCCACCAGAAGTTGACCGTATCTTGTGAGATCAAGATTTTATCGGCATAACCAACTCCGATAAGCCCAAGCAGGTTGGCTATCCTTCTACTATCATATGGACAGCCCCAGCCTCCTTGCAGTCCCCACCGGTCAAGGCCGATAAAAACTCCCTTTTCTGCAATGCTCATCAGGTAGTCCATGTCAGTATTGCAGCAGGAATGACCGATCATTACCCTAACAGGATCAACACCAGCGGATAATAACAGATCCGCCTGCTCTAATCCCTGAGTACCTTCTTGAGTATGAGTAATGATTGATATGTTTTCCTCAATAGAAACTTTTGCTGCTGCTTTAAAAAAGCACTCTTCATACTCCGTTATTATATTTTTGCTTGTTGCCAGTTTAATGACGCCCGGTTTAATGCCTGTTTTTCCTATTCCCTTGGTGAATTCCGTTTTAAATATTTCATAAATGTCTTCATCTCTGTTTCCGCCAAGTGCATTTCTTGTCAAAAAATAAGCCGGCGCTCCTTCGCCTTGATAGTAATAACCGCTGGAAGCGATTATATTAAGCCCTGTTGCTTCAGACACTTTTTTTAGCAATGCAGGATCCCTGCCGCAGTCATTGGGAGTGGCATCTACGACTGAGGATATACCACTCTTTAGTATTTTTTCAGCTACAGATATTGAATTATTTAGAGCTTCCTCGAATTGATCCGAATAAATGGAGTCCCCATTATATCCGGGGTATCCAAAAGCAAAATGTTCATGCATTAAGGTTTTGCCAAGCTTGTCAACAGATATTTCGCCTGTTACAGTGTTAATTTTCTTTTGGCTCACTTTCTCACTCCCATTGTTAATTATTTTTTGACCGGCACAAATTACATTGTAAAATTTTGCGCGTCACACCGATAAATCACCCCCATTAATTTAAGGATGAACCCCCTGGTCATCATTAACCCCCGGACAAATAATGCACCCAGAAAAGATCTAAAAATCATAACAAATCAGTATATAAAAATAATTCAAAAAAGAAATGCGAGCAAATTATATACCAATGCAAATTTATTCCGGGGAAAATATGCGGTCCATTAAGAAATGTCCGAAAACCGGACACTTTGTTCGGGACATTTGTCCTATCATGAGACATATGGTGCCGGCGGAGCCATGACCTACAAAGATTCGATAGTCAGCAACCATGTGGAGGATTATTTCCGCAAAGAAATACGCGGATTGCCAGGCACATTACCAAGGTCGTGGACAGGTGCATTGACGAAAAAACAACCAGATCATAGAAGTGCGGAGTTTCGAAAAAATATCCTAAATTACGATACATTGACATGAACGTAATAATGGGTAATATTATCTCAAATTGCGCCGTACCCGTAAAATATTGCTTGACATTCCGTTTTTAAGAATGCTAAAATTAAGCCACGCGAAGTCCAAAGGAGGTATTTTTACTAGGCCCTGACCCTAAAACAGAATTAAATAGCACGCTCATGTATAGTAAGCTCCTGGCGGTTAAACCGGGCCGAAATTGCCACCTTCTTTAAATACCCTCAGAAAATATTGATAAATTAATCCGCCACATTGTGCACATCCCCCGTTTCCTTGTAGACTTAATCATTGTCGATTTCAACCATGTACAGACTATTTTGGACAACAAGATATCAACCTTATACCACTTACTGGATAACTTTTAAATATTTGCTGGCTGCAATTATGTAAAGGTACGGTTCTTATTTATTTTTGCATTTTGCAGTCTTTCTTCATATAAGGGGGGAGCCTATGAGCATCTCTCTTCAGGAAGTTAAGACTATATGGAAAAACTTAAGAACTAGCCAAAATAAGACCGACAATCCATATATTAGTGATATTATTAAAGCATCATGGGAACGAAGTTCTGCTTATGGAATAAGTCCTTTTCTTAAGGAAGCGCCGATAGTCATTTCCGTTAAGGAGTTGGAACAGAGAAAGAAAAATAATCGGGAATTAATAAAAAACAGTTTGACCATAATGAAAAAGCTTTACAAATTTGTTGCGGGAACAGGTTTTGTAGTTGCCTTGGCGGATAAAGAGGGCGTTATCCTTGAAATCATTGGCGATGAAAAAGCGATCGAGTTTACCAAGCCAGGAAATTTTATGCAAGGAGCTAATTGGTCGGAACAAGTGGTAGGGACAAATGCTATAGGACTTGCACTGGAAATAAAAAAGCCGGTTCGAGTGGTTGGATATGAACATTATAGCTTGTGCAGTTTGAAGGGTTCCTGTTATGCCTCTCCAATATTTGACCCTGAGGGCAGTATTATGGGGGTATTAGATTTAACAGGACCACATGAGTATGGCAACATTCATACCTTGGGGATGGTAGTGGCGGCATGCAATGCTATTGAAAAACAAATACTACTTCAAAGAGCATACAGTGCCAGTGAATTGTCTGACTTACTCAAAGATGTGTTAATGGAATCAATGCCGGATGGAGTTCTAGCGATAGATAAATCGGGCAAAGTTACTCATTTAAACAGTGCCGCCGGCAGGCTCCTTAAATTAGACCCCAATAATTCCATAGGACAAAATATTTCAGCATTGTTGAAATCACACGCTCAAAACAATAGTTATTTTATTGATATTATGATGCGAGGATTAAATGAAAATGATGATATAATAACAGTAGATTTAGGAGAAGAAAACATAAAGGTATTTGCCAGTTGCAGACCGCTTATCCGTTCAGATGGCAATAGGTGTGGGACAGTTGCTTTGCTTAGAGAAAATAGGCGAGTAGCTAGAATGGTTACCCAGATGATGGGCGCCCGGGCAAAATTCAGCTTCGATAAAATATTAGGAAACAACTCACAGTTTAGGCAAGTGGTTGAAGTGTGCAAAACTGCTGCTTCTTTCCACAGCAATATTCTTCTCTTAGGAGAGAGCGGAACTGGAAAAGAGATATTTGCCCAATCGATACACAATGCCAGTCCAAGAAAATTGCAGCCGTTTGTAGCACTGAATTGTGCCGCGATTCCCAGGGAATTGATTGCCAGCGAACTCTTTGGTTATGAAGAGGGGGCTTTCACCGGGGCTAGAAAGGGAGGAAATCCTGGAAAGTTCGAGTTGGCTGACCAGGGGACACTCTTTCTGGACGAAATAGGAGAGATGCCCCTTGATCTTCAATCAAGCTTGTTAAGGGTTTTGGAAGATAGAACGGTAATGCGTTTGGGAGGAAGAGAACCGATACCTGTAAATGTGAGAATAATAGCTGCTACCAACAAGAATTTAAAACAGGAAATGGAAAATGGCAACTTTCGAAGTGACTTGTATTATCGTCTTAATGTAATAACTGTTGAAATACCACCTCTAAGGGAGAGGCCTGACGATGTTGAGGTATTGAGTCAGTCATTTCTGAGCACGATAAGTGGGCGATTGGGAAAGACAGTAGAGGGATTCGATTCTGAAGTTATAAATATTTTTAAAGATTATAACTGGCCAGGAAATGTAAGGGAATTGCGCAACGTTATTGAAAGGGCTGTTCATACTGCCCAGGATAAAATAATAACACTTAAGGACATACCCACGGAAATTATAGCATACAGAAGCAATAATTGCGTTGATAGCAAGGATAATAAGGATTCAGGCAAGGAAAAGCGCGAGAAGCGATCATTGAAAGTGATTGAAGAAAAATTGATTAGGGATTATTTGAAAAAGTACAGAAGTAAAAAACGCGTTGCTGAAGAACTTGGTATAGCCAGGAGCACATTATATCGAAAGTTTGAAGAGTATGGGATTGAGCCAAGGGAGCATTAGTGGATAGGAGAAATAAAAAAAACAGGAATTCCCGGTAAAGGCGCACTTAAATGGATCTCTAGGGCAGTTCAGAAAAAGGCTCGCCCAAATGTATTTCGACCAACAGAAAAGATTTTTTACGAGGACAATTCCCCCATGTTAACCTGTATTCGGTGGGGGTGGCTCAGCGAAGCGGCGGCTTCACCCCAGCCCCCCGGAAACGTGGGCGGCGAGGCTCCACGTCAAGGGCGGCCACGGTGGGTTATCTTAAATATGATTCATTGTAGCCACGTATTTCCGGAGGGTATATGAAGAAGGTGGCAATTTCGGCCCATCCTTCCGGGTGCCGGCTTTTACGGCATTAACCCTTTATTTCCAACGCTTTGGCAATCACCGATTGCACAGCGGGTTTACATCAGGTGCCGGCGGGGTTTTTGGTCAAGCACTCCTTGCCGGTGTTTGCCCCGGTGTGTTCCTGAATGTCTTTTAGATCATTGCAGCAGCCCCTGACAGCAATATGGTCGATGATATCCCTTTCTGTCACGTCTTTGCAATAGCAGACCGGAATCGGGTGTTCGGTTTCCTTGTACCACACTCGAACTTTGACGTCGTTTTTCCGGAATATTTGCCGGCCGAAATAAACGACGTCGCAATCCCTGGACAGGCAGAGGTTATAGCCTTCAAGTATGCCGGGGATTTTATCTTTGTTGAGCAGATTCTTAATGGTTTCCGGCCTGACCTTCTTGCCGGGCGTGTTGCAGACAGGGCAACGGGCAGTTGTGGTATCTTGAGGATTCGCTCCGCAAACTGAAACCGGATTCAAGCCTCCCACCCCCCCGGAAAATTGTTAGCCTTTAAAATAATGTTACCAGATTTTTGTTTGATACATTCACTTTTTTATGCGAAAAGGGAAAAGGGATTAGAAATCACAGGCAGGGTGGATGTCAAGACCGAAAAGGGGCGGCAGGTTAAAACCCGGCTGAAAAAGTATGGTATAATTATATTGACAAGCGGTATGGGGGGAGGGATTCAATTGACTCTCCTGTTTTTCATTGGGCTATTAATAGCAATAGCCATTGTCGGCTACGTTCTGGTGATAATGTCAATATATGCAATTGGTTTACCTGGCTGGATTAATCCGGTTAAAATCCTTCTCCTTGGTTTTATTGCTGGTACGGTTTTTTTGATTGGGAAATGGATACAGCTTTCATTAAGGGGAAGGCATAATAAAAGCGGGGGCGGCTAGACCCCCGCTGTTTTACGATCTCACCCCGTTTGGATTTTCAGGATAAGCTTTTGATGACGGCCTTCCAGTCCACGTGCTTTTCCACGTTTTCAACGGCCAGCTCTATGCTGCGCCTGTCTTCCGGGCGGATGCGCCTGGTAATCTCCGCGCAGCGTTCCAGGGTGGTGTAGGTGTCGTAGTGCACCAGCAATACGGGCACGCCCCTCTCGCCGGCCCGGGCGATGACCTTGACGTCGGGGTAGAGCCCCCCGGTCAGGATCAGGGCAGAGGTGCTGGTTTCGAGGGCGGCCAGGGCGATGTCGGCCCGGTCCCCCCCGGTTATGACCGCCTTGTTCGGGGCCCTGCGCAGGTATCCCAGGGCGCTCTCGATGGTCATGGCCCCGATGATCACGTCTTCCACCAGCCGGTCCAGGTGTTCCTCCCCGGACAGTATTTCACCCCCGAGGGTTTCGAAATACTCGGCCACGGTGGGGGAGGCAATTTCCGGCCGGTGGGGGATTATGCCAAGGGAACGGTACCCCTTTTCCTCCAGCAGCGGCTGATAGACGCCCTCGGTCTTGGCCAGCAGCAGCCTGGACACGTTGTTGAAAATGTTGCCGGCTATGGGGATGCCCCGGCATTCAAGGTAATTGTTGACGAAGATGGCGTTGTCCATGCTGAAGTCGTTTTGAATATGGATCAGGAATATGACCGTGGATTTGAACTCCCTGGCCAGGGTAACGGAATCGAGGCCGGCGCAGCCCATGATGTGGGGGAAGGCGGCTCCGCCCACAATGACTATGTCCGCACCCTCGGACACCCTGCGGTACGAAGCCATGACCGCTTCCAGGGACGGGCAGTGGCGGCCGCCGGAAAGGTATGTCGGGCCGGCGGTGAAGGGAACTATGTCTTCCAGCGGGTGTTCAATCTTGAGCACGCTTTTCATCAGGACCCCGTCCTCGTCCTCGTTCCGCAACGCTCCCGTGACGCTGCCCACGGGCTTGAAGTAGGCCACCCGGTGTCCCAGCTGCTGTAGTTTGAGGGCCAGCCCCACGCACACGGCGGTTTTTCCACTGGCAGGGGTGCCCATTATAAACAGGCTTTTCAACGGCTGCACCTCACGATATGGTTATTTTTATGTCCAGGGCGCAGGCCCCCTGGCTGTATGCGAAGACTGGATTTATGTCCATTTCGGTGATTTCATCGAAATCCGTCACCAGCTCGGCGGCCCGCAGGATAATATCCGCTATGGCGTTTATGTCCGCCGGCGCCTCCCCCCGGTATCCCCTGAGAAGGGTGTGGGCCTTGGTTTCACTGATCATGGCCAGCACCTCCCGGCGGGTCAGCCCTTCGGCCAGCCGGAAGGCCACGTCCTTGATCAGGTTTACGTATATGCCGCCGAGTCCGAAGGCCATCAGGGGGCCGAACTGAACGTCCCTGGACATGCCCACGATCAGTTCGGTGCCGGGCGGCATCATCCTTTGCACCTCGATGCCGTGGATAACCACCCCGGGCAGGCAGCGGTGAACGTTTTCTGTTATTTCCGCAAAGCCCCGCCTTACCTCGTCCGGGGTTCCGACCCCGACTTTCACTCCCCCCACGTCGGTCTTGTGCAGTATTTTGGGTGAAGCCACCTTGAGCACCAGGGGAAATCCCAGTTCGCCGGCGATCTTTACCGCTTCCTCCGGGGTGGCGGCCAGCTTCACCGGGGCCGCCGGAATGCCGTAGGCCTCGGCCACCGCAACCGACTCGCTGCCCAGGAGAACCAGCCTGCCATCCTCCTTTACCCGCCTGAAAAGTTCCTTTACCCGCGCCGGGGCGGGGGCGGTTATCCTTTCCTTTCTGTCCTCCGGGGACCTTTGCCTGATGGCGGAATACCGGGCCATTCCGCCGATTACCGATACAGCGGTCTCGGGAAAGGTATAGGATGGTATCCCTGCCCCTGACAACATCCTTGCCCCTTCCGCCATGGACTGGCCGCCCATCAGGGCCGCAAACACCGGCTTGCCGGGATGGGAACGGCGGGCTTCAATGACGGCGGCCGCAGTTTCCCGGTATTCGGTCACGGCGGTGGGGCAGACCAGCACCACCATGCTGTCCACGTTGTCGTCGGCCAGGACGCTGTTCACGGCCAGCCTGAAGCGGTCGGCCCCGGCGTCTCCGAGTACGTCCACCGGGTTGTACACGTTGGATTCTTCCGGAAGTCCGGCCCGCAGGGTTTCTATGGTTTCTTTCCGGAAGCGGGACATGGCCAGGCCGCGGTTTTCGATCTGGTCGGTGGTGATGATGCCCGGACCGCCGGCGTTGGTGACCACGGCCACCCGGTTGTCCCGGGGAACGGGCTGGCTGGAGAAGGCAACGGCCAGGTCGAAGAGTTCGGCCATGGTGGAGGCCCTGATCACGCCGCTTTGCCTGAAAGCGGTGTCATAGGCCAGGTTGCTCCCCGCCAGGGCCCCGGTGTGCGAAGAGGCGGCCTGGGCCCCGGCCCGGCTGGTGCCGCTCTTCAGTATAATCAAAGGCTTTTTGGCGCTGGCCTCCCGGGCCGCCTCCAGGAAATGCCTTCCGTCGGCCACATCCTCTATGTAGCAGAGAATTACCCTGGTGTTGGGGTCCCCGGCAGCGTCCTCGATGAAGTCCGATTCGGTCAGGCCGGCTTTGTTGCCGAGGCTGACGATCTTGCTGAACCCCAGGCCCTGCGCCTTGCTCCAGTCCAGGATGGCCACCAGCATGGCCCCGCTCTGGGAGATGAAGGCAATGTCTCCGGCGGCCGGGAAAACCCCGCTGAAGGAGGCGTTCAGCGGCGTGTGGGTGTCCATCATGCCCACGCAGTTGGGGCCCAGAAGGCGCATGCCGTATGACCGGCAGGCTGTGGCCAGTTCCTTTTCCAGGGCCAGTCCTTCCCTGCCCACCTCCTTGAAGCCGGCGGATATTACCACCAGGTTTCTCACCCCGGCCCGGCCGCACTGTTCGGCCACCCGGGGGGTGGCCGCAGCCGGCACCGCTATTACCGCCAGGTCCACTCCTCCGCCTATGGCGCCAACCTCCGGAAAGCATTGGAGACCTGCTATTTCGGCCTCCCGGGGGTTGACCGGGTATATTTTTCCCCGGTAGCCGCTGCCGAGAATGTTCTTTACTATGGCGTGGCCTATTTTCCCGGGTGTCCTGGAGGCTCCTATGACTGCCACCGACTCCGGGCTGAAAAAACTGTTCAGGACGCCCAAGATAATTCCACCTTTTCCCTAGCTGCCTTCGGATGTCTTTTTTTTTATTTTCGGATTTTATCCTTTCCAGGGAACAAAAAAATTAACCGTGGAGGTGGATTGGTAGTATAATAGGGCTTAGTTGAAAAGGAACCGGTAAGGCTGAAACGGAGGAGGCAATTGGGAAACGCTCGGATAATAGGAAAAACAGACAACACCGGTTTTCTGCCCGGCGCCAAGACTGTCGTTCTGGCGGCGCTGGTAGCGGTCTCCACCGCCCAGTTCATCTTTCCGGCGCCTTTTTTAAACGGGGCCGTCAACTACATAACCGTGGCGGCCGTGTTAATCAGCCTGCCATTTACGGGCCGGACCTCCGGGGTCATATGCCTGGCCCTGTTCTTTTCCGGGGCTTACCTGATATACGCTTCCGGGGCGGGCTGGCAGCAAATGATGGAGGCCTTGGGCAAAAACACCGGACTGATCGTGCTGCTGTTGGCCGTGCCCCTGCTGGGGGTTCCCCTTAAACACGGCGGGTACATCGGGGTGCTGGACGCCCTGGCCTTGAAATGCATGCGCAGGCGGTACCAGATGTACCTGGTGCCCGCGATCTTCAGCCACGTGCTGGGGGTGTTCATGAACCTGGGGGCCGTGCCCCTGACCCATGAGGTTACCGCCCGGGGCCGGTTGGCCGGTTACCCCGGGCTGCTGGCCAAAAGCCTTTCCAGGGGTTTTGGCGCCGCCCTTTTCTGGTCACCCAACATGGTTGTCACCGCCCTGGTCCTGTCATACCTGAACGTGCCCTGGCAGGATTACGTCCACTTGGGCCTTCTTTTTGCCGGCATCGCCCTGCTGACTGGATTCGTGGCTGACCTTTTCAGCAGGGAGGGCAGGGAGCCGGAGGAAGGCCGGGCCTCCGGAAGCGCCGAACCGTATATCGACAGGGTGAAGCTGGGTCAGCTGGCGGCCGCGGGGGTCGTTTTCTTATTGATTGTAATACTGATTGAAACCGCAACCGGGCTTCCGGTGATCAGGACAGTGCCCGTGATCGCCCTGGCTCTGCCTGCCGCCTGGCTGTTTCTGCTGGGCAGGAAGGACCTGATCAGGGCCGGCTACGAGGACTATTTCAGAAACAGGATTAATAAATACGACGGGGAAGTGGTGCTGTTCGCCGCCGCCGGTTTTTTTTCAGGCGCCCTGGCCCTTTCGGGCTGGTCCGAGAGATTATGCGCCTATGTGATGCTTTTTCAGGCCCACTCCAAGGCCGGCATGGCCCTGGTCCTCCTGGGGGCCATAATCCTGGCCAGCCTGGCGGGCATTCATCCCATGGTTCTGGTCTCGGCCTTCGGCGCCTCCCTGGATCCGGCCGCCCTCGGCTTCACCCCCGTCCAGATGGCTCTGGTGCTTATCGCCGGGTGGGCGCTGGGGGCCGCCGTTTCTCCCATGTCGGGCACCAACCTGGTGGTGGCCGGCCTGACCGGGAAAACCCCCCTGGAGGTGGGCTGCGCCAACCTGCCCCATGCCGCCCTGGTGCTGGCGGCCATAATCCTGTATCTGGCCAAAGGGTAGATACCGGCGGCGGGGTGATTGTCGTGGATTTTTTTATGCCATATAAATCTATTATTGACATAAAGTTTAAGGGCGTGATAACCTGTATACAGGTAGTATGCATCATATGATGGGATTTTCTAGGGGGAAATATATTGAAAAAAACTAAATCATTAAAAGGCATAAGTAAAAAAAAATAAATAATCTGGCAAATATAGCATATGAAACCATAAAAAACTCGATTTTAAACAATGAAATAAAGCCCGGTGAGTATTTAAGCGAAAATATGATTGCCAGCACCCTGGAGATGAGCAGAACCCCGATACGTGAAGCCCTCCGGGTTTTAGCCAGCGAAGGCCTGGTGGAAATCTACAATGGAGTGGGGGTTTTTGTAAAACATATTACGACAAAAGAAATATGCGAGCTGTTTGAAGTCAGGGCGGCTTTGGAATGTATCGCCCTGCGCACATCTTTAACGAATATTACCGATGAGGAAATTGAACAACTTGAAAGGGATTGGCAAAAACTTAAAGAAAAAGCTGATAACGGCCTGGAAATCGGCCTGGATACCATCGCACACTATGACCACAAGCTCCATTCCCTTATCGTTGACAAGTGCAATAACTCATTCATAAAAAACATTGTAAGAAGTATCAGGCAAAGCATATTGCGCTATCAGCGCTTATCCGCCAAGGCACTGGCGGATGAAAAAGAAACTATCAGCCAGCACCTTGAAATTATAAGTCTGTTGAAAGAAAGAAAAGCGGATCGGGTTATACCCGTCCTTGAGCGGCATATTCAGGAGGCGGCGGACAATATCGCCAAAAAAATGTAATATGGCTTTTTTCTATAATTTTTATTTAAAACAGCCTGTATACAGGTGGTATGCGGGTAGGGGGTAGTGAATGTGGATTTAACTGAACAGCAGAGAAAGATGCTGGAGGGAGAATGTGGGGAAGGCGCGGCGCTGGCCATGAAGATACAGGTGGCCATCGGAAGGTCATTCGGGGCAAAAAGGATGGTTCCGATTACCCGGGCGCACGTGGCTTTAAGCAACCAGGAAGCGGATCTCTGGTTTGCCGAAAAACTGCTCAGCGCGGGAGCGAAGTGCAAAGTACAGCCCACGGTAAACCCGGGTTTTTCTTTAGCATACTTTGAGAAGGCGGCCTCATTGCCGGATGAAGCCAGAAGTCTGATGCAGAGAACACATAATGCCTATAAAGAATTGGGGGCTGTTTTGTCGTACAACTGTACTCCGTATTTGGGCAGCAACATTCCCCGTTTTGGAGAGATAGCGGCATTTTCTGAATCAAGCGCAACCCCGTTTGTCAATTCAGTCTGGGGGGCGAGGAGCAACCGCGAATCGGCCCAGAGCGCTCTATGCGCCGCTGTAACGGGGTTTGTTCCCGAATACGGTTTGCTTTTGGATGAAAACCGCCTGGGAAATATCCTGGTGGAAGTAAAGGCGGATATGAAGAGTGATTTTGAGTACCAGTTGCTGGGCTACATGGGCAAAAAAATAGGTACCGGGGTGCCTGTTTTCACAGGATTGCCCGAAAACATCTCCCAGGAAGCACTGATGAATTTGGGCGCGCAGCTCAATACCTCCGGGGCCTACGGCATGTTTCATGTCGTGGGGGTGACACCGGAGGCCCGGACGCTGGAACAGGCTTTCGGAGGAAAAAAGCCGCTGAGGAAAGTGGTAATCACCAATGATGATCTGCGCGATATCCTGAATGTGATTTCGGAACCGGGCATGAGGAAGATCGACTTTGCCATGTTTGGCTGCCCTCATTTTACTTTAAAACAGGTGCAGGAAATTGCCGGAATGGTTAGGGGCAAGAAACTGGCTGTAGAGATGTGGATATTAACATCCAGTTATGTCAGGGAGATGGCTGACAGGATGGGACTTCTGAAAATCATCAATGACGCGGGCGGTCATGTCGTGGAAGACACCTGCTGCGATCAGCCGTGCTGGCCTCACCTGAACGGAAAGACGGGAGTTACCGAATCACCCAAATGTGCCTATTACACCAGACGCCGGGGAATGAGCTTTGTCGTCAGAGACCTGAGAACTTGCGTTGAGGCCGCGTTAAAGGGGGAGGTTGAATGAACCGGAGAGTATTTGCGTGCCACAGTATTTCAGAAGGGGTGGCCGAAGGAGATGTCCTCATCTCACAGGATCAAATCATGTTTTATCTGATTGACCCCGATACGGGGGTTGTAATAGAAAAAGGCCATTGTTTGGAGGGAAAGAGCGTTGCCGGAAAGATTCTTGTGTTTCCGGGAGGGAAAGGCAGTTCGGTGGTGCAGGCTGACGGATTGTACCAGCTTGCAGCCAGGAATAACGCGCCGCTGGCAATGATTATTCAGAACCCGGATACCGTAATCGTGGCCAGTGCTATTATTATGGAGATGCCCATGGTGGACGGTGTGGATGATGCTTTTTACAAAGCAATTAAGGACGGCGACCGGGTTCGCGTTGACGCCGGCAAAGGGGTAATAGAAATTATTTCCGGCAGGTAAGGCAATGAGACGGACGCAATTCCGGAGGTTGCGGAAATGGCTGAAGAAAGAGTAACCGTTGAGGTCAGGTATGGAAAAGAGGTGCTGCAGGCCCGGGTGCCGGCCGGATCCTTGCTTTTCGACGGAAAAATGCGCGAATTCGCACCGCTGCCCAGTTTCCAAAACGCGCTGTTGGACCGGATCGACCGGCCCGTCGGCGGGCCTCCTTTGAAAGAACAGCTGTCCGCCGGCGACCGGGTGATGATTTTGATTGATGATAACACCCGAAGCACTCCGGCGAACAAAATCCTGCCGGTATTGGCGGATTATCTGACGGAAAACTGCGGCGTGAAACAGGAAAACATTGAGATAATGGTCGCCACAGGCACTCACCGCCTTATGACGGAAGATGAAGTGATCGGGAAAGTCGGTCCCGAAATATACAAGAGGATAAAAATATCGCAACATGACTGCCGGGACAGGCAATCCATAGTCTACGCGGGCAGGGTGAAATCCGGGGAACTGGATATACCGGTTTACATAAACAGGAAAATACTTGATGCCGATTACCTCATCGGCCTGGGCAGCATAACCCCCCACTGCGACGCCGGTTATTCCGGGGGATCCAAGGTGGTGCAGCCGGGCGTTTGCGGCTTTGCCACCACTGCCGCCACCCATGTCGCAGCGGCCTTGCTTGATGAAATACCGTTGGGGGTGGTGGACAACCCCTGCCGCCGGGGCATAGAGGAAGTGGGCAGGCTGGCGGGTTTGAAATTTATAATCAACGTGGTCATGTCGCCTGAAGGCGGGGTTATCGGCGTTTTCGCCGGTGATCCCGTCAGGGCCCACAGAAAAGGGGTGGAACTGGCCGAACAGGTCTACGGGGTGGAAATACCGGCCCCGGCCGATATAGTCATCGTCAGTTCCCACCCCGCCGACATTGATTTCTGGCAGGGGGAAAAAGGTCTGGTCCCGGCTTATTTCTGCGTTAAGAAAGGCGGTATTATCATTTTCGTTGCACCGTGTTATGAGGGAATGGGACACAACCACCCGGCGTTAAGGGACTGGGTTTTGCTGAGCTATAATCAGGCCAGGGAAAAAGCCCTGACGATTTCCTGCCATGATGAAGAGTCCGACCTGGTGGCCTTTGATATAGCCATGGGATGCATCAGGGCCCGGGAAAAGGCCAGGATTTTCTCCGTCACCTCCGGATTAAGCCCGGAGGACTTAAAACGGCTGGGTTTCACGCCCTTTGACACGCTGCAGGGCGCCGTGGATTACGCCCTAAAGCAATTTCCCCGGGGAAAAATCGGCCTGTTGCCGAGGGGCGGGGACTGCCTGCCCTTGATAAATAAAAAAGCCATACCTGCGCGAGGGAGGTGTTAGGGGGAAAAACGGGTTGATTTGCCGTGGACAAATTAAAGGAGGGATAACGGTGAGAAAAATTGGTTTGGCTGCCCTGGTGATCCTGACAGCATTGTCGGTGCTGGCGGGCTGTGCCCAGAAAAAAGAGTCCCCCGCGCCGGAAAAAATTGTAATCAAGCTGGGTCACGTTGAGGCTGAGGACAGATCCACCCACAAGGCATGTCTGGAATTTGAAAAATATGTTGAAGAACAGTCAAAGGGCAGGGTGGATGTGCAGATTTTCGCAAACGGGCAACTGGGCGGGGACCGGCAGATGACGGAGGGTGTGGCTTTGGGCACCATTCAAATGACCCTGCCGGCGACATCGGTTTTTACTGCGTATAACAAGAAGTTTGGCATCCTTGACATGCCGTTTATCTTTAAAAACGAGCAGGCCGGTTTTAAGGCCCTGGACGGGGAGCTGGGCGAAATGCTGAACAAGCTTCTGCTGGAAAAGGGCATATACTGCTTCGGGTATAACTACAACGGCGCCCGGAACATATCCAACAACGTCCGTCCGATTCATGAACCTAAAGACCTTAAGGGCGTCAAGATGAGAACCATGGAAAGTCCCGTATACATTGACCTGTTCAAGTACCTGGGGGCCAATCCCACACCCATGAGCTTCGGTGAAGTGTATACCGCGTTGCAGCAGGGCACCGTCGACGGACAGGAGAACGCGGCCTCACTGGTGTACGCCACGAAGTTCCACGAGGTTCAGAAATACTACAGCCTTACGGGACACACCCACTCCTTCCTGGGAGTGATCATAAACGACAAGTTTTACAAGGGCCTGCCGGCGGATATTCAGAAGATTGTTGCCGACGGCGCCAGGAAGTACCTGATTGATTACCAGCGGGAGCTGGAGACGAAGGACAACTCCAAATACATTGAAATGCTTAAGCAGGCCGGCATGCAGGTAAATGAGATAACCCCCGAAAACCACGAAAAATTCGTGGCGGCCCTCAAGCCCATGTATGAAAAATATCAGAAGGAAATTGGGCAGGACATGTTCGATCTGGTGGCCAAGTATAACAAATAGAAGCGGGGGAGGGACATCTCCCCCGCCCTGCGGATTTTTTCTCCGGGGGCAGATTGATTCACCGGGTCCCGAGCGCAGCCAAGGGGGTGTTTTTGTCTGAAAGGGCTGGGGAAGGCCTATAACAGGCTGGAAGAATACTTGCTGGTGGGCAGCCTGGCGTTGACGGTATGCGTGGTGTTTCTACAGGTCATCATGAGATATGTTTTCAATTCCTCTCTTTCATGGAGCGAGGAACTGACCCGCTATGTTTTTGTCTGGCAGATTTGGCTGGGCGCAAGCCTGGGGGTGAGAGAGGGCAAGCACATCCGGGTGGAGATTATATACAGGTATTTAAAGGGTAAAAAGAAATACGCGGTGGACCTAGCGGCAATTATTGTCTGGTTTGCCTTTTGCCTTTTCCTTGCCGTCAACGGAACTTATCTGGTGCTGGATTTGATGCGTAAAAACTCGTTGTCAGCGGCCATGGAGATCCCCATGTATGCGGCCTACGCGTCGGTTCCGGTGGGCAGCGGCATCATGGGCCTGCGCCTGCTGCCGCAAATATACGACCGGGTAGTGGCGCTGACCAGGGGAGAAGGGGGCCGGGCGTAGCGACTATGGAGCTGATTGTGTTATTCGGGTCGTTTTTTCTCCTGATTCTTATTAGTGTGCCCATCGGCCTGGCCATTGGCATCTCCACGGTGCTGGCCATGTTTTTGTATTCCGATATCCCCTTGGTGCTGGTTACCCAGAATGCGTTTGCCGGTGTCGATTCGTTTCCCTTGATGGCCATACCGTTTTTCATCCTGGCGGGAAATCTGATGAGCACCGGCGGGGTGGCCCGCCGCCTGCTGGATTTTGCCAATCTCTGCATCGGGGCGATTACCGGGGGATTGGGCATGGTGACAACCGTTGCCTGCATGTTTTTTGCGGCCATATCGGGTTCGGCAGTGGCCACCACATCGGCCATCGGGTCATTTATGATCCCGGCCATGAAAGAGAAAAAGTACGACGTTGGCTTCAGCGCCTCCCTTGCGGCTGCTGCCGGAACCGTGGGAGTAATCATTCCGCCGAGCATTCCCTTTGTGATTTACGGGGTGGTGACGGGGGTTTCCATCAGCGATCTATTTATCGCGGGACTGTTGCCGGGCATCCTGATGGGGTTGTTGCTGCTGGCCACGTGTTACCTGCTGGCCAGAAAAAACGGCTATAAAGGAACCGGGCACTGGCCGACGGGGAAGGAGTTGTGGACATCCTTCAAAGGCGCCGTTTGGGCGCTTTTGGCGCCGGTAATTGTGCTGGGAGGCATTTACGGGGGAATTTTCACGCCCACTGAAGCGGCTGTCATAGCAGTGGCGTATTCATTGATTGTGGGGGTTTTTGTTTACAAGGAACTGGATTGGAAAGGGATATACAAAGCCCTTTATGATACCATGGTGGTCAACGGGGTGACCACATTCATGGTGGGGCTTTCCGTGGCTTTCGCCAATTACCTCAGCCTGCAGCAGCTGCCTGTCGCAATAACCAAGTTTCTGCTTGGAATAACGGATAACAAAATTCTTATATTAGTGATCATCAACCTGTTCCTGCTCATAGTGGGGTGCCTTATCGACAACATTCCGGCCACCATCATTTTGTCCCCCATTCTGCTCCCTGTGGTGGTCAACCTGGGCATGTCGCCCATCACCTTCGGCGTGATGATAACGATGAACCTGGCCATCGGGTTTATCACTCCGCCTTACGGAATCAACCTCTTTGTTGCTTCGGCCATATCCGGCATTCAAATGGAGCAAATGATCAAACATGTAAAATGGTTTTTACTGGCGCTGCTGGCAGCCCTGGCAATTACCACGTACGTGCCGGCCGCCACCATGTTCCTGGTAAAACTGATCAAGTAACCCATGCCCTGGTCCCGTTTCCGGAGCCGTTCCTTAGCCGTGACCGGCGTCGGAGGAAAAGCCGGCAAGGATATTTGCACGGCGGCGCAGAATATAGACCGCAAAGGAAAGGGGACACGCCTGCTGAATTCTGGGTATTTAATTGCAGACAGGATTGTCCCCCAATTGGGTGCGTGACTTGCCCCGGGGCAACGCCCCGGAAAGGAGGACGGCTGATGGCGGGCGGCGGCGCGTGGGATATGAACCTGGCCATGGGGTTTAAAAGAAACTGGGACTTCATAAGGGAAAAGTTCCGGAAAGAGCTGGCCTATGAACTGATTTTCGGAAACGTCGGCAGCCAGGAAGAAATTGAAAGAATGATGTCCATTGCCCGGGTTGAGGTTCTGCCCACCGTGGCCATGATCATCCAGGCCGACAGCGACATCGGCTGTTGTTTTAAGAAGGAAGTACTCCTGGCCAGGAGAAACGCAATGTTCGGCAGGCTGGCGGAGATGGCGGGCAGGGACGGCGACGCGCTGACTGCCGTCATGGGCAGTAACAACATTCTGGCCATTACGGTGGGGGACAGGGAAATCGCGGTGCTGCTCCCCGTCGGCGGCGGGGTAGCGGATGAGGAATGCGTCCGCCTCTCAATAAATTATGCCCGTTATATCAAAGTGCACCTTGAAAAGGACCTGGATTTCACCGTCACCGCATCCGTCGGCAATGCCCACCCCGGTTTCAGGGACGTCAAAAACTCGTACAACGAGGCCCGCCGGGCACTGGTGAGCAAATTTTACAAGGGGAACGGGTCCGTCATCCATTTTAACGAGCTGGAAATCTGCAGCCGGGAAAGGCAGCAGTATTTCATTGAGTTTGAGAACCTGCTGCTGGAAAGCATGAGGAGGGGAGACTGGGAAAAGGTGCCCCTTCTGACCGACGAACTGGTGGACACGGTGGTGAGGACCGGCAACGTGCACCCCGACACGATAAAAGTTAGGACACTGGAAATGCTTACCGTCCTGTCCCGGGCGGCCATTGAACTGGGCGGCGACCCGGGCCTGCTGCTCGACCTGAAGGTGAGGGCGGGCCTGGAGATCGGCGAGATCACCACGGCCCTTGAGTTAAAGACCTGGCTGGCGGGAGTGGCCGGGGAGATCTGCCGGTTTGTCCGGGAAAGGCAGTCCGGCACAGCCGCCCGGGCGGTGGCCAGGGCGAAGCAGTATATAAACGAGAATTACGCCAGGGACATTTCCCTGGACGACCTGGCCCGGCACGTTTTTTTAAGCCCCTTTTACTTAAGCAGGGTTTTCAGCGAGGAGGCCGGCGTCAGTATCACCGACTACCTGAAAAAAGTAAGGATGAACAAGGCCCAGTCCCTCCTGATCGGCACAGACAAGCCCATCGCCGAAATAGCCCTGGCCGTCGGTTATAAGGATCCCAATTACTTCAGCAGGGTTTTTAAAAGCATTACCGGCAAGGCCCCCCACCAGTACAGGAAAGGCGCCGGGAAATAATGAGCAGAATCGTGCTAAAAATCGCAAAAACGTACAGAGGTATTCCCGGACGGACGGCTAATTAGTCGGCATAAATTCAAGTATGGAGGGGGACAAGATGGCAAGAAGGATTTTGATTGCGGCTGCCGTGATTTTAAGCCTGGCCCTGCTGCTGGCCGGCTGCGGGGGCGCAAAGACCCAGGCCGGAAAGGATCCGGTCAAGATCGGCTTCTACGCTCCTGTTACCGGTCCGGCCGCCGCCGACGGGGAGAGCGCTTACAACGCGGCAAAGCTGGCGGTGGAAAAAGTAAATGAAGCCGGCGGAATCAACGGCCGGAAAGTGGAACTGGTTTACTACGACGATTCCCTTGATACCAAGCAGGCGGTGAGCATCGCCCAGAAACTGACCACCAAGGACGGGGTGGCTGCCGTTGTCAGCGGGTCGTACAGCGGGACCACCAGGGCATCGGCCAAGATTTACCAGGACGCAAAAATTCCCATGATTTCTGCTTACGCCATACACCCCGATATAACCAGGGCCGGTGATTTCGTGTTCAGGCAGTCCTTCGTGGGTGAAGTGCAGGGCAGGGCCGGGGCCAAGGTGGCCGTGGACATGCTGAAGGCAAAGAAGATATCCGTATTGTACGTAGACGTTGATTTTGGGAAGACCCTGTCCGCGTCATTCAAGGAAAGAGCTGAAAAGATGGGGGCCCAGGTTGTTTCGATGGACTCCTTCGGCATGGGGGAAAAAGAATTCACCCCGGTCCTGACCAAGATTAAACAGTTGAATCCGGACCTCATTTACATTCCCGCGTATGCCGGGGAGGGGACGCAAATAGTCAGGCAGGCCAGGCAACTGGGGATAAAGGCCCAGATCCTCGGGACTGAAGGCATCGACTCCACCAAGCAGTTCCTGGGAGTGGCCAAGGAGGCGGCCGACGGGGTGGTTATCACCACCAACCTGAACCGCGACAGCGACCGAAAGACCGTCCAGGAGTTTATCAAAAGCTACGAACAGAAGTACGGTTACAAGCCGGACATGGTGGCGGCTTCCACATATGACGCGTTTATGGTTTTCTTCCACGTAATGGCCCAGAAGGGTACCGAACCGGACAAGATCAGGCAGGGGATCGCGGAATTGAAGAACTTTGAGGCTGTCACAGGGATAATCAGCGGTTACAACAAGCTCGGCGAGGTCAAGAAACCGGTGCAGGTACAGATCGCCAAAAACGGCGAGTATCATTACTTCGGCGAGATTTCCGACGAGGACGTGATCAACCCGCCCGCTGAATAATCCGCGGTGGACTGCGGCCGCTTGCCTTCGGATATGGGGTATTGCTAAATATCCCATATCCGATTTTTAAACTCAAAGGAGTAAAAACCTATGGACATGATACTGCAACAGGTTATCAACGGGATAGTCATCGGCAGCGTTTACGCCCTTACCGCCATGGGAGCGGCCCTTGTTTACGGCATACTGAGGATACTGGACCTGGCCAATGCCGCAGCGTACGCCATGGGGGCCTACGCAGGGCTGTTTTTGTACGCGGCCACCGGCAACGTGATGCTGGCCTTTGCCGGGGCGCTGCTTTTAACCGCCTTGTTCGGCCTGGTGATTCAGAAATACCTGTATGTACCGGTTCTCGACCGGCCTCCCATCGTGCCGCTGATTGCCAGCATCGGGCTTTTCATATTTGTGCAGGACCTGCTGCGGCTGATCGCGGGGCCCCACATCAGGGAGTTCCAGGTCCGGATACCCTTCGGGGAGATCAAGACTGAAAGCCTCACCGTCAATTCCACCTGGATATTTATTATCGCGCTGGCAGCGGTGCTGCTTTTGTTTCTTTGGTATATACTGACCCGGACCAGGATCGGGCTGGCCTGGAGGGCCACCGCCCAGGACCTGGAAACCGCGAAGGCCATGGGGGTCAACGTGAACCGGGTGGTGGCGCTGAACTACCTTTTGGGCTACTCATTCGCGGCGGCCGCCGGAATAATGGTATCGATGCTGTACAACTCGGTCTATCCCACCATGGGAGACGTTCCGGCGTACAAGATGCTGGCCATAATCGTCCTGGGAGGCTTGGGCAATCCCGTGGGGACGGTGGCAGCCGCCCTCCTGATCGGCCTGGTGGAGACCCTGGTTGCCGGTTACGTCGGATTTTTCCTGCCCAGGGACGCCATCGCCTTCGTGGTCCTGATCATCGTCTTGCTTCTCAAGCCCGAAGGGCTGATGAGCAAGACAGTCAAATAACCGAGGGAGAAGGATGTTGTCGGCATGTATGAACTCGTGGTCAGTATCAATATAGGCATTTTTATCCTCCTGGCCTTAAGCCTGAACATAATCACCGGCTACAGCGGGCAGCCCACCCTGGGACATGCCGCGTTTTTCGGTATCGGCGCCTATACCGGGGCGGTGATTACCACCAAGATGGGTTTGAGTTTCTGGCTGGCCCTGCCGCTGTCGGGTATCGTGGCGGGTGTAATAGGCGCTCTGCTCGGGTTGGTCAGCCAGCGGGTGAGGAACGACTTTCTGGCGGTCACCACCATAGGCATCAACTTCGTAACCGTGGCCGTTTTCCAGTATGTTCCCTTCTTCGGTGCTTCCTTCGGGATGTCTGTGAAAAAGCCGGTCTTTATGGGCCATGATATGACCAACCTGGAATTTTTTGTTCTGATCGCCGTTCTGATCGTGCTTGTCTGCCTGCTCTGTGTCAGGATTCAGAATTCTTGGATCGGGCTTGCCCTGGGGGGGATCAGGAACAACGAGGCAGCGGCGGCTGCCATGGGGATTGACGTGAACAGGTTCAGGGTGATCGCCTTCACCATAGGCACCACCATTGCCGGGGTTGCCGGATCGGTCTATGCCCATTACATGACCTTCATATATTCCAGTGACTTTGCCTTTGTCACCTCCATTTCCATACTTTCCATGGTGGTGGTGGGCGGCATGGGCACCATCAGGGGTGCCGTCGCCGGGGCCGTTATACTGGGTGTCCTGCCCGAGCTTTTCAGGTTTGTGTCCGACTACCGGATGTTAATCTACGGGGGTTTGCTGACGCTGATGATGAGGTTCCAGCCGGAGGGCCTGCTGGGGAACAACAGTTTATTGTGGAACGGGATATCATCCGTTCTGTCGCGTGCCGGCATCAGCCCCGGTTCCCGGGAAACAAAGGAAGGGGCGGCGGACCAATGAAAAATAATCTCGACGTGCTTCTGCAGGTCAGGAATCTGAAAAAACATTTCGGCGGTCTGAAGGCCATCGACGGGGTAGGTTTCGACGTCCGCCGGGGAGAAACCCTGGGCATCATCGGGCCAAACGGGGCCGGCAAGACCACCCTTTTCAACATGATCTGCGGTGTCTACCCGCCCACGGAAGGGCGGATCGTTCTCGGCGGAAGGGAAATCCAGGGGATGAAGCCCCATGAAATAGTGCGCCTGGGGGTGGCCAGGACCTTCCAGATTTCCCACCCCTTCAGGGATATGACCGTTCTTGACAACATCATCATGGCCTTCGGCGGTTCAAATTACATGAGCCTGGCCGGCATATTCAAAAAATGCCGGACCCCGGAGAATGTGGAGAGGGCCGAATCCCTCCTGTCCAGTGTGCAGCTTTACGATCACAGGCATAAAAGGGCCGGCGACCTGAGCCTCGGCTATATCAGGAGGCTGGAGATTGCCAGGGCCCTGGCCCTTGATCCGGTGCTCCTGCTCCTGGATGAACCCTGCGCCGGTTTGAGCCACGACGCCACCCAGGACTTCCTGGAACTGGTTTTCAGGTTAAAGGACCGGGGCACCACCATCATGGTGGTGGAGCACAACATGGCCGTCGCCATGGCCATTTCCGACCGGCTGGTGGTGCTGAACTACGGCGTTAAGATTGCGGAAGGGCTGCCCGGGGACATACAGAACGACCCCGTTGTCGTTGAGGCCTATTTGGGGAAGGATGATGAAAGTGCTTAGGATCGAGAACGTAGACGCGTTTTACGGCAAATCCCAGGCCCTCCACAATGTCTCCATAGAGGTACGCGAAGGCGAATTCGTAACCATTCTTGGGGCCAACGGCGCGGGGAAGTCCACCATCATGAAGTGCATCATGGGTCTGATGAAGCCGAAAAGGGGGAGGATATTCTTCCGCGGCAGCGATATTACCGACCGGCCGGCCTGGGACAGGGCATCTATGGGAATCGGCTATGTTCCCGAGGGGCGGAGGGTTTTTCCGGAACTGACCGTCGAAGAAAACCTCAGGATGGGCGGATACAGGCTCCCCGGCAAAAAAGCCGTCGATGAAAACATTGAGAAGGCCTACGCCCTTTTCCCCAGGCTCAAGGAGAGGAGAAGCCAGCTGGCCCGGACCATGAGCGGGGGGGAGCAGCAGATGCTGGCCATTGCCCGGGCGCTGATGCCGGACCCGGTTCTGCTGCTGGTGGACGAGATTTCCACGGGCCTGATGCCGATACTGGTGAACCATTCGCTGGCTATTGTGGACAACCTGCACAGCCAGGGGATAACGGTGCTGATGGTGGAGCAAAACGCCAACAAGGCGCTCAAATACGCCGGCCGGGGCTACATACTGAAGACCGGCAGGATAACCATGGAAGACACCAGTGAAAACCTTAAAAACAACGAGGAGGTTGTGAAGGCTTATCTGGGCGGATGATGCCTTTAAAAGCTCAAAGCTTTCAGCCTTACACTGTAAAATCCATTGACACTTCAAAAAAGATTGGAGGCATTAAAAAATGGGCAGAAGTATTCGCGCCCCCAGGGGCAGCGCCCTGACCTGCAAGGGCTGGCAGCAGGAGGCTGCCATGCGCATGCTGATGAACAACCTGGACCGGGAGATAGCCGAGAAGCCGGACGAACTGATTGTGTACGGCGGCTGCGGGAAGGCTGCCCGCAACTGGGAATGCTACGATAAGATCGTGCAGACGCTGAAGGGGCTGGAAAGCGACGAGACCCTCCTGATCCAGTCCGGCAAGCCGGTGGGTGTATTCACCACCCACAGCAAGGCTCCCCGGGTGATCATCGCCAACTCCAACCTGGTGGGCGCCTGGGCAAACTGGGAACACTTCTGGGAACTGGAGAAAAAGGGGTTGATCATGTTCGGCCAGATGACGGCGGGAAGCTGGATTTACATTGGCACCCAGGGCATCCTCCAGGGGACCTACGAGACCTTTGCCGAACTCGGCCGCAAGCACTTCGGGAGCGATCTCTCAGGCAAGCTGGTGCTGACCGCCGGCCTGGGGGGAATGGGCGGCGCCCAGCCCCTGGCTGTCACCATGGCGGGAGGAGTGTGCATCGCCGTGGAGGTGGAGGAACAACGCATAGCCAGGAGGCTTGAGACCAGGTACTGCGACGAAAAGGCCCGCGACCTGGACCAGGCGCTGGAATTGGCCCGCCGGGCGGTGGCCGAAAAAAGGCCCCTGTCCATAGCCCTGCCGGGCAATGCGGCGGACGTCTACCCGGAGTTCGTCAGGCGGGGCATAGTGCCCGACGTGGTAACAGACCAGACCTCCGCCCACGACCCGCTGAACGGCTACGTGCCGAACGGGATGACTTACGAAGAGGCGCTTGTCCTGCGGCGGACGGACCCGGAAACATACGTACGCAGGGCCAAGGCCGCCATGGCGGTGCACGTGCGGGCCATGCTGGACTTGCAGAAAATGGGGGCGGTGGTTTTCGACTACGGCAACAATATAAGGCGCATGGCCTACGACGAGGGGGTAACCGACGCCTTCGACTTTCCCGGCTTCGTTCCGGCATACATCCGGCCCCTTTTCTGCGAGGGCCGGGGTCCTTTCCGCTGGGTGGCCCTGTCCGGAGACCCGGAGGATATATACAGGACCGACCAGGTGATCTTGAAGGAATTTGCATACAACGACAACCTGACCAGGTGGATCAGAATGGCCGGGGAGAAAGTGGCCTTCCAGGGACTGCCGGCCCGTATCTGCTGGCTGGGTTACGGAGAAAGGGCCCGCTTCGGGCTGATTATCAACGACATGGTCAGGCGCGGCGAGATCAAGGCCCCCATAGTCATCGGCCGGGACCACCTGGACTGCGGGTCCGTGGCGTCGCCGTACCGGGAGACCGAGGCCATGAAGGACGGCAGCGACGCCATAGCCGACTGGCCCATACTGAACGCCCTGCTGAACGCGATAAGCGGCGCCAGCTGGGTCTCGGTGCACCACGGCGGCGGGGTGGGCATGGGCTATGCCATCCACGCCGGCATGGTGGTGGTGGCCGACGGGTCCGACGAGGCGGCCTGGCGGCTGGAAAGGGTGCTCACCACCGATCCGGGGACGGGTATAATCAGGCACGCCGACGCCGGCTACCAGGAAGCCGTTGACTTCGCCAGGAATAACGGCGTCCGCATACCCATGATGGAATAGGTCCGGGGTCCGGATAATGAAATGTTGGAGGATGTGCCATGCGAGTAGTTGAGTGCGTGCCCAATTTCAGCGAAGGGCGGCGGGCCGGGGTAATAGAGAAGATTGTGGAAGTGGCCAGGAATTTTCCGGGAATTAAACTGCTGGACTATTCCAGCGACCGGGATCACAACCGCACGGTGGTGACCTTCGTGGGCGCCCCGGAGCCGGTGGTTGAGTGCGCTTACGCCATGACCGGAGAGGCGGCGCGACTGATTGACCTGAACTGTCACAGCGGCGGCCACCCCCGCATGGGGGCCATGGACGTGGTGCCATTCATCCCCGTGAGCGGGGTGACCATGGACGAATGCGTGGACATGGCCCGCCGGCTGGGGGAAAGGGTGGGCAGGGAGCTGAAAATACCTGTCTACTACTACGAGTTTGCCGCCACCCGCCCCGAAAGGCGCAGCCTGGCCGAGGTGAGGAAGGGCGAGTTTGAGGGCCTGAAAACCGCCGTCAAAACTCCCGGCCGGGAGCCCGACGAAGGGCCGGCGGAACTCCACCCCACCGCCGGGGCGGTGGCCATAGGCGCCAGGCGCCCCCTGATCGCCTATAACGTCAACCTGAACACTCCTGATGTCCAGCTGGCCAAGGACATAGCCAGGGCCATCAGGGCCTCCGGGGGTGGATTCGTCAATGTCAGGGCCATGGGGCTCCTTTTAAAGGACCGCAACGTGGCCCAGGTGTCCATGAACCTTCTGAATTACGTGGACACCCCCATATACAGGGTGAATGAATTTATAAAATCCGAGGCCGCCCGCCGCGGGGTGAGCATACTGGGGACCGAAATAGTGGGGCTGCTTCCGGTGGACGCCCTGCTGGACGCGGCCGCTCACTACCTGCAGGTTGAGAATTTCGACCGCCGGCAGGTGCTTGAAATTCGCATGATGGAAGGACCGGGCCATGAAGGGGAATAATGGAGGAATCAAGGCTGACCTGTTGATCACCGGCGCGTCCCAGCTGGTCACCCTGGCCGGTCCGCCGGGGCCCCGGCGGGGCCGGTCCATGCAGGATATCGGGGTAATTGAAAACGGCGCCCTGGCCGCTCTGGGAGAAAAAATAGTGGCCGTGGGCACCTCAGCCGAAGTAAAGGAAAGGGTAATCCTGGAAGACGGATCGCAGGTGGTGGACGCCGGCGGAAGGGTGGTCATGCCCGGCTTCGTGGACCCCCACACCCACCCGGTGTACGCCGGATCACGGGAGCACGAGCTGGCGTTGAAGCTGGCGGGACGGTCCTACCTGGAGATACTGAAGTCCGGCGGCGGTATACTGAGCACCGTGAGGGCCACCCGGGCGGCCTCGAGGGAGGATCTGGCCGAACAGACAGCACGCCGGCTGGACCTTCTGCTGGAGCACGGGGTTACCACTGCCGAGGCCAAAAGCGGTTACGGCCTGTCGCTGGAACATGAAATAAGGTCCCTGGAGGTGTTGAGGGAACTTAACCGGCGGCATCCGGTGGATCTCATTCCCACCTTCATGGGGGCTCACGCCGTGCCGCCGGAATACAGGGACAACCCCGGGCGGTACGTGGACCTGGTGATCGGGGAAATGATTCCAGCGGTGGCTTCCGACGGGCTGGCCGAATACTGCGACGTTTTCTGCGAAGAGGGAGTCTTTGATACCGAACAGTCCGAAAAAATTTTATGCGCGGGATTGGCCCTGGGGCTGAAACCAAGGATTCATGCCGACGAACTGGCCGATACCGGCGGTGCGGCCCTGGCCGCCCGGCTGGGGGCGGTGACGGCGGACCACCTTCTGTTCGCCTCGGACCAGGGAATAGAGGCCTTGGCCGAAGCCGGGGTGATGGCGGTGCTTCTGCCCTGCACTTCCTTCAACCTGGCCTCGGGGCGGTACGCCCGGGCCCGGAAGATGCTGGAGGCCAACCTGGCTGTGGCCATATCCACCGATTGCAACCCCGGATCGTCGCCAACCCAGTCCATGCAACTGGCCATCACCCTGGCTTGCCTTTACCTGCGCATGACCCCGGAGGAGGCCATCACCGCGGCCACCTTAAACGGGGCCTGGGCTGTGGGAATGGGGAACCTGGCGGGGAGCCTGGAGCCGGGCAAGCTGGCCGACGTGCTGATTATAGACGCTCCCAACTACCTTCACCTGCCGTACCACTTCGGGGTGAACCTTATCCACTCGGTTTTCAAGAGGGGCACCCTGGTATACAGCCGTTCCCGGGTCAGGAGGAATTCCAAGGAGGCGTGGCGATAAGTGGACAAACTGTTATCCTTGAGCGTAACCGGCTTTATTGATGAAGTGGCGTCAAAGTCTCCGGCGCCGGGAGGCGGGAGCGTTTCGGCCCTGGCCTCGGCCCTGGGGGCGGCCCTGGTGGCCATGGTGGGGCGGCTGACCGCCGGCAAAAAGAACAGGACCGCTGAGGAAGACGGGCCCGTCTACGAAATGATCGCAAGGGCCGGCATCATCCAGAAACGCCTGGAGTCCGCTGTGGACGAGGACACCGCCGCCTTCCGGGAGGTAATGCAGGCCTACCGCCTCCCGGCAACCGGCGGGGAGGCCGCGGAAAGCAAACGCCGGGCCATAGACACGGCGCTCCTGAATGCGGCCGAAGTGCCCTTAAGGATCATGGAGGACTCCGCGGCGGTGCTGGAGATGGCCCTTTTCGCCGCCCGGGAAGGCAACCCGAACGCTTTGAGCGACGCCGGAGTGGCGGCCCTGGCGGCCGAGGCGGGACTCAAAGGGGCGTACTACAATGTGCTGATCAACCTCCGGGGGCTTACCCGCCGGGACGGCGGGGAGGAGGTCCGGAAAAGGGCCGCGGAACTGCTGGCCGTGGGGCGGAAAACCGCGGAGGACATAGCGGCCGTGATGAGAACAAAACTGGAGTCATAGAGGTGCAGGGAGGTGCAGGGGAGGCCCCAATCCCGGGCTGTCAACCTGACCGGCTGATTGCCTGCTGCGAGGAGGCTGAATGAGGTGACCGAAGTGCAGACATTGCCCATTCCCCGGGGCAAACTGGAGATCAACAGGAAATGGTGCAAAGGGTGCAGTCTTTGCGCCGACGCCTGTCCCAAGGGAATAATCACAGTTGACGAACTGGGGAAAATACAGGTCAGGGACCCGGAGATCTGCCTGGGCTGCGGCCAGTGCGAAGCCATCTGCCCGGACTTTGCCATAAGGGTGGAAAAAGATGAAAAAACCGGTTGAAATGCGCCTGATGCAGGGCAACGAAGCCTGCGCCCAGGCCGCCGTAGACGCCGGCGTACGCTTCTTTGCCGGCTACCCGATCACCCCCTCCACCGAAATAGCCGAGTGGATGGCCGCCCGGCTGCCGGCCATGGGGGGAAAATTCATCCAGATGGAAGACGAAATAGCCAGCATATCGGCGGTCATCGGGGCCTCCCTGACCGGGGCCAAGGCCATGACCGCCACCAGCGGGCCGGGCTTCTCCCTGATGCAGGAAAGCATAGGGTACGCCTGCATGACCGAGATTCCCTGCCTGATCGTCAACGTGCAGCGGGGCGGGCCCAGCACCGGGCGACCCACCGCGCCGGCCCAGGGGGACGTGATGCAGGCCAGGTGGGGCACCCACGGCGACCACCCGGCCATCGTCCTGTCCCCCTGGTCCGTGGACGAAACATACTACCTCACCGTAAAGGCGGTCAACCTGGCCGAGAAGTTCCGCACCCCGGTGGTCCTGCTGCTGGACGAAGTCATCGCCCACCTGCGGGAGGACGTCCGGAAACCCGACCCCCGGAAGCTCAAGCTCGTAGAAAGGCCCCGGCCGGGGGGGGACCGGAGCGGATTCAAGCCCTTCGGGGGAGAGGCGGACCAAATACCCCCCATCGCCGACATCGGCATGGGCTACCGCTGCAACTACACCGGGCTGGTCCACGACGAAGCCGGCCATCCCACCAACAGCCCCGAAATCACCGACCGGCTGATCCGGCGGCTGACGGGGAAAGTGGAGGCCCGCAAAGACGAGATCATCCACTGGGAAGAAACCATGCTGGAAGACGCCGAAGTGGCCGTACTGGCATACGGCTGCACCGCCCGGCCGGCCATGCGGGCCGTCAGGACCGCCCGGGCAAAGGGGCTCAAGGCCGGCCTGGTCCGGCCCACCACCCTGTGGCCCTTCCCGGACCGGGCGGTGGAGAAAATAGCAGACCGGGGCATCCCCGTCCTGGTACCCGAAATGAACCTGGGGCAGCTGGTCCTGGAAGTGGAGCGGGCGGCGGCCGGGCGCGTCCCGGTGAAAAGGCTTTCCCGGGTGGACGGGCAGCTGTTCACCCCGGACGAAATTCTGGAAGCCGTGATGGGGATGGGGGATTAGGAATTGGGAATTGGGGATCAGAACTCAGAACCCAGAACTCAGAACTCAGACCCCCATGCCGCTAAAAGCGGCACCACGGACAATGAAAATTTGGGGCCGGGGGTGCGGTTAAGAGATCCGGGCTTTCGATCCTCCGGCTGAACCGGCTCTAGGCT
>JAILZP010000062.1 GCA_023512435.1 Peptococcaceae bacterium | reverse complement strand
ATAAGCGGGTTGATAAAACTTAATCAGCCGCCAAGATAGTGCCTAATAATATAGACACTACAGACTGTTTATTTATCAAAAACAAGACACGGTTCTTCATCATCATTTGTGTCGGGCAGGGGCATGGGCATTTACTTAAAAGATTTGCCTTGCCCTTACGCCGGGACACAAGCCAACTTTACCACCATTTTTGTCCTTAAGGAACCAGCCATATTCATCTCTGGCCACTGTACCCTGCAACCATTTGCCGTTGAAAAATACCGCAATTCTGGCATTGGGGAGCAGTCCGAAGGTACTGCAATTTATGCCGAGACCGCCGTCCGCGGTTTGTTTTAGAAGGCCTTCCGGGTCAAAGCTTACCAGTAATCTAAATTCATTTTCGCTGATCTCACCGTCAGCCAGCATTTTCTCCAGCGCTGTCAGATGGTTTTGCCCGAGATATCTTGAGCGGGATACCACCTTGCCATCCCTGCCTTTAAAGCGTCGTTCCAGATAGGCATATTGCCCTTTCCAGCGGATAAACACCTGTTGTTTCGCCCCCTCTCAGGCTTCAAGATAATACCGGATGAGGCGAAAATTTTGCCTGGCTCGCTTCGCTCGGCCTTGACAGGAACCGGCAGCAGCCGGTGCAATTTGCATCCGGGCGAGGCGACAGCGACGGGGAGCATGGCAGGAAAGAACCGCCTCGCCTCAATCCATTGTACCGGCTGCCGCCACCTGTCAAGGCGGCAAAATTTTCGCATTCCAAAGGAACTCGGCTCAAGCTCAGAAGAGCATGAGATTATGGACTTAACATTTTAACGGTTGTTTGCTGCTTTCAGTTTGCCTTTGAGCCTGTAGCTTGTTCCATTGATATAAAATATCCGGGCGTGATGGACAAGCCGGTCAATTATGGCCGCTGCCACCACCTGGTCGGAAAACATCTCCCCCCATTCGTTAAAGTTATAATTGCTGGTCAGGATAATGCTCCCCTTCTCATAGCGCATGGAGACCAGGCGGAAGAGGAGATTGGCCTGCTCTCTGGTCACAGGCATATAACCGAGTTCATCTATGATCAGCAGGTTAAGCCGGGAATAGCCCATCAGCTTGTCCAAAAGACTTCCGTCCCTTGAGCTTAAGCTCAATTCTTCCAGCAGTTTCTGGGCGGTAACAAACACCACCCGGTACCTGGCCATGCAGGCCTTAATACCCAGGGCTACCGACAGGTGGGTTTTCCCAACCCCCGGGGGTCCTAAGAAAATAACATTTTCTTTTTTCTCAATGAAATCTAAGGAGCTTAAAGCGATAATTTCTTTTTCCCGCAATGACGGTTGAAAGCCAAAGTCAAATTCCTCCAGGGTTTTGATGAAGGGGAAGCGGGCTTTGTTGATTTTGGTCTTGACCGTGCCATCGTTTTTCCTTTTCAATTCCTCTTCGAAAAGCAGGGAGAGGTATTCTGCATAAGAGAGGTTATTTTGAGATGCCTTTTCTGTCAACTCCTGGTAGTGAGTAAGCATTCCTTTCAGTTTTAATGCCTGCATCTGGCTTTCCAGGTAACTGGTCAACTTATTGCTCATGAAATTGCCACCTCGCTTTCATCCAGGGCATAACAGGAAAGGTCACGTTTGATTTGCACCGGCGGCAGATCAATCTTTGCCGGGTCATAATCCAGAGAAAGCGGGACAACCTCATTCTTCTCCAGGAGCCTTTTAATACTGTTTTTGTGGTAAGAGCCGATTTTTAAGCATTCCTCAATGGCGGCCATAATATCTTCAGTGGCGTATATGTTTTGATAGCCCAGAATTTCTGACAAATGCCAGTACAGGTTGGCGCCTGCCTGACGGCGCAGCCCTTCCAGATACATCCGGCCAGGTTGGCCAAAAGTGCTGATGAACTTCCCGGCCAGGGCGGAGCGAACTTTAGTTTTCTTTTCCTGGTATTGACGGTTGATAGATTCATGTTCGGGGTGAACCGGACGGCCGGCCTGTTTTTCCAGGTAAAGATCGAACTCGTCCACCAGTGTTCCTGCCTCGTCATATACTTTCATGCGCCGGCCATAGATGATTTCTATCCACACCCTCTTTGTGCAATAGCGCATGGGTACGGGGTAAAGATTGCCGTCATGGGAAATATAGCCGTCATTACTCACTTGCCGGGGTTCTTTGCATTGCAGCAAAGCCGGCTCGACAGAGGGTATTTTTAAAAGATGCGCTTTCTCTTCTTCGAACATTTGCTCTGGTGAGCGGCCCAGCTTGCTGTGTGGTCTTTTGTTGTATTCATCCTGGAATTCTCCAAGCCTGGCAGCAAATTCGTTTAAACTTGCCACCTCCAGGCCGCGCAGCAGTTGTTCCTGGACGTAGTAAAAGGGGCGTTCTACCTTCCCTTTGGTCCTGGGACGGTAGTTTTTGCAGGCCGACGGCTGGATACCGTACAGCCCGCAGAATTTCAGAAATTCGTCGTTGTAACGGACGATACCGTCCTTCTGGTGGAGAATAACCATTTGCTTACCATTGTCTATCACCAGTTCCAGGGCATAGCCGCCAAAGAAGTCAATCGCTTCAACCAGTGCCCGGATCACATCGGCAGTGGTTATACTCAAGGAGAATGTATAAAATTTCATCCGGCTGCAAGATAAGACCACTTCGTGGATATATATTTTTACCAGCTTTCCACCAACGGGCAGCAGCCACTCTTTCCAATCGTACTGCATCTGCCGGCCCGGGCCGGTTTCCACCCGGGTGGTGGCTGATTTAACGGCTTTATCGTCTTCTTTAAGGGCTCGCAGAAAACGGTGTACGCTGGACAGTGAGCCTTGATAGCCTTTTTGAACCAGTTCTTTGTGGATTCTCGTGCCAATGTAGCCCTTTGCGAGCATGGCCTGGATCTCTTCCCGGTACTGGTCCAGTTGTTTTTCATATTCTCGGGCTTTAAACTGTGGCGGATTGGCATCTTTAAGGTACTTCCTGACGGTATTCCTGGACACGCCCAGCATCCGGGCTATTTTCCTGATGCTGACCCCCTGGGTATGCAGTGCTTTGATGCGTTGCCATTTGTACATGCTTACCACCTCTTTTGCCCCCCCTCTCGAGGGAGATTTTATCATAGGGTGGGTCAGTTTTATTTGACGATCGGGGGTCAATTCTATTTTACGATCTACAAACGGGGTATCGCCGACCTGTATTCACTGACCACGGAATACCCCGGTCTGGGAACCATCGTCGAAGCTGGTGTACCCTGGTATGCCGCCCCCTTCGGGCGCGACTCGCTGATTGTTGCCTGGCAGACACTTCTGGTTAACCCGGACATTGCCCGTCAGACATTGCGGTTTCTGGCTTGCCTGCAGGGAAGGCAAGTAAACCCGCACAGAGATGAGGAGCCGGGCAAAATCCTGCACGAAATGCGTCGGGGAGAGATGGCGTTGTGCGGCGAGATCCCGCACACACCGTATTACGGTTCCGTTGATTCCACCCTCTGGTTTATCATTCTGTTGGCCGAGACGTACCTCTGGACGGGCGACCGCCAGTTGCTGGCCGACATGGCCGGTCCCCTGGAAAAAGCGCTTCACTGGTGCTTTGAATACGGGGATGCTGACGGTGACGGCTTTATCGAGTATGCGCGGAAAGCGGACGGCGGGCTGGTGAACCAGGGCTGGAAGGACTCCTGGAACGGTGTGGTGGACCAGGCAGGCAACCTGCCCCGGGGGCCCATCGCCCTGGTGGAGGTGCAGGGATATTTCTACCTGGCCCTGGTGCAGGCGGCGCACCTTTACGAGCATATGAACCGGCCGCAGATGGCCGGGGAACTGCGGCAAAGGGCGGCGGAGCTGCGGAAAAAATTCCTGCAGGTTTACTGGTGCGAGGAAAAAGGTTACCCGGCCTTTGCCCTGGACGGTGACAAGCGCCCCCTGACCACGGTTGTTTCAAACCCGGCCACCTCCTGTTTACCGGCATTTTGCCGGAAAAATACGCGGCCAGGGTGGCTGAGCGCCTGTTCCAGTCCGACATGTACTCGGGCTGGGGCATCCGAACCATGAGCAAAAACGAGGTTGCCTACAACCCCATGAGTTACCACAACGGCTCGGTCTGGCCCCACGACAACGCCATCATTGCCGTGGGCCTGCGGGCCGCCGGCAAAGACCGCCTGGCCGGCCAGGTGTTAAACAGCCTTTACCGGGCCGCCCTCGCCTTTCCCCACCACCGCCTGCCGGAACTCTTCTGCGGCTTCAGCCGGCGCGGCGAGGGCGGCCCGGTGCACTACCCGGTGGCGTGCAATCCCCAGGCCTGGGCGGTGGGAGCGCTGTTCCAGCTTTTTGCCAGCGTTCTGGGTGTGTCCTGCCGCGGCCGGGAGGTATACGTTTCCCGGCCGGTGCTGCCCCCGTTCGTCGATGAACTGATCATCGAAAACATCGCGGCGGGGGACGGCAGGGTGGATCTGGAATTTACCCGCAAGAGGGAGAAAACTTATTGCAGCGTGCTGAAGATCTCGGGTGACGTCAAGGTTATCTTTTCCGCTGATTAGCTGCCGGCAGACACTTTAGGGAATACGTCAAGCCCGTGGAGGTGATTTTGATGGGTCATTTATCCGGCGGGGAAGGGAAAATCGTGGTAATTTCGAACCGGGCGCCGTATACGCTGTCCGTAAACGGCGGCAGGCTGGAGTTGAAGCGTTCTGTAAGCGGCCTGGTCTCGGCGGTGGAACCATTGCTGAGGGAGCACGGCGGCACCTGGGTGGCCTGGGGGGGGCGTCCGGCGGGCGGCGAAAGCCAGCTGGTCCTGCATGTCCCGCCGGCAAAGCCTTGTTACCGGCTGGTGGAGGTTTCCCTGAGCGAAGCCGAGCGGCGGGATTATTACCTGGGCTTTGCCAATAACTGCCTCTGGCCCCTCTGCCACAGCTTTACAGAAAGAAGCTCTTTCAACGAGAACCAGTGGGCTGTTTACCGGCAGGTAAACCGTAAATTTGCCATGGCCGCGCTGGGGGCTGCAGCGGACGGGGATCTCTTCTGGGTGCACGATTACCATTTCGCCCTGGTGCCGGGAATGATCCGGGAGGAGAACCAGCGGGCCCGGGTTGCCCTGTTCTGGCATATCCCCTTTCCGCCTTACGATACTTTCAGCCTCAACCCCTGGGGTCGGGAAATCATCAGCGGAATGCTGGCGAGCAACCTGATTGCCTTCCACACCATTTCCTATGTGGAAAACTTCATAGAGTGCGCCAGGCGTTTTGCGGGCGCCGCGGTGAGCAGCGACCGCTCAGCCCTGTGCTGGAAGGGCAGGACCATCGGCGTGAAGGCAGTCCCGGTGGGGTTGAACTGGCAGGAAATGGAGGAAATGGCCGGCAGTGCTGCGGTCAGGGCCAGGGCGGCTTTCATCCGCCGCTCCGTGGGGGCCGAGCACATTCTGCTGGGGGTAGACCGGCTGGACTACACCAAGGGCATTCTGGAACGGCTCAGGGCTTTCGAACTGTTCCTGCAAAAAAATCCCCGCTTTGTCGGCCGGGTGTCCCTGATCCAGATCGGCGTGCCCACCAGGTCGGACGGTGACGATTACCGCCGCCTGAAAATGGAGGTTGAGGAAACGGTGGGCCGGATCAACGGCAGGTACGACCGGATCGGCCGGCCCGTTCCGGTGCGCTACATCTGTGACTCGTTCGGAAAAGAAGACCTGATTGCCTTTTACCTGGCAGCCGATGTGGCGCTGGTGACCGCCCTGCGCGACGGGTTGAACCTGGTGGCCAAAGAGTTTGTGGCCTGCCGCCATGACCACAGCGGTGTCCTTGTGCTCAGCCGCTTTGCCGGGGCTGCGGAGGAGTTAAAGGAGGCCATCCTGGTCAACCCGTACGACCTGGACGGCCTGGCCGGGGCGATCGGCACGGCCCTGGAACTGTCCCGCGAAGAAGCCGCCCGGCGCATGGCAGCCTTGAAGCGCGCGGTTAGGAAACGCGACCTCCGCTGGTGGTGGCACAACACTGTCCAGCAACTGCTCCTGCACCGTCTGGAAGCGCTTCCGGACGAACAGCAGGTGGACGGGCGGGCGGTCAACGAGTGAACCTGCCCGCAAAGGTTGAATCCGGGGCAGCCCTTCTGTCAGCCGGCAGGAACAGATAACTGCCCGCATCGAAATAAATATAAGCCCGCACTTAAAAGGTGGCGATGCTTGAATGAAAAGTGGACAGGGGGGGCGGGCCGGACTGGTTACGCCGGAAGAACTGTACCGAATGCTTCCGGCGTCGGGCAGCCTGCTTATAATGCTGGACTACGACGGCACGCTGGTGCCCATTGCCGGCAGGCCGGAGAACGCGCGCCCCGACGGGAATCTTCTGATGCTTTTGGAAAGCCTGGCTGCCCGGCCGGGCTTCCTTGTGGCCGTGATCAGCGGGCGCGGACTGGCCGATCTGGCCGCCCTTTTGCCCGTGGAAGGGCTGATCCTGGCCGCCTGCCACGGGGCCCGCATACGCTGGCCGGACGGGCGGGAGGATTCCGCGGCCGTGCCTTTCGCCGCCGGTGAAGGCTTGCGGGCACTGGCCGCTCTGGCCGGGCGGCTGACCGCGGGCGGGAGGGGTATTTTCCTCGAAGAGAAAGATAGCGCTCTGGCCCTGCACTACCGGCTGGCAGTGCCGGCGGCAGCCAGGGGAATTTTGCATGAATTTGTCAATTCCGCCCGGCATATAATAAAAAACCAGGGTCTTGAAATCCTGCGCGGGAAGAAAGTGCTGGAGGTGCGGCCGCGGGGTGTCAACAAGGGAATTGCCGTAGAAAAACTTACCGGCGAATACGCGGAAGCCTTTCCCGTCTACCTCGGCGACGATGCCACCGACGAAGATGCTTTCCGGGCCCTCGGCGAAAGGGGCCTGGGGGTGCTGGTGGCGCGCCGCGCCCGCAGGACGTCCGCCTGCTGCCGCCTGGCCGGCGTGGAGGAGGCAAGGCTTTTTTTAACACTGCTGAAGAGGAGTGACAGGTGTGAGCGGTGCAAAACTTGACGATTACATAAGCCTGGCCGGGCGCGAGGTTGTAGAAGAGATCCGGGACCTGGGGGAAAAACTGCGGGGCTGTTCCATTCTCCATATAAACTCCACCGCTGTGGGCGGCGGTGTGGCTGAGATTCTTTGTTCGCTGGTACCCTTGATGCAGGAGGCCGGCCTGGCGGCCAGCTGGGTGGTGCTGGAGGGGAGCCCGGATTTTTTCCACGTAACCAAGCAATTTCACAACGGTATGCACGGACGGCCGGTGCAGGTCACCGGCGGGATGCTGGAGAGCTATCGTGCAGCCGCCCTTAAGAACCGCCACCTTCTAAAAAAGGACGCCGACCTGGTGGTGCTCCACGACCAGCAGCCGCTTGGCCTGGCCGCCTTTCGCGAGGGCGGTGCCGGCCGCTGGCTCTGGTACTGCCACGTCGACCCGCAGCGGGCGGTGCCGCAGGTGTGGGAGGTTCTCGCACCCCTGATCGCGGCCTGCGATGCGGCGGTGTTCCACCTGCCGGAGTATGCCCGCGACCTGCCGGTTTTGCAGTATTTCATGCCGCCGGCCATCGACCCGCTGTCCGAGAAAAACAGGGAGGTGTCCCCTGCAGAATACAAGTCTGTTCTGGAAAAGCTGGGCGTGGACCCGGGCGGTCCGCCGGTGATCCTGCAGGTGTCGCGTTTCGACCGGCTGAAGGACCCCGCCGGTGTGATCCAGGCTTTTAAACTGGTGCGCAAAAACAGAAAGTGCCGTCTCATCCTGGCCGGCGGCGGAGCCGACGACGACCCGGAGGGGACGACCGTTCTGGAAGAAGTGCGGGCGCTGGCAGAAGGTGATCCGGATATTGCTATTATGCCTCTTCCTCCCGCTGCCGGTCTGGAGATCAATGTACTGCAGCGCCGCGCCGACGTGATCGTGCAAAAATCGCTGCGCGAGGGTTTCGGTTTGACCGCCACCGAGGCCCTGTGGAAGGGGAAACCCCTGGTGGCGACACCCACCGGGGGCCTGGCGCAGCAGGTGATTGACGGAATCACCGGACTTGCCGCCCGGTCGGTGGAGGAAGCGGCCGCGCAGATGGAGCGCCTGCTGGCCGATCCCGGCCTGAGCAGGCGTTTGGGGGAGGCCGGAAAGGAACATGTCCGCAGGCGCTTCATCCTGCCGGTTTACCTCCGCAACTGGCTAAGGCTTTTGGTCTTGCTGCACGGGCGGCACTAGCGCCCGGCCTGATATTTTTCGAATATAATTTCCTGGCCCTTGAGCCGCGCCACCAGGCATTCCAGAGGGGCTGGACCTTGCTGCTCGAAGGCCTGCCGCCGACCGGCGATGCTTAAAACGGTCGGGGCAAGACGCAGGGCGATCACCTTTGCCGAAAGATCTCCCGCCGCTCCTGCGTGTACTGTGCCGCGGCAGTTTCCCATCACCAGGATGCTGCCCCCGGAAACCACTTCAGCGCCAGGGTGGATGTCCCCCAGCACCACCACGTGCCCCGGATAAGAAACGTGCTGGCCGGAGCGGAGAGAGCGGCGGACCATCAGGGCGGGTTCCCCAATGCCGGACCGCCGGGCCGCCGCGGCCTGGCTGCGGGGGGCTGGCGGCAGGTCTTTTTTCAATTCAGCCTGTCCCCCAGTATCTGGAACCAATCCGAATTGTCTACAAATATTTTCCAGTTCATTTTTTTGATGAGCGGGGATTTCCTGGTGTCCCTGGAAAAAAGAGAATCTGGCTCCTTTGAAGAATCCTCTGGCTGACTCCATTTTGCGAAGGAGAGTGTTCTTGATTTCTTCAAATTCCCGGTTCGGATCGAGGACGATCACCAGGCCGTTCCGGGTCCCTTTGATGCTTACCATATCCCTGCCCATGACAATCCCTCTTCCACAAATTTCTTGGATTATAAAAATTATTCGATTGAATTAGACTTTTTCCTTCCCGTACTGAAAATTATCAACAAAAGAAAAACCGGCGCATAAAAAGGCCGTTTTTGCGGAACCATCATTCTAAGGCATGGCAGGATTGAGGAAGGGTAAAATAATAGAACAAATTACTTTATTAACGGAGGTAGAAAATGTCTGAATGGAGGAAGGACCCCATTGTCGATCGATGGGTGATCATTGCCACCGAACGCGGAAAGCGTCCCTTTGACTACAAAGAAATCGTTGAAGAGAAGAAGGCCGGGGCCTGTCCCCTCTGCCCGGGAAATGAAGGGCAGACCCCGCCTGAAATAATGGCCTTCAGGGAAGTCGGCAGTGAAAAGGACACCCCCGGCTGGTGGGTGCGGGTGGTTCCCAATAAATTCCCGGCCGTAATGGTTGAAGCGCAGCCCTTCCTGCGGCAGCGCGGTATCTATAGTGTAATGAACGGCACGGGCGCCCACGAGGTCATAGTGGAGTCCACCCTGCATGAGCCCGGACTGGACAGCCAGACGGAAAAACAGGTTGAAGAGGTGATTTGGGCCTGGCGGGACCGCTCCCTGGATCTGCGGAAAGATCCGCGACTGAAATACATTCAGATCTTTAAAAACACCGGCTCCGCAGCAGGTGCTTCCCTGGAGCACACCCATTCCCAGCTCATTGCCACGCCTCTGGTTCCGGCGGAAATCCGGCAGGAAATGGAAGGGATGAGGGAGTATTGGATCAGGAAAGGCTCATGTGTAATGTGTGACGTAATCAGGCAGGAACTGGCGGAGCGGGAAAGGGTAGTCATCGATGGCCGTCATTTTTTGGTTTTTGCTCCCTTTGCCTCGCGCTTTCCCTTCGAAACCTGGCTCGTGCCGAAGGAACATCAGCACGACTTCGGCCAAATCCGGGAAGAACAGGTGAAAGACCTGGCTTCGGCATTAAGGGCCGTTCTGCGCAAAATGTCGGTCATGATCAAAAATATCCCTTATAACATGGTTTTACATACCGCTCCCGTCAACTGTCCGGAGGATCGCCACTACCACTGGCACCTGAAAATCCTGCCGCGCCTTACCGTCATGGCGGGCTTTGAGCTGGGCACCGGCTATTACATCAATCCAACGCCCCCTGAGCTGGCGGCGCACGCCCTAAGAGAAACGCAGGAAGTTTATCCACTGCATGAAAGGCCATTAACGGAGGTGCACCGCTATGTTTGATCGCCCTTTAAAGATTCTCCTGGTTTCATCGGAAGTGGTTCCTTTCGCCAAAACCGGCGGCCTGGCCGATGTGGCCGGTTCGCTGCCGAAAGCCCTGGCAGTTGTGGGCAGCGACAACAGGGGAAATGACGTCAGGGTGGCCATGCCCCATTACCGCCAGATTGAAGGCGGATCCTACAGGATGGATTTCCCGGTTCCCTTTATGGGCCGTTTTGAGACGGCGATCATCCGGGAAAGCTCCATTGAGTCCTACTACCATGGTGAACGTAAAACCATCCCGGTCTACATGATTGACAACCATCATTACTTTTACCGCGACGGGATGTATATGTATGATGACGAAGCGGAGCGCTTCGCTTTCTTCTGCCGGGCCGTACTTGAGATGCTGCCCAGGCTGGACTGGCAGCCGGACGTTATCCACTGCAACGACTGGCAGACCGGCCCGATCCCCCTGTTTTTGAAGACGCACTACCTGAGGGACTCTTTTTTTAACCGGATTGCCACGGTGTTTACCATTCACAACCTCCAGTACCAGGGTAATTTTCCCAAAGAGGTCCTGCGCGTGCTGGGATTGGGGGATGAATTCTTCCATCCGGAGAGGCTGGAGTTCTACGGCACGGTCAGCTTTATGAAAGCCGGCATACTTTACGCCGATGTGATCAGCACCGTGAGCCGCACCTATGCTGCCGAGATTCAGCGTCCGGAGTTGGGCGAGAGAATGGATGGACTGCTCAGGAAGCGGGCGGGGGATCTGTATGGCATTGTCAACGGCATCAATTATCATGAGTTCAACCCCCGGACCGACCCGCGGATCCATCGCAACTATGACCAGTACAGTATTTTAAATAAAAAGGAAAACAAATTTGCCCTCCAGCGGGAGATGGGCCTGCCGGTCAGGGACGTCCCGCTGATCGGCGTGGTCTCGCGCCTGGTGGACCAGAAAGGCCTGGACTTGATCGCCGGGAGCGTAGATGAAATGATGACGGAGGATCTGCAGCTCGCCGTCCTGGGAAGCGGCGACAGGTATTACGAGCACATGTTTGAAAACATGAGGAGGCGCCATTCCGGGAAAATCGGGCTGTATATCGGATTTAACGCCATTCTGGCCCAGCGGATCTACGCCGGGGCGGACATGTTCCTGATGCCATCACGATTTGAACCGTGCGGCCTGGGCCAGCTCATCAGCTTGAGGTACGGTACCATCCCCATAGTACGGCTTACGGGCGGGCTGGCCGACACGGTGAATGATTACAACCCCGTCACCGGTTCCGGCAACGGCTTCGGCTTTTCGGAATACTCCGGGAAGGCGCTCCTTGACGCAGTCAGGAGAGCCCTGCAGCTTTACCGGGAACAGCCGGAACAGTGGCACAGGCTGGTTAAAAACGCCATGGAACAGGACTTTTCCTGGGCCCGCTCCGGGGTGGAGTACCTCCAGCTTTACCAGGAAGCCATCAACAG
>JAILZP010000018.1 GCA_023512435.1 Peptococcaceae bacterium | reverse complement strand
GTTTTTGGTTAATTCTATTTTACCAAAAGTTAGGGGTGTTTTTGTTTGTTTTCCTCGAAAAAACCAGATTTACCAAGTCTTTAGGTCAATGTCTAAACTGCGAAAGTTGAACTTAAAACTTTTTCCAATAGATCTTGACATATTACCGTAGGTCTTTACTGAAAAATATTTTAACAAGAGAAAATCCGAGGCTGCACCATTTGATAAATTTTCCATTATTAATTGAGATATATGGGGATTTAACAGGCTCTTAACTCCCCATATAGTGTCGGTATACACAAAAAAGCAATTGAATTTTCTATCACTTAATTATATCTGTTCTTCCATTGCAACTAAATAGCCATCAAGGAGAGAACCGATTTTCTTTGGACTATATGCATCAACGAATTTCTCTGATACAAGCACTCCTCCTTCATAGTGTTCTATAACTCCCCAACTGTTATTCATGAGTGGATCAAATTCCCACCAACCTCTATGATAAGGGCTTACATACAATGTGGCAGTGTCGCTGACAGATGCTGAATTATTCCATGTGAAGGACACACCAGCTTTTAATGCGCTAAACTCAGGTGTAGTCAATGACACACTTACTGAATAACCTTGAGTTTTGGAATATTGTATTGCATAACTCATCGTATTTGATGTGTAGTTTTCCGCATATCTACTGCATCTTCCTCCAGATTTTCTGAAAGTACCCCAGCCATATTCATCATAATAGTCATAACTAGATTGAATCACAGCTTTTTGACTTTCTAGCCCTTTTTCATTTAAGTTTTTGGTCTTCTTAAATTGTTCTTCACTTTGTGTATTCAGGTATTCTTCAATGCTTATTTCCTTTAATCCGTTTTCGGTAACCCTGAACACTTTCGTTATTTTGGGCCCATCACTTTTTTTATAGTTTAGCCTTTTTCATCATTTATAAAAAACCGACAGCAAGGGATTTTCCCTTATACTGCCGGCATAGCCTTTTGCTTCAGTCGTAACTTTATATTTGTAATCTAAGTTAATATTACTTTAATAATCCTATTTGTTAATTGCTTTATTTCCTCAGGGGTTCTGCTTTCTTTTTATTGCCTTGTGGTCAAGCAAAAACCTCCTCTCATAAATATTAAAACTATTTATAACCTCTGTCTACCATATATGCATAAAAACAGTAAATCACAGTCTAACTCCGTCTTAGATGGGTATGAATGTGTAGTTCTTTAAAATCATTTTTTAAAAATTCTAAAATAATAATCTCCCTAATATGACGATTATCCCCCTGAAAAAGTTCACAGAAAAAGGATATTTTTTATAAAATTTCTTACACAGAACATCCGGCCAATTTTTATCCTTCACTCCATCCACTTTTTACCCACCTGAACGCCATTGACTTCCTGAGGGCCATCGGCCTTGAAAGGCCCCGGGTGGCGGTGCTTTCTCCGGACCTGCCGGGCGGCGTCACGCTCCCCCCGGCCCTGGACGCTGAAAGGCTGAAGGACATGGCCGCCAGGGGGGAGATTGAAGGAGCCGACATCGACGGACCGATGGACCTCGGCCCGGCCATAAACGCAGAGGAGGCCGAAGCCCGGGGATTCTGCAGCCCGGTGGCCGGAAAAGCGGACTTGCTGGTGGCGCCCGGCATCGAGGCCGGAAATGTGCTGGGCAAAACCATAATACACTTTGCCGGAGGCATAATGGCCGGCCTGGTGGTGGGGGCCTCAAGGCCGGTAGTGTTAACCTCCCGGGCCGAGACCCCTTTCGGAAAACTGTCGTCGATAGCTTTCGCCTGCTATTACAGCATTAAGAAGCAGCCGTTGCAAACGGCAGAACTCAGAACTCAGAACTCAGAATGTGATCCGGCATATGCAGCCTTCCCTTAAGACACATCATGCCGGGACTTTACAATGACCTGCAACCGGCAACCAATAACCAATAACCTGAAGCTATAGCTAACAGCCAACAGCTATTATGAGGAGCGGGACGAGATTATAAATGAAGATACTGGTAATCAATCCCGGGTCCACCTCCACCAAGATAGCGGTATTTGAATCGGAAAAATGCGCCTGGCAGACCGGCATCCGCCACCCGGACGAAGAGTTGGGCCTCTTTGAAAGGGTTGCGGACCAGTACCGCTACCGCCTGGAGGCCGTTGAAAGGGCCCTGGCCGAAAGCGGCCACGCCTTGAACGGCTTTGATGCCCTGGCCGCCAGGGGAGGGCTGCTGAAGCCCCTGGAGGGGGGAACCTATCTCATCGACCGGGAGATGCTGAACGACCTGGCGGAATGCAAGTACGGGGAACACGCCTCCAACCTGGGGGCCGTCATCGCTAGCAGCCTGGCCGAAAAGTACGGCCTGCCGGCCTACATCGTGGACCCGGTGTCGGTGGACGAATTCCACGACCCGGCCAGGTTTTCCGGACTGCCGGAACTGCCCAGGGTCAGCAAGTCCCACGCCCTGAACATGCGGGCCGTGGCCAGGGAAGCCGCCTCCTTGAAGGGCATCCCCCCGGACTGGATCAACCTGGTGGTGGCCCACCTGGGCAGCGGCATCTCGGTGGCCGCCTTTGCCCGGGGCAAAATGATCGACGTCAACAACGCCAACAATGAGGGTCCCTTTTCCCTGGAGCGCTGCGGCGGCCTTCCCTCCCTGGACCTGGTGAACCTGTGCTATTCCGGGAAATACACCGGTGAGGAAATGGCCGCCAGGATCGTAAAAACCGGGGGAATATACGCCTACCTGGGCACCAGGGACTTCGCCGGGGTGGAGGAAATGGTGGCCGGGGGCGACGAAAAGGCCCGGCGGGTGGTTGAGGCCATGTGCTACCAGGTGGCCAAGGAAATCGGCGCCATGTCCACGGTCCTCCAAGGCAGGGTGGACGGCATCGTGCTGACCGGGGGGATGGCCCACTCCAGGCTGGTGGTGGACGAAATTACGGCCAGGGTGTCCTTCATTGCCGGGGTGCTGGTGATCCCCGGCGAGAAAGAAATGGAGGCCCTGGCCCGGGGCGTGGTCAGGGTGCTGACCGGCAAGGAAGAGGTCAAATTTTACGGCAGGAGGCCGGCAGGGTCCCGGGAGGAGAAAAATGATTGAAAGTTTCCGTCAATTGATCAACAGGCTCAGGGACATGCCCCGGCAAAGGGTCTGCGCGGCCCCGGCCGGGAACAAACAGGTCCTGCAGGCCGTCCGGGACGCCCTGGATGAGGGAATAGCCGGGGCGTTGCTGGTGGGGCACCAGGACCACATTTGGAGGATGGCCTGCCAGGTGAGCCTTAACCTGAACAGGGTGGAACTGATTCACGAGCCCGACCCCCGCAGGGCCGTCTCTGTAGCCGCCGGGGCGGTCAAAAGCGGCGCGGCGGACGTGCTGATGAAAGGAGAGGTGAACAGCGGGGATTTTTTAAGGGCGGCGGCCTCCCCGGAAGGGCTGGGAAACGGCACGCTGCTGAGTTATCTTGCCGCCTTCGAGGTGCCCGGATACGACCGGCTGATATACGTCACCGACGGAGGACTTAACACCAGCCCGGATTTCACGGACAAGGCGGCCATTCTTCAAAACGCGATTGCTTTTTTACACAGACTGGGCATTGAGACCCCGAAGGTGGCTCTGCTGTCAGCCAATGAAAAGGTCAGCCCCAAGATGCCGGTGACGGTGGAAGCCCGGCGGCTGGTGGACATGGCCCGGCAGGGGGCGATCACCGGCGCGCTGGTGGAAGGGCCCATGGCCCTGGACGTGGCCGTGAGCAGGGAGGCCGCCCGGCAAAAAGGGATAACGGACTCGGTGGCCTCCAGGGCCGACCTGCTCTTCGCCCCCAGCATAGAGGCGGGCAGCTTCCTGGGCCAGGCCATACTTCATTTCGCCCGGGGCAGGATGGCCGCCGTGGTGCTGGGAGCCAGGAAGCCGGTGGTGCTGGCCGGGAGGAACGAAACCCCCCGGGGAAGAGTCTGCTCCCTGGCCTTGGCCTGCTACGCGGCGGCCCGGGCGGCCCGAATGGAAAGCGGAAAAGAAGGCTAAGCCCGGCACAAGCCGGGCGTTCTTTTTGGACTAACTCAAATAAAAATAACATTATCTAAATCCGAAAAATGTTTATCGCTTGTAACCACCTGACACCCCAACGCCTTTGCCGTTGCGTAAACTATGGCATCCGCCATAGGGAGACTGTGCTTTACGCTGAGATTCGCGGCAAGCAGCGACAAGCTCTCGGATAATTCAACTACCCTCGTGTTATTCATTTGTGCGGCAACCATAACCGCCGCTTCCTCACCACGATCCTTTAAAACTTTTTTAAATACCTCGTAAATCACAATGGTTGGAGTGACTACATTTCCTGTTTCAAGAAAATACTTTGCATATTCCCCCGCCTTGTCGCCGTCAACCAAATATTCAATCCATCCGCACGAATCAACAATGATCACAACCTATCGTCCTCTTCCCTAATTCCAGACTTATCCATTCCCTTTAAAAATCCTCTCATCTCTGAAATCGGAATCTCCGGTACAAGATTAATTGTTTGACCTTTCACCACTACTCTTAGTTTTTGACCAACTTTAAGGCGTAATTGTTTTCTTACTTCCTTAGGAATAACTACTTGAAATTTGCTGGAGATAGTTACCTCTCCCATATTATCGCTTCTCCTTACTTTTTTCTTATCGATAGCTAGATTATACTACCAATATTAATGGCAATCAACAGGGCCAAAAATAAATGAAAAAACCCCCAGTGCTGACAGAAGGCGGCCCGGGGGATGATTGTGAGTTTTCTCTTTGTTTTCTGTGGTTGATAGTATTGGATAAACTTAGGTACCCGGTACCTGAGTTATCCAATCCCCAATCCCTAATCCCCAATCCCTGATTTTTGCTTGTTCCCCACAATCCTCTTCACCAGTTCCCCCGCGGTGGCCGGGGGCGGCTGGTAGTTCCCGCGCTTCACCAGGGTGATGGCCCCGGTGGGGCAGGTGGACACGCACAGCCCGCAGCCGATGCACTTTTCGGCATTGACCGCGGCGGTCTCCCCTTCCAGGGTCACGGCCTTCACCGGGCACCGCTCTTCGGCGCACACTCCGCAGCCGATGCACTCACCGCTGTTTAGACTGGCCCGGTAGCTGGATTTGGCCACGGCTTCCGGATAGTTATGTTCGGTAATCAGTCTCAGGAAGTGGCAGCAGCAGGGGCAGCAGTTGCACATGAACACCAGCTTTTCGGCGCTGTTGCTGCCGGTGTGCACCAGGCCGGCCTCCTCGGACCTTTTCAGAACTTCCACGGCCTCTTCCAGGGAAATCATCCTGGCCATGCCCCGCTCCGAAAGAAACCTCGCCGCGCCGTCAAAGGACAGGCACACGTCCAGGGGCTTGTCGCAGTTTTGAGCAGAAATGCGGCAGGGGCAGTTGGCCAGGGCGATGTCCGAGGCTTTGGCCATCATTTGGGAGGCCACCTCGAAGGGGAGTATCTCGTATTCCTCCGGAATGGCCTCTTCGGCCGGAAATACCCTGTTCCAGGGAGGGTTGGCCCTGGCCAGTTCCGCCGCCATGGCCTTCATGTAATAGGCGTGCCAAAGCCGGGCCAGCCTTTTCCGGGTCTCATCGTCGCCGCCCTTCATGAAGGGATACTCAAACAGCCCCGGGTAGACCGGGAGAAGGGCGTAGGCCATCTCTCCCTCGATCTTTTTAGCCAGCACCGATCCCCTGTCCGCCATTGACTCAAGCTTTTTCAGGGCTTCTTCCTCCGGGACCCCGGCCGCCCCGGCCACCTCGCTCACCTTCCGCAGCCTGAAATCCAGGTGCAGGGCAATCTCCACCTCTCCCGGAGGAAACAGTATTTTCAGGATCTCCAGGAATTCCTCGCTCTCCGGGGCCCCTATCGGGTGAGTGCCAAGAGTTTCCCGCAGCCTGTGGTAGTGGTGCACACAAACCACCTCCTCGGATATAGATAATATATTAATTATTAATTATTTATATTTTAACATTTCATCACTATACAGTCAATTATTTATATGCCGGGTTGCCGCGGGGAACGAATGTTGCCTCCACCTCACCGTTTGCCTTTTTCACCAGGAAATTGCCCAGATAGTCATCCCTTTCACCGGGGTGGTCCAGCCTGAAGTGGGAACCCCGGCTTTCCCGGCGCATCAGCGCGGACAGGCAGACGGCCCGGGCGACATCCAGCATCATGCCCAGTTTCAGGGCGGACACGGATTTCCGGCCTGATATTTTGTCTCCCAGGGAATTTATCACGGCCAGGGCCTCCTCAAGCCCGCCGGCGTCCCGCAGAATGCCGGCCCGGCTGCTCATGGCCCTTCTCAACGTTTCTTCCACCGGGGACAAATCTTCGGCTCCGGCGCCGGGATCGAAGGGAGCCTCAGCGTATTTCGGGCGGCCTTTCCGCTGTCCGGCCCGCAGCGAGTATTCCGCGGCTGCGCCTCCGGCCGCCCGGCCCAGGGCCAGGCACTCAGCCAGGGCGTTTCCCCCTATCCGGTTGGCCCCGTGAATGCCCCCGGCCACCTCCCCGACGGCCCAGAGCCCGGGAATTCCGGTTCCCCCCCCCGGCTTCACCGCCACCCCGCCCATGGTAAAGTGGGCCACCGGGGCCACGTGCAACTCGGTAACTTCCGGGGGAACAGCCCTGGGGATCAGGCGGCGGTATTTTTCCATCCCGGCGATGGCGGACAGGTCCATGATCACGGCCTCCCCGCCCGGGCCGACGCCCCGGCCGGCACTGATTTCAGCGGCGATGGCCCGGCTCAGCCTGTCCCTGGTCAGGCTGGATGCGTCATTCAGGTCATAAAGCTCCCTGATGTCCTGGCCCAGGCTGTTGCGCAGGACTGCCCCGGCCACGGCCACCAGGACCTCATAAAAAACCATCACCCGGGGCTTTCCGGGCATTCGCAGGTATGTCGGGTAAAACTGCACGAATTCCATATCCACCAGGGACAGCCCGGCGTCCAGGGCCATGGCCAGCCCGAGGCCCACGGAACCCGGCGCGTTGTTGGTGTTCAGGTACAGCCCGCCGGCGCCTCCGGTGGCCAGGATTACCGCGGCCGCCTCGATGAAAACCGGTTCACCCCGCCGCGTAACGCCCCAGGCCCCGCCCGTCCCCTCCCCGCCGCCGGCCAGGGACAGGAGGGTTACCCCCTGTTCCATGCTGACTCCCATCTCCAAGGCCCGCGCCGCCAGCGGGTCCAGCAGGTCGACGCCGAAGCTCCGGGCTGTTCCCAGCACCCTGGGGTAGGTGTGTCCGGGAGGTTTGCCGTACCTGAGGCTGCCGTCATCCCTGGAGGCCAGGGAAACCCCGCAATCTCTGAGGAACCCAACCTCGTCCTTCAGATTCTCAACCATCACCGACACCAGACGCGGATCGCCTATCCGGCCGCCTCCGGCCAGGATGTCTTTCATGTGCTGTTCGGCGCTGTCCCCGGGGTGAAACTCCCCTCCGGAAACCGCAAACTGACCTTTGGATATGGCGCTGTTATTGGCCTTGCCGATGGGGGCCCGGCTCACCACCAATACACGGGTGCCGGCCCGGCGGGCCTCAATGGCCGCCCTTAATCCGGCCAGCCCGCTGCCGATAACGAGTACGTCCGTCTCCCAGTTTTTCATTTATACCGGCATAAATCGCCGCTTCACCTCCGGACGGTCAAAAATGCAATTTGGCCGGATGTTGCTTCCCCAACATCCGGCACAAAGCTGTATAATATTTAAAACAATTTTAATTCATGGAGGGTTAAATGAAAATGGCAAAATTAAGCCGCTATATAAAAAGGTTTACGTTGGCCTCGTCGGCCTCGGCCAGGTAGGTGGCCACCCCGGCGAACTCCAGGCCGTCGATGAGCTCTTCCTCCCTGATGCCCATCACGTCCATGGACATGGTGCAGGCGATCATCTTTATCCCCTGCTCCCTGGCCGTTTGGATCAGTTCCGGCAGGGGAGTCACGTTTTGCTGCTTCATTACCAGCTTCATCATGGAGGCGCCCATGCCGCCGAAGTTCATCTTGGAAAGCCCCAGCCTGCCGGCCCCCCTGGGCATCATGGCCCCGAACATGGCCTGGAGAAAGCTCTTTTTTGCTTTTACCTTTTCAGGCTTCCGCAAAACATTCAGGCCCCAGAAGGTGAAAAACATGGACACGTCATCGCCCATGGCCGCGGCCCCGTTGGCAATGATGAAGGCGGCCATCACCCTGTCCAGGTCTCCGCTGAAGACAATAATGGTTTTTTTCAAAATCAGTCCCCCCATGCTAAAATATAATTCTTACAGGTCAGCTATCAGCTATTGGCGGTAAGCTTTCAGCTTTACCAACTGCTTAAGGCTTACAGCTAATAGCTATTTGCAATAGGCCCTGACCAGGTAACTGGAGATATCTTCTATAATCATCCGGTCCCCGGCGGCTTTTTGCAGGTTAACGTAGCAAATGGGGCACATGGTGACCCCCCTGGGGGCCGCTTCTTTCATCTGTTCCACCCTTGCCCGGGCCCTGGCCGCGGCCTTTTTGGGAAACAGGGATTCCGCCGGCCCGCCGCAGCACAAGGTAAACCGTCCGGTGTCGGCGGGTTCCCTGACGGCAATCCCGGCCTTTGCCAGCAGGGTCCTGGGCTGGTTAAGCATGTTTTCGTACCTGGCGTAGACGCAGGAATCATGCACCGCCACCTCACCGGAAAGGCCGGCCCGGGGATCGATATCTCTTTCGGCCAGCACCTCCAGGTAGCTTTTCACGTTCAAGTCGTACCCCTTGATCAGATCCGGGTATACCGACCGCACCATGTGGGTGGTGTGGGGGTCCACGGTGATTACATTCCTGACGCCGTGCTTTTTCAAAGCGCCGTACACCTTGCGGGCGTGGTCCGCCAGCACGTCGTCCATCCCCAGGTCGTAAATCAGCGCCCCTGAGTACAGATCGTCTTCGTACAGGCAGCCGAATTCCAGCCCGGCCTGCTTCAAGAGCAGCGCTATATTGACCAGGACCCGGTTGAATGACTGGCGTGTTCCCTTTGGCGGAACGGCCATGAAGGCGGATATATTGACGGCCCGGTTGATATACCTGCCCAGCCCGACGAAATTGGCCAGCCGGGAGTCCTCGATCATCCCCTGGACCTTGTTCATGGCGGCAATATAAGGGATCATCTGGTACATCAGGCCGGTGTAAATCACGGTTTCTCCGCCCCTGGGCAGCCCCAGGCCTTTCGCCCAGGCGGCGGCGCCCTTCGCGGAGACGGGCAGCACGGACTTGCGCATCCGCAGATTATCCGCCAGAATTCCAATGGTATCGCCGATCGGCAATGGCATGGTCCGACTCTCCTCCAACCGGGGACATTCCTACGACCTGGAAAGTCAGGCTTAAGAGGGAGGTGTGTCCCCATTCCTTAAATTTTGAAGACTTTTTTATTCATGTAATATCTCAGCGACCTGACGTTTTCCGCGATGTTGACCCCGGCCGGGCAGTTGGCCTCACACATTCCGCACAGGAGACAGGAGTAGACGGTTTCCCTGTTTTCAAGCACCTTGTCTTGAAGGCCCAGCAAAACATACCTGAACAGCTTCCGGGGGAGGAGTTCGATACCCATGGGGCACACCGCGCTGCATACCCCGCAATTCATGCAGGCGTTTGCGTTGAATTCCCCGGACCTCTTTACCTCGTCAACGAAAACGGGATTTACCAGCGACATCAGTTCCCCTCCCTTGCAACCACCCTGTACCTGTGGTAGCCTTCTTCGGTCACATCGCCGGTTTCGGACACGTACCCGTACTTGCGCATTCCCATTACCCAGTACATAACCTCCCAGGAAGGGTGTCCCAGGGCCTGGGCGATTTCCGGGACAGTCCGGGGGCCGTCTTTAAGGATGCCGGCAATCTTATCCCTCATCAGCATCTCTTCCCTGATGACTTCCCTTAGATCTCTTACCTCTCCGTTCATGATACTATCTCCTTTAACATTCCTCTGAAGGTGTGTCCCCATTACCCCGATCGGGGACATTCCTCTGACCCTCAAAGCCAGGCTTAAGAGAGAGGTGTGTCCCCATCCCTTAGATACCCGTCTATCATTGCCTTCATTTGGGCATCGGTGTATCCTTTCAGATCAATGGCGTCCCTGGGGCAAACCGGAACGCACCCGCCGCAGCCCTTGCAGCCGGCCTTGTTTATCCTCGCCACTTCCCTGCCCTGATCCCCGCTCTTTTCGATTGCCGAGTACGGGCAGACCTTTTCGCATTCGCCGCACCACTGGCAGAGTTCCGGGTAGACTACAGCCATCAGCGGGTCGAGCTCAACATATCCTTTCTTGAGAATGGACGCGCTTTGGGTAACCGCCGCCAGGGCCGAGGCAACAGTTTCCGAAGAGTTTTTCGGCCCCTGGCAGGCGCCGCAGATAAACACGCCGTCCACCACCGTTTCCACCGGGCGCAGTTTCGGGTGGATCTCGTTGTAGAACCGGTCTCTTCCCACTGGCAGTTTTAGGGCCCCGACCAGTTCTTCGTTCTTTTTGGGGACCATGCCCGTTACCAGAACAACAACGTCGGCCTTGATTTCCATCTCTTCCCCGAAGGTAAGCAAATCTTTGACGGTGACCTTTATTTTCCCGTCGGAGCATTTTTCAACCACAGGGGGGTCGTCATCGCCAAACCTGAGATAAGTGGATCCCCTTTCCCTCGATTCACCATACAGCAACTCATACTTGCCGTACGTCCTCATGTCCCTGATAAGGTGATACTGGCGGGCTTTCGGATTCCTTTCAGAGACCAGGATGGAGGAGTGAACCGCCGCATTGCAGCAATACCGGGAGCAGTAGCGGTTCGGGTTTTCCAGGTCCTCCGGTTGCCGGCTGCCGACACAGTAGACATAGACGATGTCTTTTATCTCTTTCCCGTTGCGGACCGGGACACCTTTGGACTTGTCAAGCAGTTCCTTAAATTCCGGAAGGGTGAAAACCCCGTCCACGCCGTACCCGTACTCGCCTTCCCCGGGCTGATACGCGTCAAAACCGGTGGCAATAATAATTGAACCGACATTGACGTTGATGTCATCTTTCTTGCCGCCCTTGCCGTTAACCCTGATCTTTGCATTGAAATTGCCTATGCTGCCGGACTTCTCCACCAGCTCCGCATTGGTGAACGAAGTGATGTTCTTTCTTTTTTTCACTTCGTCAATCAGTTTTGTAATCAGCTGCCTGCCGTTTTTACCGTGGGGATACATCTCTCCAAACCGGCTGACCCATCCGCCGAAAGCCGCTGATTTCTCCACCAGGAAGACGGATATGCCGATGTCCGCCAGCCCTATGGCCGCCCTCAGGCCGGCAATCCCGCCCCCGACCACCAGCGCCTGCGGAACGGTATCGATTCTTATGGGCTCAAGGGGCTCGGTTAAACCTGTCCTGGCAATCCCGGCCCTGATCAGCCGGATGGCCTTTTTTGTCGCCCCCTCCCGGTCATCCGTATGCGTCCAGGAACACTGCTCCCTCACATTCACCTGGGTGTACCGGTACGGGTTCAGTCCCGCCCGCCTGGCCAAACTCCTGAAGGTGAACGTGTGCAGTTTGGGGGAACAGGAGGCCACCACAAGGCCGTCAAGATTTTGCTCCCTGATGTCCTGGATCATCTGCTGCTGGGAATCGTCGGAACACGCGGACACCACCGTCTTGGCCACAACCACTCCGGGCTCGTTAACAATGGTTTGCCTGACCCTCTCCACATCCACGTAGTCGGAGATGTTTCCGCCGCAGTGGCAAATGTAGACGCCCATTCTCCTGTCGCTCATTGTCCTCTCCTCATCCTTTCAACGTGCGCCGCCGCCTGGGCCGCTGCCGCGCCCGCGTGCAGTATGGAGTCGGGTATGTCCTTGGCGCCGGATGCGGTCCCCGCCACGAAAACGCCGTCTATGCCCGTTTTCCCCGGGTTGAGGTCCTCGTCCGCTTCTTTTACGTAGAAAAACTCGTCGGGTTCCAGTTCCTCCCCGTCAAACAGGTTCATGTATTCCGTGTTGGGCAGGAGTCCCACCGACAGGACCACCAGGTCATGTTCCGCCCGGCTCAGCTTCCCGCCGTTGTCGATGTCTTCGTAATGGAGGATCAGGTTCCCGTTTTCTTTTTCTTCTACCTTCGCCACCCTGCCCTTTACAAAATTGGCCCCCATCCCTTTTGCCTGCCGGTAGAATTCTTCGTACCCCTTGCTGAACGCCCGTATGTCGATGTAATAGACAGTAACGTCGGCCAGGGGAAGCGCGCCCATGATCAACTGGTTGTGCTTCAACGAGTACATGCAGCATATCCTGGAACACAGCCGGTTGTTTACGGTCTGGTCCCTGGACCCGGTGCAGAGGATGAAGGCAACGCTTTCCGGCACCTTGCCGTCCCCGGGCCGCAAAATGGTATTGTAGGGCCTCGTGGGGGCCAGCAGCCGGTCCATTTCCATGCCGGTGATGACATTTCTGAATTTCCCGTACCCGTACTGGGGTTTGGCGTCCGCCGGAAAAAGCCTGAAGCCGGTGGAGACGATAACCGAACTTACTTCCGCTTCCACCGTCTCTTCCTTCATCTCCATGTCAACGGCCTTTGCCGGGCAAGCGGCGACACACTGCAGGCACTGCGAACACACCCCGCAGTCCAGGCATCTGCCGGCGCTGTACCGCGCTTCCTCTTCCGTCAGGGGGATCTCAACCTCCGTAAAATCATCGGGCCTTTCCTTTAAAATCTCCTTTTTTTCCACGGGGACAAGGGTCTTGTAACTTTGCTGCCTGGCCATGACCTCTTCCTTGTCCACAACCGGCAGCCTGTAATCGAACCCGGCCCCTTCCAGGGCTTCCCCCCTCAGGTAGCGGTCGATAAAGAAAGCGGCTCTCCTGCCCTGCCCTCCTGCCTTGACGATCAGTGAGGGGCCGGTCACCACGTCCCCGCCGGCAAACACGCCGGGCACCGGGGTGGCCAGGGTATCCGGGTCCACCGCCAGGCGGCCGTTTGCACCGGTCAGTTCCTCGAGGCCGCCGGTAAAGTTCAACACTGCCCTTTGGCCGATGGAAACAATGACGCTGTCCGCGGCCGTTTCTTCCTCCGTGCCGTCGATATAAACGGGATTGAACCGCCCGTTTTCGTCAAAGACGGACTTTACGGCCACGGTCACCAGGCCGGTAACGGATCCGTGTTCACCCTTAATCAGCCTGACTCCCCTGGCGTGGTGAATTTTCACTCCCTCGCGCCGGGCCGCTTCAACCTCTCCCGGGGAGGCGAACAATTCGCCCTCCTTTTCCAGGCAGTACACGCGCACTTCCCGCGCCCCCAGCCGCAGCGCGGAACGGGCGGTGTCCATGGCCACGTTGCCGCCGCCGATCACGGCCACCCTTTGCCCCAGGGACACGGCCTCGCCCAGGTTCATCTTTCTCAAGAAATCCACACCGTAGAACACCCCGGCCAGGTCCTCGCCCGGCACCCCCAACTTGGCCGCCCCCTGGCAGCCGGCGGCGATAAAAACGGCCTCAAAGCCCTGGTTTTTCAGATCCTGGATGTTTTCCACCCTCACCCCTGTTTCGATCTCCACTCCCAGCGCCGTTACGTTTTTGATATCCCGGTCCACGACATCCCTGGGGATTCTGTAGGCCGGTATGCCCAGCCTGAGCATTCCGCCGGGCTTCGCCGCCGCCTCAAAGATCTTAACCTTATACCCTTTCCTGGCCAGGTGGAAAGCGGCGGTGAGGCCCGCCGGCCCGGAACCGACAATGGCCACCTTCTTGCCGTTCAGATCCTCCGGGGCTTTGTGATCCGGCTCCGGGTGCAGCCGGTAATAACGATCTGCAATAAACCGCTTGATTCTCCTGATCGAAACCGGCCCTTCCAGGACGCCCCTGGCGCATTCCGCTTCGCAAAGGGCGAAGCACGCCCTCCCCAGGCTTCCGACCAGGGGCGTGTCTTCGAGAACAAGGTTAAAAGCCTCGTCAAATTTTCCGGCCCTGGCGAGGGCGACGTAGCCGTGGGCCTTGACGCCGGCGGGACAGGCAAACAGGCACGGGGAAGAGCCCTTTCTCTCAATGACGGCCTTCTTGGGCACCGCCTGGGGAAAGGCGATATGGGCCGCCCGCCTGGCCACCAGGCCGAAGTTGTACTGGTCGGGAACGGCGACGTTGCAGGCCGTTTCACACTGCCGGCAGCCGGTGCAAAGGGCCTGTTTCACAAAGGTCGGCTTCCTGCGGACCCGGACCTTGAACCCGCCTTCCCTGTTCCTTTTGATCTTTTCCACTTCGGAGTAAATCATCACGTCGACGTTCGGGTGGTGCCAGGTGGCCGCCATTTTGGGCGTGGAAATGCAACTGGCGCAATCAAGGGTGGGGAACACTTTGCTCAGCAGGATCATTTTGCCCCCCACGCTGGGCTCTTTTTCCACCAGCAGCACCTTGTACCCCATGTCGCCGAGTTTAAGGGAGGATTCCATCCCCCCTATACCGCTGCCTACAACAAGAACATCGTAATTCATACCTATCCCTTCCTGGCAGGTCCAAGCTTTCTCAGCGCCTCCGAAAATTCCTTCATGTGGTTTGTGAACGGCTCGGCGCAGACCGAGCAGACGGCAGACATTCTCACCCTCTGGGGATCGTACCCGTTTTGACTGAGCAGTTCCTGGGCCTTCCGGGCGATCTGCGCGGTCCTTTCCGCACAATCCGGAAGGAAGGCGCATTCTTCCCCGTCGGTGGCCAGAAATACCCCGTCAAAACCTCTCTCCACCGCGTATAAAATCCACCCGGGCTTTATCCCGCTTGAGCAGGGCATACTGGCGACCACCACCGTGGGCGGGTAGTGCATGTGTGAACTGCCGGCCAGATCAATCCCGGGGTCTGAAATGTTGTGCGTAGAAAAGACAAGGATTTTCGGTAAAAAGTCCTTGCCTTCGCCAGCTTGCCCGGCCATGCTACTTCACCTTCTTGACGTACAGCTTGAAGGTTCCGGCATCGTCAATCACACCCAGATACTCGTGTCCCATCTTTTTGGCCCAGGCCGGAATATCTTTCTGTGTGCCGGAGTCGGTGGCCAGGATCTCCATAATTTCTCCCGCCTTCACATCGACGATGGCCTTTTTGGCCGCAAGGATGGGGCCGGGACAGGAAGTTCCCCTGGCGTCAACAACCCTGTGGGCCTTGATGCTTTTCAGTTCTTCCGGTGTCATCGGGCATACCTCCTCAGCAATCAATTTAAGTTTGGCGTACTGCCGCACCATATACCCCTATACCCCACAGGACAACAAATATATCCCTGCCATTGTGAACAGTAGTTTAAAAATTGTCAAATTGTATAACCTATACGTGTAGGGGTACAGTAAAAAAATTATCACGCCGGGTCCATTTTGTCAAGGATTAAATATACACGGCATTACAATTGACAGAATGCCGCCAGGAGCTATAAAATATAAGCATACCAATACGGGTATCGTGCAATCAGGAGGGAGGGGAAAAGCATTGGCGGACACCGGTAAGGTCAGGCAAAGGCGGCCGGGCAAAGACGCCGACGCTTATACCATTGCGGAGAAGAACCCCGAGATCCAGGGTGAGCTCCTCAGCAGGCTGAAAAAGATCGAGGGACAGGTCCGGGGGGTTCAGAAAATGATCCAGGACTGCCGCAGCTGCGGCGATATCGTCACTCAACTGGCGGCCATCAAGTCGGCGGTGAACCGGGTGAGCATCACCGTGCTGGCCTGCCACCTGGCCGACAAAATAAAAAGCGACCTCCACGAAAGCAGGGACGTGAAGGAATCCCTTGCCGATTTCATGGAGGTCTTCAAAAAGTTCTCCTGAAAGGAAATGAACGACAATGGCGGGGTTTTCCATTCTGGATTCTGGATTCTGGATTCCGACAGAATAAGATTTTCAGAATAATGTATTTTTAAAGCCTTCCCAGTTCGGCCATCTCTTTTTCGGTGAAGGGACCCACTTTGGTTCTGATCACTTCGCCCTTTTCGTTCAGGACAAAGCTGGCGGGTATATTCCTGACGCCGTAAAGGGCGGACACCGAACCATTTTCGTCAAGCAGCACAGGAAAGGTGTAGTTATTTGCCTTTATATAGCTCCGCACCGGGGCCGATCCCTTCTCTGAACTGGTTATGTTCACGGTCAGCACCTGCCAGTTCTTGTCCCGGTTCACTTCTTGAAACCTCTGCAGCAGGGGCATCTCGTCCCGGCAATAAGGGCACCAGGTGGTCCAGAAGTTAATCAATACCTTTTTGCCCCTCAGGTCGCCGAGCCGCACCCGCCGGCCCTCCATGTCCGCCAGGGTAAAGTCAGGCGCCGTCACGGTCCGGGCATCGTCCCCGCCTGACTGGGCAACCTGGCCGGTTCCGGAATCCGCCCGGGCATCCAGCGCCGGCTTCTCCCGGACAACCCCGCCCTCCTGCCCGTTTTGTCCCGGCGCGCACGATGCGCTAAAGCTTGCCGCCAGGAACAAAACCACCGCCAGAATCCCGCCTTTCCTGAACATAACCTGCCCCCCCCCGGTTTTAAAACGCAAGATATGCCGCCAGAACCTGAAGCTTGTTGAAGAACATCAGCATTCCCAGAATCACCAGCAGGATCCCGCTCACCACCAGGCTTAACCGGGAATACTTTTGCAGGATATTCCTGATCCCCGGAACGCGGTCGAAGGTAAAGCACAAGAACAGGAAGGGCACCGCCAAGCCCAGTGAATAAAAGGCCAAAAGAAGGCTTCCGGCGGCTGCCGACCCGGTTGTGGCGGCCAGGGTCAGGATGGAGGCCAGAACCGGCCCTACGCAGGGCGTCCAGCCAAGGGCGAAGGCCATACCGAGAAAAAAGGACCCCAGGATGCCCCGGGGCTGGAAACCCTGAAGCGGGGACCACTGTCTGGCAAAAATGTTTACCCGCAGGAAGCCCGACAGGTTAAGTCCCATCAGAACCACGAACACCCCTCCGGCCTTCAGCAGTATCTCCCTGTTCAACGCCAGGAAACTGCCGATCATGCTGGTGGCCGTGCCGAGGCTTACAAAAACCAGGGTGAAACCGAATACGAATATCAACGCCTGCAGGAAGACGCCCCAGCCCGGGCTGAAGCCGCCCCGTCCCCGGTTTGAGACAGCAACGGACAGCTGTGACACGTAAACCGGAAGGAGAGGCAAAATACAAGGGGAAAAAAAGGAAAGCACCCCGGCCGCAAAGGCCGCCCCGAAGGTGATATTTATCTCCCCGCCCATTCTCCCCACCTCTCCTCCCACAGGGGAAAAATTCGCACATGTTTATTATACATCCTTAATCCTTTTCCTCAGTCTTTCAGGCGACAAAAAAAAGCCCCGGATAGGGGCCAAACTCGATAAACCCGTCCGTTTTTCACCTCTCCCCGGAAACGGCCGGCCTGGCGCTCCTAATCCGCCATCCGGCAAAAACCACAATGGCTGTAATTACCAGCGGCACAGCCACCTCACTGAATGGCAGGGCATGCAGGCGCATCCCCACAAGCCTGTCTTCCACCATCATCTCCCCCGCCGTCCAGGCCAGGACACCCGCGCCCACATACACCAGCCACGGAAACCGCCGCATAACGGACGACAGCAGTGAACTGCCCGCCAGCACGATTGGAATGCTCAGTGCAAGGCCGAAAGCCAGCAGGTAAACATTTCCCCCCGAGGCGCCCGCCACAGCCAGCACATTGTCCAGGCTCATCAGTATGTCCGCCCAGATAATGGTCAGCAGGGCCTTTTTGAAGTCGCTGCTGCATTCCTTTTCAGTCTCGCAGTGCTCCTTTTCCGGGTACAGCAGCTTGAGGGCGATCCAGGCCAGCAACAGGCCGCCCACCAGTTGAACGAAGGGAATCCTGAGCAGCAGGGCGGTCGCGAATGTCAGCAGGATCCGCAGCACCACGGCCAGGGTGGCTCCCCAGAAAATGGCCTTTTTCCGGTAGACCTCGGGCAGGCCGCGGCTGGCCAGGGCTATGACCACGGCGTTGTCACCGCTTAAGACCAGGTTGATAATGATAATGTTTACAATACCGCTCAACAATGCCCAATCCAACAAAAAACCCCCGCTTCAATAAAATTTTCGGCAGCCCAAACTCATACAAAAGACCTTTGACCCGCACATAAAGGATCAAAGGTCTTGCCAGACAGTTACTGCCCCGGTGGCCAGGCCTCAGGGGGCCGTGTGTTGACCAGCCGGTGAAAGCTACTCCCCTTTGACTAAAAGAATTTTACAGTAGCCGGAGACAGATTGTCAAGCGGCAGCCTCACCTGTCGATATTCAATCACCCAAGCAATTACACCCTGGAAAAAAACCTCATCCCGGTATATAATAAAATTGTAAAAAACGTATAAACAGCGGTACAGCCCATAGCCATTAGTCAACAGGGGGCTGACTGGAGGCGGTTCGCCTGCGGTCCCTTGTTGGCTTTTAATGTTCATGGGCTTTTGTTTTGCAAGCTGACAGCTTGAACCGGCAATTCGGCTTTAACAGCCGGGTTGCGGAAGGGAGGAAAGCGCGATGTCCACAGCTTTGGAAACCGGGTCCGGCACCGGATTAAAACCGGTGGTTATTGACGGGGATTCCCTCGGCATAGAAGACGTGATCCAGGTCGCCAGGCACGGGAAACCTGTTGAGCTGAGCCCGGACGGGCGGAAGAAGATAGCCCGGTCGTGGGAAACATTGAGGTCGCTTATCGACAGCAACCGGGTAATATACGGGGTTTCCACGGGATTCGGCAAATTAAGCAACGTATTGATCTCACCGGAACAGTCCCGCCAGTTGCAAATCAACCTGATCATGAGCCACTCCTGCGGGGTGGGCAAGCCCTTCCCCGAGGAAGTGGTCAGGGCAATCATGCTGCTCAGGGCCAACACCCTGTGCAAAGGCTTTTCCGGCGTAGGGCCGTACGTGGTGGAGACCCTCATCAGGATGCTGAACCGGGGGGTTCACCCGGTCATACCTGAAAAGGGTTCCCTTGGGGCCAGCGGCGACCTGGCTCCCCTGGCCCATACCGCCCTGGTGATGATCGGCCTGGGGGAGGCTTTTTACCGGGGAAGACGGATGACCGGCCGCCAGGCCATGAAAATTGCCGGAATACCGCTGGTCAATCTTGAGGGTAAAGACGGGCTGGGCCTGATCAATGGGACCCAGGTCATGACCGCCCTTGGCGCTTTGTGGGTGGACGAGGCCGAGGCCCTTGCCAAAACGGCCGACATCGCAGCGGCCCTCACCTTCGAAGCCCTGGCGGGCCTTCCCCAGGCGCTGGACCCCAGGGTTCACGAGTTGAGGCCTCATCCGGGCCAAAGGGCGTGCGCCGCTTTTTTACGGGCGATGCTGGAAGGAAGCACGTACGCCGGCCGATCCGGCCGGGTACAGGACGCCTACTCGCTGCGCTGCGTCCCCCAGGTTCACGGAGCTTCCATGGACGCGATAAATTACGTGAAGGGGGTTATCCGGACCGAGATAAACTCGGTTACCGACAACCCCCTGGTTTTCCCGGAAGAGGGAGACGTGGTGTCCGGCGGAAATTTCCACGGCCAGCCCCTGGCCATCGCCCTGGACCTGCTTGCCATTGCCGCGTCCGAACTGGCCAATATCAGCGAGCGAAGGATAGAACGGCTGTTAAACCCCCAGTTAAGCGGCCTGCCCCCCTTCCTGTCGCCCCGGAGCGGCTTGAACTCGGGCCTTATGATCGCCCAGTACACCGCCGCCGCCCTGGTGTCCGAAAACAAGGTGCTGGCCTCTCCCGCCAGCGTGGACTCCATTCCCACTTCGGCCAACCAGGAAGACCACGTCAGCATGGGATCAATTGCCGCCCGCAAGGCGGGCGAAGTCTTGGAGAACCTGAGGCACGTCCTGGCCATTGAACTGCTGTGCGCCGCCCAGGCCATCGACCTGCAGGAGCCGGGAGTTTTGGGCAGGGGAACCTCGGCCGCGTACAGAGCGGTCAGGACGGCGGTACCCCGGCTGGACGGCGACCGGGTATTGTCACCGGACATCCGGAAACTGGCGAAACTTTTAAGCACAAGGGAGCTGTTGAACAAGGTGACCGGGGCTTTGCAGGAGAGTGGTCAATGCGGCTTTGATTCATGTAATTATTGAACACCGGGGCTAGACGTGGTTGATGCCAAGGCCCATGACTTCGTGCTCGTACCCCTTGACGGGGGCTCCTATGGTGCCGTAAAGGGCAACGGCCAGCCACTCGCCGTCCGAATCGTCACCGGAGAGACGGGGCCCCCTCACAATGCTGAACTCCAGGCCGGCGCTCCGCAGAATGCTCCCCAGGGCCAGCTGTCCCCGGCAAACCCCGTGAAATGCATCCAGAACACAGTGGTAAAGCGCGTGTTCTTCCCGGTACCGGGCATGCACGATCTCATTTCTTTTCGCGGCGGTCTCCACCGCCGCGAATATTTTTTCCGGTCCGACAGATCCCACCCGGCCCCTGCACACCTTGAACCCCAAATCTTCGGCCTGTTTTATAAGGCGCTTTTCATCTTCCTTGGAACTTATTACCAGCAAAATGGCGATTTTTCCGATGCCGGGAATATGGCTTACCCCCTTTGAATTCTGAATTAACTAAAAGCCGCCTCCGGGAAACAGGGCCTGCAGGCCGGCCATTCCCAGCAGGGCCAGCAAGCCGAAATAAACCGCGGTCAGGGCCACCATCAGGTAGCCCGCCAGCACCAGGCAGCCGTCCCGCTCCAGGCTCCCGGCGGCCAGGAACAAAACCCCGTAGGCCGGCAAAGTGTTGGAAAAAGGCAGGGGGAGGGGCGCCATGAGCAGGATGGCGCTGATTACCATCACCATGGCGTTGATGCGGGCCGGGGTTCTTCCCCGGGTCAGGGCCGGCAGCCGGGGGCGGGCAACCCTTTCCATGCGGCCGAAAAGCCAGGCCCCCTTCTGCAGCACCGGAAGCAGGTTTTCCGCCGCAATGGGGCGATCCACCATGCGCCCGGGCAGCCGGGGGGACCTGCCCGCCGCCACCTGCAGGCCGATTAAAGCGATCACCAGGCCGAAGGGGGTGCTGCTGCCCGGGACGGACGCGGGCAGTAAAAACGGCACCGTCAAAACCATGCACAGGGCCAGAAGGCCCCGGGGGCCCAGCCTTTCCAGCAGTTCACCCAGGGTCAGCCCCTCCGGGGGCAGGGAATCGGCCAGGCCGGCCAGCGTCCTGGAAAAGGGCTGATCGCAGGGATGAAGGCGATCAGTCAAGGGAATATATTTCACTCCGTTTTTTCTTTAAATATTAACAGAAAATCAGCCGGAAGGGTATTGTCTGCCTTGAAAATATCTCATTCTGAAAGAGCTTATTCTGTTGGAATCAGAACCAGAAGCCAGAAGCCAGAATGAGAAAACCCGGAATGAGGTGTTTTCATGCATCGCAGGTGAAACGCTCCGCCCTGAAAGGTCCTCCTCCCTTAGTACACTCCGGCAATGACGGGATTTACCCAAAAAACAGGACTTTCACGTTTTGTCTCCTGCTTCCTGGCCGGTAAGGGCATCTGCTTCTTACTTCAACATCCTTTTCAGCACCTTGCCCCCGGTCCCCCGGGGAAGGTCGCCGGTAAAAACGAATTCCTCCGGTATCTTGTAGCCGGCCAGGCGGTCCTTTAAAAACCGGGTCAGTTCCTGCCTATCCGGGGTCCCTCCCTCCCCGGGCACCACATAAGCCTTCACCACTTCACCCTTCAGGGGGTGCGGCACCCCGATCACGGCGGCCTCGGCCACCAGCGGGTGGGCCGCCAGGGCCTCCTCCACCTCCCGCGGGTACACGTTGAAGCCCGAGGTAATAATCAGTTCCTTCTTTCTCCCGGCGATGTACAAATAGCCGTCCCCGTCCCGGCGGGCCAGGTCTCCGGTGTGCAGCCAGCCGTCCCTCAGGACCTCACCGGTCTCTTCTTCCCGTTTGTAATAGCCCTTCATCACGTTGGGCCCCCTGACCAGCAGTTCGCCAATCTCCCCCGGCGGAAGATCCCGGCCGTCCCCGTCCACCACCCTGGTCTCTATACCGGGCAGGGGTATCCCGATGGACCCGGCCTTGCGCACCCCGTACAGAGGGTTCAGGCAGACCACCGGCGAAGCCTCGGACAGGCCGTAGCCCTCCACGATGGGACAGCCAAAATTCTTTTCAAAGGCCTCAATGTTCTCCCGGGAGATGGAATCGCCCCCGGAGATGGCGAACTTCAGCCTGGGAAAAGCAGCCTTCTGGCGGGTCTTGATCAGCACCGAGAACATGCTGGGGACCCCGCAAAATACGGTTATGCCTTCCTCCGACAGCACCTGCAGCATTTCCTTGGGCCTGAACCCGTCCAGTATGGTTATGGTGCAGCCCAGGTAAAGCGGCAGGAGGACGCACACCGTCCAGCCGAAACTGTGGAACATGGGCAGAACCGCCAGGAAGTTGTCTTCCGGGCCGAAGTCCGAGGCGTCATCCATGCACCTGACGTCCCCCAGCAGGTTGGCGTGGGTCAGCATGGCGGCCTTCGGCCGCCCGGTGGTGCCCGAGGTGTAAAGGAAGGTGCAGACGGCTTCGCCGTCGGCCTCCGGGAAGACCGCCGGCGGGGCTGCCGAAATTTCCTTTTCGCGATCCTCATCCAGAACAATCAGTTCAACGGGCAGGTTGGGCAACTGCCGGACCTGCCGGCCGATGGCCGGGTTGGTGATCAGAAATTTCGCCCCGGAATCCAGGACGATAAAAAACAATTCCTGGGGCGCCTGAAGAAGGTTCAGGGGCACCGCTACCCCCCCGGCCCTGGCTATACCCAGGTACGCGTAGATAAACTCCGGGCAGTTTGGAAGAGCGATGGCCGCCCGTTCGCCCGGCCCGATCCCCAGGCTGTGAAAATACCTGGCGTACCGTTCAATATTGTCTTCAAGTTCGGCATAGCTCACCTTCCGGCCGTGGAAGCTCAATGCCGGTCGGTCCGGGTCGCCCCGGCGCCTCTTGTGCAGGTCGGAGATGATCACTGGCACTGTCCTCCTCTTTTCGTCAAATATCACAATATTTCGGCAGGCGTCCCATGCAACCCTCTCCCGGCCGGCCGGCCGGTAAAATTAAACTATTTGTAATATTTTAATGTTTTAAAAAAGAAACTGCCTCCGGACGGTTCACCCCTTTTTGACTGGCGGTTTCGGCCAGGCTCTGCTAAAATAAGATTCAAATTCGTTTCAGGAGGAATCAGCCTTGAGGAAATCCAACCTGCTGCCTTTGCTGGCCATCACCCTCGCCGCCGTCATCTGGGGGCTGTCGTTTTTAAGCATCAAGGTTTCGGTGGCGGTTATCCCGCCCATGACCCTGGCGCTGCTGAGGTTTCTGACGGCTTCGCTGGTTCTGGTGGCCATGCTTAAAATACTGGAACCCGGCGCAAAGATGCGGAAAAAAGATGTCCCGTCCCTGGCGGCGGCCGGACTGATGGGCATCACGGTATACTTCTTTTTTGAGAACAACGGGGTTAAGCTGACCACGGCCTCGGCGGCCTCCATCATCGTGGCCACAATTCCGGTCATGTCCATCCTGGCCGATTACATATTCTTCCGCGCCCCGCTTTCACCGGGTAAAATTTTTTGCGTTGCCCTGTCCGTGCTGGGAGTATACCTGGTGGTGGAGGCCGGGGTCAAAATGCCCGGGGGCCGGAACAACCTGGCCGGAAACCTGCTGATGATCGGAGCCGCCGTGAGCTGGGTGGTCTACAGTATAGTGACCAGGCCCCTGGGTAAGAAGTATTCACAGCTGGCCATCGTCACCTACCAGACCCTTTTCGGAACATTCAGCCTGATCCCCCTGGCGCTGCTGGAAAGATCCGGCTGGCAGTCCGTGTCCGGCACCGTGATGCTCAATGTGTTCTACCTGGGGCTTTTCTGCTCCGCCCTGGGCTATTACCTGTACGTGTACGCCATGAAAAAGCTGGGCATGGGCACGGTTTCCCTTTTCATCAATCTGGTCCCGGTGGTGACCGTGGTCAGCAGCCACTTCATCCTGGGAGAAATGGTCAGCCCCGTGCAAATGGCGGGCGGGGCGCTGGTTGTGGCCTCGGTATACCTGGCCGGCTGGAAGCAGTCCTCCGGCAAAGGCACCGCCGCCTCCTCCGGCACATCGGTCTAAAGCCGCGGCCCACGCGCCGCCTGCAGCTGAGTAAATTGCGCACGCCCCGGCACTTCCGCAGGAAATACCCAAAAGAATTAATATGGTTATACCGGGTCTTTAACGCCGGCTTCCCCGGAATCGCCTCCGAGGCTTTCCCGCAAAAGGGAAGCGGCCAGTACGGCCAGGCAGCCGAAAACGAAGCAAATCCCAAAGGCGTACTGGTACGCGTCCAGGGAATAAAACTTGACTCCCCCCGCCACGGCGCCGCTCCACTTCCGGTCCAGAAGAAAGCCGAAAAAGGGCTGCATAAAGGCCGAACCGACGAATCCCCCCATGTTGCCCAGGCCGGAGGCCAGTCCGGCAAACCGGGGCGGGTTGTATTCCCTGATCATGATCGGGGTCAGCATGCCGGTATTACCGAAAACGCCGAGGAAAAAATAGAGCGCCGGCATGGCCGCGAGCGGCGGCATGCCGCCGTTCCACCAGGTAAGGGCCGCCCAGACCAGGACGTTGCCCAGGGCAAAGGCGATGAACGGCTTTTTCCTGGAACCCGTCCGGTCGGAAATCAGGCCAAGGGAGAAGCAGCCGACCATCACCCCCACCGAAGCGGCCATCATGACCGAGGCGGCTTCTGTACGGCCCAGGCCGTACACCTGCATCAGGAAAGGCACGCCCCATACTCCCACCAGGGCCATGAACGGCCCGTAAATGGAGAACGACCCGGCCAGGGCCAGCCAAAGGTGCCTGTTCCGGACAATTCCAGCCAGGGCCGTCAGCATTTCCTGCCGGGACATCGCCCCGGTCCGTTCGGTCCCCTCCCGGCCCCGCCCGGACACAACCACATCCCGGGGGTCGTCCCGGACGACCAACCAGGAAAGGCCGGCCATCAGCATGGTAATCAATCCCACCAGGACAAAAGATCCCCGCCAGCCGAGCGCGTCCACCAGCGCCGCCAGGGGAGCGGCGGCCAGGATGCCCCCCAGGTTGCCGGTGGAAACGGTCAGGCCCAGGACGGTGCCGAACTCGTGGGGACGAAACCAGGTGGAATAGACCCGCATCACCGAAACAAAAATAACCGAAACGCCGAGGCCCACCAGGAACCTCCCGGCGAACAGGCCCGCCGCCGACCCGGCCAGCCCGAACCAGACGGTTCCCAGGGCGGCCACCGTCATTCCCCAGACCACCACCTTCCTGGGACCGAATATGTCGGTCAAGACGCCGGTGGGAATCTGCATCAGGAAGTAAACGTAAAAATAGATGGCCGCCATGATCCCGACCACGGCGGCGGCCTCAATATTGAACTGCGAAAAAAGCTTGTCCACGATGACCGCCGGGGACACCCGGTGAAAATAGCCGATAAGGTAAGAAACGCTTAAAACAATCCAGATAATTCTTCTCCTGGACCTGACCCGCCGGCCGGACCCGGCCGGAAGATCCCCGTCCGTTCCAATCTGTCGCTCCGTAGATCCCACTTTAATACCAGCCTCGAATTTATGTTATGGAAAGCGGAGGATATTTCGCTTTATAATAGAACAATACCATATATCGCCCGCTGAGGGAAGGAGGGAGGCATTGTCTTGGCCACCCTGGCGGAAAACAAGACCGTCCCGCCGGAAAAGGTGCTTTTTTGCCGGCGATTCATAGTAGCGGCAGTCATGCGGCCTGTTATAACCTTTGCAAACAAAACGACAGGAGAAAACAATGCTGAAAGAACTTGACCTGCTGTACGAAGAAATAGCCCGCTGCCGTAATTGCCCCCTGGCCCTGGAGAGGGTCAACCCGGTGCGGGACAAGGGCTGTCCGGAAACGGCGGCGGTTGTTTTCGTGGGGGAAGCCCCCGGCGCCAACGAAGTAAAGCACGGTATTCCCTTCGCCGGTGAGGCCGGCAAAAAATTGAACACTTACCTGGCCGAGGCCGGCCTCACCCGGAACGACGTGTACGTCACCAACGTGGTCAGGTGCCGCCCGACGGCCAACGGAGGCCGGAGAAACCGCACCCCGGGCCGGGAGATACAGGCCTGCGGCGGGTGGCTGAAAAGGGAACTGGACATCATCCGTCCCAAAATGATCGTGACCCTGGGCAATATCGCCCTCAAATGGCTGTGCGGGAAGAACTGCGTGATCGGTGACCGGCACGGCGGGTTGATCCGGATGGACGGCTTCCAAGTCTTCCCCATGTACCACCCGGCGGCGGCCATATACAAAAGGGACCTGGATGCCCTGATCCGGTCGGAGTTCAGGCAACTGGGCCGGATCCTGGGCAGGAACTGAGAATGAAGCCGTCACTCACCCGGGAAAAAGAGACTGGAAAGTCCGGCAGACATGATATAATATCTTAAGGTTTTCCCGGCTTGAGGGGGCCTTGCACTGGGGGAGGAACAAAATGAAATACCGGCAGGGCAAAATAGGGCGCATCTTTATGGCCAGGATGGATCACGGGGACGATTTGCTGGAGGAGCTGAAACAACTGGCCGAGAAGGAAAAGATCGAGGCGGGAGTTTTTTATGTCATCGGGGCGCTGAAAAACGCCTCCCTGGTGGTGGGGCCGGAAGAGTGCGCCCTGCCCCCGGTTCCGGTCTGGCGCAGGTTCGGAGACTGCCGGGAGATCATCGGCCTTGGCACAATGGTCCGGGACAGTCAGGGAGATCCGGTGTTCCACCTGCACGGGGCCACCGGCCGGGGCGACATCACCCTGACGGGCTGTGTCCGGGGAGAAAATGAAATCTACCTGGTCGCCGAGGTTGTCCTCCTGGAATTGCTGGAAACCGGGGCGGTAAAAGAGCTTGAAGAAAGTTCCGGGCTGAAAATGCTCAATTTCTTATCCTGAGACTCTCCCGAGTATATGGGCCCCTATTGAAATAGCAGCCGGCGCAGGAAAGGCCGGTTTATTAAAACGGCCTTAATTATCCACGGAAAAGGGAAAATAATATGCGCAAGGAGACGATCCCATGGACGATCATGCCAAAAACACCGATACCCGCTACCTGCTGGCCGCATTAATTGAGATTTACAGGGGTCAGGAAGTCTTCCTGCCGGAAACCGACCCCGAAGCGGAAAGGCAACTGCTGCTGGACGTCTTTTCCACCGCCATCAGCTTTGCCCGGTTCGAGGAATCCCGCCGGACATTGAGCGACGAAATTTATAGTTGCACCAGGGGAGGCGCCACCATCCGGAATCAGATCGAACTGGCCCGGATCCAGACCCCGGACGTGCTCAACGCCAAGATGGTAGCCGCGGCCCACCTGATCAAAATAATGGACGGCGGTAAATTCAGATTCTCATAGATCGTGACCTGCAAGCGGGCGAGGGTGGGAGTTCCCTGCGGGGATCCTCCCAACCATACGATTTTGCGGGAAAATCCCTCACCGGGTGATGTATTCGAAAAACCGGACCAGGTCCCCGCCCCTGGCCGTCAGAAAACGTTCCAGCGCCGGCCCGGCCAGGCTCCTGATGACATCAGGATTGCCGGCGTCGGCCTCGCTGAACATCACCCTTTTTATTTGACCCATCTCCGTGGCCACCGTAATGACAATATTTTCACGCCCGCCGAAGCCGGTTCTGAATTCAGCCTCGTCGAAATCCTCCATTGGGTCGGACAGGTAGGCGCACCTTATTCCAATGGCCTCAAGCCCGGCTGAATTCCTTATGTTTTCCGTGTTCAACGCCCGGCCGATGTATTTACGAAACCGTTCCACCGTTTGCCCCTCCTCTTCCCTTTACCCACCACTGTTTTCCCCGGTACGGCTTCTGGACTTCTTTCAGGATATCCCTTTCCCTGAGGTATTTGTCTCTCATCTCCACCAGCCATACATTAAAGTGCTCCTCCAGCTTTTCGGCGGAGAAGCGGGTATGGCCCGGCCGGGAAAAGTCGGGAACCCCGCCGTCCCTTAAATTCCCCCTGGCGGCGCACAGGGGGCACTCAATCTCCCCGCCCGGAAGCAGCCTGAACAAGTCCGACCCGCAGTGGGGGCACTCCCGGGGCCCCCGGCCGGACTCCCGGGCGGTAAAGAGGCCGGATCCCAGCCTCCGGGCGTATTCCCTGTTCTCATCCTTCAGCATTGACTCCCCGGGCAGGGCGGCGTGAACCTGCCAGCAGTCCACCAGCCTCATTTCCAGCATCCTGGGCAGAACCAGGGCGGCGGTCCTGGTGTACCCCTCCCACCCAGGCATGCCGAAGGGCATCACCACGGCGCAGGGCTTTCCCCTGGTATGGCGGGAGTAGTGGCCCGCCCCCAGAAAGCGGTCGGTGAGCATCTTGTAGCTGCCGTGGGGACCCAGGAAATACACAGGCAGGCCGATAATCAACCCGTCAGACTCCAGTATCTTATCCAGAACAAAGTTGAAATCGTCCTTTTTCACGCACCGGGAACCCGGACTGAGGCAGCGGTAGCACGCCCTGCAGGGTTCGATCTTCAGGTCCGTGAGCCGGATCAGCTCCCGGGCGCACGGGTCCGGGACAGCGTCCATGATTTCTTTAACCAGGATCTCACTGTTGCCCAGGTTTCTTTCCGAAACCACCAGCCCCAGCACTTTTTTCATCCGGGGAACTCCTTTCATTCACCAATTTTATCCTAATTCGCCCTCGTTGTATCAAAATATGCCGGCTGTAATTTTTTCCTGTGGGCCCCCCATATACATTGTTAAGGGGGTGTTGCGGCATGGAGGCCGTGGTATCTATTATTTGCGCCCTGGCAGGGCTGGTTTTGGGGCTGATGTTTTTATGGGACCTGGCCAGAATTTCCGGGCCCGGCGGAACCGGGCGGAGAGGGCTGGTGAAGGCCGGGATCAAACTGCTGCTGGCCCTGCTTCTTCTTCACTTTCATTTTGAACTCGACATTCTGGACTGACGGGCTCCGGCCGCGCCCGGTTTAAAGCCCCGGACGAAAGGACCGGGGCTTTTCTTTTTTTCCCCACGGGGGAGGGACTGCCCCTTTATTTGAAGAATTCATATCCTGGCCTGTAATTTTGTCAGGAGGAAGGAACGATGGTGTTGACAACGGCTTCTCCAAAAAAAGGGAAAATTTTCTCCATATCCCTGGCCCACCTGATCAACGACTGGTACATGAACTACATCCAGACCCTGCTGCCTTTCCTGGTGGCCGCGGGCCTCGGCGTCAGCAGGGGGGCTTTTCTAATTGCCGCCTTTACCTTCACCTCGTCCCTGCTGCAGCCGGTGGCCGGCTACCTGGTGGACCAGAAAAACCAGCGCTGGATGGTCTACCTGGGCACCCTCTGGATGGCCGCCCTGCTTTCCCTGGTGGGGGTGATTAAAAACTACCCGCTGCTGGTGGCCCTGGTAACCCTGGCGGGCCTGGGCACGGCCGCCTTTCACCCCCAGGCCTCGGCCATGATCAGCGCCCTGGGCGGCAGCCGGAAGGGATTCTTCCAGGCCCTGTTCGTTACCGCCGGCAATGTCGGCTGGGCCCTGACGCCGGTACTGGTGGTGCCCTTTGTACTTCATTACGGGCTCAGTGCGTCCCCGGTCTTTTTCCTGCCCGGCCTGGCGGCCGCAATTCTGCTCTATGCAACCGCCCCCAGGCTTCAGGGAGGCTCCGGGACCGCGCCGCCGCCCCTGCGGGAAACTTTCAGCGGCATCTGGACCGACCTGTTCAGGGTGGTTCTGGTGGTGGCCACCCGGTCGCTGGCCTACTTCGGGCTGGTTGCATTTCTCCCCCTTTATTTTCAGAAGGAAAGCATCTCCCTGTTGGCCGGAAGCCGCCTCCTGTTCCTGATGCTGTTCTCCGGCGCCCTGGGCGGCCTCGCCGGGGGCTATATTTCAGACCTCGCCGGCCGGAAGCCGGTCATCGTGGGATCTCTGCTGCTGGCCACCCCGATGTTCTACCTCTTTCTCAATACGGCCGGGATTTACAGTTACATCTTTCTGGCCCTGGCCGGGGCCCTCCTGATGGCATCCTTCTCGGTAACCATAGTGGTGGCCCAGGAGATGCTGAAAAAAAACTCGGCCATTGCCTCCGGCCTTATGCTGGGCTTCGGCATCGGCACAGGAGGCCTGGGGGTGGGATTGGTGGGCCTGCTGGCCGAACACAGCGGTATCGGCCTCGCTGTGAACTTTCTTATCACTTTACCCCTGCTGGCCGGGCTGATTGGCTTGACCATCAGGGGCGGGGCCGGTCGGAAAAGCCCGCGGCGGGCGTCTTTCTAGCTGCCAGCTGCCAGCTTCCAGCTTCCAGTTGCTGGCCGCTGGCCGCTAGCCGCTTGTTAAACCGCTTTCGATGATTTCTATAAATACCGGCACCAGATTGGGGTCAAACTGTGTGCCGGCGCACCTTCTCAGTTCCTCCACGGCCTCCCGGCGGGTCATGGCCTTCCGGTAGGGCCGGAAGCTGGTCATGGCGTCGAAGGCGTCGGCAATGGCGAGGATCCGGCACTCCAGCGGGATTTCCTCACCCTTCAGCCCCAGGGGATAGCCATTCCCGTTCCACCACTCGTGGTGCTTCAGAATCCAGTCGGCCAGCGGCACCAGCTCCTGGGGGGAAGCCGCTATGAGGTGCCCTATTTCGCAGTGCCGCCTCATTTCCGCCGCCTCCATGGGGGAAAGGGGTCCCGGCTTGAACAGGATGCGGTCCGGAATGCCCACCTTCCCTATATCGTGAAACTGGGCGAAAAGGCGCAGGTCGGATATCCTGTGGTCCGGCAGGCCGATGTGCCTGGCCAGCGCGGCCACCAGTTCCTGCATGCGGTCCGCGTGGCCCTCGGTGATGAAGTCCCTTTTCCCCAGAGCCTTCAACAGGACCTGGACCGCCACGCTGCGGGTGCTCCTGGTGCGGTGGAGCTTCTCCCTGTACATGTTGTTGTCGGCTTCCTTATACAGTTCCCCAAGGTCCGCCGGCGCCCTGCCGGCGGCAAAACCCACCGATATGCTCAGGGGCAGATCCCGGTTGGCTTCATTGTACCTGGCGATGGCGTCCCGGATCCTCCGGCAGGCGCTTTCCAACGCAGCCTGGTCGCAGTCCGGCAGCAGGACGGCGAACTCATCCCCCCCGATCCGGGAAATCATGTCGGATCCCCGGAAGGACTCCCTGATCACCCGGGCGGCGGCCACCAGCAGCCGGTCCCCGGCGGCGTGACCCCGGGTGTCGTTTACATCCTTGAGCCCGTCCACGTCGCATACGATTATGCCCACCCGGCCGGACCGCCCCTTCTCCAGCCGGCGCATCTCCTCCTCGAAATAGGCCCGGTTGTACAGTCCGGTAAGGGAATCATGCAGGCTCAGGTACTTCAGTTGCTCCTCGAACATCTTGCGGTCCGTGATATCCTGAAAAATGGTCAGCAGGCAGCGCCTGCCGCCGACCTCCACCGCCTCCATGCTCAGCAGGCCGGTCCGGACCTGGCCCGATTTAATCCTCAGGTTTATTTCCAGATTCCTGACTTTTTTCTGCTCCCCGATTATCTTTCCCATCTTCGCAAAGCCTTCCGGGTCCGAATAAATACCCAGTTCCATCGGGGTCCGGCCGATCAGCTCGTTCCTGCTGAAGCCGCTGTCCCGGAGAAAGCTCTCGTTCACATCCAGGTAGCGCCAGTCCGGGAACTCCTGGATGGCCATCGGAACGGGACTGGCGTTAAAGGCCTTGGAAAAGCGCTCCTCCGAAGCCCGCAGCTTTTCTTCCGCCAGCTTGCGGTCGGTGACATCCCTGACCATTCCCCTGAATCCCGAGGGCTGGCCCCTGCCGTCCCTGATCAGCGAGACGGAAACCTCCAGGATCCTCCTGGCCCCGTCCTGCCTGAATATTTGAGTGATTATGCCTTTTTCAGGCCGGCCGGTTTTGTATACATTGTTAAAGGCGGTGAAAACTGCAGCGGCGCTCTCGCTGTCCATGTACTCCCGGTAATTTATGCCGAAAAGCTTTTTGTCAACCCCGTAAATCCTGGCCATGGCCTCGTTGCTGTCCAAAAGGTTGCCGGCCAGGTCAACCTCGTAAAACCCGTCCTCGATGCTTTCCAGGATCAGGCGGTACTTTTCCTCCGGCTCCCGGGTCGCCTCTCCCGCCCGCGCCTGACCGCCGGCGTTCAGCAGCTGGCCCAGCAGGGCCGGGGAACCGTTAAACTGGACCGGGGAAAAAACGCCGAGGAGATGGATCACCTGCCCGCGGCGGTCTACGGACCGAAAGTGAATTTCCCCGGGCGAATTTCCGTCAAGGTGGTCCGAAACACCTTTCAACACCCTGGAACGGTCCCCGGGATGGATCAAATCGGTATAAGGGATGCGAAGCAGATCTTCCGTGGAGTAGCCGGTTATTTCAGCCATCTTTCGGTTGACCAGCCTGAGGAAATTGTCCTGCAGAATGCAGGCAGGCAGGGGTAACCGGTCAAAAAACTGCTTGTAACCGGAAATGGAAATAAATACCCCCCCTTAAAGCCAATTCAAACCGAAAATTAAAATCAGGAGCGCTTCTCCCAAATTCCACGGGGCTTGTCACTACCTTCGATGTGTTTTTTCGATGATAAGAGGCATATCCCTTCATGATTTTTAAGCTTTATTTCGTTTTTTTCCGACAATGATCAAATTTTTATACGGCTGCGCCGGCCTCCTTCCCTTCTTCCCGGACAAGCACCAGGTGCACCTCCAGGGGACCGTGCATCCCCTTCACCGGCACCCCCTGGATGTCGGCGGTCATGCTGGGGCCGCTGATGATGGAAATGCGCCCGGCCAGAGGCCTGTTCAGGGATCTGCGGGATAATTGCCGGCACCGCGAGAGCGCCTCCCCCAAAGTGGGGGTTATGCAGCCCGCACCGGCCACCACCAGGTGCGCCGGGGGAAGGGCCGACACCAGGTGGCTGCATCCCCCCTCCTCCATAATCAGGATTGAACCCGTATCCGCCGCGATGGCGGCCGCGCCGGTGACCCCCCAGGCCGCTCCCTCCAGTGCCCTGGCCAGGCGGTCCCTCCGATCCGCCTTAGAAAGACTTTCACTTTCGCCCCCGGCCGGGTCCCGGGGAACCGTGTCCCCGCCGGCCACGAAAGCTTCTATCTTACCGGCCCGCAGCATTTGGCAAAGGCCCAGGCCGGCTATGTATTCATCATTTGAAAGGGCCACCGGGCCGGACCGGATAATTTCACCGATCATTTCCAGGGCCCCGGCCCCGCTGTCCGCCAGGCACACCCGTATACCCCTTTCCTCCAGCGACTTAACGGCTTTTTCCACCAGCCGGCCGTCCATCCCGGACCCCCCCTCGGTTCCCTGTCAGGGCTTTTTCCAGTATCTCCACCGTATGCATCACCTTCAGCTTCATCCCCTCCCGCTGCAGGACATCCCGGAGGTGGACCACGCACCCGGGGCACCCGGTGCTGACGGTGTCGGCCCCGCTCCCGGCTATGGACGCGGCCTTTTTGGACCCGATGCCGCAGGCCAGCTGGTAGAATTTGAGGCTAAAGGCGCCCCCGAAACCGCAGCAGGCATCCGGATCGCTCATCTCGGCCAGCTTCAGCCCCGGAATCCCTGCCAACAGCGCCCTGGGTTCCTCCCGGACGCCCTGGGCCCGGGCCAGGTGGCACGGGTCGTGGTAAGTCACGCTGGAGGGAAATTCACCCCTAAAGTTTTTGATTCCCGGCAGGCCGCTCAAAAACACGGTAATGTCCATCACCCTTCCGGCAAAGCTCACGGCCCTGGCATGCCACCGGGGGTCGCCGTCCAGAAGCACGGGGTACTCCCTGAGGGTGCTGCCGCAGGTCGCGCAGGCGGTGACCACGGCGTCCGCCCCTTCCCGCTCGAACAGATCTATGTTGGCGGTGATCATGGCCAGGGCCCCCTCCCAGTCCCCCGCCGCAAGATTGGGCATCGAGCAGCACATCTGCCGCCTGGGGACGGCCGCCTCCACGCCGAGGCGGCGCAAAAGGCTTAACGCCGAATCTCCTATTTCCCCGCAGAACAGGTTGATTAGGCAGCCCGTGAAAAAAGCCACCCTGGTCCCGGCCCCGGGCAGGGTGAAGCCCCTCTGCCCCGCCAGAAAGGTCTTTTTCGTGGCCGATGGCATAAGCCTCCTGCAGTCAACCGATCCCAGGGGCCTCCTGAGCCTCCACCCGTGGAGGGCTTCATCCCTCTTCCCCAGGAGCCTTTCCGCGCCCCGGATCAAAAAGGCCGCCCCCTCCCCCTGGGGCCCGGCCTTCTGGCGGCCCAGGAGAATCTTTTCGGCCGGGGGGCGCCCCGGGGCCGCCTTCCGGCGCAGTCTGAGAATATGCCGGGGAGTGTCTATCTTAACCGGACATCTGTTGATGCAGGTCTTGCAGTTGAGGCAAAGGTCCAGTCCCGATTCCAGGGCCTTTTGGAACGATTCCCGGAAAGTGCTTTGCAGCACCCCGATCCCACCCACATACCTGCTTCCGTAGTTTTCACCGATCTCCAGGTACACCGGGCACTCCATCAGGCAACTGCCGCAGTTGATGCAATAAAGGGTTTCCTCGAAATTTTCCCGGAGAGCCTCCCACCGCCCCTGTTCCAGCAGCACCACGTAAACTTCCGCCGGCTCCGCCGGTCCCGTGATTACTGTAATGTATGTCCCTATGTCCTGGCCCGCCCCGTAAACGGCCGCCGTATGGGCCACCTTGACGGCGTCTTCCAGGGTGGGCACTATTTTTTCAATCCCGGCCACCACGATGTGAACCGGCGCCAGGCCTGCGATCAGCCTGATATTGCCCTCGTTTTCGGTCAGCACCACCGACCCGGTGTCCGCGGCGATGGCGTTGGCCCCCGTTATTCCGACGTCCATCTGCAAAAAGTTCCGCCGGAACAGCTTCCTGGCCGCCCCGACGATCTCGGACGGATCGGCCGGAATTTTCCCGCCCAGCTCATTGGAAAAAATTTGCGCCACCCTGTCCACGGGCACGTGGATGGCCGGACCGATGGGGTGGGCGGGGGTAATGTTTCCCAGCTGGCAGATCCTGTCCCCCAGGTCGCTTTCCACCACCCGGCAGCCTTTTTCCTCCAGCACCCGGGCAAGGCCGATTTCCTTGGCGGCGTTGCTCTTGGACTTAATCACCAGGCCGCCTGCGACCAGGCCGCTTATGTAGTCCAGGGCCTCCCGGTTTGTCGCGGCCCGGAACACCCGGAAGCCGTTTTTCTCCATCCGGGATGCGGCCTGTTCCAGGAGACTCTCCAGGCCGGCGGCTGATTTTTCCTTTATCTCTCTGACCTGTCCCGCCAGTTCGGGCCACCTGCCCACGCAGCCTGAGATCCTGATTTTGGAGGCCATCCTCAGCAGGGACCTGATCGAGGAGGCGGTTTTGTCGCTTAAGCCCCTTTCAATCCGGTACCGCAAAACTTGATCCGGCCGCATAACATCCCCCTTCCGGTCAGCCCCGGCAGGCCGTCACCGCTTCCATCCCTTTTTGGAAGGCCCTCATGTTCAGGTCCCGCACCTCCCCGGCGAACAGCCTGTCGATCACACCCGCAAAGCGGCCGCTGTCAAAGGGCAGAAGGCCGCTGGCCGACAGCGCCCCGGTGAGCACCATGTTGGCGGCCATGGCGTAGCCCGCCTCCTTGGCCAGTTAGGTGGCCGGCAGGACGTGGTTCCGGGCTGAAAGCCTGCCGACGGCCTCCACGATCAGCCGGGGGTCCGGGTATTTTTCCTCGCCCAGCAGGCAGCCGATGGGGTAGTTGGGCCGGTCGTTCATGACCACCACGGTGTCCGGGTTGCCGTAGTCCAGGAGAATGCGCAGCGTTTCCAGCGGCTCGAAGCCCACGATCAGGCTGGCGCGGCCCCTGGGGATGAGCGGGCCGAACGTCCTGTCCCGGCCGATCCTGACATGGCTCATCACCGACCCGCCCCTCTGGGAAGCCCCGAAAGTCTCCCCGATGGACACCCTGTACCCGGCCTCCACGGCAGCGGCGGCCAGGACCTGGGAAGCGAGAACGTTTCCCTGCCCCCCCACCCCGGTGACGATAACATTGAGGGGATCACGGAACATATCCATTCCTCACACCGTCCTTTCCACTATGATGGCCCGCCGCGGGCAGAGGGAGGCGCACACCCCGCAGCCGTTGCAAACCGCCTCGTCAATCCTGGCCCTGCCCGTTCCGGCATCCCAGATGTTGGCCGGGCAGGCGAACACCCTGCTGCAGAACCTGGCGCAGCCGCAGTCGTCGCCGATGCACTTTTCAGGGTCCACGTACACCCTGTCCTTCTTTTTCCCTTTGACCGCCACCAGGGCGCAGGCCCTCCTGAGCACCAGGGCCCGGGGGCCGGTTTCCCGGAGGAGCCGGCAAATCACTCCGGCGGTCCCCTCCACGTCGTAGGGGTCGTGCACCGTTACCGGTATCCCCATGCCGGCCAGCATGGGCTCAATCTCCACCCTGCCCGCGGGCCGCCCGGCGGCGTCCACGCCCCGGCCCGGGTGGGGCTGGTGGCCGGTCATGGCGGTGGTTTCATTGTCCAGGATGATGCACAGGAGGCCTGACTGGTTGTAGCGGGCGTTGATCAGGGCCTGGGGGGCGGCGTGGAAAAAGGTGGAGTCCCCCACCACGGTGATCACCGGCTGCCTGAAATCAAAGCGGTCCAGCTTGCCCAGCCCGCTGGCCAGACCTATGCCGGCGCCCATGCAGTGAACGCTCTGCAGTATGTTGTACCCGGTGCGCATCAGCCCCAGGGTGTAGCAGCCTATGTCGCCCAGGACGATGGCGTCGCGGCCGTCCAGCTCCACCGCCGTCTTGATGGCCCAGAAGGAGGCCCGGTGGGGGCAGCCCGCGCACAGGGCCAGTTCCCGGCCCGGGAGGTTGTTGTTGACCAGGTCCCTGGCTTCCCGGGTATTGGGCAGGGACGGCGGTTCGTATGGAACGTTGAATATCCTGCCCAGGCAGGACGCCAGGACATCGGGGTCCAGCTCGCCCGCGAAGGCGCCCCGGGGGCCGGCCACGTGGCCCGAATTCTTGCCGTAAAACTTGACCCGGCCCACCTCTTCCCAGTGCTTGGCGGCCAGGGTCATCACCCCGTCCTCCAGGAAGGAGTCCACCTCCTCGGCAAAAACCACTTCTTTGGCCGGTTTCAGGTACTTAAGAACAAAGTTTTCCGGCAGCGGCCAGGTGGTGGATACTTTCAGCACGCCCACGCTCTCCGCCAGGCCAAGCATGTCCACGGCCTCCAGGGCATAAGCATGGCTGGGGCCGCAGGCGATGACAATCCTTTCGGCGTTCTCCGGCCCCGTGTAGGAGTTGAAGGGGGAATTCTCGGCCAGGGCTGCCGCGCTTTTCACCTTGTTTTTCATGAACTGGGCGAACAGGGCGCTGGTGACGAACCTCTGGTCCCTGGTGAGAACGGCCTTTTTTTCCGCGGCCGGAAGGGGCCCCAGCTTCACATCCCCGCTGGCGTGGCAGATCCTGGTGGTGCAGCGCACCACCACCGGCAGCATGATTTTCTCGGAGAGTTCGAAGGCTGCCCTGGTTATTTCCTTGGCTTCGGCCACGGAGGCGGGCTCCAGCACCGGCAGGCTGGCCGTCCTGGCCAGGAAGCGGCTGTCCTCTTCCTTCACGCTGGAGTGGGCGGCGGGGTCGTCCCCCACCATGATCACCATGCCTCCCCTGGTGCCCGAAAGGCACACGGCGGTGGCAAAATCCAGGGCCACGTTGAACCCGTCGGCCTTGCAGATGGTGATCGACCTCAAGCCGGCGAAGGAAGCGGCCGCGGCCTCCTCGATGGCCACCTTTTCGTTGGTGCTGAATTCAGTGTAAATATTGAATTTATCTCCCAACTGGGCCAGGGTGGGCAGCACCTCGGCCGTGGGCGATCCCGGGTAGCAGGCCGCGAAGGCCACCCCCGCCTCGATGGCGCCCCTGGCCACAGCCTCGTTACCGGTCAGCACCACGCTGCACCCGGGCTGGTCCAGGGCCACTGCATAAATACTCATGGCTGCAGCACCTCCCACTGCGTTTTGACCGCGCCGGCATACCCCCCGGCCGCCTCCAGGTAACCGGGCCTGGGCCGGTCCGGGTCGTGCAGCACGCGCATTTTTTTGTTCAGGACGGCCCTCCTGAGGATGGGCAGCCTTTCCTCCGGGTAGGGCTTCAGTTCAACCACTCCTTTTTCCACCGCGCTGTTCACCAGCCGCCGGCCGGGATCGCTCCTGACCACCAGGGTGTTCCAGGCCGGGTCGTACTCCGTGGAACCCACCGACAGGTCGGCCCACTCCGAGGTGGGGTCAATGCAGGTGGAGCACGCCTCCCTTATGTACGGCCTGATCTCGTCCACCGGCCACACCCTCTCGCCCCCGGAGGTGGTGACCCTCAGGCCCTCCACCGGAATATCCACCCTGACTATGTTCTCGCCCCCGGCCTTTTCCTCCAGGTAGCTATAGAAGTCCGGGCCGAGGGACCAAAAGCAGAACAGCCCGATGACCAGGCCGGCCCCGGCCGCCGGGATTCTGGTTTCAGGGTTCCGCCGGGCCAGGACCTGACCCTTCCTCACCGCCGCGACCTGGCAGGGCCTGCCCACCACGCCTATGCTCCCGGGGCTGTCCCCCGCCCCGCCGTTCAAAGCGGCCAGGGTGGGCACCGCCGTGTACTTCGATCCGGCGCAGGAGATGACCTCCTGGGCGGTTTTGGCCAGCACCGGCCTGGGTTCCAGGACTGTCCCCCCGGACAGCACCGCGCCGCCCACAACCCCCTGTTCAACGGCAAAGGCCGCCAGGGCGGTGACCACTCCTCCGTACTGGCCGGCCCGGGAAACTGCCGGATCCGCGGCCCGGGCAAAGTAAATACCCTCATAGACTCCCAGCGCCTGGTCCCTTCTCTCCTCCCCGAAAACCGACCTGTCCAGTTCCAGGGCATCGATCCCCGTGCGGGGACAGACCTTGTAGCAGTTGCCCTCTTTAAGGCCGCAGGGATGGATGACCACAACCTTTTCGCGCACGGTCTTGATGTACGGGCACATACCGACGCACATCCCGCAGGCCGTACACAGACCCCGGTCCAGGACCTCCTTTTTCAGGTCCCCTGAACCCTTAGCCGCAAAAACCAAGACACACACCCTCCTTCTTAAACTGCCCGGCCATAAAATACCGGCCGGCCGTCAGTTATCTTCATAAACAATCCCGGGATCCTTGAAATATTAAAAGTTCAAAATGGTCTGAATTATTCTCAGGTATTTGGCTGGTCAGTTGAACCGGATCTAATGAAAGTGAATTCATTCTAAGACAGGCCCAATGCTTTGTCAATACTGCCCGTTGCCCGCATTCGCCGGGAGATGTCCCCCGGCGGACCGCCGGAGGGATCACCGGGTTACCGTGCCCGTCCGGGCGTGGAGATGGCCATTATTCACCGCACCGGGAGGAATTTCCCCGCCCGGGGTCGTAATACTTAAGGAAAATACGTGTTGCCGGAGGCGGGCCTATGCAGCCCCGCCCGGGTTTCCGAAAAGGGGTTGTTGATTGATGAGTCTTTTTACCATTGACCGGGATAAATGCCTGCGCGACGGGATCTGCGCCGCGGAATGCCCGGCCAAAATCATTGAACTCCGGGATAAGAACTCGTTTCCGGAGCCGGCTGAAGGCGCCGCCGGGATCTGCATCAACTGCGGCCACTGCGTGGCCGTATGCCCGCAGGGGGCCATTTCCCTGAGGACCATGAAGCCTGAAGATTGCGTGCCGCTGCAAAAGGACGCCCTGCCCGGCCCTGAACAGGTTGAACATCTGCTGACCTCCCGGCGTTCGATCCGCTCCTTCCAGGACAGACCGGTAGACAGGGAAATTTTAAGCCGGATCATCGACATAGCCCGCTACGCCCCCTCGGGCCACAACACCCAGCCAGTTCACTGGCTGGTCATTGAGGACAGGGGAGAGGTCCGCCGCCTGGCCGGGCTGGTGGTTGACTGGATGAGGCTCATGATCAGGGAAAACCCGGATCTGGCCCGTCCCATGCACTTCGACCTGGTCGTGTCCGCCTGGGAAAAAGGGGTGGACCGGGTGTGCCGGGGCGCGCCGCACGTCATCCTGGCCCACGCCAAGGCGCCCATGATGGCCTCCCAGCCGGCCTGCATCATCGCCCTTTCCTACCTGGAGCTGGCTGCTTATTCCTTTGGGCTGGGGGCGTGCTGGGCGGGCTACTTCAACGCGGCGGCGGCCGTTTACCCCCCCATGGCCCAGGCCCTGAACCTGCCGCAGGGTCACCAGAGTTATGGGGCCATGATGGTGGGTTACCCGAAATACCGCTATCACCGCATACCCCTGCGCAAGAAGCCGTCAATCTCCTGGCGGTAGGACGGGCGGTCCGGGATGAAGCGGCGGACCGGGGGATCCTGTAAAAGGAAAGCCGTTGAACAGGTTAATCCCCGGTCCGCCTGTTCCGTTCCCTTTCCAGCTCCGCCCTTTCCTCCTCCGACAGGTAGTCGACCCCGGCCATGATTTCCACATGGTGACGCAGTTCGTGCAGGATGGTTTCCCTCAGCTCCTCTTCCCATGCCTCCCGGCCGGACCCGCCAAGAAGGCGGACAAAGGACCCGTAGTAGATCATAATGGTCGATCCCAGTATGTCGTCCAGTATATACTCTCCCATTATGAAGTATTCCCCGTCTTTTCTGGCGGTCTCGGCGATGTTTACTCCGCCGTTCAGGCCCCTTAAAAATTTGCCGGGTATTTCGCCCATGATGGCGTCAGCCAGGTCCGTGAACTGATCAATGGTCAAAGCGGGCCTTCTTTTTTTGCTCAACAGGCAAAACCTCCGCAATTGTTGTCCAGCGCCCCGAATAAAAACGCCTCCTGCTACATCGTAGCAGAAGGCGTCCGCCGCTTCAACAGTTTAAAAACCGGCAGAACTGATTAATAATCCATCATGTCCGGGTTCATTCCGCCCATGGGGCCGCCCTTTTTCTTTTCCGGCTTTTCGGCCACCAGGGTCTCGGTGGTCAAAATCATGGCCGCGATGCTGGCCGCGTTTTGCAGGGCGCTGCGGGTGACCTTCACCGGGTCGATGATGCCCTTTTCCATCATCTTGCAGTACTCTCCGGTCAGGGCGTTGAATCCCACGCCGGGTTCGGAGCTCTTGACCTTTTCCACCACCACGGATCCTTCCATGCCCGCGTTGTAGGCGATCTGCCGCAGCGGCTCCTCCAGCGCCCGGCGGATGATGTCGATGCCCACTTTTTCGTCCGGGTTGGCGGGGCTGACTTCGTCCAAAGCCTTTATGGCCTGAATGTAGGCCGTTCCGCCGCCCGGCACGATGCCCTCTTCCACGGCGGCCCGGGTGGCGTTCAGGGCGTCTTCCACGCGGAGTTTTTTATCCTTCATTTCGGTCTCGGTGGCCGCCCCCACCTTGATCACCGCCACGCCTCCGGCCAGCTTGGCCAGCCTTTCCTGGAGCTTCTCGCGGTCGTAATCCGAAGTGGTTTCCTCAATCTGAACCTTGATGGCGGCAACGCGCTTGTCAATCTCCTCCTGCTTGCCTTGGCCGCCCACGATAATGGTTTCCTCTTTTTTAATCCTGACCCTGGAGGCCCTGCCGCACATATCGATGGCGGCGTTCTCCAGCTTGAGGCCCACTTCCTCGGAAACAACGGTCCCGCCGGTAAGCACGGCTATGTCCTGGAGCATGGCCTTGCGCCTGTCGCCAAATCCCGGGGCCTTCACGGCGGCGCATTTCAATGTCCCCCGCAGCTTGTTCAGGACCAGGGTGGCCAGGGCCTCGCCTTCCACGTCCTCGGCGATAATGACCAGGGATTTTCCGGACTGGGCGACCTTTTCCAGTATGGGCAGGATGTCGGCCACCGCTGAGACCTTCTTGTCGGTGATCAAAATGTACGGGTCTTCCAGTACAGCCTCCATCTTGTCGGAGTCTGTAATCATGTACGGGGAAATATAGCCCCGGTCGAAATTCATCCCTTCCACCACTTCCAGGGTGGTTCCAATCCCCTTGGACTCCTCCACGGTGATCACGCCGTTTTTGCCCACTTTTTCCATGGCGTCGGAAATAAGTTCACCGATGGCGATGTCATTGGCGGAAATTGAAGCCACCTGGGCTATGGCCTCTTTGCCCTCGATGGGCTTGGCCAGGGATTTGACCTTCTCCACCACCCTGTCAACGGCCTTTTCTATACCGCGCTTCAACAGCATCGGGTTGGCCCCGGCGGCCACGTTTTTCATGCCTTCCCTCACTATGGCCTGGGCCAGGAGGGTGGCGGTGGTGGTGCCGTCGCCGGCAACGTCGTTGGTCTTGGAGGCCACCTCCCTGACAAGCTGCGCCCCCATGTTCTCAAACGGGTCGGGGAGATCGATTTCCTTGGCAATGGTTACCCCGTCATTGACGATGTTGGGGGATCCGAATTTTTTCTCCAGCACCACATTGCGGCCCTTGGGGCCCAGGGTTACCTTCACGGCGTCGGCCAGCGTATTGACGCCTCTTTCCATGGCGCGGCGCGCCTGCTCACCGAAGATGATTTCCTTTCCCGCCATGATTTGGTACCTCCTTTGCAACTGAACTAAAGAACAATCTGCCGCTTAATGCTGTTCGACAACTCCCAGCACATCCATCTCACGCAGGATAACATACTCTTCGCCGTCAATTTTAACTTCATTGCCTGCGTACTTGGAGTAGAGGACCCGGTCATCCACCTTCACGTCGATTTTGACCCGGTCTCCGCTGTCCAAAACCCGGCCCGGCCCCACGGCCACGACCTTTCCCTCCTGCGGCTTTTCTTTGGCCGTTTCGGGCAGGAAAATGCCGCCCCTGGTTTTTTCCTCCTGGGGAATGGGCTTGACCACAATCCTGTCTCCCAGCGGTCTGATCATAAAAAACCCTCCTGACAAAAAGATTTTTTATGATGTTAGCACTCGTTTAATGTGAGTGCTAACAGAAATAATACATAATTATCCTTTTCATTGCAACAGCATCCCGAATATAAAAATTTTCAAAAACGACATTCCAAGAAAATTATCGCCGTATTTCTTCTTCTTTTAAATCCGCTTTCTCTCTGGGACAGCCGCGGCCTGGCGGCGGGCATTTTTGTGATCCTAGTATGCCATTTCGGAAAGGTACACAAATTCTATACCCATCTCCTCCATTTCCGGTATCATCTCTTTAATGGCCCGGGCGGTGATTTTGCCGCCCCGGCCGACGTGGCCTATGCCGATGGCCTTCCCTTCGGCCAGGGCTTCCCGGCTAAGATCCAACAATTGTTTTTTAACATGGTCCACGCTTTTCACATTATCCAGGAAGACATTTCTCTCCAGACACGAGATTCCCATTTCTTCCGACAAAACCGGTATTTTTGTTTCTTCGGTCGTCCTGCTGTCCAGCACGAAGAATTCTTTTTCCGCGGCCACCTGCAAGATGGATCTCATTATTTTATCGTTCGCGGTAACGGCAGAACCCATGTGATTGTTAAACCCCACAGCGTAGGGCACTCCCTCAAAATCTTTCCTGACCAGAGATTTTACTTCCTGTTCAGACATTTTTGCGGTTATGGAACCGGGCCCGAGCCATTTCTTTTTTCCCCTGACCGGTTCCAGGGGCAGGTGGACAATTACCTCATGGCCCTGTTTTGCAGCTTCTTCGGCATGTTTTCCCGTATTTTCCATCCAGGGCATCACGGCGCAGGTGACGGGAATGTCAAGGGCGAGGATCTCCTTCACGCCATCCGTGTTGTATTGTCCGAAATCATCAATGACGATGGCAACCTGAGCCTTTTTCCCCTCCTTAGTCCCGTATGGTATCCGGTTGCAAATAGGATTTCCGGGTGCAATGGGCGAGCTGATATCTATGTGTCCCGCCAAAGTGTCCGCCGGTTTCCCGTTAAGTCTCAAAAGGATGTTGTTGATGCCGGAAATCTTTAAAGCGCTGTTGACAACGGTATATACCGCGTGATATTCCTCCTCCCCTCCCAATGAATAGCCCGGCCGGGGGGTTTTTATATCAACAATTGCCTGGTCGCCGCTCAGCTTAATATCTTCAATCTTTAAATCCCCGGGCATGGCACCTGTTGTTTTTAAAAGACTGAGAACGGCGTTGCCGCTCAACCGGGTCGTATGCCCGCCGTGGCCGGCGGACACCCCTGGCGGTGATGATGCGTGGGCTTGTTTTTTCTCGCGGCCGTCATGACCAAGTGAAATACCGTTGTCACTTGAACCGGCAATACTTTCATCGCCGGTTCCCTGTATTGAAAAGTATTTTGTGATTCCCGAAAAAATAGCTTTTGCTACTTTTTCCCGATACTTCGAGTTGACTATCTTTTCTTTGTCTGTCCTGTGCGTGAGATAACACGTTTCAATGACCACCGCCGGGATCGGCAGCTTGTTCAACAGGTAATAACTGCCCGGCTTGTCTGTATGCTTACCGTTATCCGGTATTTTAACCAGTTCCCTCTGTATCTGATCGCCGAGCAACATGCTGGCGGGGGATCTGTCCTGGTAAAAAACCTTGGCCCCTGCCCGGTGAGGTTTCGGGCTGGCGTTGCAGTGTATGCTGACAAAAATGTCGGCCTTTTTCGACTCGGCCATTTTTATCCTGTCGTCAAGGCTTAACTCGGATTCCCTGACGGACCAGGGGAACCACCGGAAATGTTTTTTTTCACGGGTTATATAAACCTGCGCCCCGCTTTTTTTAAGGGAAGCGGCTAATTTTTCCGCTATGTCCATGGTGATGTCTTTTTCGCATACATTGTTTTTATCGCAGTAACCGTGGTCATTCCCGCCGTGGCCGGGATCAAGCGCAATCGTTTTATCCCGCAACGGGTGCACGGTTCCTGTTTCCTTTGCCTGAACCTTTAATGCCGTGAAAAACAAGGTGCACGGGAGTATGAAAAACAAAAGCCTTTTCAGCAGCATTGCCGAGATCCCCCCGGGAAAGTGTTTCACGGTTATTTTGGTTAACAAGGAAACAAAATATTACAGTACGGTTTTAGAAAGGTGGGGATAAAATTTGGAAAGGATTGTTTGGAGGAGTATTATCAGGAAATTTATGGTTTCTTCTATAGCGTGCCTGTTTTTATTCCCTGCGGCGCCGGCTGCCGCCACCCCCGTCCCTCCCCTGAAGGGGAAAATAATAGTTGTGGATCCGGGGCACGGAGGATACGATCCCGGCGCGGTAAGAGGCGGAGTGTATGAAAAACACATTAACCTGCAGATTGCTTTAAAACTGAAAAAATCGCTGGAAGAAAAAGGCGCTGCGGTAATCTTGACCCATGACGGCGACTACAATCTGGCCATACCCGGCCTCCATGCCAGGGAAGCCCACCGCTACGACCTCGGCAAAAGGCTGGAGATAGCCGACAAGTCTAAAGCCGACCTCTTTGCAAGCATTCATGTGAATTGTATTAACGCGATAAGCTGCAAAGGTGCCGAAGCGTTCTATAATCCGGGTTCGAAAACAGGAAAGCTTCTGGCGGAATGCATCCAGGCCGAAATGCGGTCAGTGCCGGGCATGGAAAAGAGAACCGCCAAAACCAGGGATTGTTATGTGCTGAGTAATGCCAGGATACCGGCGGTTCTGGTTGAAGTGGGTTATTTAAGCAACCCGGACGAAAGAAAAAAATTGCTTGACGGCAACTATCAAGCAATGCTGGCTGATAAAATTTCCCGGGGCATTGAGAGGTTTTTCGCAATGGAAACATCCGGATGAAAGCCAAGACCGCCTGTTACTTGATCACCCGGACGCTTTCCAGGCAAGCGTCGTAACATCCCTGAAAGTGCATTCCCAAATTGCGCAAAACAGTCAGGTACTCAATAATCTCCGAAGTCAACCTTTCCCCGGGGCAAATTACCGGTATGCCCGGGGGATAGCAGGCAATGACTTCGGCGCATATCCTGCCCGCCGCCTCCTGAAGGGGAACAACCGTCACCGGGTTCCAGAAGGCTTCCCTGGGGGTAATCACCATTTCAGGCATACCGGGAAAAGGATTCAATTGGGCGACGGCCCCCTGCAGATCAGCTTTTGCGCCGCCTTGCCTGACGCAGTCGCTCATATCCCGCAGCGCCTTTATTAAACTGTCCGCATCACTGAGATTGTTGCCGCCGGTGACGATTAAAAGCAAATTAAAAACATCCGACATTTCCACCTGAATGCCGCGGTTTTCCCTAAGCCACTTTTCCGCCCAAAGACCCGTTACCTGCAGCCCGCGCACAGAAATGACGACCTTTGTCGGATCAAGACCGGAAATTCCCGGTTTCCCTATCATCTCAACCCCAAAGGAAGAATAACCCTCTATGCCGTTAATTTTTTCCCTGAGGTAGCCGGCCAGATCAAGCGCTTCCTGAACCATTTCCTTTCCGCAGGCGTTGAACTGAGCCCTGGCCGCATCCAGCGAAGCCAGCAGGAGATATGATGTGCTGGTGCTCTGAAGAAGCCTCAACACCGCCTCCAGTCTTTGCCGGTCAATAAGATTGCCCTTTAAGTGAAGCATCGAGGCCTGGGTGAATGCCGACAGCATCTTGTGCGTCCCCTGAACTGAGGCATCGGCTCCCCCTTCCAGCGCCGTCCCGGGCAAATCCTTGTGGAAATGCAGGTGCGGACCGTGGGCCTCGTCAACCAGCAAGGGAATATTGCGCGCATGAACGGTTCTTGCTATGGATGGAACATCCGAGGTTATGCCGTGGTAAGTGGGATTGACCAGCATAACAGCCTTTATGTCCGGATGACAGTCCAATATCCGGTCAATTGTTTCCGGGCGGGTGCCGAGAGGAATATTGTAATCCCAGTCATACTCAGGTTTAAAGTATACGGGAACGGCCCCGCTCAGAATAACACCGCTTAAAATAGAGCGGTGCATGTTGCGGGGCACCAGAATTTTATCTCCAGGTCTGCACACCGTCATTACCAGGGCTTGCAGCCCGCATGAACTGCCATTCACAAGAAAATATGTAAAATCGGCCCCGAAAGTTTTCGCCGCCAGTCCCTGGGCGTCCTTTATCACGCCGTGCGCCTGGTACAAGTCGTCAAGGCCGGGAACATTGGTCACATCGGATGCAAAAACCCTTTCACCCAAAAGTTCTGCCGCCGGATTATGCGCATTTTTTCTTCCCTTGTGGCCGGGCATATGGAACCTGATGGTGCAATCATCTATATACTTTTTAAGGGCATTGACGATGGGTGTGTTTTCCGGTCCGCACACTGCACTTCCCCCCGCTCACCGGTATACCATACCGTTATATGCCGTGAGCGGCCGGTGTGTTCCTTCCGGGCGGGAGGACGGGTATAATTTAAAGATCAAAATAGATAAAAGTCAGTCCCACCGTAATGAAGAAAGCCCCGATCATCTGTATATTTGTTATTTTTTCGCCAAAAAAAACGCAGCTCAGCAGCATGGTGACCAGGGGCGAACAAGACAAAATCAGGGTGACATCATTTATGTTGCCCTTTTTAAGGGCTGCGAAATAGGCCAGGTCACCAAGCAATGTGGCAAGAATTGCTTCGATGCCGATAAATATCCAGAACAACACGGGCAATTTAAATAACTGGTTGTATTCCCTGGAACCGATAAGCCAGCCCGTCACCAGCGTGGCTGCAATAATCGTACGCAGGCAAAGAGCGGTAACAGGGCTTGCCTTGTACAAACCCAGTTTTCCGAAAAGGGGGGCCAGTCCCCAGCACAGCATACCCAGCACGGCATATAAAAAAACCATTATTATTTACCATCTGCGTCTTCATAATTTCTCTCTATTCTTTATGCAATGGCCGCCCTTTATAGACCAGCATCAGGAAGTGCCGCATGCTGCCCTATTTTTCTGGGCCCGTATTCTATAATGCGCGGGCTTGAATTATAATAACTGACTCCCATTTTCTTTGATGTTATCTTTTCACCCGGTTTCTCCACAATTATCCATGATCTTACAATGTAGCCGTCCTGCCCCGGCGCAGCCACCTTTTCCGTGCCGGGCGGGAGGGAAGGGTTGTAACGGCGCACTGTCCCGCACTTGATTCTTTTTATGACACTATGCTTCCAGGTTATTTTAGGCGGTTTCCTGCAGCCGTACAAAGCCACGTAAAGCGTGTCACCCACCTTCCGGGACCAGATGACCACCGGTCCGTCCGTATTATTTAAAAAACGGAAATCTCTCACTCCATAATATACGGTGGCGTCCTGACCCGGAGGGACATAAGGGACGGTCATGGAATGGGCACTGCGCATCACGATTTTCAAGTCGCTGAAAACTGCCACGTTATACAACATGGTGGCAATTTTACAAACCCCTCCGCCCACAGTGGTTACAAACTGATTTCCCGCATAGGTGGGGCCCTCCCGGTATCCTCTCTGCTTGGTATACGGTCCGATAGCCTTGTTTTGGGAAAAGATTTCTCCGGGCCGCACAACTTTTCCGGCCAACTGGTCCGCCGCAAGGCCGATATTATAACCTTCCGCCATTATCGGATCCGGAAGGGTGGCTTTATACGCGGCCATTAATACAGGTGTTTTATTCTTTATTATGGATTCCTGAAACTTTGGATCCCCTTCCCATGGCAAAGGCCCTTCATACGGTTTTTCCATGCCTTTGAATTTATTATAAATTTCATAATCGCATTCTGATTCCATAAGTTCATTTTTACCCTGTGAATAGGCGGTTGTAAAAGAAATGAGGCAAGCAAGCAACAAAAAAAGCAGCAACGACAGCCTTTTCATGCAGCTTTTACCTCCAGAAAATTACTGAGTTAACAGGAGGGAATGAAAAAGGCTTGACCGGTTCCGGATTAAATCTTTAAATCTTTTTGCGGATGAGTTTTCAGTCGGCGGTGCCCTTGCCGGCACCCGCCGCGGACAGTCCCTTAAACCCAAGGGAAGTATATACCGCCCGGTCCACCGCGTTGTCGTATGGGAGGCCGATGTCCTTCCTGTACCGGATGATTGTTTTTTCCATTTCGGATCCCCAGATTCCGTCCACTTTGATGTCATACCCCAGCCTTTTAAGGGCGCTTTGAACCTCCATCACCGCTGAACCGACATCCCCGCGGCGCATCATTTTATACGGCGGATCCATATACAAAAAAGGGTTTCCCACAATAATCACCGGCGTCCCCACGGGGACCCAGCTGTAAAGCTGCTCAACATGCTGATTCAGCATCCGGATGCAGCCGTGGGAATGGTAGCCGCCGATGGAGTAGGGTTTGTTCGTGCCGTGGATGCCGTAAATGCCCCAGTAAACATTAAGACCCATCCAGCGGGTTCCAAAGCCTGTTCCCCAATTGGCGGCCTTCCGGGTAATCTTCCAGTTTCCAATCGGCGTTGGAGTCTCAGGTTTTCCCAGTCCCACCGGAAACTGGTGGTAAGGCTCGCCGTCGTTAAACAAGGTGAGCACCCGCCTGTCGGTGTCGATCATGATCACCTTTTCTCCCCGGGGCGGCGGCTTGACGTTTGACTTAACCGGTTTTTCAACTGCTTTGGCCAGTATGTCCCAGTATTTTTCCTTCACTCTCCCGTCCACCGCAAGTCCGAATTTTTTTTGGAATAGACATACCGCCTTATGGGTATTGGCGTCAAAAACACCGTTCCTTGCGTAATTATAAAACCCAAGATCATACAGCATTTCCTGCAGTTCCCTGACATCCTCCCCTTCCAACGGCGGGCTTTTCAGGTATAATTCACGGGACTGGCTGCAATCGACAGGACAATTTACATATAAAGATCCGGCATGAGCATTATTGGGAATAAAAGCGAATGTTAATATTAAGGCCGTTAGTATTCTCACAACAATGGCCAAAAAATCTCCCCCCGTATACAGCGAGAATTTTAAGGCACTCTTATAATTTATCTCTTCCGGAAGCATTTATACATTTTTCACGCCTTATAGTTTGCCGCGGAAAGGGTATTATACTTTTAAAAACATTGTCCTTACGGGAGTGACCATTCTGAACAATAAAACAATAGCGGCAGCGTTATTGATTTTTGTTCTAATAATTTCCATAACCTTGGGAGCCGAGGTTGCATCCGGGTCAAACAGCGCTTTCTTTCTTTATGAACCGGACATTCCCGCGTTTAAGGAATCCGGCCCCGGCAAAACCGGCAGTGTAATAATAACCGCAGATGCCGCAGTTTTAATGGATGCTGAAACAGGGCAGGTTCTTTATGCAAAAAATCCCCACCAGCCCAGGCCTATTGCCAGCACCACCAAAATTATGACCGCCCTTTTAGCCATCGAGTGCGGTGATTTAAAAGGCGAGGTAACGGTGTCCCCCCGTGCGGCCGGCGTGGATGGAAGCAGTATTTATTTGAGGGCCGGAGAAAAGCTTTCGCTGGAAGAGTTATTGTACGGCGCCCTATTGCACTCGGGCAATGATGCCTGTGTGGCCATCGCAGAGCACGTTGCCGGCAGGGAAGAAATTTTTATCGACTGGATGAATTATAAGGCCCTCAAAATGGGATTGAAAAACACCCATTTCAGCAACACCAACGGCCTCCCGCATAAGGAACACTATTCTTCCGCCTATGATCTGGCCGCTATTGCCATGTACGCATTGAAAAATCCGGTTTTCAACAGAATTGTCGCAACCAAAAACCATTTCATAAACGGTCCCGGGGGGCGGCGCCATTTGAGCAATACCAACCAGATGCTATGGGGTTATAAAGGAGCCGATGGAGTGAAAACCGGAACCACAAATGCAGCCGGCAAGTGCCTGGTCGCCTCCGCCAGCCGGGAAGGGCGGCGGTTGATTGCCGTTGTGCTACACAGCGACAATCGATACGCGGATTCCATAAGATTGCTGGATTATGGTTTTTCCAATTTTGAAAACCGTACCATGGCGAAAAAAGGAGAGGCCGTCACCTGGGTAAGCGTGCGGGATGGAGTTAAAGAGAGTGTTTCCGCAGGATGCCCGAGGGATATAGTGGTGACAGTGCCGGTAAACGGAACTGCCGCAATAGAAAAGGCCATCCTGCCGGATCGCGGCCTTAGAGCGCCGGTAAAACCCGGGATGGCGGCGGGCAGGCTGCTGGTATTAATAGATGGAAACCCCGTGGCTGAAACGGAACTGATAACCATGGAACAGGTGAACAGGCTGCCTGTTTACGGGTTGCTATTTAATAAAATACGGAACGGAATCAAACAAAATCTTTCAAAAACACCTTCAAGCAATATGGCGGTGGACGCAGGTCCTGTTTATGATCAGGGATTTTTGAAAGCTTCCTGCACGACTTTGAGGACGAATTCCGCGTCATTAATGGCCATATCAGCGTCCTCTATGCCATACTCCTCGGTGGGGATAAAATCCTCGGCACCGTAAAAACTTAATTCTCTTTCCTTCCTCAGTCTTTTGGAAATTCGTTTTATCTCGTTCAAGGAACTGCTTAAAGCCGGGTGAAGCAAATGGCGATGCTTTTCCAGTGTCCGGCTGACATCATGGATTTTAGGCACTTCCACTCCAATTGCCCTCAATACGGCTTTCAGAAGAAGTTCAACCAGTTCCTGGGCCTCCCTGACCACATCCGAATAAGCCCCGTTTTCTCTGTAAAAAAACAGCGCCTTAAAGCGTACCTCGGCCTTTTTAAGGTAAGATGCGGACAGTTCGTCGATCTTCACAGGTCTGTTCCTCCAAGAAACCCCATTTTACCCGTCTGCCATTCCCAGGTGTTGCTTACGCGGTCTTTCCGGGCGCCCGATTTCTGTAAAAGAACTCCGGTTGAATTGATAATGCGGGTAATAATATGATCAGGGTCATAAATGATAAAGTGGTGTTCAACAAGATCAAAGTATAACGGGTGTACCTTCAGGGCTTCTTCCCTGGTCAAAATGTAGGGGGAGAGATCCACGAGGATGTCTTCCTGTTCGTAAAGTTTCTGGGCCAGTCCTTCATGCTTCATTTCTATGTTCTCAACAAATTCTTTCAGGCGGCGGCTGAATCCGGGCGCCTCCCTCAGGATGATCAGCAAGTCGAGGTCGGAGTTGTGGCGGTTGTCTCCGCGGGCATAGGACCCGAATACGGCGCACCCCATCAGTAAATCTCCGTAATAACGGACAATCTCATTCAATATCGCAATGACGTACTGCCTGTGCAGGGGGGAAAAGGTTTTCATTTTCGGCAGTATTCTTTCGGACATCTGCAACCACCACCCGAAAGGTGTTTTGGCCCGGCCGGCCTTGTTGCCGGCTGGGTCAGGTATATTATTACAATTATATATCCATCGCAAGATGTGTACAATCCCGGCCCCTTTCTCACAAAGCAACATGGTGCGGCTAAAAAATTTCCGGCCGTATGCTGTCCTGTTCCACCCTTCTGCGGTGGAGCAGCATGGCTTGCAACAAAGGCCTCCACGAAGCGTACGAAGGGTCCGTCATCAGGTTGCGGAGCTTGTCCGCGTATTCATCCCCAAAGGGAATGCCAGTATCCAGGTGACGCCGGTAAGTTTCGGCATCCATCAGATAGGGCTTTAACCCGGGAAAAAAGTTGCGCTTGATATACTCAAAAATTCTGATCCCGCCGTAATCCATGTCGCCCCAGTGATACACGCCGGGCGGGTTAGGCCTGCGGTCCCCGGAAACATACTCCGCCAGCCGGCCGAAAAACTTTTGCAGCGTGCGGTGCGGAAATCCCCCGGTGTAAACCACCAGGCTGCGTTTCCTCTCTTCCGGCCCGCCGCCGAGAGGGATCACCCGGCCGGAGTGAACCAGGCTGTAATAGCTGGTCAGATTTTCGACGCTGATTATCCTGGGGGCTTTCACAGCCGCAATTTTCATCTGTTCGACGGTCTCGGCGGAAAGACCCACACCGCCCGGCAGGACCCCGGTGTTCACCTCTTGTCCTCCCAGGCGAAACCGGATAGACCCCGCCAGCAGCACCATTTTGGGGTGATCGACGATGCCCAGGCTGTCAAGGTATTCCTCGTCGGTGTCGAACTCCTCGCCGCCGTACCGCTTGTATATGCTTAACAGGCGCTTTTCCACCGCCTGCTCAAACCTCTTCGAGTCGCGCAGCAGGTTTTGGCTCAGCACCCGCTTGGGAACCCCCTCTTGCGGTCCGGGCAGCGCCAGCAAAACCCTTGCCAGATCACGGTACTCGTCTAAGCGATCAAGGTCCAGCCCGGCCGTTTTCCGCAGCGAAAGATTCCCGTCTGCCTCGTACCACCATTTCCTGACCCAAGGCCACGGGTGATCCGCCAGAGGCTCCAGGATATCCCTCAACAAGGCTATTTTGTCGCTTTTAGGCACGATGCCCGCCAGATCGTAGGCTTTCTCCACGGCTTCAAGGTTCAAGTACACCCTGTCGGCCTGCCGGCCTTCCCGGAATTTAACCCAGGCCACCTCCACCACCCCGTCGGCTGAAAGCGAGGCAAGGGCATCGTTAATGGCCTCCCGCTTGTGGTAGTCCATCTCGTCGTAGTAATCTGCGGCCAGGGAACTCCTGTCCATAACGAATTGAGGCCTCTGCTTGCTTGGGGCCGCGGCCCGGAAGGCCCGGCTGCGCTCATATTTTTGCAGAAGCAAAGAGAGTACCCTGTTCCTGTAATCTTTCTTCTGGTTTTCCGGCCGTTTCATGCGTTTCATATACTTCTTCCACCATTTCGCTTCGGCTGATCATGTCCACAAAGCTGTGGAATCCCCGGCAGTTGACCACCAGGGTGGTTGTCACCTCCGGCGCCACGTGGTGCATTTTCTCGTCCGGCACCGCGGCGATGAGCTGCAGGTTCATCCGCCTGATCAGGCGCAAACTGGCCTGGATCCTGTCAACGTCCATCTTGCTGAAGGCTTCGTCGAAAACCACCAGCCGCATGGTTTTGCCGGACGAATACAGGTGGTTGAAGGAAGCCAGGATGGCGATATAAAAGGGGGTCTGGGTTTCCCCGCCGGACTTTTCCGCCAGCACCTGCGAGAAGTGGTACCGCGTATCGTGGCTCCTGACCACAATGTCGTAATCCAGGTAATGCCTGTAGTCGGTGAACAGGTCCTGTTCCTCTTTGCTGCCTTTGATTAAAATCTCGAAAAGCTCGTTGAGAGCACCGGCCCTTTCCTCGTCCTGGGTCTCAAACAACGATCCCCGTTCGATCAGGCCGGGATCCATGACCGCATCGTAAAACCGCCTGTAGCGTTCACTCGGTTTGACCTCAAACACGTAGTTGTCCTCGTGGAACGGAAAGTGCCTCAGCGCGTAGTTCAGCTCGTTAAACTCCCGGCGGGCCGCCTCGATGGCCTCCCGCAGCCTGTATACGAAGTGGGCTTTAAACTCCTCCTCCGACTGGCGCAGAGCCTCGTCAACCCTGGACTGGTATTGCGGAATATCCACCTGGTCGATCCCGGCCAGCAGGGACTGGTACTGGTCGTTGTTCTCCGCTTCCAGGTCCCCGTTGTAGTTGTGCCGGAGATTATACCCCTGGCGCAGGTCCCGCAGCTTCATGAACTCATTTCGGCAGCGGCTTTCATTTCCTTTCCGGTTGTTTTCCCAGTTGGCTATTTTCACCGCCACGGACAAATCTTGATTCTCCGCCTCCCGCCAGCGCGCTTCAGCTTTGTCCACGGAATAACCGGGGTAATCCGCTTCCCAGGAAAGCCACATTTTCCGGGCGTCATTTACCAATTCCGCCCTATGTTCCAGCTCACGCTCCCCGGCGGACAGGTCGGAGGAGCACCGGGCCTTTTCCTCCCTCAGATCGCCTATGCCGTCCACCAGTTCTTTCTGCCGCTTTTGCCAGTACAGGTACTCCTCCCACAGCCTGTCCACTTCGCTCATGTCCAGCCTGTCCAGTTCCGACACCAGCCCCGCCCGTGCCCCTTCCAGACCTGCAATCACGGCGGGCAGGTTGAGGTGACCCGACATCTGAATATAAAAGGAGGTCCTGTCCTTCAGCCCGGTCATCCAGGAGACCAGATTGTCCTTTTCCATCTGCAGTGCGCTTATCCGGGCGCCCACTTCGGCCAGGGCCCGGCGCCTGATTTCCAGCTGGCGGATAATGGCCTGCCCTCCGATATAAGGGATCTCGTAACGCTCCTTCGGGATCTGCTTCGCCACCAGATTGTTGTAAGACATGCAGGTCCTGGTGACGGCTGTGCGGTAATTCCGCAGGTCCTGTTCGTCCCGGGCCATCATCACCCTGCCCAGCAGGTGGTCGACGCGGGCTTGTATAACTGGATTGCCGGTCTGGAGGACCCCGGCCAGCGACCCTTTGTGCGCCGTGCCTGCGTATTTTGCTTCTTTTTCCGTATCCACCAGGCCGACCCCTTCTATCCTGTGCCGCCACTTTTCACGCTCGTACAGTGAAAGTGCCTCGGCGAAACACTGCGGCTTCACCAGGAGGTCGAAGCGCTGAGTGTTCAGGTACCCTTCCACCGCGTCGCGCCAGGCTTCGTCCCTGATTTCCACCTCCTCGCAGAAGATCCAGACGGGCGACCGGCCTGCCAGCCGTTCTTCCAGGAGGGACTTCAGCTTCAGCACGTGCGGGGAGTACGGGCGCTTTTTCTGTTCCAGGCCGGCAATCTGCTGCCTCAAATCGGCTTCCTGGGCGCCAAGGTCCTTAAGCGCGTCCTCAACCCGGCCGACGGACTTGGTGAAGCGGCTGTGCAGTTCGGCCAGGAAAACTCCCGCTTCCCTGAACCGGTTCAGCACTGCTTCATCTTCGCCGCTGATTTCTCCCGAAAGCAACCCGGCAAGGAGATCCATGGCCCGGTTTAGCCTGTCCGCCTCACCTTCCTCCCAGCGCCAGAATTCGTTTCCCTCCCAGGCGGCAAGGGACCCCAGCAACCGCAGTTCCTGCCTTATCCATCCCCGGAGTGTTTCAAGAAGCCGGGTCTTTTCCACCAGTTCGTCTTCCAGTTTTTTAATCTGGTCTTTCAGCCTTTCCTGCTCCCGTTTGTTTCTGTGGCCGTACCATTTTTCATAAGCTTCCTGCTGTTTCCTCCGGGCCTCTTCCTCTTGTTCTCCCAACAGCTTCAACCGGTCCTCCAGGCCGTCAATCTTTTTTTTCAGGCGCGCCACCAGGCCTTCCAGCCTGTCCCTGTCTTCCACTTCCTTCACGTATTTCAGCCTTCGGAGGACATACTCCTGCTCCGCCACAACCTCCCTCAGTCTGGAGTAGCGGCTGAATTGATCGGCGATACGCAGCAGTTCTTCCTTACGTTCCTTCAGGTTTTCCAATTCCAGCCTGTACCGCTCGTAGATCTCAAAATTCTGTTTCATCAGGTCAAGCTGCAGTTCCCGCGGGTCCAGGATATAATCGTAAACAAAGTCCCTGATGTTGGTTATGGGCTTAAAGGTCATGGCCTTGGTGAACACCGGGAAGAACCTTTCATGCAACTGGCCCATCCTGGCCAGAAGAGCCTTCTGGTAACCGGACTTGTTCCGTTCAAAAACGGTTCTGCCTTTCAAATTAAGGCAGTAGCGGCGGAATTCCTCACGGTTTCGAAGGTGCCCGGAGGGCTTGACAAACTCCAGGTCATCAATCCCGATGCCAGATATAATGAAATATTCCTCATCGACGGCATCGTCCCGGTAAACGTCGGCCACCATGCCCACAACAAAATTTTCCTTTTTTTTATCGTCCCGGAACTCGGCCACGATGTAGGATGTGAAGTCGCCCTCCCGCAGGAAGCTTTTTTCCAGGCGCCCAATTTTCCCGCGCAGGTAGGTAATCAGCGTCCTCTTGCCGCTCTCCTCCTGGGCCGCAACGTTGTAACGGATCTGCCTCTGGTTGGCCACAAAAAGCGTCTGAAGGGCGTCGACAACGGTGGACTTCCCGGCCCCGGTGGCCCCGGTAATCTGTGTCTGGCGACCGAATTCAAGGGTTTCGTCCCGAAAGTAGTGCCAGTTAATCAGGCGCAGTTTCTTCATCCACTTCATACGGCTGTCCTCCTTCCGCGCCGGTTTCATACCTCCTGATTTTTTCGTGAAGTTTCTCCACCCTATCCGCGTCCACCGCGTACATCAGGGTGTGGAAGAGCCGGAACCGGCAATCATCAGAAAAAATATCTGGGTCCAGGGCCTCCATCATCTTATACCTGGTGCAAAGTCTTACCAGTTCCTGAAGTTTTGTTTTATTTACGAAAGGCAGCCTGAATGTTTCGTACTTTGACCTGATCTCGTAAAGGGTGGACACCGGAAATTCGCTCAGCGACAGCTCCCGCCTTTTCTCCTGGTAAATCAGGCAGATAATCAAAAGCCACACGCTTTCGTCCCTGGACAGCGTGCGCCTGTGCCGGACATCCCGGGAGGCTGTAAAAATGCACTCGTGCCTGTCGTCGAAAACTATCTCCCAGTTTAAAAACTGGAAAAACCGGGTCAACTGCTCGCGATAGCGCCTCGCCAGCAGGTATTTTTCCCGCTCCAGTTCCTTGACCAGGAAGTTTACGGTCAGCATCTGGTTGATTATTTCTTTCAATCTTTCCGCATCCTGCTCGCTAATGTCCGTCAGCACTCAATTTTACCCCTTTCGTGTCCTTAACCCGGACCACCTTCCGGCGGTGGAAGCGGTAATCACCTATTTCCAGCACCACGTCCCCGTTTTCCCTGACCAGGCGGTAACCCGACGAACCCCCGTAACCGTATAGGTACACGTAAACAAGGTACAAAAATTCTTCCATGCTTTCCGGCGCCAGTTCCTCAATATCCATTTCGCCGCGGTCTCCCAGGCGGGCGTATACATAGTCCCTTATTTTTTCCCTGGTGACGGCATGCCGCATCCTCTCCAGGTTCTTATCACGCAGTTGTTTTCTAAGTTCTTCCGGGATTTCCACCACCCTGTGCTCCTCGGGCCGGTGCTGAACCGGCTTCCTCCTGGGGGTGAAGAGTGACTGTTCCGTCAGGTGCTCCACCCGCTGCAGGCGTGACAGAGCCGTCAACTCCTCCTCCACCGGCATCTCGCCGTTCCGGCCGTTCCCGGCAATCCACTCAAGTATACGGGCCAGCAGGTGATCCATCCTCAGGCTGTGCTGGCTCAAATACCGCGCGCGGTCGTAGGACGCCCGCAGGTACCGGTTGTGGCGGACGTCGATTTGGTAAAACATCTCGTCAAGACCCCTGTATACTTCTTCAACGGACAGCAAGGCCTCGCGCAGCTTCTGATCCGCCTCGTCCCGGGACGAAAAAAATTCATTGCGCAGGCCGTCCTCCACCGCTTCCGCGAACAGGTCCCGGTCCAGCAGCCACCTCTGCACTGTCTCCAGGATTCTATGCCTGTACCGGGAAACGTGATCGGAAGTTTTCAGCCGGTGGTAGCTGCGGTCCACTATCTTGGCCCGGTATTCGTCGAAATGGTGATCCAGAACTTCCTGGATGGTGGTTTTGCTGATCAACTGGTCCATGTGGTGCTTCATATTATTGACCAGAATACGCAGCTCCTCCACGAACTGACGGGTTATCCGGTCGGCCTCAATGATGGCGAAACTTGGTCTTTTGGCCGCGTCCTCCCCCGACAGCAGCTGATAAGTCACGAAGGCGAACCGCTGGTACTCGACGGACCGGTTTTCGCACAGATCCTTCAACACGCCCAGGATACGGCTGGAGTAATGGGGGAGAAATATATAATGCCTGAAATTGTCCCGGACCTCCACATCCACCCACCCGGTTTCACGCAACCTGCGCAGCAGGGCGTTGGCTTTGACGCGAAAAGCGTCCCCGGGCTCGTCCCCGGGACTCCACTGCTCCTGTTCCTCTTCCAGATCAAAGGATTGACCGGCTTCCTCCCGGGTTTCAATCAACTCCTGGAACAGGTCGCGCATTACTTCATAATCAATGCCGAACCTGTTGACCTGGTACTGTTCATAAAGAAGCAAAACCGCCTCGGCATAAAAAAACCTGTTCTTTCCGCAAAAAAGCTGAAAAAACCTGTCCGGCAAAACTTCAAACAATTTCATCCCGGATTCCGTCGCCTCCGGCCCCGGCTCAACACCGGCATACTCAGCAATCCACCGCCCCAAGTTCACAAAAATAATAACATAAAAAGGGAGGTTTTGTGAAACCCCCCGGGTTGTTGGTCGAAATAGAAATGCATGAAATGCATGGGGACGAAATGCATGGGGACGGTTCCGTTGTTTGGCCAAACAAATGAACCGTCCCCATGTTTGCTTCCATAGCGTTTGTATGGAACTAATATATCCGGAAGTTCGTGGTGTAACCGGCCACAATTACGGCAACGAAGCCTGCGGATGACCAGGACAATGGTATCTCCTGTTCCATTTACATATTTCCGCCGCCGGCTTCCACAGACTTTTAGTGGCCCGTTACAGCATGGACAGGAAATCTGCTCCCCGCTCCTAACGAAAAACCCCTTTTTCAGGGTTCTCAACCATCTCATATTTTGATACTATGACCATACCGATTGGTGGACGCCTCTGGTGCTTCTGTTGGCGCATTAGCACATAAAAACAGGGGCGTCTTTCCTTTCCAACAGATGTGGCCATTATATACAGCAATCTCCGGTCAGGCAATCCCGTCAGCTTTTGGACTTTTTAATTCGGCTGAAACACTGACTTGCGGGTATCATTACGAGCCTTTCTTTACAAAATGTCGATTTTTATCAAATATCCTTGTAGCAGGAAAAGGAGGAGAAACTCATGCCTCGACGAATTTAAGGTTTTGTTAGCAAAAATACACTATTAAGTCATTTTTTAAGGAGGGAGCGTTTGAGGTGGAAAATAAATTAAAGATGGTTTTGAGTAGATGGTTTTTCCAATTATTTACTGCTATTCTGATTGTGTTTTTCTATACGGGGACATCTTATGGCATGATGTTGTACAAGGACCTTAAACAATTATCAGAAGAGGCCGACTATGTTATTATCGGAAAAGTAATAGGATTAAATAGTGAGTGGAATGAAAAACGAACTGAAATTCAAACTACAGTTAATATATTAATTGAAGAAAATTTAAAAAACAGCATGGGTTCATCAACAATTTCTATAACCATTCCCGGAGGGGAAGTAAACGGAATAACTCAACGGGTCACGGATATCCCTTCGTTTTCTGCAAATGAAAGAGTTGTGATTTTTCTTGAGCAGAAAGGCAGTGGCAAATTAGGAGTGTATGGAGGATCTCAAGGCAAATTAACTATTATGGATGGAAAGATAGGCAGTAAAACCCTAAGTCAATTTAAATATCAGATAAATAGTATCCTAAAAGATAAGTTTCCAAGTGTAGGCATTCTTGAAGCCGGCACTGAACCGACAATTAACAACATAACCCCATACAAAGCTTCAGCAGGAACCAATACCCAGATTACTATATCAGGGAGCGGCTTCGGAAGTACACCCGGCCACGTATGGTTCTATCATCAGTATCCATATTCTTTTTCTAATGATTATTCAATTATTTCTTGGTCTGATTCATTAATTGTTTCAGCTGTGCCTATTTCCAGGGATTATTACGGTAACACAATCTCCGCAAGCAGTGGACCTCTTTTAATAGAAACAGCCGCTGGACAATCTAGCAATGAATTTCCTTTTGAAGTTACATTCTCGTACGGGGGCAGTAAATGGCCAGGTAACTCCCCAGTCGTACCTTATAAAATAAACCCCAACACGCCCGACTGTACAGGAGAAGAAATTGCTGTTATCAATGCTGCAAATACCTGGAATGCCGTTCCGGGAAAATCCTTTACTTTTAACTATGGTGGGAGTACAAC
>JAILZP010000061.1 GCA_023512435.1 Peptococcaceae bacterium | reverse complement strand
GGCGGCAACAGCTATTGTTCAGCCGTATGCTGCACGTATACCCAGAAGCAGGTGATTTTGACCAAAGACCATGACCCTGATGCCCAGTGCACGATATTCCATAACGATATCCGTTCCTACGGCAAGGATTTTGAGCGATTCCGCGAAAGGGCCGAAAATCTTCCCGGCGTCCGGTTTATCAGGAGCTATGTGTCGGTGGTGAAGGAGATGCCGGAAACAAAGAATATCGTGATCAGATATTCCTCCCCGGAGGGCGGGGTGAAAGAGGAAGAATTCGATATGGTGGTATTATCCGTCGGATTGACCCCTCCTGCCGACTTTAAGGGCTTGGCGGATAAATTCGGGATCGATCTCAACTCTCACGGATTCTGCAAAACTGATCCCGTCAATCCCATGAAGACATCCCGCCCGGGAATTTTCGTCAGCGGGGCCTTCAGGAGTCCCGCGGATATTCCCGAGTCGGTGGTGACCGCCAGCGGGGCAGGTTCCCTGTGCGGCGAACTCCTCGGCTACCGGCGGGGGAATCTGGCCAGGGAAAGGGTATATCCGCCGGAAAGGGATGTCTCCGGGGAGGATCCCAGGGTGGGTGTCTTTGTGTGCCACTGCGGGGCCAATATCGGAAGGGTGGTGGATATTCCCTCCACAGTCAAATATGCTTTGACCCTGCCCTATGTAGTCCACGCCCAGGAACAGCTGTTTTCGTGCGCCACCAATTCCGCCAAGGAAATAACCGACATGATCAGGGAAAAAGGGCTTAACCGGGTGGTGGTGGCCGCCTGCACCCCCAGGACTCATGAGCCGCTTTTCCGGGACACGCTCCGGGAGGCGGGAATAAACCAGTATTATTTCGAAATGGCCAATATCAGAGAGCACAACTCATGGGTCCATTCCAGAGAAAAGGAAGAGGCCACCCAAAAGGCAAAGGATTTAATCCGCATGGCGGTGGCCCGGGTCCTCCGCCTGGAACCCCTGAAAGAAATCGAACTGCCCGTCAACAAGGCGGTGCTGGTGGTGGGAGGAGGACTGGCCGGCATGACCTGTGCCCTCTCCATAGCCAAACAGGGACACGAGGTTTACCTGGTGGAAAAGGATGCGGACCTGGGGGGAATGGCCCGGAGAATTCATTACACCTTGGAAGGGCTGGATGTTCAGGCGTATTTGCGTGATGTCATACGCAGGGTCTACCGGCACCCCCTGATCCACGTATATACCGGGGCCGCCATCACCGGGGCCGCCGGCTATGTGGGTAACTTCACCACCTGGGTGAAGTCGGGAGGTGCTGTCACGGAGATAAAGCACGGGGCCGCCGTAATCGCCGTGGGCGCAGAGCTTTACAGGCCGACCGAGTACCTGTACGGAGAAGACGGCCGGGTTATGACCCACCTGGAGCTTGAGGAAAAAATTGCCAGAGGAGACGAAAGGGTGATTAACTCCGGGAGCGTGGTGATGATCCAGTGCGTGGGCTGCAGGGAGGAAAACAGAAATTACTGCAGCCGGATATGCTGCAGCGAGTCCGTCAAGAACGCCCTCAAACTGAAAGAAATAAATGCACAAATGGATATCTACATTCTCTTCCGGGATATCAGGACGTACGGGTTCATAGAGGACTACTACCGGGAGGCGGCAGGCAAAGAGGTGAGGTTCATCCGCTACGATCCCCATGACAAGCCCAGGGTGGAAGCCGTGGAGGAGGACGGCCGGAGTGTCTTGAGGGTTTCGGTGACCGATCCCGTTCTGGGCAAGAGGCTTGAAATAGACGCCGATTTAGTCGCCCTGGCTGCCGCCGTTGTTCCCTCTGCGGGTAGTCAGGAAATAGCCGGCTTATTTAAGGTAACTTTGAGCCCGGACGGTTTCTTCCAGGAGGCCCATGTAAAATTAAGGCCTGTTGACTTTGCGGCGGAAGGCGTTTACCTGTGCGGGACGGCCCACTATCCCAAGCTCATTCCGGAAACGATTAGCCAGGCATATGGAGCTGCAGGCCGGGCCTTAACTCTTCTCTCGCATGATACAGTCGTAGCCTCCGGTTCTGTTTGCGAGGTGAATGAAAAGAAGTGCATCGGGTGTGGGGCATGTATCGCAGCCTGTGTGTATGGTGCCATAGAATTTCACAATACGGGCCGGGGCAAAAAGGCTACGGTTAATCCAGTTCTCTGTAAAGGAGACGGTCTCTGCAACGCAAAATGCCCAACAGGGGCCATACAACTCAAACACTACAACGATGAAGAGATCTTGAGCCAAATTGACGCGGCGGTTCCGGACGCGTAGAAGTTCGAAAGAACAAAGGCAGCAATTACCGGCTTGGGAGTGGGATAAGAATGAGTGCAAGGCTTGAGTTTAAACCAAAGATCTTAGGTTTTCTATGTAATTGGTGTTGCTACGGAGGGGCGGACCTCGCTGGAGTTTCCCGTTTTCAGTACCCTCCTTATATAAGGGTGATAAGGGTGATGTGCTCCGGCAGAGTGGATCTGGCACATGTGCTCCGGGCTTTCTCAAACGGAACAGACGGGGTGTTCATCGGCGGGTGTCATCTTAACGACTGCCACTATAACACTGAAGGAAATTACGATGCATTAAGCATGACGCAGTTATGTAAAAGGCTGCTGGAAAACATAGGGATTAACCCGGAAAGATTAAGGCTTGAATGGGTATCTGCCGGTGAAGGAATCCGTTTCGCCGAAATTATGAATGACTTTGGCAACAAAGTGAAGAAGTTAGGACCTCTAGGTACAAGCGAAGGAATAGATAAAAATGAATTGAGGTCCAGAATTGAAGCAATCACAAAGCTAATTCCATACATTAAGCTGGCAAAAAGGGAGAAGCTGGCGTTACATCTTTCTAATGAAGAAGAATATAAAGAAATTTATACCAGGGAAGAAATTGACAGGTTAATTCGCGAAGCACCCTCGTACTACATTGACCCGGGCAAATGCCAGGCCTGTATGATTTGTGCCGGGAGATGCCCTGTGGAGGCGATTGTGGGCGCCAGGAACCAGATCCACGTGATTGACCAGGAGAAATGCATAAAATGCGGAACCTGTTTTGAAGCCTGCCCCTCCCGCTTCGGCGCGGTGACCAGGATCTCCGGCGGTCCGGTGCCGCCCCCCGTTCCTGAAGGAGAAAGAACCATAGCCAGGAAGATCAAAGAGTCAGAAGTAGGCAGTTGTTAGCATCTAGCTGCTAGCAGCCAGCCGCCAGCAGCCGGAAGATGGGAGCTGATTTTTAACGCTGTTTACCCTGAAAAGGGAGGGTTCCTGATGACCGTGAGCAAGTGGATGACGGTGGGCACCGTTCTGAAGATGAATGCCCTGCACTATCCGGACAAATTGGGGTGTCAGGACAAAAACAGGAGTTTTACCTTCAGGGAATGGAATGAACGTTCCTGCAGGCTGGCCAACGCCCTGAGGGACATGGGGGCCGGCTACGGCGAGAGGGTGGCGGTGATTTCATACAACCGGGTGGAGTGGATGGAAATTTATGCGGCCTGCGCAAAGGGGGGGCAAATAGCCGTTCCGGTGATGTTCCGCCTGACGCCCGGGGAGTTTGAATACATCGTTAACCACGCGGAGTGCAAGGCCTTTATCGTGGAGGAACCCTTCACGGGCGGGGTCGACAGCGTCCGGGACAAACTGGCCACCGTTCCCCGGGACAATTTTGTTTACCTTGGAAGCGGCCGGGCCCCGGAGGGCTACGTGCACTACGAGGACCTGCTGGCCGTGGGCGCCCCCGGAGAGCCCGATTTAATCGTGGACGCCGCAGACACCTGGACCATCATGTATACCTCCGGGACCACCGGAAGGCCCAAGGGAGTGGTCAGGACCCACGAAAGCTACATGGCCCAGTACCTGCTGAGCAACATGAACATGGGGGTGAGGCCCGCCGACAAGCCCCTGCTGGTAATGCCCATGTGCCACGTCAACTCCATTTATTATTCATTTGCCTACACCTGCGTGTCGGCGCCGGTGATGGTATACAACATGGCCAGCTTCGACCCCGAGGACCTGCTGAGAACCATTGCCGGGTATAAAATAACCTTTACCTCCCTGGTGCCCACCCACTACATCATGCTGCTCTCCCTGCCCGGCGAGGTGAAGGGGAAATACGACGTCAGCAGCATCAGGCAGCTTCTTATTTCCTCGGCCCCGGCCCGGAAGGATCTGAAGATGGCCATCATGGATTACTTCAAGTCCGCCGAGCTGTGGGAGGCGTACGGGTCCACCGAGGCCGCCCTGATTACTTACCTAAGGCCCGAGGATCAGTTCAGGAAGCTGGGATCCATCGGGCGGGAGATATTCGGCATCGACCGGATCAAACTGCTGGACGAAAACGGCAACGAGGTTCCCGACGGAGAGGTGGGTGAGCTCTACACCCGTTCGCCCGGCGCCTTCAAGGAATACTGGAAGGACCCGGAGAGGACCCGGGAGGTTTTCCGCGGAGAGTGGTGCACCGCCGGCGACATGGGCCGGAGGGACGACGAGGGCTACTACTACCTGGTGGACAGGAAGAAGAACATGATTATCACCGGCGGAGAGAACGTCTACCCCTCGGAGGTGGAAGGCGTGGTGGGCGCCCACCCGGCGGTGAAGGACGTGGCGGTTATCGGCGTGCCGGACGAAAAGTGGGGCGAGTCGGTCAGGGCCATTGTCATCCTGCACGACGGTTACCGGCCCGGAGACGGCCTGGCCCGGGAGATCATGGAGTTCTGCAAGGACAAAATAGCCGGCTACAAGCGGCCCAAGTCGGTGGTTTTCATCGGGGAAGAGGAGATGCCCCGTACGGCCACCGGCAAGGTCCTGCACAGGGTGCTGCGGGACCGGTACGGCCGGTGGAGCGACGGGAAATAAAGAATGAGGCGGCGATGAGGCCGGGGCTGCCCGGCCTCTGATTGTGATCGGCGCTATTGAACCGGTATCCGGCGGCCCCAGTTTTCCCCGGGGTCGCTCTTGGCCATCCTTATTTCCAGTATCCCGTTGTTATAAGTCGCCCTGGCCTGTTCGGGCCTGACCCTGGCCGGGAGCTGAATGACCCGGGTGAAGGTTCCGAAATAGCGTTCGTTGTAAACCGAGTGCTCCTCCTTCAAATCCTGGGATCGCTTGAATTCTCCCCGGATGGTGAGCTTGTCGTTGTCTATCCTCACGTCGATGTCGTCCTTTGCCTGTATTCCGGGCAGTTCCGCGGTGGCGATGACCTCGTCCTCGGTCTGGTAGACGTCGATCCTGGGGCCGAAGCCGGTTGTTCCCGCGAGATCGTGCCTGGCGCCCCTTCCCCAGAAATGGTCGAGGTAGCGGTCGATCATGTGGCGCATACTGCTCAGTTCATTAAAGGGATCCCATCTTACGATGCCCAACGGATCATTCCCCCTGTTATGGATTTTTTTATATTTTGCTCCAAGCTGGGGGAAATATTCGCCTTTCAATTTCGGGGATTTTTGCTTCCGGTCAACCTTTCCGGCAGGGGTCAATAACCGGAATACCTTCCGCCCAATAATTCGGTTATGGCCTGGGAGCGTTTTTTAACTCCCAGCTTGCGGTATATGCTGCGCAGGTGGGTCTTCACGGTGTCCACGGCCAGGTGTGTCTTGGCGGATATCTCCTTGTTGGTCAGCCCCTGGGCCAGGTACCTGGCCACCTCGCTTTCCCGGGGAGTCAGTTCAGTGCTTTCTCTGGCGGCGGAAGACTGGCTGAGGGGGACGTATCCCTGGGCCAGGCGGGTGTAGTCTGTTACCAGCTGGCTGAGCAGCATGGAATCGATGATGGTTTCACCTTTGAAGGCCCGCCTTATGCTTTCCACCAGCTTTTCCCTGGTGGCCTGCTTCAGCATGTAGCCCGACGCCCCGGACTGCAGGGCCATTCTTATGGATTCGGCGTCTTCGAATATGGTCAGCATGATTACCTTGACCCCAGGGTAGCTGGTCACAATTTCCCTGGTGGCCTCAAAGCCGTTTATTTTTCCCATCTTGATGTCCATCAGAACGATATCGGGGCAAAGGCGCCCCACGGCTTCGATGGCCTCCTCGCCGTCGGTGCAGGTGCCCACGATGCGTATGTCGGGGTAGGGGGTGAGCATGGCCACCAGGCCCTCCCTGATCATGGGGTGGTCGTCAACGATTAAAAGGTTTATGGTTTTCACCCCGATCCCTCCCTGGCAATGTTTACGGAACCGGCCTGACAATTTATTTAAAGGGACAAAGCAGGTTTTACCAATTCAGGTCGCTTTTGGGGCGGGCACCCTTATGATGACGGTTGTTCCCCAGCCCAGCCGTGAGTCTATATCGCACGTTCCTCCCAGCAGCAGCACCCTTTCCTGTATGCTGGCCAGACCCAGGCGGTTTCCCGGGGCGTCGGGGTTGATCAGGCGGGACTTGTCAAAGCCGGTTCCATTGTCCTTGACCACCAGCAACGTCTGTTCCTGGCCGGAAATAAACATCACCTGAACCTTGGTGGCCTGCGAGTGCTTGACCACGTTGTTCAGCAGTTCCTGGAGGATGCGGTAGAGGGCCAGCTCAAAATTGGGGGGCAGGCGCTGGCCGGCGCCCTCCAGGGCAAATTCCGCCTGAATACGGTGCTCCTCCTGCAGGTTGCGCAGCAGCGCTTTCACGGCAGGCCCCAGCCCGTACGTGTCCAGCACGATGGGCCTCAGGTTGAAGACTATCTGGCGGATATCCTGGATCTGCTGGCCCAGCAGGTCCTTCAGCTTTACCAGCTCCTCCCTCAGATCACTCCCCTGGGCCGGGTTCATTTCGCCGGTAAAATGCTGCAGCCTGTACCATATGCCCAGGAGCGACTGGATAACCCCGTCGTGTATTTCAGAGGCCACCCGCTTGCGCTCCTCTTCCTGGGCGGAGATCAGCTTGCTGAACAGCTGGTGAAGCATTTGCTCCTTCAGGGCCAGCTCTTCAATCAGCTTGGCGTTCTCTATGGCGATGGATGTTTCCCTGGTCATGGCTGATATGATGGCTATTTCCTCCTGGTCAAAACCCTTTCCCTGAATCGGGCGGTCAACCTGAACAACACCGATGACCTTGCCCTTGATGGTAATGGGCGCCATGACCACCCAGGCATACGAGAATTCGTCGATGATCTCCCGGGGCATGCTGTTTTCGATGTCCGCCGGGGTCATGACCACGGGCTGGCGGGTGTTGATCAGGTTCAGGATGGCCGGAAAGGGAGGCTGACCCTTCAGGGCTTTCCACTTTTTTTTCAGAACCGGGTCGAAGCTGCCTACGGCCACGGCCGGGACCAGGGTCCGGTCCTGTTCGTTGAGCAGGATTATGCAGCAGCGGGCGGCGAAAAGGTCCGCCGTCAGCTGAGCCACCACGTGAAGAACCTGGTTTATGTTCAGGGTTGAGCTGATGGTGGATACCGTTTCCAGCCAGACCGCCAGCTTTCTAAGGTTTCGGTCTTTTTGCCTGCTGAAAAATGATTCCTGAATGATGTCCGCCACGTGCCTGCCGATGGAGACGGCCTTGTTGAGAAGGTTGGCGGCCGTGTCGGAAGATGCTCCCAGCAGTTTGATTTCCATGGTGCCTATGGGGTCCCCGGCCCTCAGCACGACGGGAATGGTGGTGGCGGCCACCGGCTGAGAATGGCTGAAAAAAGAGGATTGGACCTGGTCCTTTCTTAAATCGGTACGATACCTGGAATTGAAAAGTTCATTGCTTATTTTTTCGTTGTCCGGGTGGTCTTTCAGCGCCCGCCAGAAAGCCGGGGGACGGTTGCTGCTTAACAATATGAGGGAGGCGTGCCAGAAATCAAAATAATCCACCGAGGACTGCAGCACATTCTGCAGGGTGGTCCTGATCTTTTTGGAGGCCTTGAATGGAGTGCTGATCCGGCAAAGCAGCATCAGTTCCGGGTATTGTTCCTTTGCGGCCGCGCCGGTGTCCAATTATATCACCCCATTTTCCGGCAAAAGGTTCGGAATATTCTAATTTATTTATTTAACATATATACAAAAAGTCCTTCTGTTATTTTAAAATTAACCGGGTGAATCAGATCGCCCACAAGGGTTAATCCTCCGCTAATCCTCAATTCTAACCTTTTTCCATCCTTTCTGGCGATATTAATTGACGGGCCGCTTTTTTATAATTTACCTAATCAGGCGGCGCCGTCGGCGTGCCCCGGTGCAGGATTCCGGCCGGCAGAGGGCCGCGCCGGTTCCTGTATTTTTTCGAATGTTCTGCCTTTTTTCGGGGGGCAAGCGGGGATGATTACCGCAGGGGTGGATGCCGGCAGCAAGTTTGCAAAGGCAGTCATAATGAAGGACGGGCAGGTCCTGTCCATGATCATGGCCGGGAGCGGCTTCGACCGGAAGGCGGCGGCCGGGGAGGCCTTTGCCGCGGCCGTTGCCGGGGCGGGCATCTCTGAAGACGAGGTTGAATTCGTTTTGGCCACCGGAGCCGGGAAGGGCGAGGTGACATTTGCCCACGGGACCGTCACCGAAGTCATCGCCGGCGCCCGGGGGGCCGTGTTCCTGGTCCCGTCGGGCAGGACGGTCATCGACACGGGGGCCGAGGGGGGGCGGGTCCTGAAGTGCGACGGCAAGGGGAAAGTCATAGATTTTGCCGTTAACGAAAAGTGCGCCGCGGGCGCCGGTTCATTCATCGAGGCCATTGCCCGGGTGCTGGATGTTTCCCTGGAGGAGATGGGCTCCCTGGCCCTCAAGTCCGGCGTAAAAATACCCATGAACGCTCAGTGTGCTGTTTTCGCCGAGTCTGAAGTGGTTTCCCTGATCCACTCCAGGGTTTCCAGGGAGGATATTTCCAAAGCGGTGCACGACGCCCTCGCCGGCCGGATCATCTCCATGGTCCGCCGGGTGGGGCTGGAAAAGGAGCTGGTCATAACCGGCGGTGTGGGCAGGAACCCTGGGTTTGTCAAAGCCCTGGAGGACGGACTGGAAATTGAGGTGCTGGTTCCGGAGAATCCGGAGTTTGCCGGCGCCGTCGGGGCGGCCCTGGCCGCGGCGGAAAAGGCGTCCGGCCGGCGGACGATCAGAATTTAACCGGGCGGGGATAAGGATAAATGACTGCGGACAAAGCGAAACCACCGAAAAAGGAGTACTGGCGGTGGACTGAATACAACTGGGTGAGCCCGGACCTGAACTGGCGCGATGCAAGGATCGTAGCGGCCGGTGTGGATGTGGGGTCGGTGAGCACCCAGGCAGTGATCATGACGGACGGTGAACTTTACGCCTTCGCCAGCATACGCACCGGGTCCGACAGCTCCGGAAGCGCCTTTAGCGCCATCAGCCGGGCCATGGAAAACACCGGCCTCAAGCTGGGGAACATCCACTGTACCGTGGGCACCGGATACGGCCGGGTGAACATTCCGTTCGCCCACAAGACGGTGACCGAGATTTCCTGCCACGCCAGGGGCGCCATATTCATGTACGGCCCCACGGTGCGCACCGTGCTGGACATGGGGGGACAGGACTGCAAGGCCATCAGGTGCGACGGGAAGGGCAGGGTCGTTTCCTTCCTGATGAACGACAAGTGTGCCGCCGGCACCGGCCGGGGCATGGAGGTGTTCGCCGATATGCTGGCGGTGCCGGTGGAGGAAGTGGGTGAGATGTCACTGCGGGTGGATGAGGAACCCGAACCGGTGAGCAGCACCTGCGTTGTTTTTGCCAAGACCGAGGCCGCCGGGCTGATCAGGGCGGGCTGGTCCAGGGAGAAGGTGCTGGCCGCATACTGCTCCGCCGTGGCCCGCCGGGTGGCGGCGCTGCTGGAGAGGAACGGGGTGGAAAAGGACTTCGCCATCACCGGCGGCATAGCCAAAAACGCGGGGGTGGTCAGCCGCCTGGAAAAAGAACTGGGTCTGCAAGCGCTGAAGCCCCGCCACGACACCCAGATCGCAGGGGCCGTGGGGGCGGCCGTGTTTGCCGGGGAGCTGGCCGGAAAGGGCAGGAGACAGATTTCAATCTGCTGACCGGAAAGGAAAGAAATATAAAAATTTTTTGGGAAGGGGAGCTGCCTAATGGCACTTCGGGGAAAAGTGGCCATTATCACGGGCGCCAGGCAGGGCATCGGCGGGAGCGTGGCCCTGGCCATGGCCCGGGCGGGGGCCGACCTGGTTCTGGTCAGCCGCAGCATCAGCGCCGGCGACCCTGTGGTGAAGTCTGTCGAAACCGCCGGCCGAAAGGTGCTGGTGATGCAGGTGGACGTTTCCAGGCGGGACAAGGTCGGGGAAATGGTGGACAGGACGCTGGCGGAGTTTGGTAAAATCGACGTTCTGTTCAACAACGCCGGGATAAGCAAGCCCGCCATGCTTTGGAAAATGACGGAGGAGCAGTGGGACGAGGTCATCAGCGTGAACCTGAAGGGGACCTTCAACTGCCTGCAGGCGGTGGCTAAGCCGATGATGGAACAAAAATCCGGGGCCATCATCAATGTTACTTCTTCGGCCGGGCTGCTGGGCACCATAGGCCAGGTCAACTACACCGCGGCCAAGGGGGGCGTGCACGCCCTGACCAAGTCGGCGGCCAAGGAACTGGCCAGGTACGGCATCACCGTCAATTGCATAGCGCCCATGGCCGAGACCGAGATGACCAAAACCATCGCCAGCGATCCCAGGTTCAGGGAAAAATACCTGGAGCGCATTCCGCTGGGGCGTTTTGCCATGCCCGATGAAATAGGGCCGGCGGTGGTGTTCCTGGCCTCCGATCAGGCCCGGTATATAACCGGACAAACAATTTGCATAGACGGGGGAATGGTGATGCTTTGAACGGGAACCCGTTCAATGCCGCTGACCCGTCAAGGGGGAAAAAAATGGGCGAGAGAAGAGTTGTGGTTTTGAGCGCGGTGAGGACGGCAGTGGGCCGGCTGGGCGGGTCCCTGAAGGACATTACCCCCCAGGACCTGGGCGCCATGGTGGTCAGGGAAGCGGTTAAGCGGGCGGGTATTCCGGCATCCGGGGTGGGAGAGGTGATCATGGGCCACTCCCGTCAGACCACCGAGGCCTCAAATATTGCCAGGGTAATTGCCTTAAAGGCGGACCTGCCGGAGGAGGTGCCGGCCTACACCGTGCACCGGCAGTGCGCTTCCAGCCTTCAGGCCTTTGTCAACGGCTGCCAGGAAATACTGACCGGGTGCTCCGAAATTGTGGTGGCCGGCGGAACCGAGGTGTTGAGCCGGGCGCCCTTTTACCTGAAAAACGCCCGCTATGGCTACGGAAACGGAAACGGGGTGCTGGTGGATTCGCTTACGGAGGCCGGGCCGGGGGCCCAGCCGCCGGAAAAATACGGGCACCTGCCCATGGGCCTCACGGCCGAGAACGTGGCCCGGGAGTTCAACATCTCCCGGGAGGACCAGGACAGGTACGCCCTGCTGAGCCAGCAGAGGGCCGCAAGGTCGATCGCCGAAGGCCGGTTCAAATCCCAGATCATGCCGGTGGAGGTCAGGTCGGGAAAAGGAACGGCAACCTTTGACACGGACGAACACCCCCGGATGACCACCCTGGAGAAGCTGGCCGCCCTGCCGGCGGCCTTTGCGGAGGGCGGTACGGTCACCGCAGGCAACAGCTGCGGTTTCAACGACGCCGCCGGCGCCCTGGTGCTGGCCTCGGAGGCCAGGGCCGGGGAACTGGGCTTGACGCCGTTGGCCAGGGTTGTTTCCTGGTCCGCGGTGGGCGTCTCGCCACGGATCATGGGCATCGGGCCGGTGCCGGCCACCCTCACGGCGCTCTCCCGGGCGAACCTGAGCCTGGATGACATTGGGTTCATCGAGCTGAACGAGGCCTTCGCCTCCCAGGTGCTGGCGTCCATCCGCCAGCTGGGGCTGAGCGAGGAAAGAATAAACCCCAACGGGGGGGCCATAGCCCTGGGCCACCCCATCGGAGCCACCGGAGCCGTGCTGCTGACCAAGCTGGTTTACGGGATGAAGGATCAGGGCGCGCGGTACGGGCTGGCCACCCTGTGCATAGGCGGGGGTCAGGGCATGGCGGCAATACTTGAAAATATGGGGTAGTCATGCATGCGGGATTTCAGAATCCGGAAGGGATAGGGATTGGGGATTAGGGATTGGAAAGAAAGGTGCCGCTGAGATGGCCAAATCCTCAAATAAACTGAATGCGGTGTTCTACCCCGGGAGCGTGGCCGTGATAGGAGCCAACGAATCCCCGGACCGGGTTGGTTTCAACGTGTTCCAGGGCATTATCGAGGGCGGGTTCCCGGGGCGGGTGTATCC
>JAILZP010000017.1 GCA_023512435.1 Peptococcaceae bacterium | reverse complement strand
TCAGCCCTGATCTCGGCTATTTTCTCGTTAAGGCTGTCAATCTTGCGGTCAACCTCGACCACGTTCACGTCAATCTTTTCACTCAGCTTTTCTATCACCCCCAGGTAACGCTTTTCCCGGCTGTCGTTGGATTTCAACACCCAGGCGAACAGGAAAATAAAAAGGGCAGCCCACAAGCTGTCCGTGTACTTGACGATGAACGGGATTATTGATACATCCAACCGGCTCCACCCCCTAATTGCCGTAATACAGGCTTTTGCTCCGCGTCATTGCTTTGGTGCGGGGGCTGTTCATTACCCTGTCTATGGCTTCCAATACCTTGCGCTGCTTTTCCTTGTTTTCCTCCCTGACCGCTTTCCCGTAGTCGTATTTAAGCCTGGCCAAATCCTTTCTCATATCAGCCGAGTACATGCCTGCTTCCCACTCGGGGTTGTAGGTGTAGAGCTTTAACCCCGTGAGGAAGTTCAGCCAGCGTTCTTTCTCCGGGGCGGCGAACTCCCGCTTCCCGAACACGCCGCCGGGGTTGAGGCGGTCAAGCTCGTTCAACACCCGGAGGTTTTTCAGCGCGTGGACAACCCTTCTTGGCATCTCTTTACCCAGGAAATTGGCCGTCTCGGTTTCCAGGCTGTAGCGGTTGATGGGATCGTCGAAGTAGAACGATTTGTTGGTCAAAACCTCCACCGGCGCTTTCACGAAGGGAGACAAGCCTTCCAGAAACCACTCGTGGGGCTGCGATACTTGCTGTATGTCGCTGCCGGGGAACCAGTATTTAAGCATGGCATACCTGCCCTGCTTTTTCACCGGGTCGCCGCCGTAGTATACAGGTAAACCCTCCCTGAGCCAGTCGCCCATGAATACCTCGTCCGGCCTGCCGTGCTTTTCTTCTTTGCTCCGCTCCACATCGCTGATGGCGTGGGATACGCCGGAGAACTTGCCTGGCTGGGTGATCAGGTTTTCAAACTGCAACGGGATGTTGTGCCGCGACCAGCTGTAGAACGGGATCAGCCTGCGCATCCACACCCGCTCAAAGCCGGTCAGGTTTTCCGGATCGAACAGGTATTTCTTGACGCTGGCTGCCGCTTGCTCGAAGGAGTAGCCTTCCTCCAGCTTTTGGATGTAGTGAGCGTACCGCGCCCAGTTCTCGGTGTTCTTTTGCAGCCACGCTCCCTGCTTCATCAGCGGCAGGTTGTCGATGAATCCGCCGGGGTTGTCAAGAGAGGCGTTACCAAGCAGTTGTGAGTCGATCTCCGTGGTGAACCAACCCCGGTTGGGGATGCCGTCGGCAAACGCCTGCTCGCGTATCTGATCGTAAGAGATGGTTTGACCGGCTTTCGTCTTGATGCTGCCGTCTTTACCGCTCATCACCGCCAGAGCTTTGCCGTACGACTTGCCGAACGGCGGCGGCAACACCCCGCCCAGGAAGTTCATCCAGAAGTTGCCCATGATGTTGCGGATGTGGTAGGCCGGGATGGGCAAGAGGGTAATCTTTTTCCAAACGGTTTGAACGGCGTCGAACAGCACGCCGATAGCTTCGGCTTTTCTCAACTCGTGCGGGTCGCTGAAGATTCTGATCTGCTTTTCAATGATGTCTGCCACTTCGGGATCGAACACTTTATCCCGAAGCAAGCCGGCGAACTCCTTGCTGTCAATAGCCCGGTAGTTGGCTGGAGCAGACGCAGTATCGTGGCCGAATCTTTGTGCCGCTTCGTGGAGGAATTGAGCGCGGGTCTGCAACGCCTGGCTGACGGCATCCCTATGCGTCTGCACCAGGGCGGGGTTGTCTTCAAAAAATTTGCCGTAGGTTTTGTTGTCGTGCAGCCTGCCTTCCCTGGCCGCTTTATTAATCTCCTCCACCGTCCCACGGTACTTGCGCTGTATTTGAATCGGCGACAGCACACCGGCAGGTTTGCTCAACCCAAACAGCGCCATCAACGCTTTATTCCCGAATTTCTTTTCCAGGTGGGGGGTGAGCTTGTGCATCATGTAGTTGAGGCCGCCTTGCAGTTCCGGGGTGGGAACGCCTAAAGATCGTTCTGCGGCCAAATTGGCCTCATTCCTGCGCCAGACTTCCCGGATGAAGTCGGCTTCCTCTTTGGGCAGGGAAGCCAAGTCGTCCACCTTTTTGGCGGCCAGCCCGACAACCCTCGCCCAGTGCGCGTTTTGGCTTTCTCCGGCTCTTTTCACGATGTCTTTCGGGGTGTTGTGCAGCGCGGCGTCGAACAGCTTACCGATGTTTATACCCTGCTGTTTCGCGGCCAGCGCCACGGCATCCCTGACGCTCGGCTTTACCCTTTCGGCGATGAATTTCAGATCATCCTTGCTTTGCCTGCTGAGGTAGCTCTTGCTGATGCTGCTTTTCCTGCCGCCCAGGTTTTCATAAATAAATTTGATTAATTCCGGCTTGGTATCGGGGGTTGTGGTCAGCTTTTGCACGGTCGGCTTTAACGCCATTAGAGCGTCGTTTAAGGCAATTACAGGCGGTGACGTGTCAACCTTATAGGTTTTTGCCGGAGCGTGCCGGGCGGCGTTCAGCGTATTGTAGACGCCTTTGCGCAGGGTTTCGATCTTGTTGAAAAGCTCGCTCTCCGGCACGTTGAGAGCTTTTTGCCTTTCCAGCAATTCCTTGCCGGACTGGATAGCCTGGTACTTACGGTAATTCTCCAGCCGTTCAAAGCGTTTCTTGAGATCGGCGGCTTCTCTGGCTTCCGGGTTGTTCCACCCTTTGTAGAAGGCGTTGAGCGGCAGTTGCAGAAGGGGAGCGGCGTTGGCCGCAGTATTCTTGAATTTGTCTGTAAGCCACTCACCGGCTCTGAACACTGGTGCGCCTTTGATGATCGGCTTTCCGGCGAATGATACCAAAGCGCGTTGGCCGAGCGCCGCCTGCTGCGACGGGGTGGCGGCCAGATTCAAGGCGGAGGGGTTTTTGGCGGCTGCTTTCGCAATCTCTTTGGCGAGATCGCTGCCAGCTTCCGCTTTCTGCCCTTTTGAGGCTATCTCTGCCAACTGCCCCAACCTGGTTTTCCCAAGCAGCCCGAAACCGGCTGGAGGGGTAAGGAATATATCAGCGCCGTAGCCGAACACTTTGTCGCGGAAGTCGGCATTGGCTTCCCCGTGTTTGCCGAATATGTGGCCGATTATACCTATAGGGTTTATCCAGCTTAAAAACTCCGGCTGAACGTATCCCCTGGCTTTTTCCGCTTCTCTGGCAGCCTTAAACCCTTCGTAGAAGGAAGTCTTGTCTTGCCCGTACCAGCCCCGCTTAAAGCTCTCCCAGGGTTTGAAGCCGTCTTTGTCGTCAACGATGTCTTTATAGACGTTGGCCACGGCGTATCCAGGGCGGGCGAGGTAGTCGAAGGCTTTGCCGATGAACGTGCCGAGTTTGGCCGCCGTGCCGTAATTTCTCGACGAGGGGGCAGCCGTATCTACAGACACGCCAAGCCTGTTCAGAATGTCTTTTCGGTCGATGCCGGCCAGAGCCATTTCCCTGTCAGTGCGGGGGATGACGTACTGCTTGGCTTCCTCTACGTCTCCGCCGGTTTTTTTCATCAGTTCGTTGTAGAAATAGTCGGTGTTCCGCATCAGCTATCCCCCATCTAATAATCCTCTATGGAACGGCTGCCGCTCAACGCTCCCATCAACCTTTGCCAGAACGACTGCGGGGCGGCTACCTGCGGCTGTTCCGGCTTATTAAGAAACTGGTTGACTTCGTGCGCTCCCGGCATGGCTCCATCTATTGTTCCACCGTACTGGCTCCCGGCGTAAGGGGAGGTGTTCCACTTGACCCGCAGTGGATCGTAGCCGCCCGTTGGGGATTCTTCGGCGGGTTTAAACTTTGGCCCAGACTTTCCTACTTTCTGACCTGCGGGGTTGGTGTAGTAATAAAGCGGCTCCATAGATTTGGCCAGCCGCATCAAAGCCTCCGCCGTCATGGGATCGAGATACGGCTTGGCCGACTGGATGCCGCCGATCATATCCTCGTAGCTGGCGTATGATTGCAGCGCGTCGGCAAACTGGTTGGCCACGGCGTCGTAACCCTGCTGCTCTACCCACTGTGGCGGGGTATAATTGCTTGAGTATGAGTTAGCCCTGGCCAGATCGCCCTGGTAGCCAAGGTAGGCGTTGGCGCTGGGGTTTTCCCATTTCCACCGCTCCATTTCCAGGTCGGCGGCTTTGTCGGCGCTGATATTACCCATCCTGAAAACCGTGTTGGCGTCGGGGGTGGTGTAGGGGAGCAAGTCTTTCTTCTGCTGCCAGTAAAACTTCGCTTGCTCCAGCGCGGCTTCCCTCCTGGCCTGTTCTTCCTCTTGCAGATACCTGGCCAGATTCATCAGGCCGGTAAGCCGGTTGTTTCTGTCGGCGACTGCGTACTGGTACTGCTGCTGCGCCATATTCGCCTGCGCCTGCCACCGCTGCCACGCCTGGTCGGCCAGCCACCTGGCTTGCTGCTCGTCTTGCTCCGACAGCGATTGGGCTATTTTCAACGCTTCGGATAGCTGCTGCATATCCTGGTCGGACAACTGGTTCATAAAATCCTGCGCCAGCTGCATCTCCATTTCTTCACGCAGGCCGCCGAAGGGCTGCCCTTTGGCCGCCAGCCGTTGGATCATCAGCTGGCGCTGCTGCTCGTTCACTTTGCTCAGGGTTTCCCGCGCTTTGGCGTATGCGGGGTTGATCATCTCCCGCGCTCTCTCCAGGAAATCTTCATAAGAGGGTTGTTGTTGCGGTATCTGCGGCATTTCAGGCATCTGAGGCATGGGGATTGGCTGCTGGAATTGTTTCAGCAATTCCTCAATCATTTTTTGACGCTCTGCCAGTTGTTGTTCTTCCAATAGTTTTTGCTGGTCAATAACCGGCTGCTGCTGATTTACAGTTGGCTGCGCCAGGAAAACATCAGATACGCTTCCGTCGGATTTGCTGTTCCAGCCCACACTTGCCCCGAAAGCGTCAGCCATATTCCTGACCGGCGCATAGCCCACGCCATTGGAATCAATGTGTACCGGAACAGTTTTACCGTTTACTTGAATGGTCAGGTTATTGGGATCATAATTGCCAAGCTGGCCGCCCATCATATTAGCCATCTGTTTTATTGGCACGTAGGTATATCCGTCTTTCATCACGCCGTTTATGACTTGGCCGTTGCCCAGGTTGACCGGGATTTTATTGGCATTTGAATCAAAGCCGTAGCTTCCTTGCTGGAATTGAGGGGAATTGGGAACAAGGGGCGCGGGGGTATTGGTCTGGTTGCCAAGAACAGGAGTGTTGCTGTTGTTGCCACTACCGGTATTGCTGCTGCCGCTTTTATAGGGGTTGGGATCAGTGCCGCCACCGGTATATGCGCCGGTAGTGCGATCGTACTGGCTGCTGATACCCATAGCATCCCTAACCTTGTTTGCCCAATCATGCGCTGCGGCCTGGCGGGTTGCATCGTTGGCGTAAGCGTTATAGTCTTGACCGGCTTTGGCAATCTCTGACCAGCCTAAAGAGGTATTACCCGCCCTGATTTGGGCAAGAATGCTGTCATTGTATGATGCCGAAAGTGGGCTGCTGCTATGGCTACCGCCACTTGGCGGAATAGAGGGTGTAGATGGCGTGGAGGGAGTTGACGGAGATGACGGCGTGGAAGGAGTGCTGCTACCGCCGCCTATCCAGGGCGGAACATAACCGAAATTTGCCTTCCACCAAGCCGCTTCTGATTGTGAAGAACTACTGCTGGAGCTTCCACCGCTGCTGGAACGGCTGGAACTTCCACTGTTGGAACTGTTGCTCCCGCTGGAACTGCTGCTACTGCTGCTAGAGCTAGGCGGTGAGCTTGTTGAACTGGTTGGGGTAGACGATCCCCCGCCTGTCCACGGCTTGCTGGCCTGTGCGCCGCCGCCGTGGGTGTTTGTCGCCGCATTGCTATTGTCTGTATAACTTGCTCCGGAGGTAGTGCCGATTACTTCGCCGTACCGGTTCCAGACTAAACCCATAATGATCTGCCTCCATAAAAATTAATCGCCCAGGATGGGCGGCTCAAATTCGGTGATAATCGCAAATACCGTAAAAGGATTCGTGCTGTCGTCCTCAATCCTCACCCCGTAGTAATATCCTTTTCCAGCCGGTATCTTCAGCTTCGGCGAGAGGATTGCGTTCTGTTTGCCGTAAATATCCCCCGACCACGTTCCCACGTTCCAGCCGCTCTTGCTGCCCGGCTGCACTGTTCCACCCTGGTTGTCCACCTTAAACCGAACAGTCATAGTATCCGTCACGCTGTCGTCCGACACGGCGATCCAGGCTTGCAGGAATTTTTTCTTATAGTTGGCTCCGTATTTCGTGGTGGTGTATAGGGTATCGAGAACATAATTTATCTTCTCCCCCGCGTCAGACGTGCCGTTAAACATCTCGTAAATCACGCCTTCCGTGGAGGAAGCCATATACACCTTGCGGTTGGCCACGCAGAAACCCGAGGCTTTGAGCGTCCAGACGCCGTTCCACTTCTTCGTGCGGAAGTCGTAGCACAGCACGAGATCGTTGTAAGTTGACTGCGGGGAGTTGATGGCAACCAGGTAGCGGCTGTCGGCAAACACCCCGGCGGTGTTCTGCCGGTTAACCGCCTGGTCGAAGTACGGCTGCACGTCTTTTGACAGGGGGATGCGGGAAAGGGATTTCTCCTGGATGCCGGGGGTGATGTAGCCGATGCCGTAGGGAGTGGGGTAGGCCAGCACGTTGCCGAACTGCGGGTCGATGCAGTCGGCTAACCCCTCATGGCTTAAAGCGCCAATGTCGTCCAAATCCCGGATAACAGTGTCGTCGGCTACCCCGCCAAATACACTGCCCTCAACCGCCTTGGTGTAGTTGTGGCCGCTGACAATCAGGTAGTTAAAGTAACTCCTGACTGAAACAATATCGCCGGGAAACAGCTTGTAGTAGACTGAAGGGTAGCTTTCGGGAGAGGCTATCTTGGAGAAGAACAGCTTTTTGGGATCGTCGGCGCTGACGTAGAATATATAGTTCTTGTGCGCGTGGACGATAACGGCGCTGCCGGGGATGTTGTTGTTGGTTTCCATCAACGTCACCAGCGCGGTATCAGCCGTTGTATCAGTATATGCGGCAGTGACATTATCGTTAAGAGTAGCAATAAAGTAATAATCCGCGCCACCCGCCTTGGTGCGGTATAAATTGCGTTTAACCACCCGCGCCCCGCCCGTAGGGATATTGCTCCACTGAATCCCCTGGTTGGACAGGTTGATTTCGGCGCTGAAAGGAGAGGGGTTGCTTTCAAATCCCTCTGCGGTAACAAAGGTAACTGCTCCCTTGTACTTGCCGGTCAATCCCGTTCCAGATGCCGTCAGCGTGGGCGCTGTGGCCGGGGGATCGGTGCCGACGTCACGGTTGGTTGTGCCGTCAAAAACTTGTAACCGCCCACCGGCGCACCAGTAGCACTTGTTGTCGTAGTTGGTAAACCTTATTTTTGTTCCAGGCAGGCCGGTTTTTACAGCAACGGCTTGGTTTAAGCTGCTTTCGTAAGTTATGGTAAACTCGCTGAATGAAGGAGTGGCGCTTCTGTCACCGGTGGTCAAGTCAACACGTATTTGCTGGTATCGCAAGAGAGGAATGCTGCCTCCGCTGGATACGGCCTGCCACGTGCCAAAGGTTGAGTTATCGGCGCTGCTGCGGATTTTCAATGAACAATCGGTACTGGCCGGTTCCGCAGCCGTCCAGGCGATTGAGGCTATCTCCGGGTTGCTGCCCAAGTCGTACACGGGAGACAGCCACACGCCTGGGCAGCGCGGGGCGGTGATAGTGCTGTCGCCGGAAACGTACAAGATGGTGGCGGCGCTCACGCTGTAAGCCGACCCGCTTGTGACCAGCCCTTCCAGGCTGGCCGAATTGACGGGCTGCCCAATGACGTTCCGGGCGGCTATACCCTCAATAAAAAAGTCGTCAATTGTGCCGTTGACGTAGTTGCTGTTCGATCCGTTTGATCCAAGGTAACAAGCGGTAAGGTTTGGCACGCTGGCTGTATGGTTGAGCGAATAGTGTTCAACAGCGCCATTATTCACCCTGACCCATAAGTGCATCCCCGCCGCCAAATCCCCGTATGCCTGGGTGAGTTGGGCGGCAGCCCACCGGATAGCGTCACCGGCTTTAAAACTCAACGCATTAGCGCCGACCAAATCCGTTCTTGCGCCGCCGACCTGTTTCTCTATGCAAATTTTGCCCTTTCTTCCATCTGCGGCGTTGCTTATGAGAAGCACTTTATAGTCGTTCTGAACGTCATTTTTCAAATAGGCCAATACGTTGTAGCCATCCCCCACGCCGTAAGCCGTGCTGTCCCATTCAGGTTTAAGCACGCCGCCGATGACAAATTCAGCCGGTAACGCGGGAACGGCATAGCTTAACAAATCGCCGTCCCGCGTGCCGTCTGTAAAGGTGGTGGCTATCCGGCAATTAACGAACTGCGGCGCGCTTACGTTGATATACTTATCCCCGCCGGTGTAGTATTGAATGGACGCCTGGAGGGAAGCTGCACCAGCGGGTATGGCGCAGGGTTGTTCATGGCGCTCCCATTTGTTTATTTCACTGTTGGAAAACAGCTTATAAAAGGAATCATAAGCCGGTGAATACACCCAGCCGTCAGGAGGCGTCACAGATGCGCTGTTATTTGCGCCAGCGCCATCCTTGGTGCGGATGCAGACAATGGCTTGGCTTTGCAAATCGGCAACCTTCATATAGAACGAAATGTTATAGACGCCGCCGGCAGCAACCGTGATGTTGTTGGCCGTGGCCATGCCTTTGCCTGAGTTTGCGCCGTCGCCCAGCTTGACATAGGTTGTTCCAACAGCGCCGCCGTCTGTTTTTCTCTCCATTGCCGTGCCGGTGTAAGACCAGTCAGCCATAGAGGCTTTATTCCAACCCGTTGTGTCGGCAGCAAACAGTGGGTTTGATAAAAGGTTGGTAGCCGCCCCCTCGATGAGAACACCCTTGTCAAACAGCCCTTTCTCATAGCGGGGGATATTGTTGGATACCTTTACGCCGTCACTGGTATATGCGGCTGTGTTCCGGGTGAATGTATTGCTCGGGGCGGCTGCCATTTTAATGTCGCCGGGGCTGCTGGTCAGGTCGGTATTATATCCCTGGCCTGCCTGCCAATCTGTTTGTTCTGATTTAGTCAGAGTGGCGCTTGTGCCGGCCAGCATGTAGAGAGCGTTGCCCCAACCGAACAGAACGCGATCACCGGCGGCTGACCGGTAGTTGTGGATGCCGATGCAGCCGCCCGTTCCGAGGCTGTCAATTAATTTCTTGATGCCGTCCCGCTTGGCCGCCGCGCCGATACGTTTGGAGAAGTCAACATTCTTGGCGAACGGCACCATCTTTTTGGGCAGCGCGGTGTTGTCGGAAATAATGTCTACTCCCTGGAAGTTTTCAAAGGCAAAGGATTCCCGGCCTGGATCGCCGCTGCCGCCGCCGTTCATTTTAAACGCCTCTCTGCCCATTACCAGATTTCCTCCTGTTCAAAGGAAGTCACGGTTTGCTTGGAGGCTATTTCATTTCGTATATCCTCCCAAAGCGACATATACGTGCGGTAGGTGTTCGTCCTGCCGTTCTTTAATGAGTATTGCGCTTTGACGTAAATCTCCGGGATAAAGTGATGATAACGGGCGGGAATTAATTCCGGGGTGTCGTTGTCATTGGAAAGCGGGTCGGGAGCTGCTATATATTCCAGCTTGAATGTGCCGGTAAGGTGGCTGCCGAATATTTGGATCGTGCCGTCATTGGGGATGATGTATTCGCTGGCATCGGTGGTGTCATCCGTCACCGTTTTATCGTTAAGCGAGTACAGGCGCTTCAATTCCCTGCTGCCGTCCCAGGCTTTCACCGGCTCCAGAAAATCATCCGGCAGCCAGGCCGACCCGTTGTTAAAAGACAAATTGGCCGATTTCACTATATGGAGCGCATCGGCCAAATCCTGCACAGCCTCGTTGATATATTCGCCCATGAGCGCATCGTCAATCTCAATGGGGTTATCGGGGTTGTCGTCAATAACCTGCCAGCCCCGCCGTTTCATCTGTTTGAAATTCAATAGCCTCACCTCACTTGGCGAATACGTGATTGCCGATTACTACAGTCACGGGGCGACTTCTCACCCAATTATGGTAGCTGGTTAGTTGGGGATTATAGAAGTACAAAGCGCCGCAAGTGGGATCGTAGCCCGAGAGCGCGCTGTAGGCCGCCTTCACCGCCGTAGCCGTGGGGTCGCTGTAGATTGATCCATCTTCAACCGGGGAAAACTGCGGTATCCCGTAGGTGTACTGGAAAATCACACCTTTAACAGTGTCAGGGAAATTGGGGTTATTCACCCTATTAAGAATTACAGCCCCCACCGCAATCTGCCCAAGCTGCGATTCTCCCCGCGCTTCGGCGCTGATGATTCGGGCAAGCCAATATACGTCTGCGTTGGAATACCCACTAACCGGGGGGGTATTTGCCTCGCTTTTGTCCGGCACATAAAGAAACTGCCCGGCGTAGATTTGGCTTCCGGGCAGTTCGTTCATCTTTTGCAGGAGGTAGATTGTGGTATTAAATTTTTTGGCAATCTGCCAGAGGGTGTCACCGCTCACCACCCTGTACTGGCTTATCCCCGGTACTGTAAGTTGCTGGCCGGGGTGGATGGTGTCGCCGGTAATGCCGCTGGCCTTCTTTATCTCAGTCACGGTAGCGTCAAACCGGTTGGCTATCCCCCAAAGGGTGTCGCCGGATCGCACTCGGTAGCTTATTGCTCCAGCCCAGGCGGTCAGGGTGGAGGCGACAGCCAGTATTATGGTTAAAATTGCAGATAAAACCGTCTTGGTTATTTTCCTCACTCTACCCCAACTCCGATCTGACTTTGAAGGTAAATTTATTGGTAGTTAATTTTGTCGTGCCGAAATCAACTTCAAGCTCGCAGTCATACTTTCCAACCGTCGTCAGGTCGCCTTCAACAATCACATACCGGCATACCCCGTTAATCGCATCCACAATGGTACAGGTTTTGGTAGTTTTCCCGGTATCATTCTTCCAGATCAACCGCACGGTGGCGTTTGTCAGGTCTACATTCAGGTTGTTCTCATCCTTGACGTTAAAGTTAAACACAATGCCGATATCATTTTGAACCAGCGTCATGTTACAGTTGACACCTCCCAAGTAATACTCCTGGTAACATTAACCGTCAAATCCGCCTTTGCGGTCACTGACAGGTCAACAAAAGCCTGGTCGAAGAATACAGACGCGCCTTGGCCGATTACTGCGGCACTGGCTTTAAAAGTCTTAATAATATCGGTTTTCTTCAGAGTGGCATGGCTGCTGAAGCCGCCGGACACGATCTTTGTAATTTGGGAATCGACCAAAAAACTGCCCTGTACGGACAGCCTCTTGTGGGTGGAATTAACAGCCATTTGGTTAGTGTTTACCCTGCGTAGGGTGGAATAAATAGTCAGGGGTTTTGTCCATCTGTTTTGGAATATGGCATCCGCTGAAAAAGACGGGCGCAGTGTTTTGCGGAATACCGCACTTGCGGTGAAGTTTCGGTTGGCGGTTTTCTTGTGCAATGAATAGGCATTAAATGTTTTGCTTACCGTTTTCCTCCCGATCGCATTGGCGGTAAAGCTCCTGACATACCTTTTTACAACGGCTGCACCGGCTGTAAAACTGGAGCTATAAGTCAACCAGTACAGTATTTCAAGGTAAGGGCGAAGGTTAACATCCGAGTAAGCGCGATCATGGAAAAACTGGTATCCGGTTGGTGTTTCGTAAGTTCCGCTTTCCGGCGCGCCCCTCTCAGCGTAGGCTTTAAACAGAACATCAACAATTCTTTTGCCCTCGTTGAAAATGTTTTTGGCAATATCGTCAATCGGCCAGCCCAGCCACGCATTTGGGTAATCAACGTCGCTGCTGAAACTGCCGTAGAATTTTCCGGCATCGGTAGTGTCGCCGCCCGGAGTAGTCCAGGCTGATCCGGTTTTGTAGCTGTTCCAGGTGACTTCATTCTCCAGCCAATCAGACCGGGTTAACCTTTTGACAGCATAGGAAATAGTCTTGCCTTTACTGGCGTCCTGGGAAAACCAGAACAGGTATAAGGTTGCCCACATGATCGAGGCGTTGGCCGGCAGCGCAGACATATCAAACTGAAACAGCAGCCTGCTGGTATCCCAGGCTGTACCGTACCAATAATTCATCAGCAGCAGTTCATTCAGATCGTTGTCCACACTGTCAGGCTGCTGCTTGTAGATGAGCTTATCCTTACCCGGCTGGCCTACGTTTGTGGTCGGGTCAAGTACAAGAGGGTATTCAGCCTGCGAAAGCCAGTTAACCCCGTTAATTTCAAACGACAGCGCCTTGTAGTCAGCCCCGTTGTGCCTGCGGGTCTGCCCCAATTTGAATTTGACGTTGCGGCGCTTTTGTTTGCGTATCTTCTTTTGCTCAAAAAAATATGGCGCTTCAATGCGCCACAATTCCTCCTTGGTATCTGTATCCTCATAGATGATATCGCCGTCTTTTTCCTGGCGGATATTCATCCCCGGCGATTCCTTCAATGTGATAACCACGTCTTTAACCGCTTCCTGGCTGGCGAAGATTACATTAAATTTCAATTTTTCCGGGGATACGATGTACTCGCAGTCTACCCCCGGCCAACAGCCCCGGTATATAACCTTGTTGTTCGTAACCTCTATACTGGTGGGGGCAGCCTCATGGATTTTGTAGTTGATCCACCTGGCCGCCCCGTTTTTGTTTACAATTTCCACCCCGGCCAGCGTAGGGTTAACCGGATCAGTGGCATCATTGAAATACGCGGCGAAGTTGTTAGACTTTACCGCGTACTCAAATTCCCAATTGCTCTCCTTTTTAGGGTTTAAGTCAACTTCCTCGTACTGGCCCGTCTGCCTGTTGAAGTAGTTTTGCCCCTCCCGGATTATGAGCTTGTAACCACTGCCGCCGAGATGATATATGCGAGTATTTTTGTCCCACTTCTCCCGAACTGGCTGCATATCATCCCGCCCTTCCTAGTTAAATCCTACGTTGAGGTCAAATGTCGCTTTTCTAACCACGTTGAGGTCGAAGCTAAACTCCCTGGCAACTGCGGTATCTATTTGGAAACTCCTTTCAATTTTTACAGCCGGGTTGATTAAATACCGGTTTAAATCCCATATATATGCGTCTGCTCCAAAGCTGCGGTTGACAGTCTTGAACATGATTGCGCCAGGGATGAAGGCTTTAATATGGGTGCGGGTAACGAAAGCATTAGCCGAAATACTGCTGGTAAATCTTGCGGGCAGACCGGCATTGACGGTAAAGCCGTTCTCAATGATCCGGCGGATCACCGCCCCGGCTGCTAGGCTAGTGGCAATATCAGGCTTGCGAAAGATAGCGCCGGTATTTATTGCCGCTGAAAGCTGCCTTCTGATAACTGCGTTGGCCGGTATTGATGTGGTTACTCTCTGCTTGCACAGTACGGATGATCCGGCGAAAGAGGGTGTTGCTTCTTTCCGAAGCACAGATAGCCCGATAATTGTGCCGCTGCGTACCCACTGCATCCTTGCATCTGCTGTAAAGCTGACTGTTGTGCGCTTCATCAGCCCGGCATCTGCAAGCACAGTATTTTGCAGGTATTTCTTGAAAACAGCGTTGGCCGGAATAGTGATAGTAAAACCAGGCTTGAATAGCATACAGTCAGCCGGTATTCCCGTAACCACCTGGACAAATGGCTCCAGGTCTGCGCCTGATGTGAAGCTGGCTGTCACGTTATACTTTTTCAGCACAGATAAGCCGGTAATTGTGCCGCCATATCTCCAAACCAACGCATCCACCGTAAAGGGAGTTTTGATATCTTTACGGATTACAGCATCCACGGCAGTCCCGCCGTAGACCGTTTTCTTCATCATTGCCCCGCTGGTGAAATTCCCCAATCCGCCCCGCAAGAGAACGGCATCCAGGGTAACAGGTTTTACGCCGCCCTTAATCAACGCGGCATCTGCGTAAAACTTCCGGTAAAATTTCATTTCAAAGGTATCGCCGCCCCAAATGTCGTCCGTGGCCGTATAGCTCATCACCACGTTATCTGAAGCATCCAATACTTCCACCAGGGAAACCGGGAAAGTCTGGTGGGAGCAGTCAACGGCTGCCACGCCGCCACTTGCTGCGGCAACCTTGCCGCTTGCCCCGCCCACTCTGAATTTCTGGCCGTCAGCCAGGCCGGAGCAGGTGACGGTGTGGGATTTATAGATGGCAATGTCGTCAACTGATGATTTTAGCTGGTAGCTGTAGACTTCCCACTTACCATGCGTGTACCAGGTGTCGGTTGCCTCCATCATCCAGCTTTGCGGCTCGGCGGTGCTGGCATCCCACAACTTAAACTTGATGGCGCTGCCTGTGGCTGAAAACTTGGCTATATAGGTAGTGCCTCTGGCCGGGGAGAATGACACGGCGGGGGCAATTTCTATGATTGTGCCGTCTGTGTGTTCCCGATACATCTTAATAGTGTCGGAGGAATCATTAAACTCAATCAGGTAATCAGTATTACCGCTAATTCCGTCAATCCGGCGTATAAACAGGTAATCAAGGGAGTAGGAATATACCCCTGTGCCAAGCATTGTTAGCTTGCAGGTAAACACGCAGTCATTCTGATCAAAGCTGTCATCTTTCAGCCAGCCGGATGAACTGGAGTTGTCAGCGCCTAATTCCAAATTTTTATTGGCGCTGTTATAGTAGACCGTTCCACCGGTGGTGTAGTTGGCCAAGGTGTTGGTGTCGAAACGCTCAAACAACAGCTTGCCAGTGCTTGACCGGCTCAGGGTATAAGTCTGGTCAGGCATCAGGCAGCCGTCAGCCATGAAGCTGCCGGATATTCCAGTTTTCCTAACAACTGAATTTGCCGTAACCTGTTTGGCCGGGGATTTTTTGAATATTGCATCAGCCGCTACGGGTGATTTATACGTTTTCAGCAGGCTGCTGTCTACAGTGATCTGTTTTTGTTCCGCCTTCCGCAATGCAGCATCAGCGTTAAAAGGCGATTGCGGAATGGATTTTTTAAGCACAGCTTCAGACACAAAGCCGATCTCTCGGTGTAAAATTAACCCTGCGTCTGCCGCAAAAGACGTTGTATTGATCTTGCTGGCTACGGCGCTGGCCGTGTACTGGCCGCCGATCTGTTTCATCAGGGCGGATTCTGCCGGGAATGACGCTTCAACCCTTGTATATGGGGTTGAATAATTGTAAGTGTCGCCGCCCCATATATCATTTACCAGCGTGAGGCTGTCCACCACGCTGCCTGACCCATCCAACACTTCCACCACGGAAACAGGGAAGGTTACATGGGAGCAGTCAACGGTAGCCATGCCGCCTGCTTCTGTAGCCACAACGCCGCCTACCCGGAATTTATATCCGGCGGGCAGGCCGGAGCAGGTTACGGCGTTTTTGCTGTAGATGCGCCAGTCGTCGTATTCCGTGGGGAGGAGGTAGGCGTACAGCCTCGACGTGCCGCTGCCGCCGTAGTCACCCGCCAAGTCGTAAGTCGCGTTCCAGCTTTGCGGTTCAGCTTCAGTGGCAGGCCAAATTTTAAATCTTATAGCAGCGCCGATTGTTGATAGCTTAAAACGGTATTCTGTAATACGGTTTATTGTATAGGGGAAGGATGTTAGATCACTGTTAACCCCATCTTTATACATTCTTAAAGTAATTGTATCGGTGGGGCTGCTATTTCCATCAGAAATACTTGCTGTAATTTGAAAGAGAGGAGAGGCTATATAGCGGCTGTAAATGATTAAATACTGTGTGGAGCTGGTTGTATAAGTGGGGAATATGAACTTTCCGGTCACGATCATGTCGTGGGCGGACAGGCTGGCGGGAGGTATCTCGGCCTGGCCGGTAGTACCGGCGGTCTGCGCCAGTTGCAGCCTTTTGTCAACGCTGTCGTAACCGGTTGTGCCGATCAACGAATAGTTAGCCCTGGTGTCGGTATCGAAGGCGTCGTTCCACAGCCTGCCGGTTGCCGTGCGGGTGATTGTCACGGCCTATCACCTGGATAATCTACGCTGTAGTTTTTCAAATCGAAGCCGTGGAAGCCGGTCAGCTTCCTGCCGATCCAGTTGATCAACCGCCTGCAATTGAAATGGGTATTGTTGATTTCCGGGTCGTGTGCTATACTTCCTGTAAAAAGGGATACAGCCCACTTTGGAGAATGGTAAGGGTGTGAAAAAACCAAACCCATCCAAAGGAGGACTGTATCTATGGTCAGGATACCACGGAGCGAACAGTTCAGGCAAGAGTGGCAGGAGATTTTGAACCGCGGCATCAAGGGCGAAGGAGAAGGGCTCCTTGATGCCCTGCTGCGGACCGGCGCCAGGTACATGCTTCAGGTCGCCATCGAAGAAGAAGTGACGGAGTTTCTTGGCCGGGAGCACTACCAGCGTGGGGAACGCAGCCGGCAAGGCTACCGAAACGGCTATGAACCAAAGCGCCTGGTGACCGGCCAGGGGGTCATCGAGGTGGGTATACCGCAAGTCCGCAATACCGACGAACCATTCCACTCCCAACTCCTCGCCGCCATCACCAACCGTTCGGGAACCCTGGAGGAACTTATCCGCCGCATGTACGTGCGGGGGTTGAGCCAGCAGGACGTGGCCGATGCCTTTGCGGAGGCATTTGACGAACGGGTGATGTCCAAAAGCACCGTAAGCCGGGTGGCCAGGGCCATCCAGGAGGAGTTTGACGCCTGGCGCAAGAGGGATCTGTCCAAGGACCCCGTGCTCTACCTTTTCCTCGATGCCATCTACTTGCCCGCCCGCCAGGGAGAGCGCCAGAAAGATGCAGTACTGTGCGCCTACGGGATCACTGAATCCGGGAGCAAAGTGCTCCTGCATCTGGATCTGGGCGAGAAGGAATCTTACGCCGCGTGGCAGGGCTTTCTCTACAACCTGGTGGATAGAGGGGTAACCAGCCCCGTGCTGGTAGCCTCGGACGGGTCACCGGGTCTTAGAAAAGCTATCCGGGAGGTTTACCCGCGGGCCATCCGCCAGCGGTGCAAGGTGCATAAAATGCGCAACGTGCTGGCCAAGGCGCCCAAGTCGGCCCAAAAAATCCTCAAGGGCGAGATCAGTAAGGTATTCGCCGCCCAGGACAAGAAGGAAGCCTTGCGTCTGGCCCAGATCTTGGTCGAACGCTACCAGGACCATTACCCGAGCGCCATCGCCTGCCTGAAAGAGGACCTGGAAGAGTGTTTGGCCCATCTTGCCCTCCCAGCAGCCCACCATAAGGCAACGGGAACCACCAACCTGATTGAGCGGCTCTTTGAAGATGCTGAAGAAACTCCGGGAGCTTCGGGCTACGCTTTATGGCCAGGAGGTCGAGATGCCGGTTCCGGCACTCCCTGATTTGCTTGCCGAAAGGATCAGCCGGGCCTCATGAACCTGGACTACCCCCTACCCGCCAAAGTGGGACTGTTTTTACAGGGAAAATTGGACTTGACCGTGGTTATATCGCCCGGGGGAATGTCGGCCCGGAAAGATCCGTTGTTGCTAAAGGCAAAATCCGCGTTGACTTCCGCCTTAATCACATCGCAAACCCAGTTGCCGTCCTGCAACGAAACAGGCTATGATATTATTGGCGTCTCCTGTATATAGAAACCTTTGGAATTGTTCTTCCAGGGAGAGTCCCCCGGCAATTCGGGGGTCGTCTTCGACAATAACAGCGTCAAATGAATATCCCTTCTCAAAACTCCCCACTTTACCGAAAAAGCTCCCGCCTCCTTTTGTTGCCATGTAGAAGGCTTCCGCAATGGTTAGGGGTTTTTCGTGGCGAGGGCTGAAAATTTTTAAAAGCTTCGATAGCTGTACAGCCCTTACAATTGCTTTGGACATGGCCAGGTTATGGCTTGCGCCCACGTCACTCCCCAATCCGACCCGGATCCCGCGGTTGAGCCATTTCCGGACCGGCATTATACCGCTTGCCAGATTGATATTCGATTCCGGGCAGTGCACCAGCATAACATCGTTGGCTTTAATCAGATCCAACTCTCTATCCGTCAAATATATGCCGTGGGCCATCAAGGCCGGAGCATATCGCCCGAACAGCCCGAAATCAAGATAAACATCCGAGTAGGTGGGATGAGAAGGAAAAAGTTCCCTTACCCATTCTACTTCCCTGGGGTTTTCCGAAAGGTGTGACTGGACCGGCAAATTGTATTTTTTCGCCAGATCGCCTATGGCTTTCAGCAACTCCCCAGAGCAGGCGGGAGCGAAACGGGGGGTGAGAATAGGTTTAACAAGAGGGTGCCTGCCGTACCGGGCAATCAATTCTTCCGTTTCCTTGATGGAGACTTCCGTTTCTTCTTGCAGGAAATCAGGACAATTCCGGTCCATGTTCACTTTTCCCACAAATGCGCCTATTCCTTTCTCCTGCAGGATTTCAAATAAAAGTCCGGTGCTTTCTTTGTGAATTGTGGCGAAAATACAGGCTCTGACGGTTCCCTGGCGGACCAGTTCATCTGCAAAAAGAGAATACGCTTCCCGGGCATACGCCGGGTCGGAGAAACGGCTTTCCACGTAAAAAGTGTAATCATTCAGCCAGTCTATCAATTCCCTGTCCAGTCCCAGACCGCATTGATAAAGCTGGGAAGCGTGTACGTGCAGGTCCACAAAGCCGGGAAGAATCAACCGTTCCCCATAATCTTTAACCGGCTCTTTCCCGTATTCCTCCGGCAATCTTTCATAAATTCCTTCCACTATCCCGTCTTTTACAACGATATGGCTTCTTGCGCATATTTTGAGCTCTCCGGGGGCCGGTGCGAATATAATGTTTCCCTTGAAAATTTGCAGACCCATAACTTTACCCCGTTTCCTATGTCAATATCCTCCTTATCCTTTAATCTTTATTTTCCCCGATTAGACCCGGTTTCTTCAGATGTCCTTTGCCTTCGGAATGTGTGCGAACGTTATTCCCATTCAGAAAGTATAAGGATCGCAAGGTTTAAAGGCATCGCATTTGCCGATGCAAATAAACCAGTCTATATAGCAAAAGCCGGCAGCCACTTTATCCAGTTGTTCATCAACCAGCTCATCGGGATTGGCCGGCAGTACCAGGTACAGCACTCCGGGCGGCTCTTCAACCACTTTGATTTCAACTTCTTCAGAAACCTGGATACCCAATTGCCCAAGGGCTTCTTTAGGATTATCCACCAACGCATTCTTAAATTCCTGATCCGATTGTGCCTTCCCGATAATCCGGTCCATGAATTCCTGGCGGGTCATAAACTTTTCTTCGTTTTCACTCAATTTGCATGCCTCCTTTAATAGCTTACTTCACTTCCCGGTATGATCCATTAACTACCTGCAGTACCATGGCATCCATTAAGGGGTTACCGTCCTTGTCAAAGGAAAATCTGCCGGTCACACCCTGGTAATCCTTGATGGAAGCAAGAGCATCCCTGAACTTGGCCCTGTCGCCGGCAGCCCCTTCCGTCTTTAGGGCTTCGGCCATAATATCCAGAGCGTCGTAGGCCTGGGCGGCAAACTGGTTAGGTGTGGTGTTGTAACGCTTTTGGTACTCAGCCACGAGAGCCTGAACCGCAGGGTCGTTCCGGCCGGCAAACCACGGGCTGCCCACCAGCACACCCTCCGCCGCTTCACCGGCAATCTTCATCAGCTGTGGATCATTAAAGCCGTTGCCCCCCATCACCGGCAGGTTGAGACCCTGTTGCCTGGCCTGGATTAAGAGCAGCGCGGATTCTTTGTACAGGGCGGAAACCGCCAGGGCTTCGGGTTTAGCCGCCGCCACCTTCTTGAGCTGGGCCTGGAAATCGGTGTCCCCGTCTTTAAAGGTCTGGGTTTCCACGATGGAGATCCCCTGATCTTTCAATGCCTTTTTAAAAGTTTCAGCGGAGCTGACGGCCCAGTCGTTGTTTTCGGAGTACAACAGGGCCACCCTGGTAAACCCGAACTTTTCCTTTGACTTGCTCACCACGGCGGGGATGACATTTTCCTCGGGCAGGGAGTTTCTGAACACGTAAGGGCCGATCTCGCCGACGCCCTTGGCGGTGTTGGATGTGCCCATGATGACCACTCCGGCTTTGTCGGCCACGGGCCCGGCGGCAAACATCTCACCGCTGTTGGTAGGGCCGATAATCGCCAGCACCCGGTCCTCGTTGATGAGTTTTTGTACCATTTTTATGGCTTGGTCTTTATCTCCGCGAGAATCCTCGATAATCAGGCTGATTTTTCTGCCGTTTACGCCTCCGGCTACATTGATCCTGTCCCGGGCGGTTTCCAGCCCCTGCTTGATGGAGACGCCGTAGTCCGATCCGTCACCGCTGAGCGTAGCCACTACGCCGATCTTTATTTCCCCCGCCGCATCCTTCGGCGCATCACCGCCCTCCAGATGCGTCCTGAAGAAGTCGATGATTTTCGGCCATGAATCCATGGACGCCGCGGCGTTCCCTTCCGGCGTGCCGCCCAGGTCTTCAATAAGACCTCCCGGCAGGGCCAGCCAGTTTACGGTGGTGGGGGAATAAGGCGTGCTGATCTGGTGGCCGGCGTCCGGGTAGTGGAAACGCACGTCCGGGAACGGGTGCCCTTTTTCCTTAAGCCTATTCATGATCATTTCCGAAAACTTGCCGGCCGGCCAGACCCCGTCGAGGCCGCCCGAAACCAGCAAAACCGGCCCGTTAATCCGCTCCACCCTGATGGTTGCCTTTTCCACGGCCTCCCCGTTATGCAGGGCATATTCATACATGGGGGAAGTGGGCCAGGGTTCTTTTTTCGCCACCGCCGCGAAATAGCTCTCCACCAGTTCCTGGGTGAAGACAACGGGCACGAATGGAACCGGTTCCCCTTTAAATGACCAGGATGACTTGTGATTTCTCCCCATATCTTCACTAACCCCCTCAAATACCACCGCGCTGGGTGACTTGGCCACCACGGCCTTAATCTGAGGGTAGTGGGAAGCGGCCAGCAGGGCCAGTTCCGCTCCCTTGGAAGCGCCCCATATGCCGATGGCGTTCTTGTCCACCGCGGGGTGGGCCTCCAGCCAACCGATGGCCCTCTCAACAGTCTCCAGGGGGATGTTCACCAGGGAATCCGGAAGCCCTTCCATTCCGAAATAGGCCAGGGCGAGGGCAACGTAGCCGTGGGAGGCGTATATCGCCGCGGCGGGTTCGTAGCTCCCTCCTTCCGATCCGCCCAACACAATGATCGCCGGACGCTTGCCTTCCCCGGCGGGAATGAAAAGCGTTCCCACCACCCCGGATTCGCGCACTTCCACCCTTTTGACCCCAGGCAGCAGGTAAAGCCTTTCCACCTCCCGGGAAAGTATTCTCTCGCCTTCAACCTCCACGGATACGGTTATCTTTTGCGGTTCCAGGCTTTTGTCGAACGCTCCCGCCGGCTTCCCGCCGGCGGACGGGCGCAGGGACCAGAAAAGACCGGCCGGGTCGGCGCCCTCATAGGATCCGGAAACCGGCGCCTGTACGCCGGGGTCCACCTCCCCTTTGCTGTCCGCGTGGAAAACGGCGTGGGATTCCCATTTAATCCCCTTATAGTCCTGCTGTTCCGCCACAAGGGTCACCGGCGTCCCGGGAACCAGGCCGGAGACTTTGATGTTCCACGGGTCGCCGGCCAAGGCCCGCAGCGGAGTGACCTCAAGGGTTGGCGTGGTTTTATCCGGATCGATCTTATTCACCGTCTTGTGTTCCTCCTTATTAACCGCGGTCTTGACATTGCCTCCCGCCGGGTAGTTTAAAATCAGCCGCCATTCCGTGCCGTGCAGGCCCACCGTGGTCCAAACCGACCTTTTGATTACTTGTTTTTGAAGCGGCCGGTCCGGGGGAGCATAGGTCCCCACCCCGTATCTATCAGCCACTGTTCTTCCGGTCAGGGCGGGCAGTCCGCTGTAACCATGGTAATAGGGGTCCGAAAAAACGTTGCGGCCGGTTTGTGAGCTGTCGCTGTCATACAGGATATATCCGTCTTTTTGCATGACCATCATTTCCGGCCGCTGTCCCTGCAGTTCCGGAACGGCAAACTTTGCAAAGAACCGTTCCGGCCTGATCAGCAGGCTTACCGATCCCATCAGTTCGTTTTGCCGGTTGAACACGGGCCGCTCCAGATCCACTGCCGTAAATCCTTCCACCGCTGTAATCACCGAGCTGAGGACCGGACGCCCGGTTTCCTTAAGCCTCCCCATCTGCTCCTGTCCGCTGATATCGCTGCCGGCGAACCCATGGTAGGCGGCAGGTTCAATGGCGACAATCTTTCCACTGTCATCTACGGTACAGGCGTCAGCCACGTAAGGATGGCGGACAGCCAGTGCGCTTAGGATCCGGCGCGCTTCGTCCCCGTCCAGGCCGGTCCGGGCCAACTCCCCCGCCGCGGCGGCCAGATCCCGGTCCATCCGGTTAAGTTCGTTCTGAATGTCGCGCTGCAGATCAAGGACCGGATCCGGAAAACCGGTGCCGGGGTCTTTCAGAAAAAGCGAAAGGGTCCCGGTTGCGCTGTCCCATCCGGACTGCGCGCCGGTGGCCTCCAAAATGATCTCTGACGGCACAACAAGCCTTCCATTTTCGATCCCGGCGGCGGCCGGCATGGGACAATCCCGGCCGTTGATCCCGGCGTATGTCGATCCGCCTGTCACGGCAAGTGTCGCCCCCGGCAGGCACGCCACCGCCGTACCGGTGTCACCGTACCAGGATACCTTCGCCCCCATGGCCTCCAGCACAGGCCGCAAGGGGACCATGAACCCCCCGTTTTCAAGGCGCGGGGGTATGTCGGAGACAACCGGCTGGCCGTTCAATTTCACGCTGATGCCCGAAGCCTCCGCTTCCCGCGCCGCTGCCCGGCCGTCCACCGCCGCAAGCAGCGACCCTGCCAGAACCAGGAGAAAGAGTACAGGAAAAATCCTTTTTCTCATCTGCGAAGCCTCCCTTTCCGGATCATTTCCCTACCTTGCCGTTGGTGCTTTCTCGATACCGGGGTTGTTTCTTCGAGGATCTTCTTCAATGCTGACTTCCCCGCAACTGGAGTCACGTCCGCCCGTGACCTGATCCATAAGTTCATCTGTCAACTCGCCGGAATTGGCCGCTTTCTTGATGATTTGTTCCTCCAGCTCCCTGCGGGGCGTTTTTTTTTTCATTTTCACCCATGTTGGTCCGCCTCCTCGCGTTTTATTTTTAAGTCAATACGTTTGCGGCGGGTTTTCATTACATTTATTTGCCGGGCGGAACCCGGAAATTCTGATTGAAAAAATCCCAGTAACGCCTTGTAATAAAAAACCGGCCGTGCCGTATTAACATATGGACGGAGCGCGCGATTGTCATTGACCGGAGGTGTGAAGTTAATGTTTAACGCGGCAATCTTGTTGATTGGAATTTTAGCCGGACTGGTACACCTGGCAGTAAGAAGGAAAAGTCTTGACCGGGCGGGAAAAGTTGAGCTGATCTTGCTCTATTGCCTTGTTTTCGGCGTAGGGGTAGTTGGCGCCAACGCTTTCATGATGCATGTCTTTTTTCCAGAACGTATGGCCCCCATGATTGGCTGGGAGATGAGCCCCTTTGAAACCGAAGTCGGCATTCATGACGGGGCCTGGGCGCTGCTCGGATTTTTCGCTATATGGATCAGGGGCGGGTTCTGGCATGCGGTTGTGCTGGGGTGGTCGTTTTTTATGATCGGCGCGGGTATCGGCCACATAAAAGACACGGTTGTTCACGGCAATTACGCGCCCTACAACTTCAGCATGATTTTTTTCGATATCGGCCAGGCTTTGTTGCTGATAGTCTTATGGATAGCCTGGATGAGGCTGCGCCGCAATGAGAAGGAAAACTACGGCTTTTAGGCCCCGGCACCGGCAGGTTTCACATGGCGACCAAGGGAAGCGGGAGCTTTTTCGGCAAAGTGGGGAGCTTTGAGAAGGGATACTCATTTGACGCCATTGTTGTCGAAGACGACCCCCGCATTACCGGGCGGCTTTCCCTGGAAGAACAGTTTCAAAGGTTTCTATATACAGGGGACGCCCGTAATATCATAGCCCGGTTCGTGGAAGGACGCAGGTCAGCTGACGGATGGATGAAGCGCCGGCAAGAGGGTGAACCAATGTTTGCTGCCAAGAAATCCCAAAGGCTGCTGTCAGTCGTTGCTCTTTTAACCTTTGTTTTTGCGTTGGGTATAATCTGTGTCTCATGCCTTGCCGCTTCCGGGGACAAAGTTTTTGACATCATTGTGATCACCGATTTTCACGGAACCCTGGAGGACGCGGAAGGAAACCCGGTGGCCGCGGTAATGGCCAAAAACATCAAAGAAATAGCCAACGGCAACCCGGACCGGACCCTTATAGTTTCCGGCGGTGACAACTATCAGGGATCGGGTTTGTCCAATCTGCTCAATGGCGCTCCTGTAATGAGTGTTTTTACCGGCATGGGAGTGGAGGTTTCCGCCCTGGGGAACCACGAATTTGACTGGGGACTGGATACCGTGGCCGGGGCAAATATCTCCCCCTATCCGGTTATTTGTTCCAACCTGTTTTTTAAGGATACGAAAAAGCTTGTGTTTGATCCTTACAAAATTTTTGAAAAGGACGGTGTAAAAATCGCGATTGTCGGCGGCGTTACCGGGGATTTGCCGGACCTGGTGTCGGCGGAAAATTTCCGGGACTATGACGTCGGCGGATTAGTGGAAAATGTCGGACAGGCGGCCCGGGAGGCCAGGTCAAAGGGAGCCCGGATGGTAGTGGCCCTGATCCATGCCGGGGACAACCATGACGGCAAGACCGGGCCGGTTTTCGACGTCGCCGGCAAACTGGGAGGCGCCGGCGGAGTTGTTGACGCCGTTCTGGGCGGCCATACCCACGATATAGTGACGGCGGCCGCCGACAACGGCACTCCGGTGGCCATTGCCAACTGTAACGGCAAAGGCTTTATTGACCTGAAAATTACCAGGCATGCCGATGGCAAGCTGACTTTCGGCACGTCGTACATTGCCTGTAATACGGACAGCACAGTTTTTCCCTATGGTTACAAGGCCTCATCGCCGGTGGTTGATCCGGCGGTGGCCGGCATTGTTAACGAAGCCAAAATAAAGGCGGGTTCTATCGCCGGCCGGAAACTGGGCATGGCTGAAATCGACTTGACCGTCGGGCAGGCGGACACTCCCTGGGGTGAGTCACTGGCCGGCAATTGGGCCTGCGACGTGATGAAGGAGAAAGTCAACGCCGACTTTGCATTTAACAGCAACGGAACATTTCGCGCGGACATTCCCCGGGGGGACATAACCATTGAAACCTTGTATGCCCTTCTGCCCTTTGACGACACCATTACAACGGCGGACTTGACCGGCGCCCAGATTAAAACGTTGTTGGAACAAGCCGTGGGGGACGGCGGAAAGGGCATTCAGGTGGCGGGGCTGACCTTTGCGTATAATCCCGGCGCGCCGGGCGGCAGCAGGATTGTAAGCATCAGTAAAACCGACGGCACTCCCGTTGACATGACGGACACCGTCAAAACCTACAGGGTTGCCGCCAACAGCTATATGGCCTCGGGCGCTGACGGTTTCGCCCTCTACAAACTGGTCGCATCCCGGGACACCCACATTTTGTTCAGAGACGCTTTGATCGAACAGGTGCGGCAGTCCGGCCGCGTGACTGCCCATATCCAGGGGAGAATCAAGAAGGTTCATTAAAAGGGGGAATGATTCTTTGAAAAAGTTGCTGATGTATGCCGTTTTGGCCGTCTTCCTTGTCTTGGGAACCGCCGGTCCGGGACCCGCGGCACAACCGCCCGGCAACTGGTCGGCGGTGGGCGAGGTTTCGGACCCATACGCGGAATGTCTTCTATCCGTCAACGGTGTTTTGTACGCCGGGGCGGTAGACGGCAACGTCCGGTCCTGGAACGGTACGCAATGGGTAAATGTAGGCGGTCTTGCCGGTTATACCGTGTCTAATTCGGTACAGGGCCTTGCGGCCGCCAACGGCACGGTCTACGCCGGGACAGCAAACAAAGGGGTGTGGGCCTGGAACGGATCCGCCTGGTCCCGGGTGGGAAGCCTTGCAGGCAACGCGGCGCGTGTCTCCACTTTGGCCACCGTCAACGAAGCGGTCTACGCCGGAACATGGGACGGGGTGTGGACCTTGAATGGAACCGACTGGTCCCCGGTGGGAAGCCTCGGGAAATCGGCATTGAGTCTGGCCACGGTTAACGGGGCGGTCTATGCCGGAACAGACGACGGGGTGTGGGCCTGGAACGGATCCGCCTGGTCCCGGGTGGGAAGCCTTGCAGGCAATGCGGCGCGTGTCACCGCCTTGGCCGCCGTCAACGGGGCGGTCTACGCCGGGACATGGGACGGGGTGTGGGCCTGGAACGGGTCCACCTGGTCCCGGATAGGAAACCTCCAGGTCGATACGGTATTGAGCCTGGTCGCAGACAACGAGGCCATCCATGCCGGGACAGACAAAGGGGTGTGGGCCTGGCACCACAATAATCCAGGATGGTTCCAGGTTGAATCCGGGTGGATTCCGGGCGACCCGGCAAATGTTTACAGGTTGATGACAAACGAGGCAGTTGTCTACAGTTTGATCAAAGTGAATGGCTACCTGCACGCCGCGACCCAGGTCGGCGTGGGAGCCTGCTGGGATGGTTCCTCCTGGTACCGGTTGGGTTCCAAGGGACTTCCGGGTTTGGCGGCAGATGTCATTTGTCTGGCCACGGACAACAGGGCGGTCTACGCCGGGACATGGGGCGGGGGCGTGTGGACCTGGGACGGTTCCGCCTGGTCCCCGGTGGGAGGTCTCACAAAAGCCACGGAACATTCCTTCGCCCTGATCACGGTCAACGGCAAGCTGTACGCCGGGACATGGGAGGGCGTGTGGAGCTGGGACGGTTCCGCCTGGTCCGGGGTAGGGAACCTTTCGGGCGACTCGGCAAAGATCAACAGCCTTACATCGGTCAGCGGTATGGTCTACGCCGGGACATGGGACTGTGTGTGGGCCTTGAACGGATCCGCCTGGTCCCGGGTGGGAAGCCTCACAGACGGCGCGAAATCTGTCAACAGCCTGGCAGCGGTCGGCGGCACGGTCTACGCCGGGACAGATGACGGCGTGTGGATCTGGGACGGTTCCGCCTGGTCCCCGGTGGGAAGCCTCCCGGGCGACGCGGCGCTGGTCAAAGGCCTGGCGGTGATCAACAGCACGATCTACGCCGGGACGTTGGGCGGCGTGTGGAACTGGAACGGAACAGACTGGTCCCTGGTGGGAAGCCTCACAGGTGACGCGGCAGAAGTCAGAAGCCTGGTGGCTGTCAACGGTACACTCTACGCCGGGACAGCGGACGGCGTGTGGGCCTGGAACGGTTTTGCCTGGTCCCGGGTGGGAAGCCTGCCGGACGCGGCGGCACTGGTCAGCAGTCTGGCGGCGGTCAGCGACAAGCTCTACGCCGGGACAGCGGACGGCGTGTGGAGTTTCAACCTGACAGGAAGTTCCGACGGCAGCGGCGGTGGTTCTAAAGCGTCGAGGACGGTTCACAACACCACCGGATCGGCCGTGGTTCATCCTTCGGCCGGGGGCACGGTGGGCCTGGGCGGCGAGGCTTCCGTCACCATACCGCCGGGGGCGTTGCAGGGTAATACCGGCATCAAGGTGACGGTCCGGAAGGTTGCCTCGCCACCGCCCGCACCCGGGGGGTATACCATCGTTGGGGCCTACGAGTTCACCGTGAACGACCTGGACCATTACACCTTCAACATCCCGGTCACCCTGACCTTTGCCTTTGACCCGTCCATGGTGCCGGAAGGCACGACTCCGGCCGTGTACTATCACAACGGGAGCGAGTGGGTCCTTCTTACCGGCACGGTGGACCGGAACAGCAACACCATCACGGTGACGTTGGACCACTTCACCGTGTATGCGGTGATGGCGAAGGCCCCGGCGCAGGCTCCCGATCTGAAAGACATCGCCGGACACTGGGCGCAGGGCGGTATCGAAAAGCTGGTGTCCCTGGGGGCCGTTACGGGTTACCGGAACGGCACCTTCCGGCCCGACAACCGCATCACCAGGGCCGAGTTCACGGTTGTGCTGGTGAAGGCTTTTAAGATCGCCCCCGGGCCGGGCAGGGTGTTCGCCGACACAACCGGGCACTGGGCAGGTGACTTTATCTCCGCGGCGGCGGGCAGCGGGATAGTGCAGGGGTACGGCGACGGCCGCTTCGGACCGGACGACCCGGTCACCCGCGAGCAGATGGCGGCGATGATCGTAAAAGCCGCCAATCTAAGCCCCGCGCCCGGGGATCCCGCCTTTGCCGACAGCGGTGACATCTCGGCCTGGGCGAGCGTCCCGGTGGTCACGGCGGTGAAAAACGGAATCATCAAGGGATACGAGGACGGCACCTTCAGGCCCGGGGCCTATGCCACCAGGGCCGAGGCCGTGATGATGATCGTCAACGCGCTTGATAAATAAAACCAAGGAGGCAATAATTGTGATTAAAAAGATTTTCATTACTGGAATCGCCGTTTTGACCCTTCTGTTCGCGCAAGCGTACAGTTTTGCGGCGGTTGACAATCAGCCCGCCATCGAGCTGGACGGCGTCAAATTGCAAGCCGCCGCCCATATTGACGGAGAAAACGTTTATCTCCCGCTGCGGGCGGTGGGGGAAGCCCTCGGATATAGAATAGACTGGTCGGAAAAGGATAATACGGTATCTGTCTCCGGGCTAGGGAAAAATATAGTGATTGATTTGAAGAACAACAAAATAACCGCCGGCGATCATGATTATTTCATGAGCGGCGCCGCGGCCGACGACGGTAAAATCATCGGAAACAAAACATACATGGGATCAGGTTTCTTCTCCGACAATTTGGGGCTTGAAGTATCATGGGACAGTCAAGAGGGAAAGGTCAAACTGGAAAGGGTAAAGGAAAACGCCATTTCCGTAAAAACAGTTAAGGAAGCCTCCGAGACCGATAAAATTAAAATAACCATACAGTACCCGCAGATTGAGGGATTGTCAAACAAGGCCGTCCAGGACAGTATAAACTCAATCTTCAGGGAAAAAGCCGCAGCCGCCAGGAATGAGGGGTTGAAAAACGCGGAAAACATGGCCCCGGATACTTCAAAATATGCAGGAAGCCCGAACAAATGCGAGACTTACTTCGATTACAGGCTCAAATACAATCAAAACGGGCTGTTGAGCGTAGTCTTCCTCAACTACCAGTATACAGGGGGAGCGCACGGGTTGACGGCGCAGAGTTCTCACACCTTCAATTTGCAAACAGGTGAGGAATACCGGCTTAAGGACCTGATGAGAAGCGGCGCGGATTATGTTTCGTTTATAAGCGATGCCGTCGGCAGGAAGATTAATGAAAAGGTAGAAAAAGGAGTCCTTTACCCGCTTCAACCCTTTAAATCCATCAAGGACGACCAGGATTTCTACCTGTCCAATAACGCGGTGGTGATCTATTTCCAGCAATACGAATACTTCCCGTACGCTGCCGGCATACAGGAGTTCCCGGTTGACTTTTCCGCGCTGAAGGATATGCTGAAGCCCGATTTCAGCTTTCTAGTCCGCAGCTCAAAGTTGCTCGAAGCCTCTGGAGCCATTAATCAATTGAATGTTGGAGAGACGGGCAGGGTTGTGCTGAAAGGAAACCCGACCACAGGCTGTACCTGGCATTATACCGTTCAAAACGGTGATCTTGTAACGCTGGACTCTGAATACGTGATCCGGGATTCCAGTATGATCGGTGCGGTCGGTACGGGAAGCACCTTCATTTGGAACTTTAAAGCTTTGAAAGCGGGAGAGACGAGGATAACTTTCAAATACTACAGGGGGTGGGAAGGAGAAGCGTCAGCAACGGCGGACAGCAGCGCCGAATACCTGGTCCGCGTAAATCCCTCAAATTGAAGCAGGCTGAAAAGCCACGGGCCGGAGGGCGTAAGGGGGCCCGGCAGACAAAGCTGCCGGGCCCCCCTCCATAAATTCAACTACGGCCTGTCCAGGCAGGTATCCCTCCCGCAATGGTAATCACTCTCACAGGTACAGCCGCAGCAGGACCCGCCGGACACCAGCTCCAATTCCTCGTCCGACAGCTCGGCGGCGGCCTGATCCAGATCTTCTCCGGTGAAGTCGTAGCCCAGCCCCAGGGCCCACCGCCGCCGGTCTTCCCTGCTCCGGAAAGACGACGCCTGCCGCAAAAGGTCCGGATCGCTTTTTACCCGTTTGATAAATTCCCGCGCTTGATCAATGGACATTGTTTTCCCCCCCTCGTTTTTTAAGGCCCTCTCCGCCCCCGGGGCTAAAAATCCAGGGGGCACGGCGGGCGGGCAACCACATTGCTTTGATAGAGAAACTCCCAGTCTTCGCCGGTCAGCTGGCCGGCCGCGTCGATCAGCGTCTCCACCGTCTGCCCGAACTGCCGGCAAAAGGCTGGACCGGGCCGGAAGGGATTGCCGGTTGAAGCAATGTTGTCGTACGCGCAGCCGCCGCCGCAAACATACCTGAGCCAGCAACGCCGGCATTCCTCGCTCTCGGTGACCGGGCTTGCGTGGAACAGTCCCCGGGGCGGGTCTTCCGCCCCATAAACGCTGCCCAGCAGGTATTCCCTTAAGCCTACGAAGCGGTGGCAGGGATAAAGCCCGCCGTCCACGTCCGCCGCCAGGTAGCTGCGCCCCGCGCCGCAAAAAAACAGTCGGCGGACCATGAACGGCCATCTGCCGATGGTGGTGACCCAAAACAGATCCCGGTCCTTGAGTTGCCGGGCCGCCTCCGCCGGGTCGCGCCGTTTCACCGCCGCCACGAAGGCCGCAGCTCCCCGCCGCAAATCGGCCGCCCGATCCCGTTCCCGCCGGAAAAGATCCTTTTCCGGAGTCTCACAGGTCAGCAGGCACCCGGAAGCCGGGACCAGGTGACAGTTTTGAAATCCCATTTCCTTCAGCGCCGCCAGCACCTCGCCAGGATCCGTATCCCCGTACAGGGTGGCCCGGCCGCAGGCCCCGGGAAAGGCTGACAGCAGCATTTTTATCCTGGGCGCCACCACCGCGTAGGAAGGGCTGCCGTCTTTGAACGGCCGGTGTTTGTCCTGGGCCGGCGCTGTCCCGTCGAAACTGACGATTATTTCAAACCGGTTGGCCCGCAAAAAATCAATAGCCGCTTCGTCAACCAGCGAAGCATTGGTGTTGAGGCTGAAGGTGAATGTCTTGCCGCTTCGCTCACCCGCCTGCCTGGCGTACTCCACCGTCCGGCGGATTACCGGCAGGTTTAAGAGCGGCTCGCCGCCGAAAAAGGACAATACCAGCTTCCGGTTGCCGCCGCTGTGGCTGACCAGCCAGTCCACGCCGCGGCGGGCGGTTTCCTCCGTCATCAGCCCGCCGCCGCCGTAAGATCCCGCGTTGCCGTAGCAATAAACGCAGGCCATATTGCACTCCTGGGCCACCATAAGACAGAGGGTGCTGGTGCGGCCGGTGTCTCCGGCCAACCACTTGTCCGCTGCCCGGCGGTCCCGGTCCAGCCGGGCGGCCCCGTCCGGGAGGATTCCCCCCCGATCCCACGGCAGCAAGCCTGTTTTCACCAGGGTGACGCGCACGTCGTCCGGCGGCCGGACGCCGGGGTTGTCTTCCCAGGCGGCGAGAAAAGCAGCCGTCTTGTCGTCCAGCCTGGCGTAGCGGAAGCGGTCGGTGTTCACCACGTAACTCCGCCCTTCCACCGCGAAGCGGTGGTACGGCGCCAATCGCAGAATGTTATCTTCCAAAGGTTCAGTCACCCATTGCGACATAACGCGGTTCCTCCTCATCGGCGGGCCGGCCGCTTTTTTCACGGTTTCCGGCCCGGCAAAACGCCAATCTCCTGTAAAAAGGTCCGGTCATCATCCGAACATTCCGCAGCCACCCGGATACCTGTTTCAATTCTGGCCCGCCTCAGGCGGCAGGTATCCGGGTTGGCCAGGAAAATGGATCCGGTGCGGCCCATGTGTTCCACAACGCAACCGCCGCCGCAGTAATAACGCGCCCAGCACCTACGGCAGTCCTCGCTGTGGATGATCAGGCTTTTCTGGTGTAATTCCCCCCGGAAACCGTCTTCATAGACCGAACCAAGCCGGTATTCCGGCAGAGCCAGGAAGCGCGGGCAGGGATACAGGTCGCCGTTGGCCGCCACCGCCAGTAGTTGCCGGCCCGCGCCGCAGGAAAACCACCGCCGCCGGACGGGCGCGCCCGCCCGGGCCAACTGGAACATTTGCCTTACTCCTTCCATAAACGCGCTGTCCACGGCAATCAGTTGCAGTCCGGCCGCGTCCCGTTTCCGCACCGCGGCAAGAAAGCGCTCTCCCTGGCGGCGCAGATGCGCCGCCATTTGCTTGGAAGAGGCCTCCTCGTCGTTTTTTTTGCCATCCACCAGCAGAGAGCTGGACACTTTTTCAATGCGGCACTGCCGGAAGCCCAGCCGCCGGGCCGCCTGGATCACCTGGTCCGGGTCGGTGCCGGCATAGATCGTGGACCGGATCAAAGCGTCCGAACAACGTGCCAATAACTTTCTGATCCTTCCGGCGATCAGGCGGAACGACGGTCCGCCGCCCTTCAGCGGCCGGTTGCGGTTCTGCACGGCGGCCGGTCCGTCAAAACTGACTGTAACCTGGACCTGCTTTTCGGCCAGAAAATCAATGACCTGGTCGGTCAACAATAGTCCATTGGTCATGATGCCGTAGCGCACCCGCTTGCCGGCGGCCTTCGCCCGCCTGTCGGCGTAGGCGGCGATTTTTTTCATCAGCGGAAAGCGCATCAGCGGCTCACCGCCAAAAAACCCTATATTGACTGTTTCCGCATCCTCAGAGTTGATCATCAGCCAATCCACAGCCTGGTACGCCACCGCCCGGGACATGCGGTTTTCCCGAGCGTCGGGGATTTCTCCCTGGCAGCAATACCGGCAAGCCATGTTGCAGGCATAGGTCAGCATCAGCACCAGGGTGTCCGGCGGCGCAAACCTGAACCGCTTCTGTACGGGCGGATCCAGCGGAACCCCTAGCCGGTTCAGGACCGGATCCGCCGGCCCGCCCCGCCATACCGCCCCGGCAACTTCCGAATCAATCCGGGCAAACTGCAGGTAATCCGCGCTGACCGCGTAGCTGGATCCCTCAACCGAAAACAGGTGAAGGCGCGGATCAACCCGGCCCATGCTGCGCACCTCCCGCCTTTTCTTGCGCCCCCGCCAGGAACCTTCGGGCGGCCGGAACGGCAGCCGTCACGTCCAGCAGCGTGAAGAAGTCATACGAATTAAACTCGCTGTCAAAGTACGGTTCACCGCAAACCCAACTGCCACCGCGCAGGTAAAACTGCAAAATGGGTGGGATCAGACGTTTAACCTCCTCACCGGCCGGCTGGCCGCCCGCTTTTTTGAGCAGTCCGGCTGGAACAATGCCCGGCGGCAGCGGGTGAACGCGCAGGTAATCAGGGGAAAAATGGCGGGCCCGGAAATACTGGTACAGCAAGGCCAATTCCCGGGGTGTCCGGGCCGGCACGCAGGAGCAGCCGAACACGTAGCGGATTTTCGCCTGCCGCAGGTAAAGGGCCATGCCCCGCCATAACAGCGCGAACACCGCGCTGCGGCGATACCCGCGATCCACGCAGGCCCGGCCTATTTCCACCTTCCGGCCCTCCAGGCGCAAAACGGCGTCCATTTCAAATTCCCTCCGGGCGTAGTAATCGCCCGTCACCGACGGGTTGAGGCGGTACGTGGCCACCACCCGGCCGGTGTCCAGCGTTTGCACGATCATATGGTCGCACAAGGGATCAAACCGGTCGGTGTCAAGCCCCGAAGGCAGCGGCGCACCCGGCATCTCCCGCCTGAACACCTCGTGGCGGAGCCGCAGCGCCTGTTCCAGTTCCGCCCGGGTTTCGGCCGTTTTTACGGTAAACAGGCCGGTTTCAAGTTTCACCCTTGTTTTAATCGCCCCCACCTACGCTATCGAAACCCAGCCCGGCGCCCGCCCGGTAAAGCGTTCCCTCCCCGCTGCCGTCGGGGATGGAAACCGGCAATCTGCCCCGGGGCCGCGCCTGCCCGAATATAACGTCGATCCCGGCCGGGATGTTGGGCCCCTCCGCCGCGCCATAGACGGCGATATAGGCTTTTACCCCGGGCATGTACATGATGTCGTACGGATTCCTGACGGCCATCACGGCCAGGGGCTTCCCGGACCGCAGGGCGTAGCGGGCCACGCTCAGGGCAAAGTCCGGCGCCCAGTGTTTTCCCGGAGTCCTGCTGGCCGCATCATAGCTGTAAGACCCCAGCACAACGTAATCCGCCTCGTCCACGGCCTGTCTCTGCTGCTCGGTGATGGAGGAAATCTCCTCGTAAACAAACCCTTTTACGTCTATACCGCGCAGGCCTTTCCCGGCCGCGATCCGTTCCAATTCCCCGGTCATCAGGCTGAGCCGGTCGTCCCAAGGTGCGAAGATCACCACTTTTTTCCCGTTCTCCAGCCTGAAGGGCAGTATGCCGCCTTCATTTTTGAGCAAGGTGACCGCTTTTTCCGCCGCCCTCTTTTCAATTTCCCGGTGCGCCGCGCCGCCCACCACAGACCCGGCAATCTTCGCTGCTGCCTCCGGGTCCTTCTTTACCCTGTCTCCCGGAACAAGCTTCCCGCCCGAAATATTGACTATGCCCAGGCTAAGTTTCAAGCGAATTAATCTTTTAACCGATTCGTCAATCCTGGATTCCGGAATTTCACCGCTTCTTACCGCGGCCAGCAAACCGCTGTACGCCTGGTCAAGGCCGGCGGGCATCAGGACGATGTCCGCTCCGGCCTTGACGGCCCCGGTTACCGCTTCCAGCGGCCCGAAGTGATCGGCTATGGCCTTCATTTCCAGGGCGTCGGTGATGATCACCCCGCCATACCCCATCTCTTCTCTGATCAACCCGGTCAGCACCCGGTGGGACAGGGTGGCGGGAACGGAGATCTCTTTGCCGTCCAGCCTGGAAACGGCCCTGGTGTTGTCAATGGCCGGGAAGGTGACGTGGGCGGTCATAACCATATCCACCTTCCGGTCGAAAGCCTGCTGAAACGGTTTCAACTCAACCGCCTTCAGCCTGGCCGGATCGTGGGGCACGGACGGCAGCCCGAGGTGGGAGTCGATGTCGGTGTCGCCGTGTCCCGGAAAGTGTTTTGCCGTCGCCGCAACACCGGCTTCATGCAAACCTTTTATAAAGGCCGCCCCCAGATCCGCCACCAGTTGAGGGTCTTCGCCGAAGGACCGAATGCCGATGACCGGGTTGTCCGGGTTGACGTTGACATCCAGCACCGGAGCCAGGTCCACATTGATGCCCAGGGAGTCGAGTTCCTCGCCCATGGCTCTGGCCACCTCACGGGCCAGTTCCGGCGAGCGGGCGGCGCCCAGAGCCATGTTGCCCGGCATGATGGTGCCCGTCTGCAACCTGACCACTCTTCCGCCTTCCTGGTCCGTGGCTATGAAAAGCGGGATGTCGCCGGCGGCGCGCTGGAGCTGGTCCGTCAGCTTAACCGTCTGATCCGGGTTCACGATATTTTCCCGGAACAGGATCACCCCACCCAAATGAAGATCCTTGACAATCCGCGCGATTTCGCTGTTGATTCCGGTTACGTCCCTGTCCTGCCACTTCCTGAAGGAAGCCATGATCATTTGCCCCACTTTTTCCTCCAGAGTCATTTTGGCGACAATGCCGTCCAGTAGGCGGGAGTTGACTCCTTGATCGGCCATTTCCTTAAAGCCCTCTATCCACGGCTCCGGAACCTCCATGCTGGCGATCAGCAGCACCGGCGGGCCGGCCGTACCGGTGTAAAGAGGGGTTACCAGCCTGACCGCGTGCGGATTCCCCGCGAACCTCCCCGTGCCGGCCTCCATTTCCGCCACCACGTCGGCGGTGGCCAGCCCGAATTCGCAAAGTCCTAGGCCCACCAGCCTGGCGCTGGTTTCACTCCCCCATGTTTTCACCACCACCGCCTTTGAATCGCACACCCTGTCCGCGCCGGCCGTCAGTTCACCGGCCAGGGGCAGCAGATCGCCGCCCGCCGCCACCGTCACCGGGTATAGATGGCGCACCGGCAGGGCCGGGGGCGCTTCCGGCGCCGGGTCTTCCTCCGCGCGTATTTTATATTTTTCAACGAGGTCTATTACCGACTGCCTGCACACCTCAAAGGGCATTTCCTGGTTTCTGCGCAAGACGGCCATAGCTGCGGCGTCAGGGTATCTCCCGGCCAGATCCGTCCCGGCCAGGGTGGAACGGACAAAGGACCGCAGCCGGTCCCGGTCCGCCTCCAAACGGTCCTTACGGGCCATAATCATTATCTCCGGTTGGCCCGCCCCGCCGGGGGACAGCGTCGCCAGCAGGGCCAGGTCCTGCGTACCGCCCCCGCCGCCGGCCGGCGTCCCCCCTGAAACCAACGCCAGGTCCGCCTCGCCGCTCAATACCGCCGCGATTATTTTGTCCCGGTCCTCCTCAACGGTGAACAGGCACCGCACGTCGCCGTAAAGCCCGTAGTCCTGGGCCGTGAAAAAGCCGGCCAGTTCAGTCCCCCGCCCGGTTTCACCCAGTATTTTCAGGGTATTGTCCGACCAGGCCCAGAGGGGCTGGTCGGAAACCGGGTATTTCTCCCAGCCCGGCGCGTCAAAATGCCACCACTCGGTGGGAAATGGAAGAAAGCCCTCGCCTTTCATGGCTTCTTCCAGCACCGCCCGGTTATGCAACTCTTCCTCCGTAGCCCCGGCATAGTCCCGGCGGGCCTTTTCGGTGAAATCGTCGTACCCGGAGGGCATGGGCATTTCACGGCCCTCACTGTCCACCAGAGTCACATCCACCGCGGCGCCGCGGTTGTGCCGCGAACCCTTGAAAGGGTCGGCCACATAATCCTCCACCGGCATGATGGACCAGAATTTTTTCTGCACCGCCAGGGGGCGGTAGCCGTCATATATCTTCAGGCCGTAACCCGACTCTTTGAGTTTTTGCTGGACGCGGACCAGTTTCTCAGCCACATCTGCCCTGACCAGGCAGCGCGGGGAGGGGTAAACCACCCGGCCGCTGAAATTGTTGTTCGTGGCATAGCGGATATCCAGCCGGATGGCGGGGTCCAGCCTGCTTATATCCACCAGGCCGGGAATATCGCCGGCAGCCCCCGCGGGCAAAGAGGCGGAAAGAAGGATCAGAAAGATGCAGGCCAGCAGCAACAGAGGTTTTACAGCAGGAATTCTCATCATTGCATCTCTCACCTTTTTTGATTCTTGTATGTCAATACGTTCCGGCAGGTTTTTCATTGCAAATATGGCAACATATTTTGCATCAAACAGACGATCTCTAAATCCACCATACAAGGTATGTCCATATCCGCTATGCAAATCCCGCCTGAAACATCGCTTTTTTGCGAAAAAAGAGCGAGTGGACGGCACTCGATCACGAGTCCGGCGCCTCTTTAATTGCCTTCTCGCGCTTGAACCTTTCCCGGACATAGTGTTCCAGGCTGTATTTCCATTCCCGGCAATCGGGCCCGGCTTTGCTGCCAAGTATAGTCCGGCCGGAACACCCGCCCATGCAGACGGGCAGTATCTTGCATCGCACACATTCTTCAGATTCGAAAGGCTCCCAGGTCAGCCAGCGGATTTCGCGCATCCGCTCACTCTTGCCGCGCTGCCTGAAACCGGTGATGTTGCCGATGCTGGCCGGCTTGTCGCCGATTTCGTGCCAGCATTTGTACATGTCGCCGTCGGGGTCGATGACAAAGGAGTTAATCCGGTTGGCCCCGCAGGCGTGGGCGATATTGGGGTAGTGGGGCTTTTGCCCCGCCTTGAAGCCTCTCTGCCTCAAGGTTTCACGGAAGGTCTGGTTCAGCACGGTGAACTCTTCCATGGTGGCGCAGGATCCTTCCAGGGACTTGCAGCCCGCCGTGTCGGCATGGACGTGGCCCAGGTAGACGTGGATATCCTTCAGATTGTTCTCCTCCAGTATGTCCAGGATCTTTAACGCCTCGTACATGTTGGTGCGGTCGACGTTGACGCGCAGGCTGACCTGCATTTCATTGGCCGCCAGCAGCCTGACGCCTGCCAGGATCCGTTGGAAGGTGGGGCCGCCAGTGCCTTTGAGCATCCGGCGGCGGTTGTGCACCCCGGGAGGTCCGTCCAGGGTGATCTGAAATAACTTGATCCGGCTGTCTTTCAGCTTTTGCACTATGTCCGGGTCTTCAGCAAGCAGGTAGCCGTTGGTGATCATAATGGCGGAGTATGCGATCTTGTTTGCTTCGGCGATGGCGATGATCTTTTCCGACAGGCCGAAGATGATATCCCCGGCCAGCAGCGGCTCGCCGCCGTACCAGGTGATAAAAAGGCTTTTTACCGTGTTGGCCGCCTGATCGATGTACCTCAGCAATTCCTGCTGAACTTTTTCGGGCATGAAGGCGTTTTGCCCGTCCCGCCCGGCCCTGCCTTCCTCAGCCTGTTCATAGCAATAGGTGCAGGCGAAATTGCAGCGCAGGGTGGGGGCGATGGTGAGCCCCATCCCCAACCGGTTGTATTTAATGCTGTTATAGGCGAATTTCAGTATTTTCAGCTCGTCGGCCTCATCGTCCAGCACGAAGCCCCCCTGCTTCAGTTCTTCGACAAACTGCTTGGCGTCATCCGGCAAGGCCCCGTAATCAAACCGGGGGAGGCCGAGCAAATCCAGATGCGTTTTCTCCGCCTCGGCCAAGGAAGTGGTCAGGCTGTTGAAGATCATGACCTTCCGCGTGTCCCCGGCGGGCCAGATAAAGTTGTAGTTTGAAGCTTTCATATAACACATTCCTCTCGGGCACAGTTTTATCTTTACTTTTGTGAGTTAATACGTGACGGCCGGGTCTTCATTACACAAATCCATAACAAAAATACACAACACCGGCAACCATGCAGGCAAAGTATCCCATACATCAAAAAAACCGCCTGTATTGTAAAAAGGCGGTTTTTCTTCAATAAATTATTGTCCCGCGTCTTCGGCCTCCATCTCCGCCCGCAGCCGCCGCACGGCCCGGTACAGGATTACAGCCACGTTGCTTTCGCTCAGGCCGGTTATCCCGGCTATGGCGCGGTTGGTCAGCCCCGCCGAAAACTTGAGGGCCACCAGGTTTCTCTCCCGGTCGTTCAGGCGGGACAGGGCGGACAGGAGCTTTTCCCGGCTTTCGTTGTATATTGCCGCTTCTTCCGGCCCGGTTCCGGAGCATGCCGCCTCAACCATGACTCCAAGCGGAACCGGCCGGTGGCGTTTTTGGGATCGCAGGTAGTCGACCACGGTGTTGTGGGCCACGGCAAAGATCCAGCCGGCAAAAGTCCCCCGATCCGGGCGATAGCTCCCGATTTTGGCCAGCGCCCGCTCAAAGACCAGGCTGGTGAGGTCTTCCGCCTCGTTCACGTCAACGACGCGGTAGCGCATATATTTATACACCCGCGGCAAATAGTGATCGTAAATCGAGGCAAAAGCAGCCGGATCGATTGCGGCGCGGGCTGCCAATTCCGCCTCGTCCGTCAATAACGCATTTATATCCATAAACCGCACCCCCAAGGATTGCCGGCAGTCGGTTTCACCGGCACGGCCGCGCCGCCGCAGGTCCTGCTCGACCCGGACGTACTCCGCTTCAATCTCTGAAACAAGCCCGGCGGCCCCGGCGGTGTCATCGGTCAAAGCCAGCGCTTCCAACTCCCGGCACAGGCCGGCGAAACGGCCGATGCCGATAAAATCACCGCTCGCCTTCATGCTCTGGGCCTGGGAGCGCACGGCGGCGGCGTCCCCCCCGGCCAGAGCGGACCGCAGGGAGTCCAGCCTGGACGGCATTTCAAGCAGAAAGGCTTCGATGACAATATCAAGGAAATCGATGTTTACGCCCTCAACCAAAGCGGACCCCCTTTCCCCGCCGTGCAGCGCACACTTCCTCCGGGCATGAGCACAAGGCCCGGCTGCCCCGTTTTTTTAAATTCTAACAGTACAACTTCAAATCTAAGAGAAGGCAACCTTAAATGAACCTTAAATCTACCTTAATTCCGCAAATTTTTCATCACAGATCCAGCGAAAAACTGAAAAAAAGTGTAATACTTTTTGACCGGAACCGTACTAACCTTCATAAGACGTGTCCGGATTTAAAATGCCGGCGGCGGGAGTGAAGCAGGTGGAAACACGGCGCAGATACCTGTTGATTTTTATCATGCTTCTGACTGCGCTTGCCCTGCCGGGGTGCAAAACCGGCGCCCCCCAGAAGGAAACGGACAAACAGCCGGTGCATGACGCGGAAGATACTATAAAAATAGGTTTTTTGGGGGACAAGGGCGGTTACGGGGGCAGCGAGTGCCTGAAAGGCATCCGCATGGCCGTTGACGACATTAACAGGACCGGGGGCCTGCTGGGTAAAAAAGTGGAACTGATTGAAGGAGACCACGGCGGCAACTCCTCCGAAACCGTCAGGGTCACCCGGAGCCTGGTGGACCGGAAAGCGGCGGTGATAATCGGGGACAACACCACCGGCATCACCAAGCTTGCGGCCACTGTCTGCCAGGACAACAAGGTGGTGATCATTTCCCCCACCGCTTCAGGCAGCGGCGTGGTGGAAATGGGCGACTATATCTTCAGGATCGCCCTGCTGGACTCTGTGGCGGTTCCCGCCGTGGTCAAATACCTGGCCGGGACCCTTAAATGGAAAAAGGCTGCCCTGGTAAAAAACATCGGGCGCAGTTATACCGAGGGGCTCGCCGCCATTTTCAAGCCGGCCCTGGTCCGCAACGGGATTGAAATCGTAAACGAGCAAAAGATTAGAAAAAACGACACCGATTTCAGCTTCCAGGTGGCCGCTCTCAGGCAAAGCCCCTTTGACGGGCTGATCTTTCCCGGCAATTATACGGAGGCCTGCCCGTTTATAAAGGAAATGCGCAAACAGGGGATGCGGCAGGCGGCTGTGGGGGGCGACGGGATGTACTCCAGGCAATTAATTGAAAATGGCGGGACAGACGTGGAAGGCACCCTGGCCTATGCCGGTTTTGCGGTGGACCCGGCAAACGCGAACCGGAGAACCATGGAATTCGTTGAAAAATACAGGGCCCAAAACAACAACCTGACCCCCGATGTTTATGCGGCCCAGGCGTACGACGCCGTAAACCTGGCGGCGGACGCCATCAGGGCGGCGGGAAGCGCCGAACCGGCAAAATTCAAGGAAAAACTTGCGGAGACGAAGAACTGGCAGGGTGTTTCCGGAACCATCACCTTCGACCGGGACCGTGAGCCCGTCAAAAGCCCGGTCTATTTGATGGAAGTAAAAGATGGACGTTTTGTGATCAAGGCGGTCATTCCCGTCAGTATTCCCGACCTTCTTACGGAGGAGCTTTGAGCGGATCATGAACAGACCCGGATTTAACCAGATAATGATTATTGTTTTCTATGTAACGCTTTGTATTTTTTTAGTGGGGTTCAATTTATCAAAACCGCGGGTGCTGGTGATCCACAGTTATGACCCCGATTACTCATGGGTCAGGGATGTGAACCATGGAATCAGCGAGGTTTTGGGCAAAAAGCCCTTCTCGGTCAAATATTTTTATCTTGACACCAAGAGACACCCGGATACCGGCTATATGTCCAACGCGGGAATGGCGGCCGGAAACCTGGTCGGCAAATGGAAGCCCGGAGTGATCATCGCCGTCGACGACGAGGCGCAGATGCTGGTGGGCAAGTATTTTGTGAACCACCCCTCCATTAATATCGTTTTTGCCGGCGTTGAAGGCATCCTTGAGGAGTACGGCTACGACACGGCCGTCAATGTAACGGGTATTTTTGAAAAAATACAACTGGACGCCCTGAGGGATACCATGGTTCAGATCCTGCCGGAGGGCCGCAGGCGCATCGCACATATATCCGATGCTTCCCAGTCGGCGCTCATTTCCGGCGGGGAGATCAACTCCTACACCTGGGAACCCCTGGAGTTAAAGGAGTCCACCAGGTGCAAAACCTTTGACGACTGGAAAAAAGCCGTCCTCAAAGCCCAGGACAATGCGGACATTCTTTTATTGACCAACTATCATTCCATCCGGCGCAGCCCCGGGGATAAATCCATCGTGCCGCCCCGGGAGATAATCCAGTGGACGGAACAAAATTCCAGGCTACCCGGGATCAGCTGCCGGGAAACATACGTGGAAGACGGGGGAATGATGGCGGTTTGCGCCTCCCCCCAGGAGCAGGGCCGGGCGGCTGCGGAAATGGCCCTGGAAATCGTTGAAAAAGGAGTAAAGCCGCGGGATATCTTTTTCAGGGAAAACCAATTGTATGTCATGCACATACGGGAGTCAGCGGTTAAATCCCGCCACCTGGCCATGCCCAAGACCTTTGAAGCCTTTGCCAGGGCCACGGGCCACTATTATTGATCCGGGGAGCGTTTTCATCCCGGCCGCTACCTTATTTTTCCGGAGGTACCCAAAGTGGAGACAGAGATCATGAAAATCGCCGGCAAGCTGCAAACCATCCCCCCCTTTTCCGCGTGCCCGCCCAAGGAACTGGCAAGGCTTATTCCCAGCATAACCTTGAAGGAATTAAAGGAAGGGGAATACCTTTTTCGATCGGGATCGCCCGCCGGCGAACTTTACCTGGTCAGGGAGGGACTCATAAAGCTGGTCTCCGGCAATCAAACGGTGGACGAAGTGGCCGGTGGTTTTGTGGGCGAGGAAATAACCGCCGGGGCCGAATACTACGTGTCCGACGCCGTCGCCGCCTCCCCGTCCGTGGTCTTGTCCCTTCCCCGGAGGGCGCTGGAAGGCTTTTTGGACAATCCCGGGGTAAAATCCAATTTCATGCTGTCTTTTTTCAACCATTATTTCCGGGGAAACCCGGCCCGGTCCCCGGCCGGCCCGGTCACCGGCCCGGTCGGCATTCCGGGCGCCGGGACCGTCCCGGGATGGATTGCCGCCTTCCTGGCGCCTTCCCTGATCATGTTTTTCGGTTCCGGCGCGGGGCTTGACCTGAACGGCCGGCTTTTCCTCAGCGCTTTTTCCGTGGCCGTTGTGATGTGGGTTTTCAGGCTTTCACCGGCCGATTTCATTCCCTGTATCCTGGCCCTCCTGTCAACACTGTTTTTGGGCCTGGCGCCCCCCCAGGTGGCTCTCTCCGGCTTTGCCTCCGGTAGTTTTTTTATGGCCCTGAGCGTGTTCGGGCTGGGCGCCGTCCTGGTTTCATCCGGCATTTCCTACCGCGTTATTCTGCTGACCTTGAAATACATACCCAAGTCCCGCTTTTGTTGCGCTTTTTCCATCTTTTTCACAGGGCTTTTGCTGACTCCCCTGGTTCCGACCCCCAGCGGCAGGGTAAGCATCGTCTCCCCGCTGTTGCAGGACATGTCCGAGGCCCTGGGCTACAAGCCGGGAAGCAGGGAGGCAAACAACCTGTCCGCCGCCGCCCACACCGGAGTGACCTTCTTTTCCACCTCTTTTCTAAGCGGAAGCGCATACAACTTTCTGATTTTCGGCCTTTTACCCCTGCAGGTGAGGGAACAGTTCACCTGGGAGTACTGGACCATGGCGGCGGCGGTTACCGGGGCCGTGATGTCCGGCTTTTACGTTTCAGTCATGGCCCTGGTTTATCGCCGCGGGTCTTCCCCCGGCTGGTCCAGGGAGCGGGTAACGGCCCAGCTTCAAGTCCTCGGGCCGCTGAACCCGAAAGAATGGGCGGCAATTGCCGGTATCGTCCTTTTTGTGCTGGGGCTGGCCACTTCCTCCATCCACAAGGTGGACACTCCCTGGGTGGGGCTGGCCGTTTTATACCTGTTCCTGGCCCTGGGCATCTTTGGCAGGGAAGAGTTCCAAAAGGACATCAACTGGCCCTTCCTGATCTACCTGGGCGGCCTCATCAGCCTGGTGAACACCATGTCCTACGTGGGGCTGGACCGGTGGGTCGGATCTCACCTGCACTGGATGACCGGCTACATGAACGACAGTTTTCCCCTGTTTGTGCTGCTGCTTTGCCTCGGCGTCGTAACCGTGGAGATTTTGATACCGTACGGAACCACCGTGGCCGTTTTTGCCGCCGTATTTATTCCCATGGCCCAGGCGTCGGGGATAAATCCCTGGCTGATCGGCTTTATCATTGTTTTTATGGCTGACGGCTGGTTTTTCCCCTATCAGTCCAGCACCTACATGTTTTTCAGGGAACTGGCGAACAGGAGGCCTCTCTTTAACGAACGGTCCCTGCTGTCGTTCAACGCCCTGACGGTGATCGTGAGGCTGGCGGCTGTTTTTGCCTCCATGCCTTACTGGAAAATGCTGGGGCTGTATTAAAGCTGGGGCTGTATTAAAACAGATCATACTGAAGGTTTGTACGGCCGGGAATTCAGAATAGTGAAAGACAGGATGACAGTATTTTCGCGGGAGGGATTTGCCGTGGCCAATATGGACATCAGCACCCTCAAGTCAATGGCCGACCGCGGTGAGATTGACACGGTCATTATCGCCGCCGCCGATATGCAGGCGAGGCTTTTCGGCAAAAGGTGCTGCGCTGATTTTTTTCTTTCCGAGGCGGTTCATGGAATAAACATCTGTTCAAACAACCTGATCTGGGACATAGAGCTGAACGAGGGCGGGCAGTATCCCCTGGCGGGCCGGCAAACGGGCCTGCCGGACCTCAGGGCCGTCCCCGACATGACCACCCTGCGCATATATCCCTGGTTTGAGAAGACGGCTATGGTCATGGCCGACCTTTTCCACCAGGACGGTACGCCCGTAAGCGCAGCCCCGAGAAACATCCTCAAGCGCCGGGTGGAAAAGGCCGGAAAAATGGGGCTTCAGGCCGACATGGCCTCGGAGATCGAATTTTACATTTTCAATGAAACCGCCGAAACAGCCCGGGATAAAAACTACCGGGACCTGCTGCCCCTTTCCCGCATGCCGGCGGAATCAATCCGCCAGCTGTCCCGTTACGAACATTTCCTCGGCAAAGTCAGGCGCAATTTAAACCGCGCTGGGGTGGAAGTGGAGCTGGCCAGGCCGGAGCGGGGACGGGGCCAGGCGGAAGTAAACCTGAGATACGCCGGCGCGCTGGAAATGGCCGACAGAACGGCTATTTACAAAAACGGGATAAAAGAAATGGCCGACCTGGAAAAACTGGCCGTGACCTTCATGGCCAAGTACAGGACCGGAGAGCCCGCCAGCGGGTTTCACGTGCATATGAGCCTGCGGGACCAAAAGGGCGATAACATTTTCTATGATCCTGACGATGATCACGGCATGTCCCCGGCGTGCAAACATTTCCTTGCCGGCATGATCATGCTGGCCCCGGAGTTGATGTGTTTCTACGCCCCTTACATCAATTCCTACAAGCGGTACGGATCCACCTTCGGCGCCCCCCGCAACCTTTCTTGGGGTTTTGACAACCGCACCCTGTCCTTTAGACTGATCGGCCGGGGAAAATCCTTCCGCATTGAAAACCGCATCCCCGGGGCCGACGCCAACCCCTACCTGGTGCTGGCCGCCTGCCTGGCCTCGGGCCTGTACGGCATTGAGCACAGGATGAACCTTCCCTTTCCGCCGGTGCGCGGCAGCGCGTACGAAATGAAGGATTTGAGGGCGCTCCCCGCCAGTTTGATGGACGCCCTCAAGGATTTTGAAAACAGTGAAATCGCCCGGGAGCTGTTCGGCCGGGAAGTGATCGACCATTACGCCCGGGCGGCAAGATATGAGATAGAGAATTTTCTGGCATCCGTCACGGACTGGGAAAGAAGAAGGAATTTTGAGCAGGTGTAGGAACCGGATTCATCCCTAAGCAACGCAGACCCCTGCCTTTTTGAGGCGGGGGTCTGAAATTCATTTTACCAGTGACGTTACTCCTACTGCCACTCCTGCCATTGCCGCTCCTACTGCGGTTCCCACCCCGACTCCTACCGCTGCCGCTCCTGCCGCGTACAATCCTAATACCACTAATGCAAGCACTCCTCCGCCGGCCACCTGCTCCAGTTCTTCCTCGGTCAACTCATCGGATTGTTCCAGTATTTGGCTTCCGAATTCCTCCAAGTCCTGCTCGTCAAATTCAAAGCCGAGTTCTCCGGCATAGGCAATAATGGCCTTGGGGTCGTCAAAACCGATTTCCTGCACCTTGTTGGCTATATCCTTGTTTTCTTCCACCAGTTTCACAAACCTGTTCAGGTTTTGCATCCCCGTCCGCTGTTCCTTGACCTGGGCGGCAGCTTTTTCCAGATTCTTTTTGATCCTGGCCTTGTTTATATCTATTACCCTGTTTCTCAGTTCATCAAATTCCTGCCTGTTAAAATCATAGCCCAGTTTCCTGGCATAAGCGATTATCTCCTCAGCGTTTTCAAGGCCTATCTCCTTTACCTTATTGGCCGCCTCTTCATTCTCCGCAAGCATTTGCAAAAATTTGTTCAAGCTCTCAATGCTCATTACCCGATTCCTCCTGTTCCAGAATTTTAATCATATTACCATTGAGGCATCATGCGCCGGAAACGCTTCCTGAAGGACTGTTCCCAGAGGACCGGCCACATTAGCGTACTGCTGCAACCACGGCTCCTACTCCCGCGGCTACTCCAAGCGCTAATCCCGCTAATCCCGCCGCTCCCACTCCTGCTACTACTGCTCCTGCTGCAGCTACGGTCAATATTGCCGGTACCGCCCCGCCGGCCACCTGGTCCAGTTCTTCCTCGCTTAACTCATCGGCTTTTTCCAACATCTTGCTTCCGAACTCCTCCAGGTCCCGCTCGTCAAATTCAAAACCGAGCTCTCCGGCATAGGCAACAATGGCCTTGGGGTCGTTAAAACTGATTTCCTGCACTTTTTGGGCTATCTCCGCATTTTCGCCAACCAGTTGCACAAACCTGTGCAGGTTTTGCATCCCCGGCCGTTGTTCCTTTTCCGCGGCCGCGACAACCTTTTCCAGATTCTTTTTGGCCCTGGCCTTGTAGAGTTCCACAACCTTGCTTCTCAGTTCCTCCAGTTCCTGCCTGTCAAACTCATAGCCCAGTTCCTTGCCGTAGGCGACTATGGCATCTAAATTATCAACGCCCATCCCCTTCACCTTGCCGGCCGCTTCCTCATTCTCCGCAAGAAATTGCAAAAATCTTTTCAGATCCTCAGCGCTCATCGTTTAATTCCTCCTGTTTTTAAAATATTTGTGGTTCTCTCATTTCCTACAAATGCTTGCCTACCAATGCTGCCATCCCAACTGCCGCTCCTGCTACCCCTCCCACTACTGCCACTGCCGATACCCCTACAACTGCTGCCGATGCCAAAAATACCGCTATTACAGGTGCTGCCCCGCCGGCCACCTGCTCCAGCTCTTCCTCGCTCAACTCATCGGATTGTTCCAGCATCCGGTTTCCGAATTCCTCCAAGTCCCGCTCGTCAAATTCAAAACCGAGCTCTCCGGCATAGGCAATAATGCCCTTTGGGTCGTCAAAACTGATTTCCTGCACTTTTTGGGCTATCTCCGCATTTTCGCCGACCAGTTGCACAAACCTGTTCAGGTTTTGCATCCCCGGCCGCTGTTCCTTAACCTGAGCGGCAGCCTTTTCCAGATTCTTTTTGATCCTGGCCTTATAGAGTTCCGCAACCTTGCTTCTCAGTTCCTCCAGTTCCTGCCTGTCAAATTCATAGCCCAGTTCCTTGCCGTAGGCGACTATGGCATCTAAATTATCAACGCCTATCTCCTTCACCTTGCCGGCCGCTTCCTCATTCTCCGCAAGAAACTGCATAAATCTTTTCAGATCCTCAGCGCTCATTACCTGTTCCTCCTTTTCTTAAATTTAATTTTGCGCGCTTTCTTTAATAAACTTCGTCAATAAAGCCGTCGTCAAAAAGCTTTTGTATTGCCGCCCTTAACACGATGGGATTGACGCCGTTCTTTTTCACCAGTTGTCCGGTTATCTGGGCATAGGTACTCTCCCCCGCGGCGATAAGCTCTCCCAGGGGACCGCATGTTTCCCTGGACTTGAAGTAATGTCTCTGGCTGGGGGTCAGTAAGTCAAACCCCTCCTCCGTGGGACGGAATACCGTGTCATCCCTGAAACGCAACGGTTTGTCGAGGGGAGGGGACAGGAACATGCTGCGTTCGATCATTGCCTGGACGACTTCCGGGAAGTCATGCTCATCGTTATAGACTGCTTCATCAAACACCCTGTAGCCATATGGCCACTTTTTACTGGTAAAACACGGGCTGAAAAGCTCAATGGTTTTGCTCACCAAGTTGATGCGGAAGCCGCTGACGCAGGCGATAGATCCCTGGGGAACATTTAGTTCCTCCCTGTTTTTGAGGTCCTGCTCCCCTCTCAGGCCCTCAATCTCCTTCAGGATGCGACCGCCGGCAACCTTTTGCCGCGGATGTTCCTTCATCTGCATCAATAGCTGTATGTACTGCAGTTCCCGCGGGCTGAAAGCGTCGTGGATTTTATCGAGCATTTCCACGGACAGTACGCTTAAGCGGGGCCAGGGGTAGGGGCCTTTTTTATAATAGTCGAGCAGTTGACGCACCCAGGAAATATCGTCTCCCACGGCTGTGGAGGTGCAGAGAACGGCCCCCGTGAGTTCTTCGTAATCCTTGATAAAATCAATGTAGCTGGGATTGTCGTGGGGTTCGGAGCAGTAGTAGGGCAGGGCCATGACCGCCTGATCCTTGCCGAACAGGTCGACACAGTGCTGGACAATGCGGCGGAAATAATCACGCCGGGTGTTATAGTCCAGAAATCCTTTCAGTTTTTTGGCGGCAAAGGAACAAAACCAGCAGCCCACGCTGCAGCCGTCGCTCAATTCAAAGGCAAAGACCGCGTGGCTGATCTGGTAGCCGAAAGCGCCCAGTTCGCTTTTCACCGCGGCAATGCGCCTCTTTCGCCAGGCGGCGAATTTTTTATTGTGCGAATCAGGTATGGAATCATATTTGCACGGGCAGGAACAGACTTTTTCCAGGTGCCTGCCCCACAACTTCAAGAGGGGATACCGGTCCACAATCTCCAATATTTCCGCATCGAGCTGGTCCGCACGGTTTTTCAGCATGGCGATCATATAAGCATAGGCTTTATCCGCCGCTTCCCACAGGAAGGCTACCTCCGGCAGGTCAAAGGTGACACCTATGCTTCTAAGCCTTTCCTCCTGAGCGGGGGTTATTGCGTTGTTGATTACCGCCTCCCGAAAAGCCTTGTCTCCATCGATACGCTCAAAAAACCGCTTTAACTGCACTATACGGTCGATTTCATTTTCCGTAAAGGATTCATACATCTTTTCATATTCATTCATCTTTTCATATTCACTCATGCTGCAATGCACCTCGTCAGGTTTTTATGGTTTTTCAAGCACCTCCGGCCCTGTTGATGTACCTAGAATTTCATAAAGGTTTCGCATAACATCGGACACTGGGTAGGGCCGCCCGGCGGAATATTGAAAGCATTACAACCACCCGCCACAATATCTAATTGCTTGTCATTCAACTGTTCTTCGGGATTGACCGGCAGGACCAGGTACACCACCCTGGACGTCTCTTCAACCACCTTAACCTCTATCTCTTCGGGGACTTTCAAGCCTAATCGTCCCAGAGCTTCCTTGGGACTGTCCAGTAAAGCTTTCTTAAAGTCATTATCTTCCAAGGCTTTCTTGATGATTTCCTTTTTAAGTACCGCCCGGGTCAGAGTTTTTTCCTTTTCATCCATGCTTGTTTCAACTCCTTTCCAGCCTAGTTTTGCCTTTCACCGGTATTACGATATTTGCCAAAAAAGTATTACACTGATTTTCTTTTTTAAAAAATTTTTTTACCAAAAGCCGAAGGGGGGATCTGTAAAACACCCGGCAGCGGTGAAGGGGTTGCTGAAAGTTTATAAGGGCGTTACAGTGTCCCGGCTCCTAGGCCAGCTGCCGCCTGGCCAGATCCGCAAAGAAACCGCCCCGCTCCATCAATTCGTTGTAGGTTCCGCGCTCCACTATCCTGCCCTTGTCCATGACCAGTATTTGATGGCAGTTGATAACCGTGCTGAGGCGGTGCGCTATGACTATCCGGGTTGCCTTCAACTGCGCGAGGCTTTCGCCGACAACGGCCTGGGTCCGGTTGTCCAGGGCGCTGGTGGCCTCGTCAAAAAAAATTATTCTGGGCCGGTTGACAATGGCCCTGGCAATTAATAACCTCTGCCTTTGCCCTCCGGACAGGGTGGTGCCCCCTTCACTGACCAGCGTGTACATGCCCATGGGCATTTCCCGGATATCTTGGTCGAGGCCGGCCATCTTAGCGGCCTCCCAGGCGTCATCCATGGTCAGATGATAGTTGGCCCCCACAATGTTGGAGTATATGTCCCCCGACATCAATTGGCTGTTCTGCAAAACAACCCCCAGCTGCCTGCGCACGGAGCTGACATCCAGGTTCTCCAACGCCCGGCCGTCGTAAAAAACCTGTCCCGAAACGGGTTTTTCAAACCCCAGCAGAATCCGGAACAACGTGGATTTTCCGCTGCCCGAGGCGCCCACGATACCGACGTAATCGCCTACTCCGATTTGCACCGAAACATCGTCCAGGACCAGGGGGCCGTCTTCCCTGTAGCGGAATGATACGTGGCTGACTTCGATTGATCCGGTCAGTTCGCCCGCGTCGCTTTTGGCCTCGTCATATTCCGGCAGTGCCTCCAGTATCGGTTTTGACCTCTCATACAGGGGAATAACGGCGTTAACTAAAAGAAAGGACTGGCAAAGCATCACCATGGAACCCATGAAGCCGGCCAGGGCCGAGTTGAAGGCCACAAATTTGCCCGTCCCCAGCGTGCCGCCGGTCAAAGACACCGCGGCGTAAAAAACCGCCATGGAGGTGATAACCGGCAAGACCGCCAGGAAGGTGGCCAACTGGCTGCCCAATATCTTGCTTTTATACTCAATTCTTCTCTGATCGCTGAATTCTCTGGTTATCAAATAAAACGCCCTTTTTTCGGCCCCGGTGACCCTGAACTTGCTTATCCCGGTCAGCAGTTGCAGCATTAATCCGGAAATCCGGTTTGATTTGTCGACCACCAGCCGTTCATAGCGCACCTGGCGGTAGCCCAGCACCGTTATAATCAACGTGGCCGCCAGGATAAAGACGGTTGACACTGCGGCCAGTTTGACGCTGTAATAGAACAGCAGGCCGAAATTAAACAGGGAGAAAAAGCTGGAAATAATGTTGTTTATGACAACACCCGACAGCATCCGGCGGATCTGGCTCACGCCCATGGCCCGCATGGCCAGTTCCCCCGCGGTATAGTCTTTGAAGAAGGATACCGGCAGGCTCAGCAGCCGGTCCCAGACGGCCGCCATGATCGCCCCTTCCATTTTTCCCTCCAGCCGCAGCATGGCCAGGGAGCGGGTCAGTTGAAACAGCAGCCCGGCCAGGGCACTGGCGCCCAGGAAAAAGGCGATCTGCAGGAGCTGGGCCTTTTCCCCCCCGGGAATGATGGTGTCAAATATGATTCCCGTGGCAATGGGGATAACCATGCTCAACAGGCCGCCCGCCACCCCCATCGATATGACCAGCAGCAGGTCCCGCTTCCAGCAGCTTTCGCCCCCGAAGATTAAAACATCCCGCAGCTTCAGCACTTTATTGGGAAACGGCCGGTAGAAGGCCACGGCAAAGGGTTTGAGCCGCCGGGCAATTTGGGGATTAACCGGCTCCACGGTGTTGTTTGCGGGATCGTGCAGCTGATAGCGGGACGGCGACAGGGGAATCAGGGCCACCGGCCGGTTGTCGTCCTCCATGAAACCCAGCAGGGGACCGTTGTCCCGGCTGTACCACTCCCCTATCAAAGCCACCTGCCTGATCCGGATGCGGGAGGCCCTGGCAATATCCCTTAAGGGATCCTTGGAGGAGATGCCCTTCACAGCCAGCGGCGAACGGACAATTTTAATATTCATGGCCCGGCCCACCAGACTGCAGGCGGTAAAGAGAGGGTCCCCGTCCACTGCCTCGCGGACGTCATCCTTAAGTCCGGGTTGAGCAACGGACGCCATGTCTTTTATGGCCTTTTCAAAATACAGCCGGTCATACCCGGCCTTTTGCCGGAAACGCTGCCTTTCCGCTTCCTCCCGCTGCCTGCGGCAGCCGGCCAACGCCCTAAGGGATGCCCCGTGAAAGGATTCCAGGGTAACCGGTTCGTCGCCTTCCGCCGCATATTTCACCCGGACCGGTTCCCCGGCGGAGGAAGGCGGCAGGACTTCCGGCGGTTCCACCGCCCCGGCGCTGCCGGCCAGGGCTTTCACCCACTGTTCCAGCGGGGGTATAAACATGCCCGCGTCAGCGGACCGTATCATCCGCTGAATAAATACAACCAGTTCAACGCGCCAAAGCCGGGTACCCGGCAGGCCCGAAGCCAGGAGGGCCAATCTCTCCCCCTTCTCCTCCGGTTCTTCCGGGTTGAGGCCGAACAGGATCCCCCCCGTCCCCACTTCAAACAAAAAACTCCTTGCCCCGGTAATCCCGTCACCTTTGACGGCAGCGCAAAAAACGGTCACCTTGCCGCTCTCCACCAGCCAGACACTTTGGGGATCGGTCAGCAGCAAGGGCCTGTTTCCCTCCACTTGTACCTGGGATCCTTCTTTCCGGAAAAAATCCGATAACATCAGCATACCCGCCAGACAAAAAGTATTGGCTTATTGTATTTGAAACGGCAGAAGGAGTTTAACCGGCTTGAATCAGTTTTGCGTAGTGGCCGTTTAAATCCCTCAGTTCCTCGTGGGTTCCGCGCTCAACAATCCTGCCCCGATCCATAACGATAATCTCGTCACAATCCCGGATGGTGCTCAGGCGGTGGGCAATGATAATGCAGGTGCAGCCGCGCCGGCGGATGCGCTCGTCTATTACCTTTTCCGTCAGGGGGTCCAGGGCGCTGGTGGCCTCGTCCAGCACCAGGATGGAAGGATTGCCGGCCAGAGCCCGGGCAATCTCCATTCTCTGCCTTTGCCCGCCGCTGAAGTTGCTCCCCCCCTCATCCAGCGGATGATCGTAGCCGCCGGGCCGGGAGGTGATCTCATCGTGGATGAAGGCGTCCTTGGCCGCCCGGATCAGGTCGAATTCGGAAATGGTCTTATCCCACAGGGTGATGTTGTCCCGGACGGTTCCCTGGAACAAATTGATATCCTGGTCCACCATGGCCAGGGAATGATTGATGACCGCCCGGGGAATGTTTTCCCTTGCTTTTCCGTCGAATAAAATTTCCCCGGACCAGGGTTTGTAAATGCCGGCAACCAGTTTCGCCACCGTGGATTTCCCGCTGCCCGACCCCCCCACCAGGGCCACCCGGGATCCCGGCGTCAGTTTTAAATTAAAATTTTCAATTAAAGGAGGTTCCAAAGGACTGTACCCGAAGGTCAGACCACGCAGCTCAACAAACCCTTCCAGCTTTTCGCCGGATACCCCGTCACCGGCGGCCGGGGTATCCTCCCTGATCTGTTTGTCCGCGGGATACTTCAACACATCATCAATGCGGTTCATATCCCCTTCCATTTCCTGAAGCTGACTGCCCAGGCCCACCAGGCCGGTAACCGGATCCAGAAAGCTGGTCATCAGGCTTTGAAAAGCCACCAGCATCCCGATGGTCATCTCACCGCTAAAAATTAAAAAGCCGCCCAAAACCAAGACCACGGTATTGGTAAGGGTAGTCAGGAAAGAGGGAACGGCCGATAAAAACTGGGTGGAAACCCCCAGTTCCTGCTCCGCGTTCAGCGCTTTGGCCTGGTATCCCGACCATTTGGCAAAAAAGTCGGATTCCGACCCCGTCGCCTTCAGGGTTTCAATTATCTGCAGGCCGGACATGGCGACGCCGTTCATTCTTCCCGCGTCCTGCAAAAGTTTCCGGTTCTGGTCCACCCTCTTCCCGGCCGCATACCGCAGATACAGGATGTTCGCCACGGCCGCCGCGGCCCCCGCCAGCGCCAGCCACAGATTGTACCAGGCCATCAGGACAAAATAGAAAACAACCATGACACAGTTCAGGGCATTGGTGGCCAGCTGCCCCGACAGCAACCGGGCCACCCTGTCGTTGCTCTGCACCCTGGAGCAAATATCACCGGCATAGCGCTGGGCAAAGAACTCCACCGGCAGGCGCAGCACGTGCCATAAAAACCGGGCCGTGGTGTTCAGGGCGATTTTGGTTTCCAGCCTGACCAGGTAGTATTGCTGGATCCAGGTCAGGATTCCCCTTAACACCGCTGTAAACCCCATTCCCAGCAGCAGGGGAATAAGCCAGTTCCCTTTGCCGCCCAGCAGGATATCATCCACAAAAACCCTTGAGAAAACGGGGATTACAAGGCCCGGAACAACCAGCAAAAGCCCCGCCAGGATGACATAGGTCAAGGCCCCCCGGGAACCCTCCAGCCGCTTTTTCAGGGCCGTCAGCATACCCGGCTTGCCGCCGCTTTTAACAAAGTCCGGACCAGGCTCAAAGGCCAGCACAATTCCCGTAAAGGACTGATCGAACTCCTCCTCCGTAACGGATCTGGGACCGCTTCCGGGGTCATTGAGGAAAACCTTTCCCTTGCTGAAACCCTCCAGCACCAGGAAGTGATTAAAGTTCCAGTGTATAACGGCAGGGAGTTTCATTCGCTTCAGATCTTCCGGTTCCCTCCGGTAGCCCCTGGCCTCCAGTCCGTATTTCCGCGCCGCTTTTAAAATGTTGCTGGCCTTGCTGCCGTCCCGGGAAACACCGCAGGCGATGCGCAGCTCCTCCAGCGCCACGTACCTGCCCCAGTAGGCCAAAACCATGGCCAGGGAAGCCGCCCCGCATTCCACGGCCTCCATTTGCAGCACGGTGGGAACCTTTACCCGTTCCACTCTCGCCCCTCCCCCCATCGGCTTTCATTAAGTCAATTTAATGAGAGAGTTTTTTTCAGCGCGGGAATAACCAGACTGACCGGTCTTTGTTCCATAATTTTCACCGATCCGTCGCAAAGGGTGCCGCTGTTGATTTTCAGCGGGGGTCCCTTGGGAGAAGTCCACTTGAAACCGCTCTGGGTGGAGTCGTCGGCAATTAAATCGATATGCAGTTCCAGGGACGCGCCCTGGGCGGCAAGCTTCCGCACCAGGTCTTCATTGCCCAGGGTATGCAGCATCCCCTGGCCGGTGGCGGGATACTCGGACACCGAAACCACCCTGCCCAGCATATATCCGTATTCTTCTTTTTTGACCGTGGTCGGCGAAATCATCGCCTCCATACCCGGCATGATCTTTTTTCCTTCCTCCGCCCGCACGTACATCACCACTTCTGTTTTTATCGTCCTTCCCCGGCGCTCCAGGCTGAAGAGGGGCGTTCCCGGCTGAACTATATCACCCTTGCTGCACCTCACCTCCAATACCCGCCCGTCCACCTGGGAAATCACTTCCGAGGAAAGCTTCAGATCATCCTGCAGCTTTTTTATTCTCTCTTCCGTCTCCGATATTTTTACCGCCTTAGTGGTCTCAAACCGATCCTCCAGCAGTTGCAGCTGCAATTGTGCCTGCTGCAGTTTCGCCCTGTAGGTGATAATGGTTTCCTCCCACTCGCCCGCCGTCAATTTGGCCAGGGCTTCTTCGGCCGCCCGGGTTTGCAGCCGCAGCAGATCCAGGTCTTTTTTCGCGTTGGCCAGATCAAGCCCGGAAATTGCGCCGTTTTCATAAAGCAGGGTTAATTTGTCAACATATTCCCGCTTGTTTGACTCATTGACCCTGGCCTGGTCCAGGGTTATTCTGGCAATCTCTATTTCGTGCTCTTTGCCGGATACCGCATTTTTGTAGTTGATTTCCTCATAGGGCAGGACAGCCCTTGCTTCCCTTATTCTCCCGGCAAGATCGTACAGTTCGTACAGCTCCGGCCCCAGAAATTTTTTCTCCCCCCGGCCGGCTTCATTTACATCAAGGTTTTTCAAGTTCTCCAACTGGTCCTTCAAATCGTTAATTTGATCCACCAACTGGGGCTGCTCAATTCTTGCAACCACGTCCCCCTTTTTCACCGGGTCCCCCGCTGAAACCCTGATATCGGTAATCCGGCCCGAACCGGCGGGAATGATGTTATATACACCGTAACTCATCGTAACGATTCCCTGACCGTATACCTTGGTGGGGATACTTCCGAAAATACCCCACAAAGCGGCCGCAACCATTATCGCGCCGATGGCGGCGAGGGCAAACCACGCCCTGGGGCTGGTAACCGTAATAAGCTGGTCCAGCTGCTCCGGGGAGGACAGCTTATCAAGGGCCACCTTGCGAAACAAATCCTGCCTCATCATGGTCACCTGTCAATCAATGAATTGAAACTCACCATTGTGAACGGCCTTCTTGACAACCAGGTCTCCCGCATCATCCCCGTTTTCTGTAAATGTATGGGTGCCCGACGCCCCGGGCCTGTCTTTAAAGGTCCGGAGTTTTCCGGCCACGGCCCGCGGGTCCGTGGAACCGGACTCTTCAATGGCCGCGGCCAGCAGGTGAACGGCGTCATACCCCTGGGCTGCGTAAGGAGTGGGCGCGGTGTTGTATTTTTGAGAAAACTTTTCAATAAACTGTTTTGTCTCCAGCCGGGGGTCCCCGGGGTTGAAAATGGAACCCACCACCGTGCCTTCCGCGGCCTTTCCGGCAATTTCGCAAAGATCCGGTGTGTCCATGGCGTCACCGGCCAGAAACGGCACCGTGATCCCGGCCTTTGCCGCGTCGGCTATGAATTCCGCCCCGTCAGGCATGTAATGGGCCACGAATACGCCGTCACAATCAAGGGCCTTCCACTTTTCGCCAATTCTTGCCATGTCTTCCTGATCCGCATAGTAGGAAATGCGGTCGATAATTTTTATGCCCGCTTTTTTGGCGTGGTCTTCAAAGGAGTTGGCCAGGCCCAGGCCGTAAGAGTCTTCCGAATAATAAACGGCCATCCGGCGGTGGCCGCGCCCGGCCGCGTACAGGGCCATCTGCCTGGCGATTTCATCATCGCTGGGAATATTGCGGAAAACCAGTTTGTACCCTCTTTGGGTAAGACTGGGGGCTGTGGAAGCCGGGGACAGCATCAGGATCCCGGCTTCCTCGTAAATCGCCGAAGCCGCAATGGAGACGAAAGAGGCCCTGTGGCCGATCACCGCCACGAGGCCGGGAATTTTGGCAAAAGACTGGGCAACGTTCACCCCGCCGGTAACGGTGCCTTCATCATCTTTTTCCACCAGACGTATTTTCCTGCCCTCAATGCCGCCCCGGCCGTTTATCTCATCGACAGCCAGTTCAACCCCTTCCCTGAGCATGCTGTTTTTGGTGGCGAAAGGCCAGGCCAGGCCGATGACAATGTCCTCCCGGGCGCTTTTATTAAAACAGCCGTTCAGCCGGGTTGCCAGCAAAAAAAGTAAAATGGCCGCCGCAAGCAGGAAGATTGTTTTTCTCCAGCCGTTACTTTTTAACACTCCGTTATTCCTCCGCCACGGGCCAATCAAGTATTTACGCGGGGTGAAACTCCCGGGGGTGGCCGCATTCGGGGCAGGTGTCACCCGTGATCGCGCCGCCGCTGCGCCTGCAGTTGCACAAAGAACAGGTCTCCTTTTGTCCTTTTTCCGTTCCGCCGGCCACATTCTCCAGTTCTTCGTCGGCAAGTTCCGCAAAGGCGCGTTCAGTTATACCGGCGCCTTCTATCCCGGGCGCGGTAAACATATCCAGCAGGCGGCGGCGCAGACCCCGCAGCGCCCCGCACTGGTCGCTGAAGTCCGTCTCCGCCAGGACTCTGGCCAGGTCAAGCGCCCTTCTGTATTCCTCCGGCACCGGGCCGGCAGGCTCCGGTGCCGCCCCTTCACCCTGTATAATCCTGTCTACCTCCCGGCAGAATCGTTCGGCCCATTTTTGATCGTTCATATTTCCCCCACCCTTCCGGCGCCGGTCAACCGCGCTGCAAGGAAACATCCGCCGGGCGGAGAAGAACCTCCGCCTGATCTCATAAGCTCGAGGTTCACTCTGACTCGACCTTTTTCAATTCTTCCTTCCGGCCGGCGGTCAGGTCCGCCCGGGCGAAATCAACACCGGCGGGCAGCATCATGTGAAATCCCCGGACAGAATCCACCTGCACTGTCCCTTCCCGCAGGCTGCAATCCAGCAGGTGGCCGCCCTGCCTGCGGTCTCCCGTCACAAAGTGCAGGTGGTAGCCGGGCACATTGAGGGCCTGGACGTATGGCGGACAGTAAAAACCCACCACGGTTCCCCTGACGTCGCGCATTTCAAACTCCGACTGGTTTTTGACGGCCTCCGCCAGTGGAGGGTAGGGCTTCGCCTGCCTGGCCACGCTTCTGGTTTTAACGTGGGAAAACGTGCCGTCAACGCGAATGGCGCAAAAGAGGTTCCGGTTGGCGACCAGGCCGTCCAGCATCCGCTGCAACTGATCGCAGCCGGCCACCTCCCGCACCTCTTGCGTAAGATCGGCTCTGAAAAAAGTGACCGCGGCAAAGGGGACCTTTTCTCCGTCCGCGGCGGGGAGGACTTTTCCGTCGGCTTTAACCTGCAGGATCTCTCCATCCACCATAACCATTTCCCCGTCCAGTCCGTCGAAGGTACCGACACCCAGGTCGCCCTGTTTCTTCAGCTCCCCGCAGGTTATTTCCCCGTCATAGATACCCTGCAGCAGGGCATTGATGGTGGACACCTGAAAAACAGTGTCCCCCGGGCGGCTTGCTTCCTCCGGCTTATCAGGAAGCCCGGCCCGGGCGCAGCCGGCCAGGGCCAGCACCGCCGCCAGCAGGATGGCGGCAAATACACGGCACAGACGATTTTTCACTTTTCTTCTCCTTTTCAAATGCTTACAAGTCAATACGTTTGCGGCCGGTTTTCATTACACGTTTTTTAGAAAAATTTATCGGCGGACCTGACACCGGCTCCCTTAGGAATATAATGGAAACTTTCTGATGATTTCATGAACGGGTCACGTTTTTTACCCTTTCGCTCATTTTGATCACCAACTCGTTTTTTTATTTAACTTTTCTGTTGATACGCCGCAGCGGTATTTTCATTACCTTGAAAATTACAGACAAAAACCCCCGCCGGCAAATCCGGCAAGGGCATTTTAATTCTTGGGGGCTAAAGAATTTATCGGCTGCTATTTTTAGCAATGTTTTTTACTTTTATCCAGCAAAACCCGCAACTGTTCTGCAATCTGCCCGTATTCTTCCTCAGCTTTTAAAGCCAGTTCCCTTACTCCCGCCAGATCACCTGATCCGGCCAGGTCCTCCAGTTCCCGGCACAGGGCGGCGAAGCGGGCGGCGCCCACGATTGCGCCGCTGGACTTCATGCCGTGGGCCTCCAGGCACGCCCCGGCGGCGTCCGTCCGGGCCAGGGCGTCATTCAGCCGGGCCAGTTTGACCGGCATGTCCTGCAAGAAAGTTTCCATTAACTCAGCCGCCAGGCAGGCGTCACCGCCGGTTACCTTCATCAGTTCCCCAAGCCCCCCGTAACCAAAGGACGTTTTAGTCGCCGCCACCGCCCCGCTCTTACCGGCGGCGGCCGCATCATCCATGTCCGGCGCCGGGGAAACGCCCGGCGCCGGCAACCAGCGGGCCAGCGTCCTGTGCAGGTCGGCTAGCCGGACGGGTTTGCACAGGTAGTCGTTCATCCCGGCGGCCAGGCATTTCTCCCGTTCTCCCCGGGTGGCGCCGGCGGTGGTGGCCACGATGGGGGTATGCCGCCCCAGGCGCTCTTCCAGCCGGCGGATGCTCCTGGCGGCCTCATAGCCGTCCATCACCGGCATCTGGCAGTCCATCAGGATCAAAGCGTAGGCGGTCCGGGCAGCGGCCCTCACCGCCTCCCGCCCGCCGTTCGCCACCTCGGCCTCCAGCCCCAGTTTTTTAAGCTGGGCGAGAATCAGCTTCCGGTTGACGGGGGAGTCCTCGGCCACCAGGACGGGCCCGGGGTTTTGCGTCCACCCCGGCAGGCGCCCGAAAAGGGCAGTGTCGTTTTTTGCCGGTATTTCAGCTTCATCTCCCACCTTGAAAGGAACGGCGAACCAGAAGGTTGCGCCGCGCCCCTCCTCGCTGACGAAGCCAATTTCCCCTTTCATCAGTTCCACCAGGCGCCGGCAGATGGACAGCCCCAGGCCGGTGCCGCCGAACCTGCGAACGGTGGAGGCGTCGGCCTGGGTAAAGGGGTCGAACAAACTGTTCCTGATGCCCTCCGGGATGCCCGGGCCGGTGTCCCGCACCTCAAACCGTATGGTGGCGGTGTCGCCCTCCCGCTTCTCCACAAAGATCCGCAGGAATACTTCCCCCCGCTCGGTGAATTTCACGGCGTTGCCCACCAGGTTCAGCAGCACCTGGCCCAGGCGCAGGGGATCGCCGCGCAGGACCCGGGGCACCGCCGGGTCGACGGCGGAGGCGAAAAGCAGGCCCTTCAGCCCGGCCTTGGGCGCGAACAGGCCGGCCACCCTTCTTTCCACCTGCCGGAGGTCGAAGCCGGCTTCTTCCAGGGCCAGCTTGCCCTCCTCGATCTTGGAAAAGTCCAGGATATCGTCGATAATGGCCAGCAGTATCTCCGAGGATTCGTTGATAACAGCGGCGTATTCCCGCTGCTCCTCATTCAGGGGGGTCTCCATCAGGAGTTCGGCCATACCCATGAGTCCGTGCATGGGGGTACGGATCTCGTGGCTCATCACCGCCAGGAAGTCGCTCTTGGCCCGGTTGGCCGCGTCGGCGTCCTGCTTTGCCCGCTCCAGGTCGCTGGTCCTCTCCCGCACTTTTTGCTCCAGGGTGCGGCTGTACGCCTCCAGTTCACCGGACAGTTTTTCCACTGTGGCAAAGGCCCTGGAAAAACGCATGGACAGGACCAGTGCCTGAAAGAACAGGAAAATGAAAAGGGCGAAGTCGATGACGTACGGACCGTCCAGCACGTCGTTGGCCACGAGGGTGTCGTTGACCGCCGCCAGGGCCATAGCAACGGCGCCCAGGATAAAATACGCCGCGCCTTCCCTTTTTTTCAGGGCCGCCCGGACCAGTACCACCAGGGCGGTGTACAACAGAAAGAGGATGGTGTAGAGTTCATACCACAGGATGAATTTTGAATAAATTTTCACCGGGAAGACGATTACGGTCAGGCTGAACAGCGCCGCGATCACCCAGCCGGACCGGGTGAACCTGCGTGAGGTTTCATCAGGGTAGAGCAAGTGGATAAACTGCCCAAAAACGGGCACGGCCAGGTAAAAGGCCAGGTACTGCAGCACATAGAGCAGGTGCCAGCCGATACCGGGAAAAAGGTCCAGGATGACGATCTCCCCGGTCACACTGGAACGCACGGCCACCAGCAGGCACAGCAGAGCGCAGAAAAGGGTGGATCGATCCTTCCGGCGCAGCATGAACAGCCCCAGGTGGTAAACGGCCATAATCGCCAGGGCGCCGCCGAGAAAAAGTCCGCCGGCGATCTGCCTTTCCCGCAGGGCCTGGATCTGACCGGCGGTCCCCAGGGAAATCCCGGTCCAGATCCCGCCCTTACTATGGGTGAAGTTGGCGATCTGCAAAACCAGATCGATCTCCTGCCGGTCGTTGACAAAATTAACAAGCAGCGGAAAGGCCTGGGGGGACGCCTCCGCTTCATTTTTTCCCACCCGGCCGTTGGACGCCAGCAGTTTCCCGTTCACCCACAGCCGGTAGGAAGTGGCGAAGTCCAGGATTTTCAAGGCCAGCAGGTCGTTTTGAGCGGATGTCTTGATGATCAGCCGGTAGGTGGCGTAGCCGTCGCCGGACAGGCGCCGGGCGGCGCCCCCTTCGCTGACGGTGTACCCGTTCCACAGGCCCGGCACTTCGATAAAGCCGGTTTTTTGCGGTTCACTTTCAAAGTCTCCGGGGGTCAGCAGCTGCTCCCAGTAAAACTCCCAGCATCCCTCCAGCTGCACCACCCCCTGCCGTTGAAAGTCCCAGCCGGTCAGGTCCAGAACACCGTCCACGGCCTCGGGGGGCCGCGCCCCTTCCTCCGCGGACCGGCACTGGAAATACAGAAAGGCCAGGAAGAGTCCTGCCGCGCACAGGGCTGCAAGCATTATTCTTTTGCCCAATCCGATCATAGGAACACCCCGAAAGAAGGGCTTATTTTAGGCGGCATTCAACAATACCGGCAATATTTCCTTCTTTATTGGAAAATTCCTCTCAAAAAGAGCAACGTCCACAAAAAAATATTCCGCTCCGCCATCTGCCGGAGCAGAAAAAGAAACACTTTTTACCATTAATAAAGTAATTTATTTAAAATTATGCTTCTATTTGGTAGAATATTTGACAGAAAGACCGGTCAACATTTGTGCCGGAAAACAAAACCTGTTAATAACCCCTTGTCCGGCCGGCTGTAAGAAAAAAAACAGGGAATCGCTGAATAAATTGATATAAGGGCGACCAGGCGAAGTTTATAATGCACACAGGGAAACGGCAGGTGTAAGATTTGGCGGGAGAAAAAATACTGGTGGTCGACGATGAAGCTGTTGTTCAGAAACTGATTACCCATTACCTGTCCAGGGAAGGCTTTCAGGTTATCACCGCCGGAACCGGCTATACCGCCATGGAGATAATTCGCCGGGAGAGGCCGGACCTGATTATCCTGGATATCCTGTTGCCGGAACTGGACGGACTGGAAATTTGCCGTGAAATCCGCAGTGAAACAGACGTGCCGGTCATCTTTCTTACTTCCAAGAGCGAGACCATGGACGTTGCCCTTGGCCTGGGAGTGGGTGGTGATGATTACATTAAAAAGCCCTTCGACCCCCTTGAAATGGTGGCCCGGGTGAAGGCCCACCTGCGCCGGCACCG